>DASUKB010000004.1:0-170879 GCA_036278915.1 Patescibacteria group bacterium | reverse complement strand
CAGTGTAACAGTCTCTGGGACTTTGACCTTGGGCAATGCCTCATCCACAAATTCGGATACGCTTGCTTTGGGTGCCACCACACTGACCTTGTCGGGCACGGGGACGCCTCTCAACATAACAGCCAAAGGGACATTGTCCAGTGGGACTTCCAACGTCAATTATACGGGTAACGGCGCAACAGCCACCGCAGCTACATATAATAATTTGGGTCTTAAACCATCTGGTTTCACCCAGCAAGTTCTCGGATCGGGAACATTCAACGTCGGCGGTAATTTAACAGTTGGGGACGGCGCAAACGCCGGAGCCACTGCCGCTACAAATAGCCCAGCTCTAAATGTTACCGGCACCACAACAGTTGCTTCCGGCGCAACTTTCACCGTAGGCAATGGAACCAGTTCACTAACCGGCGATCTCAGCGTAAATGGTACTTTGTCTGGTTCTGGAACAGGTACCATTACTGTCAAAGGCAACGTGGCTGGAAGTGGAATTGTAAATTTAACTGGATCTACTTTTGAACAAAGGATTGGAGCGGATAAAAATTTCGGGACAAGTTCAGGTACAAATAACTGGATTTTTGACAATTTGATATTTTCAAATTCATCGGGAGTAAGCCTGGTTACCACAACCACATCAGGATCGGGGACAATCACAATTTCGGGGACTCTATCCGTGGGCAAGTCCGGAGACACGGCAGTTACCACTCTGGATGCCGGAAACCGAACTTGGATTGTTACCGGCGCCAATCCCGTATCCATCTTATCTTCACCGACCGCAATTTTAACAGCGGATACTTCCACTTTCCAATACAGTCCATCCGGCACTCAGGCTGACGTGGCAGCGATTACTTATTATAATCTGACATCCAACGCGTTTGGTAAGACTTTGGTATTTTCCGCAGGAGTCCAGACGACAGTTAACCATAACCTTACCATTGCCGGCAATGCATCAAATGTTGTTAGTATTGAAAGCAGCACTCCCAGCAGCCAGTGGTTAATTAACCTTTCAGGTTCAGCAAATGTGAACTATGTCAGTCTTAAGGATTCTGGATGCTCGGTAAGTTCAAATAATATATCCATAACTTCCGGCACGAGTGTCAGCAACAATGGTGCTTGTTGGATGTTTGTCGTTTTTGGTCCGGGCAGCGGACCCACTGGTGGCGGATCCGGCGGCGGCACGCCTTTATCCGGCGGCACAGGCAACGGCGGCACATCCACCGGCGGTTCTTCGGGAGGCGGCAGTGGCCCTAATCAATCAAATCCCGCATTTGTTCAGCAAGCCAAAGGCGGCAACGGCGGCGGCGCGGGTTCTTTTACTATAACCTTAGGACAAGCTCCGGCAGTTGGTAATGCATTGATCGCGGTAATAGGCATGAACACTTCCGCGACTTCGGTAAGTTCCGTTTCGGGAGGGGGAGTGACCTGGACTTTGGCCAAACGAAATTCTGCAGCCGGTTCCAACGCCGGGACAGAAATTTGGTATGGAGTTGGGAGCACAGGTTCAGGAACAGCTGTAACTGTCACCATGAGTTCTTCGGTACAAGTGCAGGGCATGATAGCTGAATTTTCAAATGTCGCATCAGACCTTGACGCAAGTAACGGTGCAAGCGGTACTTCCACCACAGCCGGTTCAGGAGCAGTCACTGTGAGCAATCCAAATGATCTCATCGTTGGAGGGATAATAGATCAGGCCGCAGGCAAGCCTTCGGCTGGACCCACAAACGGTTTTGCTGAACTTACCACTGCCAATGATTTTATGTCATTCGGTTCGGGCTACCGCGTGGTTAATTCCACCGGAACTTACAGCACGGCTTGGACAATCGCCAATAATGGCTGGGTCGGTGCAATCGTGGCGTTCAAATCCACCAAAACCTCCACTTCCGGTGGCGGTGCGGGTAATGCTACCCCCTGAATTGCTTTACCGAATAAATAAAATATGCTATAATATCTGCAACGTAATCGACAAAAGAAACTAACTAAACAAAAATATGCCTGAGACAAAAGATAGGTCTACAAAAGTTCCCGGACTGGGAAAGTTAACCATAGCCACCAGAACCCTCATTTATTGGGGTATTTTTATTGTAATCGCGGTTGTGGTCTGGGCTTTGCTAAATAACCAAATTGTTGCTTTTATAACCGGTACAAATGGCTTACCCACAACGGTTCGAGTAACTTCATCTTCGGCGGTGCTGGCCCTGGATCCTCAAACTACAACAGTTAAAGTTGGGGATAAATTCGCTGCAAATATTGTTTTAGACACAGCCAGCACAGACGTGGATGGCGTGGATGTTTACAGCTTGCACTATGATCCAACAATTTTGCGAGTTGACGACGACGTTCCGAGCAAGCCTGGTGTACAGATTATGCCCGGGGAAATTATGGACATCAATGCCGCAAATATTGTCGATGACAAGTCGGGCACGATTAAATTTAGCCAAGTCTCAGCCGGCGGCACAAGCTTTCACGGGCGGGGGACCTTGGCCACAATCCATTTTACGGCTTTGGCCGCAGGTCCGGCTTTTCTGACATTTGATTTTAGCCAGGGCGGCACTACGGACAGCAATGCTGCCTATCGCGGGCGTGATCAACTATCGCGCGTGGTGGACGCAATTTATACCGTTACTAAATAATTATTTAAAATTTAAAACATTTATGGTAAAGCCGGCACTGCCAGGCAAGGCTCGGTTTCTGGTAAATTGGGTAGTGGTCGTTGTGGTTGCATTCGGGGCGGGTTTTCTTTTGCTCAATCAGATCGGAAAACTGGGTAATAACAATCTCCGACAAGAAGTTTCTATTGCACACGCGCAGACAACCGCAACTTTAGCGTTGTCACCAACGAGCGGAACCTTTGCGTTAGATCAAACGTTTACAGTTAATATAAATCTCAATACCGGCGGTAATCCCGCGGATGGCGTAGATATTTATTCCCTGCATTTTAACCCAAGCATATTGCAAGTGCAGGACAGTGTTTCTGGCACGACCGGAGTCCAAATTGCTCCTGGGACAACCTTGCCAAACACGGTAATCAACACCGTGGATAATACCGCGGGAACGGTGCAATTTTCTCAATCCACCTCAGGCGGCAGTAGTTTTACAGGCAGTGGTACGTTGGCCACTATCACTTTCAAGGCAATTGCCTCCGGTACGTCTGCCGTGACCATGGACTTTACTCCTGGCAGTACTTCTGACACAAACGTCGGTTATCAGGGGACAGATAAATTGAGTTCCGTAACGAATGCATCTTTCAAAGTAGACACTACAAAACCCACGGTATCTATAAGCGCGCCGGCCGGAGGTGCCTCTGTAAACGGCACAATCACAGTTTCCGCTACAGCCTCAGACAATGTCGGCGTGGCAGGCGTGCAATTCAAATTGGATGGCTCAAATCTTTCCTCCGAAGACACAAGTTCACCGTACTCAATTTCGTGGAATACCACGGGTGTCTCAAATGGTTCTCATAACTTGACTGCCGTGGCGCGAGACACAGTTGACAATACCAAGACATCAACCGCGGTTTCCGTTACAGTAAATAACACCGTTTCCGATACAACCCCCCCGACTGTGTCCATAACCGCTCCGTCTGCAGGTACCGTGAGCGGTACTATAACCGTGTCGGCGAATGCCTCAGACAATGTCGGCGTGGCAGGCGTGCAATTCAAATTGGATGGCTCAAACCTTTCCTCCGAAGACACAAGTTCACCGTACTCAATTTCGTGGAATACCACTACGGCTTCTGAAGGCGCACATTCGCTCACAGCCACGGCACGCGATGCGGCGGGCAATACCAAAACATCAAACGCTGTAAGCGTGACAACCAGCAACAACACCTTACCGAATGGCAATTTGGATTCAATAGATGTTTCCGGTAATGTACTTGGATGGAGTTTTGACCCGGATACCTCGTCCAGCTCAAACCAAGTGCAAATATTTATCAATGGCGCGCGCGGGACCGGCACCTTGATTGGAACAATAACGGCCTCAACCAACCGGCCGGATATCCGCACCTTCTATGGTATTACCGGAAACCATGGGTTTAGCTTTAGCATTCCGCAAACTTACCGCGATGGCCAATACCACTCCATATACGCGTATGGTGTGGACATGCAGGATGGCACGAAATTGGTGCTTTTGCCGGGCAGTCCTCAAAACTTTACGAGCAAAACCATAATAGTTGATCCCGAAGGATTAAGCAGCAAAGCCGTGAGCGGCACGCTGCAGATATTGAATTCCTCCAAATCGTCAACTTTAGCCAATGCCGATTTTACGACTGATAGCGCCGGCAATAGCGCTTTGGTTTTGCAAGTCCCATCCCAAACTGTATACTTTAAATTGGCAGTGGCGCCGTTTTTGGCCAAGCTCGTGTCCGTGAACCTTGGGCTGTCCAGTTCATCTGTCACGATACCGCAACTTCAAACCGGTGATATAAATCAGGACAACATAATTAATTCAGTGGATTATTCCATTTTGAACACCCATTGGTTTACCGCATATAGCACGGCTGATCTCAACGCCGACGGTTTGGTAAATTCAATTGATTATTCATTTATGAATAAGCACTGGCTCGTAAGCGGGGATAAATAACGATGAAAAAAGTTTTTTTAGGTCTTGGATTGCCGATTGTACTATTTGGTTTTGTTAAATTTGCGCATGCTGCGACACTGACTCTTACGCCTCCAAGTGGGACCTACCAGGTCGGAGACGCAATTAATGTCAATATCAATGTTGATACTGAAGGTGCAGCCATAGACGGCATAGACGTCTACTCTCTGCACTACAATCCTTCTATTTTGGAAATTGAGGATGCTGATTCGGCTGCTTCCGGCGTGCAGATTACTGCCGGGACGCTCTTGCCGCAAACTTTAACCAACACAGTAAATTCGGGACTTATACAATTCTCACAGGTGACCACAGGCGGTACTACCTACACCGGTTCTGGAGTTTTGGCTACCATAAATTTCAAAGCTCTGGCTGGGGGCACCTCTAATCTGACATTTGATTTTACTCCTGGCAGTACTTCGGACACTAACGTTGCCGGAGCTGGCACGGATAAACTCACTTCAGTGGGAACAGCCAGTCTGACCGTAGAAGGAGACACTAATTCACTTATCGATGCCTCAAAATATCCTTCAGGAATGTTTATAAAATATGCATCCGACGCCACAGTTTACTTGCTCAATGGAGGCACAAAATACCCGATTACAGATTGGACCGTGTATCAAAACCGCGTGCCGAGTTCGCGTGCCATCATAACTATTCCCGACAGTGTAACTTTTCCAACCGGTTCAATTTTGGGTTTGCGCTCGGGAACATTAATTAAGACCTCCACTAACCCAACAGTTTATTTGTTTGATGGCAGTCATCGCCTGGCATTTACCAGCGAAAATGATTTCTTATCTTTGGGTTATGCATTCAGCCAGGTTTATGTAATTGATGACGCTAACCTGTTCAACAGCTACCCGATTGTGGTTATAGACAAGCCTACATTTTCCAGACCCTGGGGCACGCTGTTTAAGTACGCCAACAACCCGACTGTTTACTATCTTGATTCCGGTTCCAAGAAAGCTTTCACTTCCATGTTTATGTTCCAAGCGTGGTACGACAGACTGGATCAGGTGGTTGTCTTTGACGATGCAGAAACATTCTCTGACTCTTCAAGTGTTGTGAAATTGCCGGATGGCGTGGTTGTCCAAGTACAGGGCCAAAGCCAGTATTATCTGATTGCAAATGGTGTGGCCCATCCGTTGGACGCCGCATTTATGCAGGCTATGGGCATCACGACAAGCCAGCATCTGACCATATCGCAGGATGATCTGGATCGACAAGGAACAATCGGTTCCACTTGGCAATAAAATAATCGCAAAAAAACCGCCCAGGCGGTTTTTTAAAATCCTATTTAGCGACTTGGCTGACAATTGCTTCAAATGCCTTTGGGTTGCGAGCTGCTATCTCTGCTAACATTTTTTTATTGAGCCCAATGCTTTCTTTGTGAAGCTTGTCCATAAGCTTGGAAAAGCTTAGGCCTGATTCTCTGGCCGCGGCGTTGACGCGAATAGTCCAAAGTTTGCGGAAATCCCGCTTCTTTAGCCTGCGGTGGCCGTAGGCGTAACTATCGGCATGAAGCAAGGCTTCTTTGGCCGCTATGGCATTTGTGCGGCGGCGGTTGGTGAAGCCTTTGGTGCGGGCCAAAACATATTTGCGCCGTTTATGAGCGGCAACACCTCGTTTAACTCTTGTCATTCGTCCTAAGAAGTTTTGCCTTCGCGTCCGTTCGTTGGTCTCACGGCTGCTACGGTAAACTTCTTACTCCTCTCAAAATCAAAATGCATTTCGTTGGCATTTTGATTTTGTTTTTACTTAATTACTTCTAGGATTCTTCGGTTAACGTTGGATAGCACAAGATCGCGGCGTTTGCTTTTGGTGGTCTTGCCGGATTCGCGCGCGTTGAAGTGGGCCTGGCCGGCTTTACGGTGCATAATTTTGCCGCTGCCTGTGATGCGGAATGTCTTGGACATTCGTTTGTTGGTCTTGCTTCCTTTTCCCATATTATTTATTGGATTGTGGACTTAAAATTAATGACACCATGCCGCCCATGCGGGATGGGCCGGTTTCTATAACGTAAGGAACTGTAAGCAGAGTAGGGAATTTGCGGATGAGGTCAAAGGCCAGTTCCGGGTGGGCTTTCTCCGCGCCCCGCATCTGCACGTCCAGTTTGACTTTATTGCCCTCCTGGATAAATTCCGTGGCTTTTTTGGCCTTGAATGCCAGATCATGCTGGCCGATACGGATACTCAGCCGAATGCCTTTGACTGTGACTTTTTTGACCTTCTTCCGGGATTCCTGGGCTTGCTTTTCCTGCTGATAGCGGTATTTGTCGTAGTCTAAAAGCTTTACAACCGGCGGCTGGGCCGTGGGGGAAATTTCCACCAAATCAACGCCCGAGTCCAGCGCGAGCTGGAGTGCATCCGAGGTTTTCATAATTCCAAGCATCTTGCCGGAATCATCTATGACCCGAACTTCGGGAACCCTGATCTGATGGTTAATACGTGTTCTTTGCAAATCTTATATTTTATTAAAGCGCCTTAATTATATAGGAAATGGAGCTTTGGGTCAAGGGCTTGCCAGAACTGGAATTTTGGGTTAGAATGCCAGGTGACCTAAATGTGAAATCTTTAGGTAATTATGTGGGGCTGAATAGCTTCGACATTAGATCTTTGAAAATTTTCGCAAGTCCGATTAGCCTACTCTTTCGGTTAAAAAGAAAAGGCAAATCATAATTGCCAATTCTTTGGTAAACAAAGTTAAGATGGCTTTTGCCTCCCTTAGCCTTGCTCCAGCTATCGCTTAACAGTGATGCTGCATCGGCGCCTCGACGTCTGCTCGCGGTCCACCGGTGTTATATCCGCAGACTTACAATCAATTCTGTCCGTGATTGATTGGAAACTAAGGGCAACCTCAAACCGTTTTCGTTTCGCTTTTATGGTTTGAGTATGCAAGCGAGACTAAACTTGTAGATGAAATTTTTGCGATCTTTTGGACGGGAGTGCGATACTCCCCAGCTCCACCAAGAAAATTGTCATTCTGAACGAAGTGAGGAATCTCTATAGATCAGATCCTTCACTGCGCTCAGGATGACTTTTTATTATATTCTTTGACGGATTGTTCGTTCGATTTTGCGTTTTGTTTCTTTCCTTTTGATTGACTCGCGCTTGTCGTATTGTTTTTTGCCGGTAGCCACTGCGAATTTGAGTTTGAGCCGGCGCTTATGCGTGTAGATTTCCAACGGCACCAGAGTCGTGCCTTTTTCGTTTAGCCGGTTGACCAGCCGGAGGATTTCGTTTTTGTGCAGGAGTAATTTTCGTTCGTGGTTTTCATCGTACCCTTCCAAGTTGGCTGCCTGTTTGTATTTGCCGACGTAGGCATTTTTGAGGTACGCTTCGCCTCCGCGGATGCTGACATATGCGCCATTTAGGCTCACTTGGCCGCTACGGATACTTTTGACTTCGTGGCCAGCCAATACCAAACCCGCCTCAAACGTGTCCTGGATTGAGTAGGTGTGGAAAGCCTTGCGATTGGAAGCATAACTTGGCATAGCTTAAGTTTATCAGATATAATGTAAGATATGAAAGAGCAAATTTTGAAGCAGCTTTTGGACACTATCAAAGGCTTGGATATTCCCGTACCGGATGAGATTTTGAATAGAATTACAATTACCAGCCCAGACGCAAAGCTTGGTGACTTTGCCACCAATGCGGCTTTAATTTTGGCCAAGGTTTCCGGACAGAAGCCTGCGGACCTGGCGCGGATGATCGTGGAAAAAATCGACAAATCCCGATTTGAATCAGTAGAAGTGGCAGGAGCCGGGTTTATAAACTTCAGGTTGAAAAATGATGAGTTGATTAAAGAGCTGAATCCCTCACCCGGCGCTTCGCGCCACCCTCTCCCCCAAGGGGAGAGGGAAAATTTGAAAGTGCTATTGGAATACTTTCAGCCCAATATCGCCAAGCCGCTGCACATTGGCCATTTGGAGACAGCTATCATAGGGGACGCACTCAAGCGGTTGATGCTTTACACAGGTGTAAAAGTAGAATCAGACACGCACATGGGGAACTGGGGCACGCAGTTTGGGTATTTGATTCTGATTTATAAAAAGCACGAGCGTGTGGATGAAAAATTATATGCGCAGTTAAATCAAGCCGCAGAGAAAGATCCGTCTATCCACGAGTCGGCCAAGGCCGAATTTGCCAAGCTTGAACAAGGAGACTCCGACAATCGCAAAATCTGGGAAGAGATCGTACAGGTCAGCGTAAAAGAATTTCTTAAGATCAATGACCTGCTCGGCGTATTGCCGTTTGACCACCACTGGCCGGAAAGTTTTTACGAAGACAAAATGCCGGCCGTCTTGGACGCGCTTAAAGGAAAGGGGTTGCTAGTGGGATCCCAAGGCGCGCAAATTGTAAACCTAGAGAACCAAGGTTTGGGTGTGGCGATTATCAAAAAGTCCGACGGCAGTACGACTTATCTTTTGCGCGATCTTGCCACGTTTGTTTTTGCCAAACAACAGGGATTTGCCAAACATTTGTATGTTGTAGACAACCGTCAATCACACCATTATCATCAGCTGTTTGCAATCCTTAAATTAATGGGCGAAATGCAAGACGAGGAGGGTGTGCATATTGATTACGGATTCATAAGCTTCAAGGGCCAGGCTCTAAGCACCAGAAAAGGAAATATGATTCTGGCTTATGATGTGATTGCAGAAGCCGAGGACAAAGTGGGTAAGATTATCCAAGAGAAAAACCCGGACCTGCCCAATAAGGAACAAGCCACCAAGGTCGTGGCTCGTGGAGCGCTTAAATATTTTATACTCAAGCACAATCGCCACAGCGACATTGAATTTGATTGGGAAGAAGTTTTGGATTTTGAAGGCAACTCCGGACCGTATCTTCAGTATGCTTACGCGAGGCTTGCGAGTATTTTGAGAAAAGAGAGATGGGAAGCAGGAAAGGGGGAGGGGGAATTCGTTGTATCTCCTACCGAACATGAATTGATGCTCAAGATTTTGGCTTTAGATGATGCCATAACCGAATCACTAAAAGATTACCTCCCAAATCTTTTGGCTAATTTTCTTTATGAATTGGCGGGACTTATTAATAAGTTTTACCACGAAAGCCCGGTGATGAAAGAGCAGAATTTGGATTTGAAAAATTTCAGACTAATGCTGATTGCAAAGGCCAAACAAGCCCTAGGAACCGGTTTGAATTTGCTTGGAATCGAGAGCTTGGAAGAGATGTAGTGTCCCTAAGAGTGTTGACGAAATCAAAAAGGTGCGGGATAATAAGTGTAAGGTGATGCCCGCAATCAACGGGATGTTAAGCTGACAGAATAATTACGTAATACATTACGTAATAAGACCTGCCCGGAACTTGTCCGTAATCAAGATAATTAAGAGCCATTTGGAACTTCGATGGTACCTCCCGGAAGGGATCGAAGATTAGCGGCTTTTTTATTTTATGAGCAAACAATTCTTTAACCCTATTCAACCTAAACCTGATTTTCCCAAACTTGAGGAAGAGATCTTGAAGTTTTGGGATGAAAATAAAGTTTTTGAAAAATCGCTGGAACAAACCAAAGACAATAAATTGTATACCTTTTATGATGGTCCGCCGTTTGCTACAGGGCTTCCGCACTACGGTCATATCCTGGCTTCTACAGTGAAGGACTTATTTCCGCGATACCATACAATGAAGGGCGAGTACGTGCGCAGGCGCTGGGGCTGGGACACGCACGGACTGCCGATTGAGGAAATAGTAGAAAAAAAGCTTGGTATTTCCGGCAAAAAAGATATTGAAAAACTTGGGATTGCCAAATTCAACGAAACTTGCCGTTCGCTTGTTTTGGAATTTGCCCACGAATGGCGGCGCACTGTACGGAGAATCGCGCGATGGGTGGATTTTGACGATTCTTACAAAACAATGGACCGCGACTATATGGAGTCCGTGTGGTGGGCGTTCAAACAAATTTATGATAAGGGTTTAATTTACGAGGGCCGGCGCGTGCTGCTGTACTGCCCGCGCTGCGAAACACCAGTTTCCAATTTTGAAGTTGCCATGGACAACAGCTATAAGGAAGTCACGGAAGAAGCGGTTACAGTGAAGTTTAAAGTGAAAAGCGAAAAGTTAAAAGGAGCTTATCTGTTGGCCTGGACTACCACTCCCTGGACTTTGCCTGGCAACGTGGCATTGGCAGTCGGTGCGGATATTCGGTATCAAGCTTTGGAGAAAAATGGGGAGTATTACATTGTCGCAGCGGATCGAATCAAGGATTTGGGTTTGGAAGGTGCCTCAAAAACCCATGATGAATTAAAGGGCTCTGATTTAGTTGGTTTGGAATACCAACCATTGTTTGATACTACAGAATTTAAATCCGAGAAATCCTACAAAGTTTATGCTGCTGATTTTGTGACGACTGAGGATGGGACAGGAGTGGTCCATACCGCCGTGGTTTATGGCGAAGACGATTACAATTTGGGACTTAAGGAAGGATTGCCAGTTGTGCCGATGCTTGATGAGAAAGGCAAGTTCAATGAGAAGGCCCCGGAGTTTATACGCGGGATGTATTTTAAAGACGCAGAAAAGCCAATCAAAAAAGATTTGGAATCCCGCGGACTGCTGTTTGCCAAAAATCAGCACCAGCATAGCTATCCGCACTGCTGGCGCTGCGGCACCACGCTTTACTACAATGCAATCCCTGCGTGGTTTATGAATATTCAAAAAATCAAAACAGGCCTTTTGGAAACTAACGATAAAGAGATAAATTGGTATCCGGAGCATCTCAAACATGGCCGATATCAAAAGAGCGTGGAAGCGGCGCCTGACTGGAACATTTCGCGCAACCGCTACTGGGGTAACCCAATTCCGGTTTGGAAGTGCGACGATTGCGGCGAGCATAATGTAATCGGCAGCATTCCAGAGTTGGGTTTGGAAAAAAATACTTTTTATTTTTCGCGCCACGGCCAGGCCGAAAACAACGTCTTGGGCATTTCCGACTGCTGGCCGGATGACCAAAAGTACCACCTCACCAAAGAAGGTCAAATGCAAGCGCAGGCCGCTGGAAATGAGCTGAAAAATCAGGGCGGCGTTGATATGATTTTTGCCTCGGACATTACGCGCGATAGTGAAACCGCCGAAGCCATCGGCCAAGTTTTGGGAGTGGAGCCCACTTTTGACGAACGCCTGCGCGAAGTCAACGTTGGGAATTTCAAGGGCAAGGCATATGAAGAGTATTGGAAAGCGTTTTCGTTTGAGGACCGATGGGATCGCGCGCCCGAAGGCGGGGAGACGAATCTCCAAGTCCAGGAGCGGATGCTTAACTTTGTTCATGAAATCAACAAGCAATACGAAGGCAAAAAAATTCTGGTTGTCTCGCATGGCGACCCGCTATGGACGCTTATGAAGTATTTCGGTTCAGAACGGCAGTATCCCGCATACGCCCAACCATTCCATATGAATGTTGGCATCGCCGATTTGCACAGGCCTTATATTGATGAAATCGTAATCAAGTGTAAAAAATGCGGAGGCGATGCGCATCGGACTCCGGAAATTTTCGATTCCTGGGTTGAAGCAGGCAGCATGCCTTTTGCCGAATACCATTACCCGTTTGACCAGCAAAAGATTTTTGAATCGAGATTTCCGGCCCAGTTTGTGGTAGAGTATATTGCCCAAACTAGAGCATGGTTTTATGTCATGCATGTGATTTCCTATAATTTGTTCGGACATGCGCCATTCGAAAACGTGGTCACTACCGGGACGATTTTGGCCGAAGATGGCAGTAAAATGAGCAAGTCAAAAAATAATTTCCCGGATCCGTGGAAGGTGATTGAGCAGTACGGCGTGGATGCTTTGAGATTTTATCTTATGAGTTCGCCGGTCATGAATGCGGATAACTTGAACTTCAGCGAAAGAGAACTCGGTGTTACATATCGAAAAAATATTTTAATCCTTTGGAACGTGTTCAATTATTTTGTCACCTATGCCAACGAAGCCGCGTGGCAGCCGAAAGGACCTGATTATAAACCAAAACTCACAAATATTTTGGATCTTTGGATCGTGACAAAAACTCAAGAGTTGACTCTTGAGATAACTGAGGAGTTGGATAAGTACAACACTGTCCGTGCTACCCGCGCAATCGAAAATTACATTAGCGAACTTTCGACTTGGTACTTGCGCCGAAGCCGACGCCGGTCCGATGATCATTTCTTTGGCACATTGCGCCATTGCCTCTTGGTTCTGGCCAAACTTATGGCGCCCATGACTCCATATATTTCGGAAATAATTTATAAGCATCTCAAACCCGAAGCAGAATCCGTCCACTTAATGCCTTGGCCGCAGGTTGCCGCATTGTCAGAAGATCAAAATGGAATTTTGGACCAAATGGAATTGGTACGAGGGCTGGTAGAGCAAGGCCACAGTTTGCGCAAGAATTCCAACATAAAACTTCGCCAACCTTTGGCTTCGTTTACTTATACGCTAACTGAGCAAAAGCAATTGACGAAAGAACTGGAAGAAATTTTGGCTGACGAGCTTAACGTCCGGTCCGTAAACTTTGGCAAAAGCTTGGAGTTTGACACCAATATCACCGAAGAATTAAAGACAGAAGGATTGGCCGCGGAACTTGAACGCGCGATTCAGGATATGCGCAAAAAAAGCGGCCTTCGGGTTGGCGAAATAGTTAATTTAACGTATGATATTACAGACGCTGAATTAATTAAAGCCTTGAATATTATCGACAAAAAGAAGACATATATTGATAAGATAGAACCAGACTCGGATAACCTCGAAGAAATAGAAATCGATAGCAAAAAGGTACGGATAGGCCTAACTCGTGTCAAAGTTTCGTAAGGCGCAGGGGATCATATTAAAGAAACAAAATTACCGCGAAACCGACCAGATTATCACGATCTGGACGTCGGAATTCGGTAAATTGCGCGTGCTCGCGCGCGGCTTGCGCAAACCCGGCAGTAAATTGTCTGGCGCGTTGCAAGATTTGTCGTTTACCCAAGTTGATCTGGCCGGCTCGTGGCCGACGGTTATTTCTGCTGCATCGTTAAAAAATTTTCGTGGCATCCGCTCAAATCTTGCCAAAATCGCGCCCGCGGCGTACGCCTGTGAACTTATGCTTAAGATGACGGCTGACGAGCACCCGGACGAGCGGGCATTCAACTTGCTCTTGGATTTTTTGTCCGAATTGGATTCTGACGGAACAGAATTTTCCGCTTACACCATGATCGACATTTATGCCCTGAATCTATCGGAAATTTTGGGATTCGGCCGGCCGAAAGAAATCTCGTCGCATCGAGACGTCAGAAATTTCATCGAAGGCGTCATTGAACGAGCCATTAAGTCCGAGCCGTTTTTATTTGCAATGTAAATTTTGAAAGGAAAAAATGATGGATGATCAAATTATAGACCCGAATTTGCGTTCGGACATGCCCGAAGAAATTTTCCAGCCCGAAACGGGCAAGTCCTGGTACCGCAACAAACTTCTGATTGCGGTTGTCGTGGCAGTGCTCTTGGCGGCTGGCGTCGCGTGGTATGTGCTAGGGCGCAAACCTAAATCTCAAACTCCGGAAAGCAGTAAAGTTTCGCTTGTTATAAAAGGCCCAGATCAGCTTTCGGCCGGCACGGAAGGTGAGTACCAAATTATTTACACCAACGGCGAAAGCGCGGATCTCACCAATGTTCACATCGATCTGATTTATCCAAGCAACTTCCAATTCAAATCATCCACGCCGGCATCCAAGTCATTGAGCGGTTCAAGTTTTGACCTGCCAATCCTCAGGCACGGCGATAGCGCCACACTCACGGTGCGCGGTAAGCTCTCGGGCGCCACTGACGAACAGAAAGTCCTGACCGCGAAACTTAGCTACGAACTTTCCAACTTTAACTCCATTTTTACGGCTAGCCAGACGTTTACGACGACCATCCAGGCTCCCAACCTGACGTTTGAAATCACGGGCCCGCCTCAGGTGCCAGTAGGCCAAGATACGTCATTTACGGTTAACTATGCCAATGTCTCAAATCAGAATTACGACAATGTCGCGTTTAAGCTTACGTATCCGATGGGATTTAAATTCACGCAGAGCAGCACACCTCCTTCGCGCGATACGAACTATTGGCTTATCGGCTCTCTTTCGGCAGGCCAAAGTGGACACATTGACATCGGGGGAAGTTTTTTGGGGAGTTCAGGTGATGAGCAGATTATGGAAGGGGAATTGGGCCAAGTTATAAACAACACGCTTGCCGGACAAATTTCGTCTACTGCGACATTTACTTTGAAAGAAGCACCTATTACAGTCATACAGTCAGCTTCTCCTTCGGGTTTTGTGGATATCGGAGGTTCTGTCCAGTTCACAATCAATTATCAAAATACCGGCACCATTGGTCTTACAAACCTGGTGATTTCAGACACGTTTGATTCAAGCCTGGTGGATCTTACGAGACTTAATGTCTCCAATGCCGTCATCACCGGATCGACTATTACCTGGAAGACGGCTACGGATCCGGATCTTTCAATAGTGTCGCCTGGCAAAAAGGGACAAGTGCAATTTACTCTGCCTCTTAAGGGCACTCTGCCTGCCACTATCAAAAACCAAGTCATAAATAATTCCGTGACTGTGAGCTCTTCCGAGGTTACTACGCCGATCCGGGCCCAGGATTTGCAAATAAAACTTGGAAGCGATCTCTCTTTCAGTGTTACAGGTGATTACGTCACTGGAGCCAAACCTATGCGTGTCGGCCAGCAGACCACGTTTGCAGTAACCTTTACATTGTCTAATTCTTCCAATGATCTCAATTCGGGTGAGGTTGTGGCATCGCTGCCTCTGCCGCCCTCATCCTGGAATAGCGTTGTTGTCCCGGATTCAGAAAAGCCCAATCTCTTATTTGATGAAAGTTCGGGAATTATCCGATGGGAGGTGGGGGATATACCGGCATTTGCAGGGAAGCTAACCCCTGTGAAAGAAGTGACATTCCAGCTCGTGGTGACTCCGCAAGCTTCCGATTCCGGCCAGTCAATTAAATTTTTATCCAACATCCAGGCCACGGGGTTTGACAGCTTTACCAACCAGAAACTCTCGTCACAGCAGATATCGCAGTTTTCAAGCACAGATATAGACGACGCATCATTCCGGTCCGCAGGGAATACAGTGCAATAAAAAAGTTGGTAGTGAGTAGGTAAATTAAAACCCCGAGTCTTTACTCAGGGTTTTGATTTGCAAATACTACTCACTACCCACTACAACCTATCAACTTTATGGCTTTACATAGATCAGCGGATTTACTGTACGACCATTGACTATGATTTCAAAGTGGAGGTGAATGCCGGTGGCGCCTACGACGTGGCCGGTGTGCCCCTGCATGCCTATGAGCTGGCCCTTTTCCACGTACTGGCCAGCCTGCACGAAGATTTGCGAAGTGTGGCCGTAGCGGGTTTTAAATCCACCGCCGTGGTTTATGAGGATCATGTTTCCATAGCCGCTGCTGTTCCAACCGGCCCATTCCACAAATCCTGATTCAGCCGCGTAAATCGGTTCCATTTTGCTGTCTGATATATCCAATCCTGAATGTCTGGATGAGAATCCTTGGGTAATGCTGCCAAGCGGCGTAAGCCCGGCTGGGCTTTCTGGAGGCGTTGCGGAACCGTGAGCCGCAACCCACAGGTAAGTCGGCCAGATAAAGTTTAAATTGCCGGCGGAAAGCGTTGCTGGCGCCGAGGCTTTGGTGGCCGCAATCTGTCCCGAGGTATTGGTGACATATTTCTTCGGCGCGCTCGAGGGGAGCGTAACTTGGGTCGGAATTATAATGTTGTCTCCGGGCTGGGCATCGGTTGTCAGTTCCAAATCATTGACCTCAAGCAAGTCGTCCAAATCAACTTTGTATTTGCTTGCAACCGCTTCCAGAGTGTCGCCGTCCTTCATGGTGTAGCTGATGCCATCTATAGGCAGAATCGTAATTGCTTGGCCTGGGTGAATGACGGAGTCTGGTGTAAGATTATTTTCCACCATAATTGTTGCTGGCGAAATGCCAAAACTTGAGGCAATGGAAATGAGAGTATCGCCAGTCGCGATGTCGTATGTTGTTTTGCCATGCCGGAGATTCTCTGTATCCGACGGATTCGTTTTGAGAATAACGTTGTCCTGAATCGTAGTCGGAGAGGAATTTGTCGTGCTGTTTGTGGATGCCAAAATTACCGACTGCGTAGCTGCTTCGGACTTGGGAATCCAAATATCGGTTGCGCTGACAATGGTCGTGGTCTCGTCCGCTGCAATAAGCGGTGTATTCAATTTTGGGTTTGCGGATAGATATGAAAAAATCACGCTGTTGTCTGTCTTGGAAGAATCGTGAGCGTGGGCTTTGAGCGCGAAGTTGCCGGCAATGCCTGCAACCGCGATGATGGCGATGACCAATTCCAAACCGAACCTGGCCGCATAGTCGTTCAAAGACAGCGGCAGCAAGTGTTTGGAGTGCAAAGAGCGGAACGGATGTATGGTAAATTTGCTGTGTGGTTTTGGAAAAGCGGAAAGTTTTTGTTTGAACGCGGAAATTTTGGAAACGATTGAACCGCCCTTGGATTTTGCCTCAGACGGTTTGGATGTGAAGATTTGAATAACAACTCCTGCGGCCCAATTTCTTTGGCCTAATTCTGAATTGAATTTGAACTTTTAGATAATTAGTGGGTTACTAATCCTATGCTCAAATTCAATTCTTCGGGAACTATGAATAGGCTAAATTGTTGGGATTACGAAAGTGTGAGGAATTTGCAACCGATAGTGCATATCTTACCAAAGCCAGCTTCAGCGGTCAACACTTCAGAAGCACCTGTCTGTATATAAGTCCGAAAATATGGGGTTTTTAGGCGTAATTTTTGGGTTAAATATCCACAAAAGGGCGCTCGGGCAGGAAAATTTTTTCCCGAACGCAAAAATCTATAATTTATATGCACTTTAGTGTGGATTTTTGCTCTATTACGATTTCTTAAGAAATCGTAAGGAGTCGGCAAAAAAACTCATGCCCTCGCTTAAGAACCACTGAAATCTTACAACTTTAATTTTTATCTACTACTCACTACCAACTACAAACTATAACCTATATAATGTATAGGACATGAAGACTGATCCAGTAAATTTAGGTTTGAATGCCCCGCAGCTTGAGGCCGTTACCGCGCCTCTTGGGCCTGTTTTGATTTTGGCTGGCGCGGGATCTGGTAAAACCAAAGCTCTGACCATGAGGATTGTTTACTTATTGCGGAAAATGCACTTTGCCCCGGGAAATATTTTAGCCGTAACATTCACCAACAAAGCCGCAGGCGAGATGAAAGAGCGCTTGGCTAATCTGTTAAAAGGCGGGAAGGGGAGAATGGAATCTTCGCAGATGCCGGTTATGGGCACGTTCCACTCCATCGGAGCCAGAATTTTGCGGCAGCAATTTCATATCTTTGGGCTTAGCGCAAGCTTCGTCATATACGATGATGATGACCAGGAGAGCTTGCTCAAAGAAATTTTGCTTGAAGCGCGCATCGATCCCACGAAATTTAAACCGTCGTTGTTTGCGCATATTATTGACCGCGCCAAAAATAATCTGGAAGAGCCGGAAGATTTAGAAGCTGGCGACCGGCAATTTAACAACATGGCCCGGAATATTTTTGCAAGTTACGAAGATCGCCTGCGCAAAAACAACGCCGTAGATTTTGGGGATTTAATTTCATTGCCTGTAAAATTGTTCCGAGATCATCCGGAAGTGCTGGAAACTTACCAAAACCTGTGGCAGTATATTTTAGTGGACGAATACCAGGACACCAACGCGGCCCAGTACCAGTTTGCTAAATTGTTAGCTTCAGCTCATAAAAACTTATTTGTGGTCGGCGATGACGCCCAGGCAATTTATGGATTCCGCGGCGCGGATATGCAGAACATTCTCGATTTTGAAAAAGATTATCCGGAAGCTAAAGTCATCCGACTGGAGCAGAACTATCGTTCCACCGGACATATTTTGTCTATTGCGGAAAAAGTCATCGCACTCTCGCCGCGCCAGCATCGCAAAAAACTCTGGACTGACAATGCCGAAGGAAAAAAGCCTGTGCTCTATCGCGCCGAAGACGAACAAGTTGAAGCCTGGTTTGTGGCCAAGACTATCGTCGAAACCCAAGATGGCGGCTCAAAAGAGTTGCAATATATTGATGAAGAGGATGAAGGCATCCTGTCGCGGATAATGCGCCATTCCCAAGCGCGCGTGGTCCCGAGGCTTAAAAACCGCGACGGGCTTAACCACATCGCGGTGCTCTACCGGACTCACGCCCAGTCCCGCGCAGTGGAGGAGATGCTCATAGAAGCCAGCATCCCATACCAAATCGTGGGCGGACTCAAGTTTTACGAACGGCGTGAAATCAGGGATATGATTTCGTATTTGCGGTTGCTGGTGAATCCAAACGATCTGGTCTCGCTTAAGCGCGTCATAAACGTTCCGCCGCGGTCAATAGGGCCGAAAAGTTTTGATATGGTCAAACAATCGCTCATTGATCGGGATGAAAAAATTTTTGCAGATGTTTTGGCAGCCAAGCCAGCAATCAAAAATTTCTTTGAAATCGTAGATGTTATCCGCAATCTCGATCCCAATGAAGCGAACCTGCTGGATATTTTGCGCAATGTCCTTAAACTTACCGGCTACGAAACATACTTGCGCGATGGGTCAGAGGAAGGTGAGAGCCGGTTTGAGAACGTCCAGGAACTTTTCAATGTTGCAGGTATTTACAAAACTCTTCCGTGGAAAGATGCGCTGAATAAATTTTTGGAAGAAGTTGCGCTCATGACTCAGGCCGACGAAGTTGACCTCAACAGCCCAAAAGTTACGCTCATGACTTTGCATCAGGCCAAGGGCCTGGAATTCGATACGGTGTTCCTCATCGGCTTGGAAGAGGGAATTCTCCCGCACTCGCGGTCACTGCTTTCTGAAAAAGATATCGCCGAAGAAATTCGTCTGGCATATGTGGGTATTACGCGCGCGCGTAAAACTTTGTATCTGCTGCACGCCTCATCTCGCAAAACTTTCGGCTCGCGTAATTTCGCCGTGCCGTCGCGGATACTTAAAGCCATTCCGCCCGAGCTTCTAGAAATTTACGAATACAATTATGAGTAACATCCTCACCGATCCCGTGCATCTCAAAAATTTGCTCAAGAGTCTGGGGCTCAAACCTAAGGACTATTTGGGACAGAATTTTTTGATATCCGAGGAAACGCTTGCGCAAATTTTAGACGCGGCGCAGATTACAGAAGGGGAGACGATAGTTGAGATCGGTCCGGGCCTGGGCGTACTTACAGAGAGGCTGGTAGCAAAAGCCGGTCGCGTCGTTGCTATAGAGAAAGATCGAATGCTTGTGCCTGTTTTGCGCAAATTTTTCCGCAAACAAAAAAATTTGGAAATTGTGCAGGGAGACGTGCTCAAATTTAATTTTGAAAATATTTCCGGTCCGTACAAAATTGTGGCGAACATCCCATACTATTTGACTTCGCATTTGCTCCAGAATTTTTTTGCGCTTTCTCACCAGCCAGAAAAAATAATTTTGATGGTGCAGAAAGAAGTAGGGGAGCGGCTTGTAGCAAAAGCCGGACAGTTTAGCTTGCTTGGCATCTCGGTACAAATTTTTGCAGACGTTGAAATAGAAGCAATTGTGCCCGCGGAGAATTTCTGGCCCGTGCCGAAGGTTGATTCCGCAATCATTGTGATTACACCAAAGAAAAAGTTTCCGGAAATTAAAGATGAAAAATTATTTTTCCGAATTCTTAAGGTTGCGTTCGCAGGAAAGCGTAAACAAATCCACAATACTTTGGCGAATGGATTAAAATTGCCAAAAGAAAAAGTTCGGCAACTTTTGGATGCCGCAGGCATAGAGCCCACAACACGCCCTCAAGATTTGGAAATAGAAGATTGGACCCGACTTTACAAACATTTACTAGAAGATTAATATACCTTTATGTTGACCAACGATGATATAACACAAATAGTTCAGGCAGTAACGAATGCGGAAAAAGAGTTCCTTTATACGAAGTCTGAGCTTGACGAAAAATTTAAACAGCAACAGGAGTCATTTGCTACATTGCAAACCTCTATGGATGGGCTGGCTAGTATTTTCAAGAAATACTATGAAGAACAGCAAATTTATATTCACAAGGTTAAGACCATAGAAGAATGGATTAAAAAAGCAGCGTCTAAATTGGGTATAGATTACACAACCTAGTTTAGAAATTAGATATTAGAACTTAGAAATTCCCGAGACCTTGCAAGGTCTCGGGTTTTATGCTATAATAATAGTAGTTTAAGTTCCAAGCAGAAACAAAATCAAAAAAACATAAGGAAAACGAAGACTTGAGAGCATTGGAGGGCTCGGCTTTTATGGTTTTTAAGTCCGCAAATGTTTAGGATAAGAAACAAAAACAAAACTAATTTGACGAAAAACAACCTTCTTCCTCAAAAGAGAAGTCTTTTGAATTTTCATTCAAGGACCACAAGAATTTCGGCTGGAGTGGTTCTGTTTTTGGTGCTGGGATTTGGCTTTTACATTCTGAAGAAAAATAATCCCAGGAGCGTTGCGGTGACTACGCCAACAGCGCAAGCTTCGCAGATCCCGGACTGGTGGAATCTCCAGTACTTCGGCCATAGTGTTTGCAATTCGGATTTGTGCAAGCCGGATGCTGACATAGATGGAGACGGGCTGACGAATTATCAGGAATATTATTATCATACTAATCCGCTGGATCCGCATACGGTTAAGGATTCTCTTAGCGACGGTGAGTTGGTAGCGCAAGGCTTCGACCCAAGCCGAACGGGGAGAGTAACGTTTGACGACGCCAAGTCCGAGGACACTGCTCTGGGCGACGGTTTGCTTTTTGATACCGATATCCAAAAAATGGTTCAGCAGACCCAAGACTTAAGTCAGGTTATAGTCCCGACTCCGGACGATACAGATTTGAAAATTACGCAAGATGACTCTTCTGCTGCGTTTCAAAAATATTTTTCCGATGTACAAAATCTGACTGACAAATACTTTCCCCAATCAAGCATGGCAGATGTAGAAAATATTTTAAAGTCCGGAGGAAGCCAGGCTGATGCTATCAAAAATAAATTGTCTTTGTATGCAGAGGAACTTAAGAGTGTAACTGTCCCGGAAAAATTTTTGAATTATCACAAAGATACTATTGCGTTCTATCAGCTCTTGGGAGATGTCGCTATAGGTTCGGATGCGTCTGACAGCCAATCCCCGCAATGGTATGACGAAGCCCAGCAATTTTTCGTAGTCCAACAACGACTTGAAGCAGAGAGCAATGCCTTAAGCTCGGAGTTCCCGCAATGACTACAATCTTAGCCAATTTTAAACCCAAACAAATTTTTGCTATCGCGGTGATTGCTGCTTTGTTGTCAGCTTATGTAGTCGCTCCAGTTCCTAAAGCTCAAGCAGTCTTGGGAGTGGGAGATTATGATTTTAATACGGAAGTTGGCAATATCTATGATATTGCCAAAGATATTGGGTTGGCAGCAGCGGAACGAATCGCGACAAATTATGCTAATCAATATTTGCAGAGGTTTGTAAACCAGCTTCTGGATAAGTACAAAATTCAAAATTATCTGGCATATACTCAAGTGCTTACTGATCATTACTTGACTGATTATCTACGCAGCAAGATTTCAGACCCAGATTTACAGGGAATTTTTACGCTTATGGACGCAACCTACATACAAGGTACGCCCACAGGCTATACAGGAGGACCAGACCCTCGTAATGCACTACTGCCGCAGCTTAAGAAAAAGATCGTGGATTATTACGTTAAACAAGGCGGCATAGACCCAAGTTTTATAGAAAATCCACCGGACAACGTTACTGGTCAGGATTATTATTCCGCGGCTATGAGTTATTATTTGAATAACCCAGACTTTTTGGAAATTGCTTTGGCTGGTCAATTGGGGGAAATTCAATCCGCCGCAGCTCAAGCATCTGGTCAGGAAGTAGCCAGCGGTAACGGCTATAAATCTTCACGTAGTCTCGGCACCTGTCTAGCCGATCAAACAACCGGAGGAGATTGCAGCGCTGACTCGCAACAAATAATTGAAACGATTCAAAATCCAGGCGCCTTTGTACAGGATTTTTCTAATGAAGCAATAAAAACTATCTTCCAGAATAACCTGGGGGTGGATCCCAATAATGTTTATTCGCAGGTTGGATCCTTGCTTGGTAATTTTATATTTAACAAACTGAATTTGGATAATTCCGGGCAAGGCTATGTGCTGTCCGAAAATGGCAATACATATGTCGGCAATGCTGGCGTAACAAACCCCAAAGATTTGGATCTGGATGGAGATGGCATACCCGATGGCCAGGATTCAAATAACGACGGCAAGCTGGATAGCTGTTATCATGGCGGCAATCCGCCAAACTGCACTAATTCCTCGGTCTCAACCAGTTCCACTTACTTTTTACCTTTTTGTAACGCATTGGACCAGACCAAAACTCAAACCCAGTCATTCTTGGATTTCGTAAATCAATACGGACCGTCCGCGTTCAGCGACAACCAAAACTTGGATAACAAAGATGATACGGATATTTGGTCCAGGAAAGCAAGCGTCGTGAATAGTTCTTTCCAGAGTTTGTCTTCCGCAACAGAAAATTTTCACATCAGTTATTTTGACCCAATTGATATCGCCATAAGCAGATACGCAAATTATATACAGAACGTGGCGGGTTCTTTGGCAAAGGACCACGACTTGGATTTGCATACAGGACTTGGTTTATTTGGCGGAGGTTTAGGTCAGGGCGGCGGTTTGAATGGTCTTATCTCCAACACTACAAATATCAATAATTACCTCAATAGCATCCAGGTTGCAATGGGCGGATGCGCTGCGGCGCAATTGGCCACCGCATCACAAGTGCCGGCGCCCGTGATAACCGATTCGTCCGGTTCTGGTGGTGATAGTCTGGATTGTTCCCAAGCTCCGAATTCGCTGGCGTGTTCTGCGCCGGATCACTCGGATTTGGTGGCGCGCGTGAAGGCTTATCTTGTAGCCAAAGGCGTTGGACTAAGCGGCAATTGCGGCGCGTTTGAAATTACCAAACGTGTGGCTTGGGCGCTTCGCTCCGAAGGTGCGGGACTTATGGTGACCTTTCATAGCAGCCAATGCAATGGTTATGCATCAGACATTGTCGCTTACAATGATAACTCCGGCGTGGATATTTTGGGCGATACCGGAGGAGCAAACAATCCTCAATGGTCGCCGGAAGCGCCCACGAGCGAAAGCGGTGTATACTACGCACCACCAAGTGATCCGGGAGATCCAGTGGGTAGCTACTAAAATCAAATATGAGCCTGAAAAATAAACTGACAATCGCCATCGTACTGACAATCGCGGCCACATCCGCTCATTTTGCATTGGCACAAACAACGACTGGCCTTTCGCAATCTGACCTACAGGGGGTGGATGCCAAAATTGCTGTTTTAAATGCGGCCAAGTCAGCAAGTCAGGGCAAGGATACCCAGGCAGTAATTGATGCAAGAAAAATGGCGATGCAGGCTTGTGCTGATACTGGTAGAATTGCTTATGCTGATACGAATAATCCTGTAGCGAAACAGACTTTATCCGGAGGAGCGATTATAAGCACACTCTGGACCGGGTCCGACACTTGCACGTTTGGTGAGTGGAAGAGTGCTACTGGCGGGACTGATTTAATGACTCAGGCTCCATATAATATTCGAACCGACTTGGTTGTAGCTTCTACAAATAATAGTATTTCTGGGATGTGGGGAAGTATAGTGGCAAGCAATGCAGTATTCTCCAATGGTGCGCAGGCTAATGATTCAGCTTTAGATACTATAATTTCATGGGTGAAGGTGTTAGACCCCCTGAGCTGGTTTCTGGCTGGTATATTTAATGTTATAAACTCGTTCTTACTATTTGTTGTATCTTTGTCCGGCGAAATAATAAATTATGCAGCTAGTCAATCCCTTGGTTGGACTTTTCCGAGTTTTGTCGATGTGGGTTGGAGAATCCTGTTGGATTTCATGAATATGTTCTTTATCTTGGCACTTATAATCATGTCACTGGCGACCATTCTGCGAAGACCCGATAATTACAATGCTCGTAAACTGATTTTGAATTTAATTTTAATGGCTTTGCTCATCAATTTTAGCAAAGTTATAGCAATGGTGTTGATAGACGCAAGCAATATGGTGATGCGCGTTTTTTCTTCTCATTGGATTGGGTATCAGCAATATTGGAGTACTCTTGGAACAGCCAGTTTTGTACTGAGCTCAGTGAATCCCTTAAAACAATTTGCTGGTGAAATTACCAGAATCTTTACAATGTTGCTTATAACAGCAAGCTATGGTGCAATCGCCGTCCTTTTACTCCTGCGATATATTGGGCTATCGGTTTTGGTTATGCTATCACCTGTGGCATATGCTTTGTATATTTTGCCTGCCACATCGTCTCTAGCCAAGCAATGGTGGCAATATTTCACCAAGTATCTGATCTGGGGGCCTGCGGCTTTCTTCTTCTTATATTTGGGCCAGATTTTTGTACAAAAAGGTTCCTCTATGACGGGAGATACCACATTTGATGCATTATATATTGCGATATTTTTCTGGATGGCTTTATTTGTATGCAAAAAAGCGGGCATGCTTGGTTCGGGAGCAATCCTTAAGGCCGCGGATGGTTTCTGGATGGGCGGCGGCAAGATGTTGAGTAAATACGTTATGCGCGGTGGGCCAGTGGCAAATGCGGGCAGTCTTGGTGCTTATGGTTTGAAGAAAACTTCTTGGGGGCAAGACCATGTAGAAGGTATTGATAAATTCAATAATAAATACTTTGGCGCTTGGCGCCGTGGAGCGCAGAGGGTGGAGTCTGTCCCTGGCATTGCCAAAAAAGGCATGCATAAAGTTGACGAGCGATACCAAGAAGGCGTTAAAAGCAATGAACGCGCAGCCTTGCGACGTATGGGTTTGGGTGGCAAAGGTAAAGATGATTGGGCAGAGTACGAGGCCGAAGAAGTGCGTGAACTTTTGGAGCACCCAGATAAGCTTAAACGCAACCAAATCGCTGATATGACAAATAATGTTTCTTTGGATGCTTTACACGGTGCGATGCAGGTCTTGGCAGATAAAGATTCCCCAATAAATGCAAATCCAGCACTTAAGGAAGAATTAAGGCAGGGTATATTTAAGCGGCTTGGCGGCTCTGGCCCAGTTCCAGATGATGTATTGGAGCCTACGATTGACGGTTCTATTACAAAGACCTCTGGCGGTAAATTCCAATTCCAGATTCCTTTGGCTAATAATAAGACTGCAACGAGAACTCTAAACGTTGGCTCACATGATGAAGCGTTCGAAAAATCGCTTATGACCGACGACCAGCGCAAGGAATACGAACTGCAACAGCGCAAATTGCAAGCTGGCATGTTAAGTCCGGAAGAAGCTGCAACTGCGACTGTCCGTGGGATGGCTTTGGAAGGAATTGGCAGTCGGGGAGATATTGAAAATTCTGTAATTTCTCCGAGTGGCCAGAGGGTCATAATGAATAACAAGGTTGCCAGCGAATTAGGAATCAGTACTGACGCAGATCTTACTAACCACGATGAAATTATGCAATTAGCCCAGGTCCTCAGGAAAGAGGGTGCAAACGATGCTGACGTGGCCAGGGTTGTCAACGTGGCTAGCCAGGGAGGGTCGGTAGCTTTGCAAAAAGGCTCGTACGCTACACTTAGAGATTTGTTGCCAAGAGAGGCTCTGGAAGAAGGTAGGCAAGTACTAAATCAACGTCGTGCAGAATCAAAACAGCATGAACGGTCGCACGGATTTTACAACTACATTGAGCGGCAAAACCAAGGTGATTACCAAAAAATTGTCGCGGCTGTGGCAGCTGATCCGGCATTTAAGGGTCTGGAACAAAAGATGCGCAGTAACGAAGGTTACAAAAATGTTCCTCAAACCAGGATCGTAGAAGAAGTTTTGGCACGTACGAGTACACGTGATCAACTTTCACAAAGCACCAAGACAAGCGTAAATACGATTTTGGATACACATCGGCCGGAATTTATACAGAAAACCAAAGAAATACTCGATCAAAGCAAACTCATAGAGCGCGACCATAAATTGCGTGAGCGTATTATAGAGCGTGTGGGGGCTCCGGCAGCTACGGTCACGCTGGGCAACGGATCTTTTGAGCAGGTTAGGGAAGCGGCGCACGAGGTGCGCGGCGCGGCTGGAGAATTGTCTCGCGCTACCACTGGTGTCACAAATGCCGCCACCAAAATTTCCGAAGCCACTAGCGAACTCAAATCCGCCACAGCGTTCCGCCAGATGGCAGATACGGTAAACGACCAACAGCTGCGCAAAGCTGCTGGGCAGATTACGACTGGAGCAGAAACAGGCGCGCGCAAGCTTGAACAAGCTGCGCAAATCCAACAGCAGTCAGCAACGCAGGGCGCCAAAGACTTACAGAAAGCCGCTGACGCAATAAGAAGAATCAGCAAAGCCCCGAGCCCGCGAGCAGTGCCAATACCAAAACCAAAAGCACCTTTGCCAAGAATTTTACCTAACAATCAGGATCTGAATGAGAACAATCAAATTAATCAGCAAAAGCCATGACCATCCAGGAAAAAATAACCAGATTGTTGGACAGCTCTGTGCTGTTTACGGCGGAACAAAAAGACGAGTGGTCTAAGCTTGTGCCGCAGATGGATGGCACAGAAACTATGGAACTATATGACATTCTGGCTGACGAAGTCCGCGAGCTTAAGAAAGGCGGCATAAATCTTATAGATGATGATAAATTGGAAGCTGAACTGCTGGGCGAGCAGGTCCTTGAGCATGGGACTAATCTTAGCCAACTGCGTGCCGCAGTCGATCCAAATGCTAACGCAAATCTTCAGGCAAATTTGAACCAGGAATTTGCACGCGAATTGAAATCAGAAATTAATACTCCGGAACTTACAAGCCCTCAAGTTTCTGAGCCGCCCTTAGAGATCCTGAAAATGGCACCGAAGCCCAAAGTTGCTTCCGAGCCTGTGCTGACAATGGCAAAGAACCCGCCCCCACAGGAACGGCATACATCTGTAACTTCGGGGCTCAAAGCTTTGGCAGACATCAAATCTGTGGACGACCTCAAAAAAGTCCAGACCGAACATCTGCGCCAGGGAGAACTTTTGTCGCAAATCGGCATGATCCGCGACAAGATTGTAAAGCTTGCGCAAATCAATCGAATCTTACCGTATTATACTGTGGCTGCGTTTGAAGAAAGTCCGCTCTATAAAACTTACCTCCGAATTGGCGCCAATATGATAGCCGATTCCAGTCCCGACCGGGCTGCAGCTTTTGCCCAGGCTTCCAAATCAGTATCGGAAACTTTGACCATGCGGGAGTTTGAAGCCGTAGCGGATTTGCGAAAGCAGATTGAGCAATTGTAAATCGAAGTTAAGTCAAAAGTTAGAAGTCAGAAGTAAAAGGAACCCAAGTGGTTCTTTTTGTTTTATTTTGATATAATTCCTTTTATGAAAATCGTACTTGATACCAATCTGCTTATAGACGGCTCGGCGGATGATAATAATTTTGGAAATCGGATTATAGACGCCGTGTTGGATGGCAAAGTTTCAACATATACCAACCGGCAGACATTAGCCGAAAATCGGTTGCTGGCTCGGCGTAAAATTTCGGATACCGCATATCTTGAGAAATTAAATAAATTTTTTGACGAAGTGAATTTGGTGGAAACATCAAGCCATGTGCAAGTCGTGGAGGATCCCGAGGACAATAAAATTTTGGAATCCGCGGTAGATTCAGGCGCCGAATTTCTGGTGACTTCGGATCATCATTTGTTGAAACTCGAGGAGTACGATGGCGTCAAAATCGTAACGCCGTCTGGGTTCTGGCAGGAGTTTGAGGAAGAGAGAAATCTCGGTTGGGCCAACTGGCTGCGAGATTTTATAAAATAGGTCTGTTAATAACTTCTATGAAAAGGCCGGAATCCGGTCATTTTGTTTATTTGGCTTTTTTGTGTTATAATATATATGAAGTTTTGGTCTGTTTTTTCTGAAACACAAGCATTCAAAATCAATTTAATTTAACCTCTCTGCCCCTTTTACAGCTATTGATATTTCAAATGTGTTCGGGGCATCTCTCCTGAAAGGAGAGAATAATAGGAAAGTTACAATGCAATTCGCCGTACCACAATTCACGGATGTTGAAGATAAGATTATCGGGCCGCTGACACTAAAGCAGTTTTTTGTATTGCTTGCTGCAGGCGGTTTGTGCTTATTGTTTTGGTCTATGCCAATTCCCAAAGTTATTTCAGTCATTATTGATTTGCCAATTGCCTTGGGCGGTATTGGCTTGGCTTTTGCCAATTACAATGGCCGGCCCATGCTCAAGTACATTTTGCCGTTTATAATGTATTCGTCAGCACCCAAATCCATGATCTTCTCGCGCGAGACGGCTACAGTGGAACCTATGGCTCCTGTGGAGGCCAAGAAAGCCGACGAGAAACCAGAAGCCGAATTGGAATCAGCGGATTCGCGCCTGAGAAAATTGGCTTACCTCCTGGACCAAAAAACCGAGGACGAGAAATCGCTCATCCAGCAAACAATTGCCAACACCCAAAAACAATCCCAAAATGGCTAAACCTGAAATGCAAAACAAAAAATCGGCGCAGATGAGCACGCAATCCCATCTGGACGTCTCGGAAATTCGCGAGGACACTATTGTCCTGCGTGATGGATCCATGCGCGCCGTGGTCGTAGTCTCCTCCACGAATTTTTCGCTCAAATCCGGTGAGGAGCAGAATGCGCTCATAAGTTCTTACCAGAATTTCGTCAACTCCCTGGAGTTTCCAATTCAAATTCTGATGCAGTCGCGAAAGATGGACATACACGCATATTTGGACAAACTGCGCGACATAATGCAGAAGCAGACCAACGAGTTGCTGCGTTTGCAAACTCAAGAATACATAGAGTACATTGCCAAGCTCATTGAGTTCGCCAGCATTATGAATAAAACTTTTTATGTCGTCGTGCCATTCTCGCCGTTTATAACGAAAGAAGGATTTATGCAGAAAATCAATAATTTTATAAATCCTGTAAAAAATATTTCACTGAAAAAACAAGAGTTTGACTCCCACCGCGAACAACTACTCCAACGCGTGAACCAGATTACTTCGGGCCTTTCCGCCATGGGACTGCATACGCTCATTTTAAATACCGAGGAATTGGTGGAACTTTTGTATAACAGCTACAACGTGGATATGGCCAGTCCGATTCAAATTAAAAAAATAGACGAATTAGATTTGGTAAAACCCAAAGAATAATTATGGCATTACTACCAAACATCCCGGGATTGGGCAAGACCCAGGTTAGTCCAGATGCGGAACTGCGGAAACAGCTTTTGCAGACTGAAAAGGAATACAAAACAGGTCTCAATACCTTGCGGGATTTAATTGCGCCATCCGCATTTAAGATCAATACCAACAGCGTGGAAATTTCAGGCAAATTGGCACGGTCATTTTTCGTGCTGTCGTATCCGCGGTTTATCTCAGTCAATTGGCTCTCGCCGATTATCGGTTTGGATACGCCTATGGATATGTCGATGTTTATATATCCCATGGACACAGGTGAAATTATGAAAAAACTGCGCAACAAAGTAGGGCAGTTGCAGTCGTCCATGTCCATGAACGCGGAAAAAGGAAATGTCCGCGACCCTATGCTGGAAACGGCCTACCAAGATGTGGAAGCTTTGCGCGACCGGCTGCAGCAGGGCACGGAACGCTATTTTCGATTTTCACTTTATTTTACTTTGTATGCCGATACAATTAAGGAACTCGATGCGGCGGCTTCAACAATAGAATCCTTGCTTGGCTCCAAGCTCATAGTTGCCAAGCCCGCAGTGCTGCAGATGGAGCAGGGATTCAATTCAACTCTTCCTTTGGGCAATGATCAGCTGGCTATAGCCACCAACCTCAACACCCAGCCTTTGAGCACGACATTTCCGTTTGTGTCTTCTGAACTGACCTCAAATGACGGCATCCTTTATGGCATCAATCGTCACAACAACAGCCTTATACTTTTTGACCGTTTCCAAATGGAGAATGCAAATTCTGTGGTCTTTGCCAAATCCGGCTCCGGCAAAAGCTATGCGGTGAAGCTTGAAATTTTAAGAAGCCTCATGCTCGGCACGGATGTTATAGTCATCGATCCGGAAAATGAATACAAACATTTATCGGATGCAGTCGGCGGTTCGTTTCTGAATATTTCGCTCAATTCTGACTCGCGCGTGAACCCGTTTGATTTCCCGCGAGCCATAGAAGGCGAAAACAGCGAGGATATTTTGCGCACGGCCGTGGTCAACCTTATTGGCCTTATGAATTTGATGCTTGGCAAACTCAATCCCACCGAAGAGGCGATTATGGACCGGGCACTATGGGAAACTTACGCCAAAAAAGACATCACTCCTGGATCTAACCTCACCAACGCAGATATCCCAACCATGCAGGACTTGGTGGAAGTTTTGGGCGGCATGGTCGGCGGCGAATCGCTGGCCCAGCGGTTGACCAAATATACGGAAGGCACGTTTTCCGGTATCTTCAACCAGACCACGAACATAAATATGACAAACCAGCTGGTGGTGTTTTCCGTGCGCGACCTGGAAGATTCCCTGCGGCCAATCGCGATTTACGTAATCCTCAACTATATCTGGAATGTCGTGCGCTCATCGCTGAAAAAGCGGATTTTGGTGATAGATGAAGCGTGGTGGATGATGCGCCACGACGACTCGGCACTTTTCTTGGAAAGCATGGCCAAGCGCGCCCGCAAGTATTATTTGGGAATTACCACCATTACGCAGGACGTGACTGACTTTCTGCAAAGCAAGCACGGCAAGCCAATTATTCAAAACTCATCTATACAGCTTTTGCTTAAGCAGTCTCCAGCCGCGATAGACCTCATTACCGAAACATTTTTTCTTACCGAGGGTGAAAAGTACCTGTTGTTGGAATCCGATGTCGGCGAGGGAATTTTCTTTGCCGGACTCAAACATGTGGCTATAAAAATTATCGCATCCTATATGGAAGACCAGATTATAACCACAGACCCGCGGCAGACCAAGGAGATTGCCGAAGCGCAAAAGGATTTAGAGAAAAATGGCTAGCTCTCCGCAAGTGGAACAAGACTTGGAGGAGCAGGCCGCCGAGGAAGAAGCGCGTGCCCAGGCTCTGGAAGAACAAAACCAGCTCGATCGCCTCCAGGCAATGCAGGAGCAGGAAGAAGAGGCACAAGAGCCATTCCAACTCCCGAATCTGACTGGTATGACTAAGGGCAGGGCAGAATCTGAACTTGCGGAATTAGGTTTAAGAAGTTTTGTTTTTGGGACGCCGTCTGATTTACCTGCGGGTTTGGTTTTGGTGACCAAGCCGCGTCCTGGCGCTATGGTTCATCAGGGTAAAAGGATTATCCTGCTGGTCAGTAAAAAACAGAAAAAGGAAGAAGAGAAAGAAGAAGGAAAAGAAAACGGAACTGAAAACAAGGAATCAGGAAGCGGAGATCAAGAAAATATTGAAGGCGGGGAGCGGGAAGGAGAAGTTGAGGCTCCTGGAGAATCGGGCGAAGGATTTGAATCGCCAGGGGAAACCACGCAGTCAACTGAAGGCATCGGAGGCAATGGCACCGAATCCACTGCAGAAGGTGCGGAAACTGTTGGCGAAGGAGCGGAAGCAGCCGAAGGTTTGGCGGGAGAAGCTTCTGGCGCCGCACTAGGAACTTCGGAAGCGGCTGCTGAGAGTTTGGCTCTAGCAGAAAATGCCGCTGTGGCGGCTGAGGCAGCAAGCGCAGCAGCTGAAGCAGCGACAGTTGTTGAAGGTGCGACCGCAGCAGCAGGCGCTGGATCGGGAATTATTGTTTCGGCTCCGGTTTGGGGGCCGATTGTGGCTATAATTGCTTTAGTCGGCTTGATTGTCGGACTGGTTATATTTATATTTGCCGCTTCATTTACTATCTGCAATGGAGGCGGTACAGGAAGTGGTTACTGGGCCAGTTTTGTGCGGGGCAATGCCGCTTATCTGGGCATTAGCAGTCTCTGCGGACCACTGACTCAGCAGGCAACGTTAGCAGGCGGTGCGTCCGGCGGGGGCGGAGCCTCGGGCAGTTTCAATGGTGATGCTGCAGCCCGCGCCGAATTGGCAGTTTATGGCATTACTGTAAACAAAGCCGACTGTACGGATCCAGCGCAGACAAACTGTACTTCGCTTGATCATACGTTGGAGGCCACTATTCAGGAAATTATAAAAGTAACCTCCGCCTGCGACATTTCTTTGGGCGGCACAGGCACTACAAATAAATGCGGCGTGGTGGTCACCGGCGGTAGTGAAGCCGGGCACGAATCCGGGGTCTGCAGTCATGCCAACGGCTTTAAAATGGATATGACAGGCAACAATTCTCTGACCTCGTATATAGAAAATAATTTTACCGCAGATGGCGCGCGCGGCGGCACTCATGCCGGCGAGCAATTTTCAGACCCAAGCATCACGTCTTCGTTTGTTTTGGAAACCACACCTGCGCATTGGGACGTAAGCGTCACTTGCATTGGATAAAATTTATGAACCGGAAAATTCTTATAATCATTGTCATAATTTTGGGAATTCTGGCGGCGGCCAGCTTGTTTTTCTTGCGCCAGAAACCTGCGGTTACTGCTGGCCCGAATATTACCCCGAACACCTTGACCAAGGTCTCGGATGCAACAGTTATTTCCCCAGTGGTCACGTACGATCACAATGCTTTTTGGTATTTTAATTCCGATGGGCATTTGTTCCGCGAAGATTTGGACGGTTCAAATCTTGATGAATACCCTCTGCCTTCGGATACGCCAAATTTTCACCAGGCAGTCTGGCCCGCGGCCGGTGATAGCTTTATAACCATGGCCAATGCCACAGCTGACTCTTCACGCAAATTTTACGACAGCAGCGCCAAAAAATTTATCACGTACCCGGCCAATGTTCAAAGTTTTGATTTTTTGCCGGATGGCAAGCGCATAGCCTACATTTGGGAATCCACTGACGGCAAACAGAGTCAACTAATGGTGGCCAATGCGGATTTAAGCGGCTACAAAGCGCTGAGCACGGTATTTTGGCCGGATTTACAAATTAAGGTTTCGCCTGACGGCCTGCATGCGCTGCTCTGGCGTGGGCAAATCCAGGACACGAACAAAATTTACGAAGCTGATCTTACCACAGGAGCGTTTACCACAATCGTAGATGCCGGGAAAAACACGGAAGCGCAATGGATTGGAGCGAATAAATTTATTTACACTCAAATATCGAGCTCCGGCCCGGACCTTTGGCTTTACGATGCCTCTGCTTCCAAGGCCACGGATCTTGGACTGGCTGCGACTCTGGATCAGACTGCTGCTGACGCGACAGGAGAAAATTTGTACGTGGATCTAAACGACGGCCAGGCGGATTCAATTTACAAATTTGATCTAACAACTTTGCAAAAACAACTCGTCTACACGTTTGAGGCGACTATGCATCCGCATAATGTGTTTATGGACGGCCAGATCATCTGCTTTATAAACAGTTCCGACGGTAAACTCTACACGCTCACGCAATAATGTGAAAATAAAAAAAAACCGATCCGGTTGCCGGGTCGGCTTTTCGTAAAGAGGAGCAGGCCGTGCAGTCAGCTGGGAAGCGACTGCACGGCCCTCTGGAATCCTTTGCTAGCAAGCCAAGTGAGCGGGCAGGTCTGCTGCGCGGGATTACCACTTGTAGTATCTGAGCTTCTGGGAAACTAACCCACTTCAGTCTTGCGACTGTGCCCCGGGTAGTCACCTAGAGTTTCAGATGCTAGTTGTCTCGTTGAGTCTTTCGAGTTGCGCTTTGAACTCCAGGCGCATCCCCTCCAGCACGTCCTTGTCGTTCTCGTCCAATGGCTGGACGAATTTTGTCCCGAGCCGGAACAGTTCGCCATTGGCTTTCACTTCGTAGGCGAGCGTATCCTCGTAGACCTGAATGATCTCGACTTTTTGTCCGGTTCGGACTCTGGCGCTTGAGATACAGTCGATGTTGCCGACGATCACAGCGTCAATGGGACGAGGGAGTGGACGGGCGACTCTGGGATGCATAAGACTCCTCCGACGGTAACGTGGCGTTTGGTTTTCCCTTTTGCTCTCATTTCTTGCAAATACCTCCTTGTGATTTGCACAAATCAAATTTTAATACAAGTTTTGCGCCAAGTCAAGTGCGCGGGCTATTCCAGATGAATGCTCTCTTGTTCCAGGACTTTTTCATGCAACGGCGGGAATTTTGAGAGTTCGGAATCTTCCGCGAGCAATTGTTCGGCATATTGTTTTGACCGTTCAACCATATCCAAGTTGGCCAGCGTTGCAATTTTGAAACTGTAGCCAGATTGCTCCGTGCCGTAGAGGTTGCCGGCACCCCGGATTTTGAGGTCTTCTTCCGCCAATTCAAAGCCGTTATTTGACCGGACTACAGCCAAAAGCCTCTGGTTTATGCCCGCATTTGGATCATCAGAAAATAAAAAGCAGTAAGATTGGTAGACGCTTCGTCCGACGCGGCCGCGAAACTGATGCAGCTGCGCCAGCCCAAACCGTTCTGCGCCTTCTATAATCATCACCGTGGCATTGGGTACATCTATACCGACTTCGACCACGGACGTTGAAACCAAAATTTGAATGTGGTTGTCTTGAAACTGCTGCATAATTTTTTCTTTGTCGGAGGACTTGAGCCGGCCATGGAGAAGACCGATTTTGAGGTCTGGAAAAATTTCTTCAGATAATTTTTTAAACTCGGCGGTGGCGGATTTGACCCCGAGTTTGTCCGATTCTTCGATGAGCGGGCAGATGACAAATGCCTGTTGGCCGTTTTGGATTTCGCGCCGGATAAAGTTATATGTAGCAGGTCGGTGGTCGGGGTTAACAAGTTCTGTTGTAATTGGCAGCCTGCCTGTTGGCAGCTGGGTCAGGCGCGAAATATCCAAATCTCCATAAAGGGTCAATGCAAGTGTCCTTGGGATTGGCGTAGCACTCATACTCAAAAGATGAGTGTTGTTGAGCTCTTTGAGTTTGCCGCGTTGGCGCACGCCAAACCGGTGTTGCTCGTCTATTACCAAAAGTGATAGATTTTTGAAATTCACAGATGTTTCAAGCAGGGCGTGTGTGCCCAAAACCATATTCACCGTGCCGTTGCGGATTTGCGACAAGACCGTCTGGCGCGAAACCGGGTTGCCATTTAGCAATGTTTGACTTCCAGTGAGCAGGGCGATATTTACGCCGTCATTTAAAAATAATTTGAGGAAAGTCAGATAATGTTGATTGGCTAGGACTTCTGTTGGGCAGAGCAATCCTACCTGGAGGCCGTTTGTGGAGCAGAGAAACATAGCCAGAGCCGCGATTATGGTTTTGCCCGATCCGACATCGCCTTCAAGCAATCTGTTGGCAGGGTAGGGTTTCTGGAAATCCGAAAGGACTTCTTTGAGTGCTGTTGCCTGAGACGAGGTGAGTTGGAATGGCAGGCCGTTTATTTTTTTTTGTAATTTCTCATTGGGTCTGATTTTGTGGACGCGCTCGTCCATGCGCGCGCGTTTGTATTTGAGTACGCGAATTTGGGTCAGAAAAATTTCATCAAACGCCAGGCGCGAACCGGCGGATTTAAGCGCGCCCCAGTCGGACGGGAAATGGAAGGTTTTGACAGCCAAGTCTTCGTCCAGCAATTTTTCTGCGCGCAAAATTTCTGTCGGCAGATATTCCGGAATTGTGGTTTTGTCCAGATATGTTTTGATAATTGACCGCAGAATTTTTTGGGTGAGGCTGGCGGTCAGGCCGTAAATCGGCACCAGGCGCGAAGTGTGGATTTGTTCACTTTTTTCCTGTTCGTATACCGGGTTTTGCAGTTGAAGGCGATTTTTGTTGCGCACAACTTTACCGGAGAAAATTAGCGTTTCGTGCGCCCGTATGGCTCGGGTGAGATACGGCTGGTTAAACCACATGCAGGAGATGCTGCCAGTATCGTCTTCAACCACCGCTTGGGTGAGAGTAATATGCCGAACGCGAGTGCGGAAAGATTTAATTTCTAAAACGCGGGCTTTGATATTAGCAAATTCGCCAAAAGATAGATCCGCAATCGCGGTGAATTTGGACAGGTCGTGGTGTGCCCGCGGGAAATAGAACAGCAGATCGGACAGGGTTTTGATTCCGAGGTGTTTGAGAAGTTTGGCGCGGGCCGGGCCGACCAGGTATAAATTTTCAACTGGAGTGTGAAGTTCAAACATAGGTTAAGTATAACAAAAAGCGGCCTTGGCCGCTTATTAAATTTTTTGTAGTCCGCCTTCGCTTCCGCCGAGCGCTGAGGGATTCATTATTATAAGCTTATGATATACTCTGGTGCGCCCGGGAGGGATCGAACCTCCGACCTTTGGTTCCGCAAACCAACGCTCTATCCACTGAGCTACGAGCGCGCGTCGTCGGCGCTGGTGGACACTTCACGGCCCGCAATGCGGGACGCTACGGTCCACAGGTGCCTCCTCTCAAAATCAAATTCTATTGCGGAATCTTAGATGAATTTGATTTTGTTAAAAACTAAAATTTAATCTTCCGGGAGATTACTTCGGTAAATGACTCTTCTTTTTGTAAGTCTTCAGGCAGGTAGGATTTGAGGAATATTTTCACAGGCAGCGGATCCTGGCGTCCTAATTCCAGAGTCAAGACGCTGTTGAGATAGCTTGTTGTCTCAAAATTTACAGTCTTGTTCTGGTCCGTGTAAATAATCCAGAATTTTTTAATGTTGCGGAAAGGCATTTGCGTTCTGCCCATATTGACTCCGACCGGGGTGAGGGAGTATTGGATTTGGCGTGGCCGCTGGTGAGAAAATATAAATACGGCTACAGCCAGCACGGAAAAAGTAATCACGGTCAGTGTTTCGTGTAGGTAAACTGAGTACCCGATGAGAGCCGCGGAAATAATAAAGAATGCCGCGTACCACCAGTTATTTTTTTCACGTTCCTGGAATTCCAGCGCTGTCCATGACAGATTTATATTTTCCATACTTTTGGTTTGACTTTGGCGGAGAGGGTGGGATTCGAACCCACGGAGGACTTGCATCCTCAACAGTTTTCAAGACTGTCCGTTTCAACCACTCACGCACCTCTCCGGGGTTTTACCACCTTTTCTTACAGACATTCTAGCATTTTTCATAATAAAATACCACCCTCACCCCCAGTCCCTCTCCCCAAACGGGAGAGAGGAGTTCTAATTTGTAGATGAACCAAAAGAAAAGGCCGCAACCTGTTTGGCTTTGCGGTCTTTTCTGCATATGATTGTTTAGCCTCCATTTCCGGGTATTACGGAAATGATTATCAATTTAGGCTTTAATTAGCGCTCCGGTTTTGGAGCAGATCTAATTAACAAATTTTGTAAGCTTACTGTTGGTCTGTGTGGCTGTCCGTGCTTTGTGTGTCTTTGGGCTGGTCTTTGTTGGTGTCGTTTGAAGTTGATTTGTCTGTATCGCTTCCGGAAGAGTCTTTGGCCTCGTTATTTGAATCAGAGCTTGTGTCTGCGGATACGGCTGTAATTGTAAGCGCGTAAGTTTTTTGGTCTGCCTGGACTTCGCCGGTGATTGAAATAGCCAATCCTTGCTTTAAATCCGTTCGCTTTATATTAACATATTTTGTGTCATCTGTCAGCAAAAATGTCGCGGTGCCGATGCTGACGGAGTTGTCGGTGAGTGCGGTAATGGTACCGTTGGCATTGGTTTGATTGGCTGGTGCTTCGTCTATAGTTACTGAATTATCATCGACCTTCAGGCCGGCGTTTTCCATATTTTTGATGGCTTCCTCTTTGGAGATTTGAGAAGTCTGCAGAGCCTGCTGTACAACAATTTTAACCTGGCCGTCGTCGGCTATGCTTGCGGCCGAAAGCAGAGGAGTCAGAACTTCGGTTTGTTTATTGGACAGATCTACAAGTTTGTTGAGCGCGGTGACCTGGCCGCTTGAGGCAGACGGCGCGGCGTTTGAGGAATTCAGTGCAGCGGCAGTGGATTTTTGCAAGTCGGAGATAGTCTGCGAAACGATTGCTTGAGTGCGGTCGTCGGGTATGACTCCGGCTTGATTTTGTGCCAGCACGGTGGATAGCTCATCGAGGCGGTTATTGGCAAACTTGATTTGTAAATTGGCGCGCGCAGCCGGATCTCGGGTGAGTTTGAGCTGGACATTTTCCACTATTTTTTTGAGCGGATAAATTGTTTGGCCCGGCACACTCTGCATGGCTGCCACGGCCGTACCAATGCCAAGGCTTATCACTATGAGCACGCTACCCACAATCGCTGTGGTAAACTTGGCGTACGCAGGGAACCTGGACCAAAATCCTCTGCGTAGCTTGGATTCGGAAGGGGAATTAATCCGTGTGGCTATTTGAGATCTAACGCGGGCAAATTCAGCTTGCGGGATTTTGGTTTTGGGCATGCCGGAAAGTTTGGACAAAATACTGACTATGGGCGCAAGCTTGGGATCATTTTGCCAAAACGAAATATCGCGGCCGCGTGAAAGCCGGTTTGAAATTTCGTCTATAATTTTTTCTGGGTCCATAATCATAAGATAGTAGGTGATAGTTAATAGATTGGATTATATTTATATTCGTTTTTGACGAAGGATTTCTTGGAGTTTTTGGATTGCACGGTGCTGAATCACGCGGATTGCGCCTTCGGTTTTATTCATAATCAGCGCGATTTCGGGATTGGTCAGATCTTCAAAAAATTTGTAGCGGATGACCTGTTGGTGATCGTGCGGCAGAAACTCCAATGCTTTAAGGATGCGCCTTTGGTCCAGATCAAGTTCCGTCTGATCAATAGGGTCTGCCGCGTCCTCCAGGACCTGCTCCACTTCCTCAATGGCAATGGTGGATTTGCGTACGCGGTAGTAGTCAATAATGTTGTTTTTCGCAATCTGGAAAATCCAGGCGGAAAAGGCTTTGGAAGAGTTGACCTGCGAGATTTTAGTCCAGGCCTTAATGAAGCTTTCGGCAAGTATGTCTTCGGCTACTTCCTTGTGGCCGACGCGCATATAGATGAAACGATACAGCCGTACCGAGTACGAGTCGTAGATGCGGCCAAATGCGCTTTTGTCGCCTTTTTGGCAAGCTTCCAGAATAGATTTTAACTCTTCATCAGTCATAAATACAGACGATTACGGCTAATTTTTGTTACAAAGTCAAGGAAAGTTACCCAAATGATATCATTTGGAATTTAAATTGACTAATTCTCTTGAAATTGGTTAGAATTAACTATGTTTTGTGGTCAGGAAGATTCGTTGGGCGGTTTAATGTAGGTAAGCTTTTAGAATCATAAATAGTGTTTTGTTGGTGGAGGGTTGGCCGAGCGGCTTAAGGCAGTGGATTGCTAATCCACGGGCGTCTAAAAAGCGCCGCACAGGTTCGAATCCTGTACCCTCCGCCAACAGAACGCTAGACAGCGGCTTGTCCAATTAAAAGAACTAACCGCGGGACAGGTGTTTCTAGCGCACGGAACCGCTTACAGGACTCTGTGTATTTAAAACGCTTCTGAGAAGTGTTTTTAAAACAATTTGATTTACCCATGAGCGATTGTGGCGGCCCAGACCTCCTGGGCGCCATTTTTTTTCAGAAGTTTGGCAATTTCATTGAGCGTGGCGCCCGTTGTAACCACGTCATCCACCAGCAAGTATTTGCCAGGCACCGCAGCGTTTAAGGTAAACGCTGCGGAGATGTTTGCGATTCGGTCTTCTTTATTAAGTGTTGTTTGCGGCTTGGTCTTTTTGGACCGACTGACTAGGTTTTTATCCACTGGTATGTTGAGGGCAACGCCCAAAGCATACGCCAAGAGTTCAGATTGGTTGAAACCGCGCCAGTTGTATCGGCGCCGGTGAAGTGGCACGGGTATAATTGCAAAGTTGGAAAAATAATTTCCTAATTGCAAATTGGCAACCGTCTCCGTTATAAGTTTTGCCAAAGGCTCTGCCAAATCGTGAATAAATTCATATTTGAACACGCCAATCAATTTTTTTGCGTTTGTGTCAGTGTAGGATATGGCGGAAATTAAACCATCCACGGTGTGGCAGGTGTGGCAGTCCGGATGCGTCTTGCCGAACGCCGCGCTTTTTTTACACACGACGCAGAGCTGCTGAGGAATACGCGGCAAGCGGATTAGACAAGACTCACAAATGTGCGCGCCTTCGCGACCGCACACGACGCAAGATATGGGAAACACTAGGTCTAGTGCAGACAGACCTAGTGTTTTTATGTTGGTAAGCCACGCCATTTGTTTAGACGAGCGCTTTCTCCACCTGCTTAATTTGAATAGTGTCGCCTTCCAGGCTTACGCGGACCATGGATTTTTCTGCCACCTCTCCGTTGATGATTTTTTCTGCTAGTTGATCTTCCACCAGTTCCTGAATTTTGCGGCGAATAAGGCGGGCGCCCTGCGAGCTGTCGTAGGATTTGGCGGCAATGTATTTGATGACATCACGATCCACAACGACGTCAATGTTTTGCTGTTTGCGCACGCGATCCGTAAGGTACGCAAGTTCCAGGGCGACAATTTTCCGGATTTCGTCTACGGACAATGGATGGAAGACCAAGATTTTGTCAATGCGGTTGAGCAGTTCCGGCCGCATAGTAGTTTTCAGTGAATCCAGGATTTTTTCTTTGACTCGTTCGTATTCGGATTCAGCCTGCCTTCGGGCGTCGTTGAGCAGGTCGGCACTTCTGTCCTGGGAAAAGCCGTAGGCATTGGCCTGTCGGTTGAAATCAAACACGCCGATGTTGGAGGTCATTATAATGACAGTGTTACGGAAGTTGACGTGCTTGCCTGAAGCATCGGTGAGTTCACCTTCTTCCAAAATCTGGAGCAGGACGTTGAACACGTCGGGGTGGGCTTTTTCGATTTCATCAAAGAGGATAACGCCGTAAGGTTTTTTGCGGACTTCTTCGGTGAGCCGGCCGCCTTCTTCGTAGCCGACATATCCCGCTGGCGCGCCTATGAGCCGAGCGACATTGTGCCGTTCCATAAATTCCGACATGTCGACGCGGATGAGCGCGGATGAGTCTTCAAACACTTCTGAAGCTAAAGCTTTGGCAGTTTCGGTTTTGCCTACGCCAGTGGGGCCCAAGAACATAAATGATGCAATAGGCCGTTTGGGAGAGGTAATACCGGCTCGGCTGCGGCGGACGGCGGAGGCAATGGTTTTGATGGCTTCGTCCTGGCCGACTATGCGGCTCTGTAGGATTTTTTCCAAATTCACAAGCTTGCGGGCTTCGGTTTTAACGAGTTTGTTGAGCGGAATTTTGGTGATATTGGAAACCGTGCGCGCAATATCCTCAGAATTGATTTCGGAGCTTGTCGGTTTTTTGACGAATGACTTTTGGTACTCGGTCTTCTGCTTTTTGAGCTTGTCTTCCTGGGATTTCAAGTGCAAGGCAGTGGTAAAGTCCTGCAGCATCACGGCTTTGGTTTTTTCTTCTTCAAGCCTTTTGAGTTCCATCTCAATTTTTTTGACTACGCGGATGTTGCGCGTTTTGGTATTGATTGTTTTGGAGTAGGCTGCGGTTTCATCTATGAGGTCCAAAGCTTTATCCGGCAGGAAACGATCGGTAATGTAGCGGCTCGAAAGTTCCACGGCGGCCTTGATGGCGTCGTCGGTTATAGTCAAGTTGTGATGCTTTTCGTAATTGGGACGCACGCCGGAGAGGATTTGGATGGATTCTTCGATGCTGGGCTCCTCCACGAGAATTGGCTGGAAGCGGCGTTCCAGAGCGGCATCGTGTTCAATGTGCTTTTTGTACTCGGAGAGCGTGGTGGCACCTATGACGCGAATTTCGCCGCGGGCCAGCGCTGGTTTGAGGATGTTGGCCGCGTCTAGGGAGCCGGTGGTGGCGCCAGCTCCGACTATCGTGTGCAGCTCATCTATGAACAAGATAATATTCGGGTTTTCGCGGACTTCGTCTATGACCTGTTTGAGCCGCTGTTCAAATTCGCCGCGGAACATGGATCCGGCCACGACTAGGGCCATATCGAGCGTAATGATTTTTTTGTCGAGCAGAGAGTCGGGGACTTCGTGTTTGATGATGGCCAAAGCCAGACCCTCGACGATGGCAGTTTTGCCCACGCCCGGTTCGCCTATGAGCACTGGGTTATTTTTGGTGCGGCGATTGAGTATGGAGATCAGCCGTTCGATTTCGGCTTTGCGGCCGATGACTGGATCAATTTTGCCTTTCAATGCTTTTTTGGAGAGATCGGAAGTGAAGTAGTCCAGCGCCGGAGTTTTGGCATTGCGGTTTGGCGCAGGGATTGCTTGGCCTTCGTCGGCCATGGCCTGATCATCGGAATTCAAAAGGTCGGGGAAGCGCGAGACGTTCTCAAAGATTGAGAGCAAGTTCTTCTTCAATTCGGAGGTTGGGACTTTGAGGCTGTCTAGGATCATCTTTGCAGAATTGTAATCCATATCGGTGATGCCATAAAGGAAATGTTCGGTTCCGATAAATTGGTATTGGTATTTGCTGGCAATGATAGCACTCTTTTCGATAATTTCGCGGAGGTTGTTAGAAAGTTTCGGTTCCCATTTATCCGTGGTGCCGTTGGGATTGAGGCGTACAATTTCGGCTCGCACCATTTCCGGCGAAATCTTATTCTTGAGCAAGATTTCCGCGGCAAACGACGAAATCTCCTGGACGATGCCGTACAGAAGGTGCTCGGAGCCAATGTGGTCGTGGTGCAATTCCTCCGCAAGTTTTTGCGAAGCAATCAGCGCCGATTTGGCTCGTGAGGATAAACGTTCTAAAATGAAAGAAAAATGATTCATCCCGTTCGAATTTCTTAAGGTTTAATGTTTGTTAACTTTTCCCGTTATGCTTTTGCTGATTTGATCGCGAGAAGACTAGCTTCTAATGGGATTTATAGTATTATTAACTATACTTATATTATAGCAGAGGAGTCAAGTGGTTAATACTTACGAAAAAGCGCTTCAATTTATCAAATTGCGGCCACACCATTCACAGGAGATTCGCAGGAAACTTATGCTGCGCGGTTTTGTCAAATCCGATATAGACGAGGTCTTGGTCAGATTGTCCGCCCAAGGCCTGCTTAATGATTACGAATTTGCACAAAACTACCTAGACAGCCTTATGCGAAACAAAACTTTCGGATTTTATGGACTTAAGGCTAAACTAATGTCGCATGGCGTGGCAAGCAATGAAGCCGAAAAATTGCTGTCAGAAAATTTATCGCTTGAGCATGAACGGGAAATTGCCCAAAAATTTTTGGACAAAAATCCAAGAGAGACGGATCGGGAACGTTTAGCTCAAAAATTATCCCGTAAAGGATTTCGCAGTCAGGTTATTAGCCAAGTTTTGGCAGAAAAGCCATAATGTGGTATAATTAATCATAAATCAGTAATAAAATCCCGCAGCTTTATGAGCATTTCGAAAGAAGAAGTAGACAAAATCGCAACACTTGCGCGTTTGAAATTCACACCAGAAGAAAAATTGAAACTACAACAAGAATTGTCCGGAATTTTGGATTACGTGAACCAGCTCACGCAGATTACAGAAAGTTCTGCGGCTTCCGATTTGGACTCTCGGGCCTTGAATTTGATGCGCGAAGATATCGCCGCGGCCGAACTTAATCCTACGGAATTTTTGGATCAGGCGAATGGCCAGCAGGACGGGTTTGTGAAAGTCAAAAGCGTTTTCTAAATCCATGGATTACAAAGATCTGACTCTAAAGCATGCGGCGAACATGCTTGCCCGCAAAGAAACGAGCGCTATGGAACTAGCCACTGCCGCGCTTGCCCGCATTCGTGCGCTTGAACCAAAATTGCACGCTTTTCTGCACGTTTCCGAGGAACGCGCGCTTGCCGACGCCAAACTTGCCGACGAAAGGCTTAAGGGAGGCGATGACGCGCAGATTTTGGGAATTCCTTACGCGCTCAAGGACAATATTTTAGCAAAAGATCTCCCGCTTACTGCTGGTTCCAAAATTTTGAAAAATTATAAGGCAGTTTACGATGCCACGGTCGTGCGGAAGCTTTCAAATCTCAACCCGGTGCTCGTTGGCAAAACCAACCTTGATGAATTTGCAATGGGCTCGTCAACAGAAAATTCCGCGTACGGTCCCACCAAAAACCCTTATGACCTGTTGCGAGTGCCTGGCGGCTCGTCGGGCGGTTCGGCTGCCGCTGTGGCGTCGGGTGAAGTTTTGTTTGCCCTCGGTACCGATACAGGAGGCTCGATCCGCCAGCCGGCGAGTTTTTGCGGCGTGGTCGGACTCAAGCCAACGTATGGACGCGTGTCGCGGTTTGGCGCCGTGGCCCTGGGCTCGTCTCTGGACCAGATCGGTGTGTTTGCCAAAACCGTGGAAGATGCCAGTATTGCCTTCCAAGCGTTTGCCGGGTCCGATGCGCACGACACGACCACGATCCCGGTCCCTGTGCCGGATTATTCCAAATTTTTGGGATCAGACCTCAAAGGTTTAAAAGTTGGCGTGCCCAATGAGTATTTTGGCGAAGGCTTGGACCCGGAAGTTAAACAAATCATCGAGCAGGCAATTTCAAAGTTCGAAAAAATGGGCGCCGTAGTGTCCGAAACAACGCTTCCGCATGCATCATACGCCCTTGCCTGCTACTACATTATCTTGCCCGTGGAAATTTCAGCCAACCTTTCGCGTTACGACGGCATCCGCTACGGACTGTCCGAACCTGGACAAAACTTGACGCAAGTCTACGAAAACACGCGCACGGCCGGGTTTGGTGAGGAGCCTAAGCGCCGCATTATGATCGGTACTTATGCTTCAAGTGCCGGTTACAAGGATGCGTATTACAAAAAAGCACAGACCGCGCAGAAACTTATCCGTCGCGATTTCAAGGAAGCTTTCGAAAAGTTTGATATCTTGCTCACGCCGACCTGCCCGACTCCGGCATTTAAACTGGGTGAGCGGGTCGCGGACCCAATTTCCATGTACCTGGCCGATATATTTACGGTCGGTCTGAATATCGCCGGTGTGCCTGGCATTTCCATCCCGGCAGGGATCACCAAATCCGGCTTGCCTGTGGGCCTGCAATTAATCGCCAACCACTTTGCGGAGGAGAAATTATTTGCAGCGGGGGATGCTTTTGAAAAAATCAATAATTTAAAATTAACTCCGCCAATTTCCTAACACAAAAATATGAAACGCCAACTTGTCGGTTTCGGTCTTATCTTTTTTGCCCTGTCGTTTGTGCCGCATCCGGCATTTGCCGCGAGTTGCGGTACGGATACCAATACGGGCACCACAACCACCACCAATTCCACTGGCCAAGCGCTGACTTCATGCGTGAGCCAGGTTTATGTCTGGTCTATATCCGTGGCTGCTGTCCTGGCTGTGCTTATGATTATCGTGGGCGGTTATATAACTCTAACTTCCGCGGGCAATGCGGACAGGGCGACGCGCGGCAGATCGTACATATTTTCATCTGTCATTGGGTTGATTCTTCTTTTGGGCGCATATATTTTACTTAAAACTATAAATCCTGATCTTGTGGACTTCAGCAGTTCCTGCGTGAACCATATCGACAGCTGCGCCAAACCCGCGGACAATACCACTGTGCCGCCCCCACACAACTAATTATGACTTACGAGACTATAATCGGCCTGGAGGTCCACATCCAGCTCAAAACCAAGAGCAAAATGTTTTGCGCGTCCCCGAATGCCGAAGCAGACCGGCCAAACGTGCACATCTGCGAAGTCTGCACCGGCCATCCCGGCACTCTGCCTGTAATAAACCAAGAGGCTGTGCACAAGGCGCTCATGGTGGGGTTGGCGCTCAATTGCGAAATTGCCGAGTACAGCAAATTTGACCGCAAAAATTATTTTTATCCGGACCTACCGAAAGGCTACCAGATTTCGCAGTTTGACATGCCGCTCAATGGCCGCGGGCAAATGCAGCTTACAGTAAACGGCCAGACGCGGACAATTGGCATTACACGCGCACACCTAGAGGAGGACGCTGGAAAACTTTTGCACCCGGCGGGGGAAAATTACAGTTTGGTGGACTACAACCGCGCGGGCACGCCGCTTTTGGAAATCGTGTCCGAGCCGGATATGCGCACATCCGAGGAAGCCAAAGCGTATCTGCAAAATTTGCAGTCAATCGCCAGGTACCTGGGCGTGTCGGATGCGGACATGGAAAAGGGCCACTTGCGCTGCGATGCCAATATAAGCCTTCGCAAAGTTGGAGAATCTAAGCTTCCGGCATACAAAGTGGAAGTCAAAAATATGAATTCGTTCCGCGCCGTGGCCAACGCCATAGAGTATGAAGTCAAACGTCAGGCAGAAATCCTAGACAGCGGCGAAGTTCCAGCCAGCGAAACTCGCGGCTTCGTGGATGACAAGGCTATTACAGTCTCGCAGCGTTCCAAAGAAGAGTCGCAGGACTACCGCTACTTCCCGGAGCCGGATTTGCCCATGCTGCACTTTACCAAAGACCATATTGAAGAATTACGAAGAGAATTGCCGGAACTTCCAAATACTCGAAAGGAGAGATTCGTAAGTCAGTTTGGCATTGCCGAAAAAGACGCGGAAATTTTGGTTAACTACAAAGAGCTCTCCGAATACTTTGAGCAGGTTGTTTCTGAACTGGACGAATGGTTTGAGATCGAAAAAGGCCAAGATCGCAATAAATTGGTAAAGCTGGCAGCCAACTGGACGATTGGCCAATTCTTGGCTTTACTCAATGAGCATGGAACTCTGCCGGTCGACTCAAAAATCACGCAAGAAAATTTTGCAGAACTCATCAAGCTCATTGGTCAAGGAAAGGTCAGCCAGCTTGGCGCAAAAGATGTCTTTGCTAAAATGTTTGAGACAGGCGAAGATCCAAGCAATCTTTTGCAGAGCATGGGACTGGAACAGGTCTCGAATGAGGGCGAACTTCTTTCCGCAGTCAAAAGAGTCATTGAAGCCAATCCAAAAGGTGTTGAGGATGCTAAGACCAAAGGTGAGAAATCGCTTGGCTTCTTGGTGGGCCAGACAATGAAAGAAATGGGTGGTCGCGGCAACCCGCAAAAGATAAACGAGCTGCTGAAAAAAGAATTGGGAATGTAAAACCGCCTCAGAGGCGGTTTTGCTCTTACTTTGCTCAGAGCATGCTCTGAGCTTGGTACGTACGGCGTACGTACCATTGTCATTCTGAGCGCAGCGAAGAATCTTATGAGATCCTTCACTACGTTCAGGATGACAGATAAGGCTTAATCAGTTTCCGAGCTTCTTTTTCGTTTTTGATCCAATGGATCCGAGTGTCGCGTTTAAACCATGTATTCTGGCGTTTGGAAAATTTATGAATGGCGGATTTGAGCTGGTCTACCATTTTTCTATAAGATAATTTATTTTGTAAATAAAGAGAAACAAAGCGGTACTCTAGACCAAAGCTTTCTAGTTTATTCCAAGACAAACCAGATTTGTGAAGTTTTTTTACCTCTGCAACCATTCCTGACCTCAATCTTTCTTCCAAGCGCTTATCGATAAGCTTGTAAAGCTCGTTTTGGTCTTTGCGGATACCAAGTAATAAAACCTTTGTGTCATTCCCGCGGAAGCGGGAATCTTTATTAAGATCCCCGATCGGAGTCGGGGATGACAGGGAGGGCACTGGCCTACCTGTCGTTTTGACTATCTCAATCGCGCGGCTGAGGCGCGCGGGATTGCGTGAGTCTATGTTGGCCGCGCGCCTCGGATCCAGTTTTTGGAGCATGGCAAAAAGTTCCCTGGTGGATTTATTACGTAATGTATTACGTAATTTTTTATTTGGCGCAACTTCCGGAATCTGCCAGTCGTCTATGAGCGAATAGATATAAAAGGCCGTGCCGCCAACTATAAACGGCAATTTATGTTTTTTCTTGATTCTTTCGATTGCCTGGGCTCCTAGCTTTTTGAAGTCAGAGACGGTGAACTGTTTTTTGGGATTTGCAACGTCCATCAAATAGTGCGGTACCAGGCGTTGTTCTTTTTTGGAAATCTTGCCAGTGCCGATATCCATGCCGCGATAGACTTGCCTGCTGTCTGCGGAAATAATCTCGCCCTTAAACTTTTTTGCAAGTTTAATTGCAAGAGATGATTTGCCGGAGGCGGTGGGACCCAAAATTATTATTAATCTATGCATAAATTTCTTTGTCACTTTTCTTCTAGCTAAACCATGCTTATTTCTTTTTAGCGAGTTTGAGTCCGGAGAATTTGGAGGGGCGTTTCAAAGACGCGCCGTGCTGTTTCATACGCTGGCGATTTTTGCTTTCGCGGCGTTCTGCTTTCGTTGAAATTTCGGCGAATGAGTCTGCTTTCAATTTATGTGATGATTGTCCAGGCATATTGTGTCAGTGACGAAATTTTTTGGAGGTTGTTACTTAGGTCAAAATACGCAAAATCAAGCTTTTCGACTACCTGTGGATTATGCAAACCATCCGAACCAATGAAGGTGCATTGTGCTTGCAAGCCAGAACAATGGCCTGATTTGTTGGTGCGTCCCTGTTCACATTATACAAAAAATCCAAGCAAAAGTAACGAGGCGCGTCTGAAAATATTAATTTGCTTGTCCTGAAAAATGGAGAAAACTTTTTCGGCCTGTCAAACTTACCAATAAATTTTTTTTTAATTCCAACTTGTTGACCCGATTGCACAGTAGGCACTGATGCATGCTTTTAAGTAAGCTTTAGTGGAAGGAAATTTATGCTTTCAATAATCATCCCCACTTACAACGAAGAGGACAACCTTGCCTCACTCGTCGATCGTTTGGCCCAATCGCTGATCGGGCTTGCGCATGAGCTCATTTTTGTCGACGATCATTCGACGGATGGTACGGCCAAATTTTTGCGCGCGCTTAAATCCAAATACCCGCGTGAGCATATCCGTCTGCTCACCAAACAAGGCGCGCGAGGCAAAGCGACGTCGCTTCTGGAGGGCATTGTGGAGTCCAAAGGTGAAATCATTGCTATGATTGACGCGGACTTGCAATATCCGCCCGAAGCCATACCGCAAATGGTATTACAGCTTACCGATGCAGATATCGTGGTCGGCAACCGCCAATTCGCGGATGCCGGGAATTTCCGTAAAATTTCCAGCAAAATATATAAATTTTTCTTTGGCCGGATGCTTTTGGGATTGCCGTATGACGTACAGTCCGGGCTTAAAGTTTTCCGCAAGCAAGTCTGTGCAAGCGTTCGGCTCAAGCCTTCCGCTTGGGGTTTCGATTATGACTTCCTGTTTAAGGCCAAACGTCTGGGCTGGAGGATTGCGCAGACCGACATACAATTTACCGGCCGCATGCACGGCAAGTCCAACGTAAGCGTTTTGAGTACCGGACTGGAACTGGGATTTGGCGCATTGAAGCTTAGATTCAAATATTTCCTGTTTGGAATTTTAAAATTTCTGGAATACCCGCACCCAAGCGAGCGGCTGGGGAATAACTGGAACAATAATTGGGATTTTGTGTATACGCCGCAGATTATGAGCGCCAAGCGTACGTTGTATTTGGAGACAGTAAGTTTGGTTTTGACGATTTTGTTCGTCTTGTCTGCCACAATTTACGGCCTGCACCGGCTGACTGGAATTTCGTCGCTTGTAATAATTTCGGGAATTATGGCCGTGTTTTACGTGGTGATGATGGCCTTTAAATTGCGCGTAATCTACCATGCGACGACCCAAAAATTTTTGGATATTTCCCCGGAAGAAATAGAATCGGTTAATCCTTATGATTTGCCCATGTACACGATACTTGTGCCTTTGTACAAAGAGGCAGCCGTGATCCGCCAAATTATCACCGCTATGAGTGCGATTGACTATCCCACGGAGAAATTGGAAATTATAATCACGCTTGAGGAGTATGATACGGAAACTATAGAAGCCATTGCCGACGCCAATCCGCCCGCGCATTTCCGAACGCTAATTTTGCCCGACGTGCAGCCCAAGACCAAACCGAAAGCTCTGAATGTGGCGTTCCCGCAGGTGCATGGGGAATTCCTCGTCATTTACGATGCGGAGATCATACCCGATGCTGACCAGCTTAAGAAAGCATATTTGGCATTTCAGAAATTTCCGCAAGTGGATGCGCTGCAGACCAGGCTCGACCATTACAATCCGGAGCAAAGTTTGATTACACGTCTGTTCAACGAAGAATTCGCATTCCATTTTGATATGCTTTTGCCTGGTTTGCAAAAACTCGGCTATCCGATTCCGCTTTCCGGTCACAGCGTGCACTTCCGCAAATCCGCGCTTGAGGACATTGGCGCTTGGGATCCATACAACGTTACCGAAGATGCGGATACAGGAATCAAGCTTGCGCGCGCCGGCAAAAAAGTGGAAATTTTGGATTCTGTGAGCCGCGAAGAGGCGACGACTTCGATCTATCCGTGGGTTGCGCAGCGCACGCGCTGGATTAAGGGCTTTATCCAAACTTCGATCGTGCACTTGCGACATCCTTTACGATTTAAGCGTGAAGTTGGGATCGGTTGGGCGGGGCTGTTTGCATTTGCGATCACGGTGCCGGCTTCGGTGGTAATCAACATTGCCAACCTCGTGTACTGGGGATTGCTTGTTGGATGGTTTGCCACGCATTCGCACCTCATACAGTCGCTGTTCCCAAGTCCGATATTTTATACGTCATTAATCTCGTTTGCTGCGGGCAATATAATCTTCGTTTATCTTAACCTCGTCTCAAGTTATCAGCGCGGGAGATACAACGCGGTCAAATACGGCCTGCTGTCGCCGTTATACTGGATTTTGCTGGCTGTGGCGTCTGTGCGCGCTGCCGCGGAATTTATGTACTCGCCGCACCACTGGTCCAAGACCGTGCATGGCAAACACCTCGCAGCCAAAGAGGAGACTTTAGAAACTTATGCAATCAAACTTCCCCAAACAGAAACCTAAAATAGAACTTGCGCTCGTGATCATCACAGGCCTATTTGGCCTGGCGATGTATGCCTGGGTCCAAAATTTGGGCCTGGTAAAATTTTTGACTGACCAGAACGCGCATTTGGATGCATCGAGGCTCGTGTTCGACAGCATGACTCCCGGAATTTCGCAGATCGGATTCTGGCCGCCCCTGCTGCATATTTTGATGATGCCGTTTACGCTTATCACGAGCCTTTACCAGTCCGGCGGGGCAGGCGCTGTGGTGCTAATTCCTGCGCTTATGGTGGCAGCGGTATTCTTATATAGGCTTGCGTATCTTTATACGAACGATAAATTTTTAAGTTTTGTTGCGGCGCTGCTTTTGGTCGTCAATCCTTATATTTTGTATTTCAGCGTGACGCCAATGATGGAAGTTTTGTTTTTAGCGAATTTATTTGGCACTGCATATTTTTTGGCCGAGTGGCTTGCAGAACAGAAGCTTAAATGGCTGGTTTTAACCGGCGTGTTCGTTACGCTTACATGTTTGTCGCGGTTTGAAGGACTAATCCTCATTCCATTAGTATCGTTGATTATATTTATCCAGCTGACGCGCAAACGGAAAAATTATTCCGAGAAAGAAGCGGTACTGCTGTTGTTTTTGATTCCGGCGTGTTTAGGACTTGTGGCAATTTTCATTTACAGTTGGGTTTTTGGCGGGAGTCCTTTGGCATTCACCGGCGGCAGTTGGATTAAAAATTCTGGCAACGCTACGGCTTTCACCAAGGGCAATGTTCTAATGTCGGTTAAATATCTGGTGTACTCATCATTCTATATGCTATCCAAGCCGCTGGTGTGGGTGTCGGTTGGAAGTTTAGTTGTATTTGCCGTGCTTTCAGGCAAAAAATTTCGGTCCATGGCAATTTTGACCGTGCTGGCCAGCCCATTTGTGTTTGTGCTTATGACTTTGGTCACGGGCACGGGTTCGGTGCTGGTGGCAAACCTCCCGCCATATAATTTTTTCTCAAACGAACGCTACAGCCTGACCTGGATTGGATTTACGATTCTGGTGCCCGTGCTTCTCATAAGCGCCGTTGCATATTATTTCAGTCGATCCAACCGCAGGTGGATGGGCTGGATAGCGAATTCCGTGCGCGTTGTTTTGGCCGTGGCGCTTTTGGGGCTCGGCGTCTACCAGTCGTACCAGGTCGTGGTTGCGCAAAAATTCAGCGTCATTAAGGACGACATCAACTCGCCCCTGCCAGGGCAGGTGGAGGCTATGCAGTATCTTGCCAACAACTATGATTATGGAAAAATCCTGTTGACTAAAGCCGACAATGATCCGATTCTTTCGCAGGCTCATGTACCGCTTTCAAATTATATTTACGAAGGCAACTATAAATATTTTGACCAGGCCGATACCGAGCCGTGGCTGTTTGCCCGTTACATAGTTATGCATAATCCAGACGACAACGACGCTTGGTCTGAGCAAAACGATGAGATTATGGTCAAGTGGGGGAAAAACCCCGAACTTACGCAGTATTATGATTTGGTCATGCAAAATCCCATTCGCCGTATTTATAAAATTGATGATGCCAAAGTAATGGACATGGCTGCAGCTCATGGACTGGACGCCTCGCAGATTCCGTCTATAAATCCGCAGATCTCCTGGTGGGACCCAAGCGATATTTATGCTAAAATTCAAACGAAACCAACCGTAGGATTAAAATAATAAAATGAAACTAAAAGTTTTTGCCGTCGGACTTATCATTTTGGCCGGTGCAGCGTTGATTTTGTATTCGCGAAGAAATCCGCTGCAAGTATCTTGCCAGCAGAATACAAATCCGTCCGCCTCAAATCTTCCCGATAAACCCGACGCCAAAAAAGCACTTATCAAATTTTACGAACAGTGTCTCAAGCCGCAATACGCGCAAGGTTTTGCGCAGGGTTCCAAAAACTACAATTCGGAATCTCAAGCTTATGCGCTACTGCAATCTTTTTGGGCAGGTGATAGTAAAACCTTTGCTGAAGTTTTGGCATGGACGGAAAGTAATTTAGCTCGTCCCAACGACCACTTGCTTTCGTGGCAGTTTGATGTGGGCACGGACGGCCATACGCGCGTGCTGGACCAAAATTCAGCTACAGATGCGGACACGGATTATGCTTACGCTTTGCTTTTGGCAGGAAGCAACTGGCACAATGATGATTACATTAAAGAAGGAACAGATGTAGCCGCAGACATTTGGGACAAAGAAACGGGGGAGGCTGCAGGCAAAAGATTGGTAATTGCCGGCAACTGGGCCAATCAGCCGGACCAGCTGGTGGTGGATCCGTCCTACTTTTCGCCTCAGGCGTATCGTCTGTTTGCGCAGTATGACAAAGGCCACGACTGGAGCAAGCTCATAACAGATGGGTACAATTTACTGACACAAGTTTCCGAGCACGGCAGTTCACAGCCATTTGTGCCCCCGAACTGGGTAGCGGTGCGCAAAATCGATGGCACGATTCTGCCTTATGCCGACAAACCGCAGTCGCAGGATTTCGGGTACGACGCGTTTCGGGTGTTTTGGCGGGTAGCTTTCGATTTTCAAAATTCACCAAGCGATGCGGCAAAACTGTATCTGTCTTCGGCTGGAAGTTTTGCTTCCGATTGGCAGTCACGGGGACAGACCTGCGCGTTGTATTTGTATCAGAACGGAAATAATACTTGCGACCATTCTACAACCAGCACACTGGCTGCGCCAATCGGGATTTTTGCGATCAACAATCCGACACTTGCCAATCAGGTCGTGAATAAATATTATTTTGTGGGCGATACACTTAAGTTCCCGGATACGGATTTTTATGCCCAGTCATGGCACTGGTTTGCCATGTGGTTATGGATAAATAGTTAATTGCCGCGATCGCGGCAGAAAAATTGCGACACGGGAAAAAATTCCGGAATTCTTAGCTCGCTTTCGCTTATTGGTTGCGAAGATTTTTTCGAACTCTCGGCTGCAACCTTCCGGCTCGCTTCGAATTCCGACGAATTTTTTCCGAGTGTCGCAGAAACCAAGACCTCTTTCGTGCGGACGCATTGAAACCAAAGCCAAGATCAAAAAGGTTGTATAAAATATCATTGATTCACATAATTTAAAACTCCTCGAAGTTTTGTCGAGGAGTTTTCTTTTACTTACTTTTGGGCTTTATACGCCGGAGTAAAAGTCTAAATTACCAATTCGTTCTCTGTGCCAAGCCAAGCGCGTAGTCGGGCCAGAATTGGCCGGCTGACGGGCCGCCGTTGCAGTTGCCGTCGGAACCGCCGGGACCTTTGACCCAAAGGTATGCGTCTATAAGCGAATTACCGGTGTTGGTGGTGGGCGGGGTGCCCAGGGATCGGCCGGAAGGGTTACACCAGGCATCGCCTGATGCCGGGCCGGATCCACTGCGTCCTGTGTCGACGATAAAGTGTTTGCCTCCGAGCAGGTCGGAAATTTGTTTGCCGTACGCGGCGTTCTGGTCGTTGGTGTAGAAGTTGGCAATGTTCAGCGCAAATCCGTCGGCCATATCTTCTCCGGCAGCCTTGAGCCGAGCGGCGAGGTCTGCGGGCGCAATCCAGTCCGGGTGGCCGGCGTCGATGTAGACTGCAGTATTGCCCTGCGATTTGAATTGTTTGACCGCATCGGTGAGCATTGCGTTGCGATCAGATTTCTGCGAAACAGACAGACAATCGGTAAGAGTCACTGCATCCGGTTCTAATATAATTACGGCTTTGCGGGCGCCAATTGTATTGGCTATTTGCGAAATCCAGTTGTGGTAAGATGACGCATCATTGACGCCGCCCGCAGAGTAGCCGCCGCAGTCGCGGAAGGGAATGTCGTAGACGACGAATACGGGAAGCGCGCCTTGACTATCTATTGTGTTCATCATATTGGCTACGTCACCGGAAATATTTGAGTTCCAGTTGCCTAGCCATTCCACTTCCGGTTGGCTTGCGATTTTTTCCATAAGCTTGGCGTTTGAGTTGCCATTGTTTTGCCGAACATAATTTGAAGGATCGTTGTTCGGGTTGATGTAGAGTTTGGCTCCTCCAAACGGATCGTTCGCAGATGCAGGTTGGATCGTGTTTGCAATTACAGATTGAGCGCGCATTATGGATTCGGCAATTGCTGCTGGGATTTGCGGTCCGGTGATTTCTGTGGAATCTGCCGAACTTACCGTATCAGTTGTTTTGGCAGTGTCGGAAGTTGTCGGAGTTTTGCCCCAAGCTTCTTGGTTTCCATTGCAGACCTGGCCCATGTGGTGCGCGGGATCCGCATCGTTTACGTCGCTGCTGTGATGCGCTGGGTCATTGTCTACGGCGCCATTGCAGTCATGCCAGTTGCCGTCTGTTTCAACTGCGGCTTTAGAGTGAAAGTTCATGTACCCGGTGACTGCGACCATGCCGCACAAAAGCGCGGCCAGACCAATACTTGTGATGATTTGTCTTTTGGTGTTGAATTCTATTTTTTTGATTCGGGGTCGAAAGAATTTCATCGGCTCCTTTTTTAATGGTTACAGAAGCTATTTTAACCTAAAAATACGCAAGGACAAGCAATAAATTTGTGGTTTATTCACAAAATTGTTGAAAACTGAAGCAGAATGGCCGATATGCTTAAGGAATTCGCGGAATAAAATTTTTTTATCCAAATTGCTTGTAAAAATTAACTGAACGCAAGCAATTCCAGGCCAATTGGCAGGGTTGACAAACAGCCCAAAAAAGAGTATGCTGCTCTGTTAACAATTTGAAAGAGGGTGGCTCATTTTGAGCCTTTGTATTTCGTTTCTATGTTTCGGAGGTGAATGATGAAAAGAGTCGCGCGATCGTGCTTCGTTGTGTTTCTGTTCCTGGTGATGGGCGCGTGCAGCGATCACCACCATTCATCGCCGACCTCGCCGGACTCAACGGATGCAGCGAGCGAAACGCTCAACAACGTGGTTATCGTGGCAATCCAGCGGTTTTCCGAGGGAAACAACGTTGTCCTCAATCTCTACGGCAATATCCAGCTTGGGCTGGATCAGGCATCGGACCCTTACGGAGCCAACATTCGGCTTCGCGTCTATGATGGGACGAAGTTCAAGACGTATTTGACAGGGTACGCCAACTCGGCCCCGATCAAGGACGTGAACGACACGATCATCCGAGATGTGGAGACGCCGGGCACGGTGGACTTCCAGCTGATCATGGAGCCGTATGGCTGTCAGACGACTGGTTGCTGGAGAATGTTCACCTTCCCGAATACTTCGGTGAACGTCTTCAAGCCTGAGGGCGATTACCACCTGGAAGATCGCAATGGCGGCAAGCATATCGTCGGCGCTCTGCCCTCCGTAAGCCAGTAGCAAACGCCGGTTCTGTTCACAAGATTAATTTCTTGGACAGAGCCGGCGTATTTTTTATTTAAGTTAGTAGTTGGCAGATGATAGGTGATAATTATAACGAACGTTTGGAGATTTGATCCTGGATTTTATCTATAAACTTTTGCAATTTCATTGAGCCCAGATCCTTGTTGCGGCTGCGCACGGAAATTGTTTTGGCTTTGGCTTCTTTTTCGCCGACTATAAGCATATAGGGGACTTTTTCCATTTCCGCTTCCCGGATTTTTTTGCCCACGGATTCCGATCGGTCGTCGGCTTCCACTCGGATTTGCTCAGCAGCAAGATCAACTGCGAGAGCGAGGGCATATTTATTTTGCTTATCCGTAATCGGCAGGATTTTGACCTGCACAGGTGCCAGCCAGACGGGAAGTGCTCCCGCAAAGTGTTCAATCATAATTCCCAAAAATCTTTCAAAAGATCCCAGCAGGGCGCGGTGGATGACTATCGGCGTCTGTTTCTGGCCGTGCGCGTCCACATACTCCAGGCCAAACCTCTGCGGCATTTGGAAATCCAGCTGGATTGTGGCCAGCTGCCACTTGCGTCCCAGCACGTCGCGGATGCGCATATCGATTTTGGGTCCGTAGAATGCGCCATCTTTGGGATTGATAGCATATTTCCATTTGGCTTTCTTAAGTGCTGCCTCCAAAGATTTTTCTGCTTCGTCCCATTCCTTCTTTGTGCCCAAAGCCTGGTCCGGCCGCGTGGAGACTACCACGTCCTCAATTTCCATGCCAAAGGTGTCGAAAATCCGTTTGGTGCGGGCAAGGAGCTCTACAACTTCCTTTTCAATTTGATCTTGAGTGAGAAATATATGGCAGTCGTCCTGCGCAAACGCGCGGGTGCGGGTAAGGCCGGAGAGCGCGCCGGTGAGTTCATTGCGATGCAGGGTTGTCATTTCCGCAAACCGCAGCGGCAAATCTTTATATGAATACAAACCCTGCTTATAGAGCAGCATGTGTCCCGGGCAGTTCATGGGCTTGAGCGCAAATTTTCGGTTCTCCACGTCAAAGACAAACATATCGTCTTTGTAGTGTTCCCAGTGGCCGGAAATTTTCCAAAGTTCCGAATCAAACATCTGCGGCAGTCTCACTTCTGAATATCCTGGTCCGTACGAAACTTCGCGCACGAATTTTTCCAATTCATTGCGTACGATCATGCCTTTGGGCTGGTAAAAGGGGATGCCGGGCGCCATGTCGTTGAACAGAAATAATCCGAGTTTGGGCCCAAGCACGCGGTGGTCGCGTTTGATTATTTCTTCTTGGAGTCGGACGTAATTTTCCAGTTCCTCTTTACTCTCAAAGGCCAGGCCGTAGATTCTTTGCATCTGGGGATTTTTTTGATCACCGCGCCAGTAAGCCCCGGAGATCTTGTCTAGTTTAAAAGATTGGGGATCGATTTCTGATGTGGTTGCTACGTGCCCGCCGCGGCAGAGGTCGGTAAAGCGACCAGTCTTATAGAGGGAAACCGTAGGGGGAAGGGAATTGCGAGAGGGAACTGCGTCCGAGCGCTTGGAAGTGTTCCCCTTGTCTTCCCTTCGCTCTCCCCCCTGGCTTAGGATCTCATCGGCTTTTGTGGTTCCAAATTTTTCTATGTCCTCGATGAGCTGTACTTTGAACGGCTGGTTAGCTTCTTTGAAATATTTTTTGGCATCGGCAATCGGCATTTCGTTTCGTTCAAACGGGAGTTTTTGTTTGACCAATTCGCGCATGCGTTTTTCCAATTTCTTGAGATCTTCCGGAGTAAGCGGGCGTGGCAGCAAGAAATCATAAAAGAACCCGTTTTCTATAACAGGACCTACGCCCAGTTGGGCTTTGGGGAACATCTCTGTTACGGCGGAGGCTAAAATATGTGCCAGAGAGTGACGGAGATTATGGAGTTTTTCAGATTTTGAATCCATATGTTTAGATTAAGATTTTAAGATTAAAGTTGTAGAAATAAAAAAACCAAGCACAAATATGTTGCTTGGGCCCAGCTCCAGTTTGGAAAACTGGGGCTGGGGGTTCCACCCAAATCTTTAACTTCGTTGCCGCTTTAACGCAAGCGGGTAGCGTCCGACTCCATGGTTGGTGGCCACTTCATAGTCGACTAAAGCTTAACCAAATTATAAACTTAAATATTGGGGTTTGCAACTCCTCCAAACAGTCCGGCCACGCGCGAGCGAAATTCGTCGGAAACGTCGACGCGAAACGGCGTTTTGACTCGCTGCTCTTTAATCATCAAATTCACTTCGAGGCTGCCGGGGAATGTTTCAAAGATTTTCTTCAGTTCCACAAAAATTTCCTCCGATACGGTTTCCGGGATTCTTATGGTCACGGATTTCGGGTTTGTAGGGCTGGGAATGCTTGTCTGTCCACCGCCCATCTTCAATGGGCGAGTCTCGCCCGAATATAATTCGGGCGGAAATTCTTTTGCCTGATCCACCAAAAATTTGGGGATGCCGTCCTTGTCGTTGACCTTGCCCTCCAGCAGGAGAATTTTTTCTTCCACGAGCAAATCCTTGAATTGCGAGTAGGTGGTCGGGAAGAACAACGCTTCTACCGAACCAGTTTTGTCCTCAATATATGCAAAGGCCATCTGGTCGCCTTTTTTGGTGAGAATTTTTTGGATTTTGGTGACTACGCCGCCGATTGTAATTTTGCCTTTGGCATTTGCCAGGTCTTTGATCGGGTAGGCGAGTGTTTTGAGAGTCTCAGAATGCTCATCGAGCGGATGCGCAGTCAGGTAAAGGCCTAGCAGTTCTTTTTCCCAGGCTAGGGTTTCTTTTTTGGTGGCCGGTTCGGAATCACGAAGAGTCAATTTGGCGCGAGACTGCGGCAGATTCCCAAACAGGCTGGTTTGGTTGGAGGACAGATCGCGCAGCCGGTTGCGAGCAAATTCCAAAATCAACTCGGTATTGGCCAGAAGTTTGCCGCGTTCGCCCAAGGAATCGAGCGCACCGGATTTGGTAAGCGCTTCCCAGGATTTTTTGTTGAAATTGCGGACATTGATGCGTGTCACGAAGTCTTCGATATTTTCGAATTTTCCGGATTCTTTGCGCGCCTGCCGGATGGCCTCAACCACGTCAGAGCCCAAATTTTTGATGGCATTGAGTCCAAAGCGGATGTGGTGTTCATCGATTACCGTAAAGTTGCTCATCGATTCGTTTACATCCGGCGGCAGTACGAAAATTTGGAGATTGCGGCATTCTTCCACGGCTTCCACAACTGTGTCCATATCGCCGGATTCGGCAGTCATAACCGCGGCCATAAATTCCACAGTGTAATTGGCTTTCATATACGCCGTCTGGTACGACACGGCCGCATATGACGCAGCATGCGACTTGCCGAAGCCGTAGGCGGCAAACGGCTCGATGAGTCCGAAGAGATCCGTGGCTTTTTGGTTGGACATGCCGCCCTGCATGCAGCCTTCTATAAACTTGGCTTTTTGTTTGGCCATTTCTGCGGGAATTTTTTTGCCCATGGCTTTGCGGAGTTTGTCCGCGTCCACGTAGCTGTAACCGGCAATTTTTACGGCCGTGGACAAGACATCGTCTTGGTACACCAAAAGTCCAAGTGAGCGCTTGAGGTATTCTTCCATACGCGGGTCAAAGTATTCGACTTTGCTCGGCCGGTGCATGCGCTGGATGTATTCGGGGATTATGCCCATAGGTCCTGGCCGGTATAAGGCGATCATGGCCATGATGTCAAAAATATTTTTTGGTTTGAGCTCTTTCATATATCGCGTCATTCCCTGTGAGCCCAGTTGGAACACGCCGAAAGTATGGCCTTCGGATAAAAGCTTAAAGGTCTTCGGATCCGGATGGGGGAGATTATAAATATCAATTGCTACGCCGTGGCGAGCTTGGGCTATGCGCACGGAAGCTTCCAAAATGGACAGGTTGCGGATGCCGAGCAAATCCAGCTTGACCACGCCAATGGCCTTGGAATTGGCATTCACGTCGAGCGCGTACATATCGTACTGCGTAATTGTCCGATTCCCGTCGGGTTCAAGCTGCAGCGGCATGTAGTCGGTGAGCGCCGTGGGTGTAATCACAATTCCCGCGGCGTGGATGGACGCGTGCCTGGCGCTTCCTTCAAGCTTTCTGGCGATATCGAGGATTTGCCGGGTCTCCGGATCGCGCTCGTAAACACTTTTAAGTTCTGCATTCATATCCAATGCCTTATCCAAAGTCATGTGGAACCCTTGTTTGCCCAGCGGAATCATCTTCGCGATTTTGTCGCATTTGGAGTAGGGTATGCCGAGCGCGCGGCCGACGTCGCGCACGGCGGCGCGGGCCATCATAGTTCCAAACGTTATAATCTGGGCGACTTTTTCGTGGCCGTATTTTTCGGTAATGTAGGCTATGGCTTCGTCGCGTCGGTTGTCGGCTATGTCCAAATCGATATCAGGCGGGGTGGGCCGGAATTCGGTTAAAAATCTTTCAAAAGGCAGTTCGTAGTAGAGCGGGTCAACGTTTGTAATCCCTAACGATCGGCCGACAATCGATCCAGCGGCTGAACCTCTAGTATTGGTAATGGCGCCGATTTTATGAGCGCCCTCGACCACGTCGGCAACCATCAAAAAATAGGTATCAAATCCCTTTTTGATTATGATGTCTAGTTCGTAGTCGATGCGCTGTCTGATATCGACAGGAATTTCGCCGTTGTGGCCATACAAAATATTCGCTCGGTCGTAAGTTAAATCACGCAAGAATTCGGCAGAAGTTTTTCCTTCGGGCAATTCAACCTGCGGGAAATAGCGCTGGTTGGTGAGGATTTTGAGGTTGCACATATCCGCTACGATTTGCGTGTTGCTCACGGCTTCCGGAATGTCGGCGAAAAGTTCGGCCATGCGCTCTGCTGATTTAAGCGACAGGTCGTGGCTGCGCATATCCAGCCGGTCATCGTCCTGCACGGTTTTGCCTGTGCCTATGCAAACCAGCACGTCCTGGGCTTCGGCATCTTCGGGATTTATGTAGTGGCAGTCAGAAGTGGCCACGACGCGAAGATTGTTTTTGCGCGCAAGCGCGATAAGCCTTTGGTTAAGTTTTTCTTCCTGCGGATCCAAATTTAAACTGTTGCGCTGGATTTCAATGAATAATTTTTCAGGACCGAAAATCTGGAGATATTTTTCCAAGCTGGCCTGGGCTTCTGTTTCGGATTTATGCAACGCCGCGCGTGCAATTTCTCCGCGCTGGCAGCCGGACAAACAAATCAGACCTTGCGAATGCTCGCGGAGGACTTCCAAATCGATGCGTGGTTTGTAGTAGAAACCTTGAGTGTGTGCGATCGTTGTTAGCTTAAGCAGGTTGTGATATCCCAATTCGTCTGCCGCCAGCAGGGTTAAATGGAAATAATTTGCATCTTCCTTGCTGTCTTTATCGGATAGACTTCGGGGAGCGACATATGCCTCCACTCCGATAATCGGTTTGATGCCGGCATCGAGGCAGGCATTATAGAATTCAATCACGCCATACATAACGCCGTGGTCGGTGAGAGCCAGGCTTTCGAATCCCAAATTTTTCGCAGCCGCAGTCAGCTGCGGGATTTGCGACAGGCCATCCAGGAGCGAAAAATGCGAATGGACGTGGAGGTGAGTGAACGCAGCCCCACTTTTTGGATTTTGTTGAAATTCTTGATTGTTCATGCGTGTATCTTTCTAGTTTATCAAAAGTGGGGTCGGGTGACCAATTTGGGCGAAATGGTTTCTAAATGGTATAATATTAGGCATCATGGAAGGAACTCCAGCTCAAAATCCAAACCAAGACCAGACTGAAAAACTCCAGGAATTTACAATAGTGCTCACGGATCGCATCCGCGCCGTATCCAAGCTGTGGTGGTATGCAGCCATTGCCGTGGTTATATTGTGTATCCCGCTGTATTATGTATTGCGCAATGTCTTTACTACTGCGGATATAGCTTCGCATACGTTTCCCGCTTATATTTACCAAGACGAAGCTAAACTGCCTCTGCAAGTCGTTGATACGAAAGTTTTCAAGCTTGCCGACGGAAGTTATGGCGGGTATATGCGCATCCGAAACAGCCAGAATCTAGATTGGGGAGCAGCGGAGCAGCCCTACACTGCGGTTTTTTATACCACCGGCGGCACGGAAGTCACACGCATTACCAGCAAAACTTTTGTCTTGCCGGCTTCGGAAAAGATTTTGGTTTTTCCAAGGTTTAGCACGGACCGCGAACCTGCGATTTTGAAAGTGACTTTGGGCGATACGCAGTTTATTCGCAAGCCGGACAACAAGCCAGAGCCAACCCTAAGTGTGGAGCGGGTCAGTCTTGAAGTTTCGGACGGGAAGCTAGTCGTTTCCGGCAGCATCAAAAACAATACGCCATTCACTATTAAAGAAGTGGGACTGCCAGTTTTGCTGTACGACAGCGCTGGCAGTGTCGTTGGCGCCAACTATACCAATATCAATGATGTGGCTTACGGGGAATCGCGGTCATTCCAGCTAGCTTGGCCCAACAACCCACAAGCTGTGCGGGCCGAGGTTTTGCCGGAAGTGGATATCTTTGATCCGGGCGTTTATGAACTGCCACCGGGTCAGTCGGAGTTTTGATTATGAAGCACTGGTTAGCGCAATTTCGATATTTTGACCTGTCTATGTTTACAAGCAGCATGTTGCTGCTTGTTTTGGGTCTGCTCATGATTTATTCGACTACGCTTTCAAGCCCCACCAATCTTATGCCGCGGCAGTTGGCCTATAGCGTCATAGGACTGGCAATCTTTTTTTTCCTGGCGTTCTTTGATTACCGCAACCTTAAATCCGCCACCTGGTGGCTGTATTTGTTGATCGTAGTGCTGTTGCTTTTGGTTTGGTTTGTGGGCCGCAACATCCGAGGCAGCACGCGCTGGATTGATTTAGGGATTTTTCGCGTCCAGCCCGCGGAATTTGCCAAGCTCGTCATGGTCATCATCATGGCTAAATTTTTGGATAGTACGGGCGAAAAGATAAAAAGTTTCCGGTATGTAATTTTGTCGGCATTCTACGTGGCTGTGCCAGTCGGGCTCATTTTAATTGAGCCAGACTTGGGTTCAAGCCTAGTGGTGTTTGCGACCTGGTTTGCTATGTTGATTTTTTCTCGCATGAATAAAAAGCAATTGCTGGTGATGATCGTAGGCTTGTTGTTGCTTGCGGGAATTTCCTGGGTATTTTTACTGCAGCCATACCAGAAAGCGCGTGTCTACACATTCCTCAATCCATCTCTTGATCCGCGCGGCTCCGGATACAATGTCTTGCAATCAATTATCGCCGTGGGTTCTGGTGGCATCTTTGGCCGGGGAGTCGGGCGCGGATTGCAGTCACAGCTGAAATTTTTGCCGGAACAGCAGACAGACTTTATATTTGCATCCACTGCCGAGGAGTTGGGGCTTTTAGGCAGTTTGTTTATCCTGGCCTTGTTTTCGATTTTGCTTTACCGCATGATCCGAACCGCGCGGACCGCGCGCGACAACTTCGGCATGTACTTGTCGTTGGGCATATTTTTTATGCTCTTGGTCCAGGTGTTGATAAACATCGGCATGAATATCGGCATTTTGCCCGTAACGGGCATTCCGCTGCCGCTTCTGTCGTACGGCGGCAGTTCGCTTATTACCACATTTGCAGCCTTGGGATTGCTTCAGAGCGTAGTGGCCCGCCAAAAAGCCATAAGGTTTAATTGAATCGCACAAATTTGGATTGACGGGAGTCTTTGAGAGTTTTATTATAATATTAGATGAGTAATAAATTTGATATTAAAAAAATAGTCGCTTGGCTGTCGCAAATACTGCGCTGTCCCGTTTGCGGCCAGAAATATGACCTGGAAAAAACTCGGGTTATAGAAGGCGAAGATAAGCCGACGATTGGCGGCAGTCTTTTGGTGCACACTGACTGCGACAAGTGCAAATCATCCGTTATGTTTTCCATAGCCATAGACGGGCCGGAAATTTTTACCGTGGCCACAGTCACGGACCTCACCAGTCAGGATACGCTTAAGTTCAAAGACCGCGAACCTATTTCACCCGACGAGGTTTTGGCTACCCACGAATTCTTCCGTACATTTGACGGTGATTTTCGTTCGGCCTTAAGATAGTTTCCTCACAAGTCCCGCGGCCTTCGGGCCGTTTTTTGTCGCTGTTGACGCCATCGTCGGGAAATGTTATTATATGGCAGCTAATAAGAAACTTTTATGGAAATTGCAATTACCGCCAATAAGAGAACAGTCAAAGGAAAAGCAGCTGCCAAATTGCGCAAAACCGGAAAATTGCCGGGTGTGCTTTATGGCCACAATCTTTCCAATGCCGAAATTGAAATAGATGAGCGCGAATTTTTGAAAGTCTTCCGCGCCGCAGGTGAATCGACACTTGTTAAGCTCACTTACGAAGGCAAGACCCAGCCGGTGCTTATTCAGGAAGTACAGAGGCATTTTTTGCACGGCCAGCCGATCCACGTGGATTTTTATGCCGTGAATATGACCGAGAAACTCAAGGCCAATATTCCTTTGCATTTTGTGGGCGAGTCCCAGGCCGTAAAGGCTTTGGGCGGCACGCTGGTCAAGAACTTGTCGGAAATCGAAGTTGAGTGTCTGCCGGGCGATTTGCCTCACGAATTTGAAGTTGATATCTCTGCTCTCAATACGTTTGAAGACGACATCCACGTCAGTGATCTTAAAGTATCCGACAAAGTGGAGGTGCTCACGCCAGGCGACGAAGTCGTGGCTACAGTTACCGCGCCGCGGTCCGAAGAGGAAATGGCTTCTTTGTCCGAGAAACCTGTGGTTGAGGATGTATCCAAAGTTGAAGGCGTGGTCAAGCCAGAAGCCCCTGGTGAGGAAAACAAGACCGAAGAGGCCAAGACCAAAGAATAATACCCCAAATTAAAATCCCGGATTTATTCCGGGATTTTTTAATTAACTTTTTGCATGCTGGCGTAGCGCGTCCGGCCGAAAAGGTCTTTGTAAATTTGAGGTTTGTAATTTGGTAAATATTTCTTGGCCACTTTTTTTATAATCGGTCCTTGGTCCCGGCCGATTTCGATAAACAGAGATGAGGGGAGAGAGGTAAGGGATGAGGTTTGTTTAAACAGTTCTTCATAAAGCATCGTACCTTTTTTGGCGGCGATGAGCGCGCCCTTTGGTTCAAATTTGGTAGATGGGTCTGATTCGCGCTTAAGATATGGGAGGTTTGCGACTATAATGTCGAATTTCATGTCTCCTCCGCCTCCGCTAACTCGGCTTACTGCCGTGGTCGCAATGGAGCGGGGGTTTCTGCGGACAAGCCAGGGTTCAAGCAAATTGCCGTCCCCAAATGTTACCTTGGTTTTGTGCAGTTTGGCATTTTTTTTGGCAATATTTATGGCGCGCGGCGAAATATCCGAAGCAAGGTAGTGATTTTTGCGGCCTAGATTTTTAGCGAGTGAGATTATAATGCATCCGGAGCCAGTACCGACATCAAGGATATTGAGCTGCTTTTTGATTACGTAATTATTTACGTAATCAATTACTCTCTCTACCAGCCCTTCCGTTTCCGGACGGGGGATGAGTACGTTTTTGTCGACGTAGAAATTGAGTCCGAAAAATTCTTTATGTTTGGTGAGGTATGCCACGGGCCAGCCCAGGAGGCGCTTGTTGATGAGTCGGAAATAGATTTTTTCAAATTTGGGGTTTACGTTTCGCCTTGGGTTTGCCAGCAGGTATTCTCTGGGTTTCCTGATTACAAAAGACAACAGCACTTCGCCGTCCAGTACGGGCGAGGTGCTGTTTTTGAGTTTCTTTTCCGCAACTTTTATAAGGTCGTGAATAGTCATGTAGGAATTTCTAATTTCTAAGTGCTCTAATTGGTCTAAACTTTAGATTGTTAGAAAATTAGATTAATTAGTAATTAGGTCAATTTTTCTAATTGTCTTTTTTGATCTTCGGCAATCATTGCTTCAGTGATTGGGCCCAAATTGCCTTCCAAAATTTGCCCGATTTGGTTCCAATTCTGGTTGATGCGATGGTCGGTGATGCGGTCTTGCGGGAAATTATAAGTGCGTATTTTTTCCGAACGGTCGCCGGTGCCAATTTGGCTTTTGCGCTTCTGTCGCAAATCTTTCATTTTCTTTTCTTCCTCGTAAGCCATAACGCGAGCACGCATAATATTCATGGCCTTTTCGCGGTTCTGGGACTGAGATCGTTCGTCCTGCATAGATACCGTGATGCCTGTGGGTATATGGGTCATGCGAATTGCCGAATACGTTGTGTTTACTGACTGGCCGCCGTGGCCCGAAGAAGTAGTGGCTTCAATCTTTAAATCCTTGAGGTCGAGTTTGAAGTCCTGTTCTTCGATTTCCGGCATGACGGCCACAGTGACTGTGGAGGTGTGGACCCGGCCGCTTTTTTCGGTTTCCGGCACGCGCTGCACGCGGTGCACCCCAGATTCGTATTTAAATTTGCTGTACGCGCCACGTCCTAGGATTTCAAAGATGATCTCCTTAAAGCCGCCCAGAGAATTGCGGCTCGCCGAAGCTACAGCGACTTTGAATTTGAGCGATTCTGCATATTTGGAATACATGCGGTAAAGTTCCGCGGCAAACAGGGCTGACTCGTCTCCGCCAGCGCCGGCACGGATTTCTATGATGGAGTTTTTGTCGTCAAATGGATCACGCGGCAGCATCCAGATGCGGATTTCTTCCAAAAGGTTTGTCTGCTCCGAATTTAAATCAGGCAGTTCCGCGGCTGCCATTTCAGACAACTCTGATTTTTCTGCAATCAATTTTTCGTGCTCGGAAATGTCGGCTTGTAATTTTTCCAGGCGCTTGATTTTTTCAACCACGGGTAAAAGCTCGGCGCTGCGTTTGCCGAGCTTGGCCAGTTCATAAGGATCCGGAGTATTCTCAAGTTTTTTGAGAACATCCTCATACTCTTTGATGATGTGTGAATAATTAAGTTCCATAGTATTGCAATAAAAAACACGCCTAAGGATATTATATCAATAAAGCGTGTTTTTGGTATTTAAGCCTTGGCTAGTTTTTTGGTAATGCGCTTGGATTTGATCTCAGTGGATTTGCCTGCGCGCTTTTTGAATTTATCAATAGTACCGGCAATATCCAGTAAATTCTGCTTGCCTGTGTAGAATGGATGGCAATTTGAGCAAATTTCAACATGCAGTTCCTGTTTGGTGGAACCGGTATGGAATACGTTGCCGCAGGCGCAAACAACCTTGGCATCCGTGAAATAAGTTGGGTGTAAATTAGTTTTCATAACTTGCAAAGTATAACACCGTTTTAAGATTAAATCAAGGCCGGCAGCTTGGTTGTGGTTCCACCCTCTCTTTGGCAAAGAGAGGGTGGGTAACATGAGGGTGCTCGGGTGAGTTGTTTTATTTGGTACGTACGCGGTACGTACGGGCAGGCAGGCCGTTGACTTTGGTCGGACTTTGCGCTATTATTTTGAGTCAACTGGCAGGAGGAGCAAATGTTGATAAACAAAGTTCGTTACGACGGCAGGGAATACGAGATCGTGTACGAACTGCCCTTCAGTGGCAAGCGGAAAGTGAAAGAGATTTATGAGGGGAAAGAGCGCATTCCCGTTCCCAGTGACAGTCCGCTGGGGAGGAAAGTTATCCGGGCATTCATGAACTCACACGAGCCCGGGTACCCCGACAGCGCAGCATGATGTGTTGTTCTTAAGGAAATCATTCGTTCAAGCTCTCGGGAGCACTTCCCGGGAGCTTTTTCTTTTGCCTTGCCAAAGCTTGCAGTTTATGGTAAAATCTCAAAGTCATTAATTTTACATGCTTTCTGATTGTGCCGGGGCCTGTTCTGCGGAATCAAGACAATGAATCCGAAGAATCCCAACACCAGATGACGAAAGCAGAAGTATAAGGAATCATAGTTTATGAAGGACATTTCGTTAATGGAAATGTTGAAGGCGGGTGTGCATTTTGGCCACAAAACCTCTTTGTGGAATCCCAAAATGGCCGGGTATATTTATACCAACCGCAACAACATTCATATTTTGGATTTGGAAAAAACCAAAAAGAAGCTGGATGAGGCTTTGAATTTTGCCAAATCCACCGCTGCCAATGGCGGCACAGTTTTGTTTGTCGGCACCAAGCGCCAGGCCAAGGAAGTGGTCAGAGCCGCAGCCGAGTCATGCGGTATGCCATACGTAGTCACTCGTTGGCTCGGTGGCACGTTTACCAATTTCCGCACGATCCAGCGGACAATCAAAAAAATGGAACGCTACGAGAAAATGATTGCCGACGGCGAGATTTCCAAGTACACGAAAAAAGAACAGCTTATGATTGCCCGCGAAGTGGAAAAAATGAAAACTTTCTTTTCCGGCATCAAGGATATGAGAAAATTGCCGGAAGCCATATTCGTTTTGGATACCAAGTATGACCACATCCCGGTCACCGAAGCACGGCAGTCCAAAGTCAAAGTTATCGGACTCGTGGACACGAATTCCGACCCGACCAAGGTTGACTATGTCATCCCGTCCAATGACGACGCGATCAAAGTCATCGAGTTTATGGCCAAGGCCATGGCCGATACCATAAATGATGGCAAGGCATCTGCGGCCAGCTTGGTGCAGACCGAAAACGCAGCAATTGTAAAATAATTCAAATTAGAATTAGAACCTTTCTCTAAAAGGAAAAAAACATATGGAATTTACAACTGACGATATCAAAAAATTACGGGAGGCCACGGGTGCCGGCATGATGGCCGCCAAAAAAGCCCTCCAGGAAGCAGGTGATATGGATGACGCTGTCGCTATACTGCGCAAAAAAGGTCACGCGTCTCTGGCAAAAAAAAGCGAACGTACGGCTAAAGAGGGATTAGTGGCATCATACATCCACGCGGGCGGCAAAGTAGGAGTCTTGCTGGAACTTAACTGCGAAACGGATTTCGTGGCTCGAAATGACGAATTCAAAAATCTCGCTCAGGAGATTGCGCTTCATATAGCCGCGGCCGCGCCTGTGTACGTGTCGCGCGAAGCTGTGCCGGATGAGGCGCACGAGAACGAAAAAAACATTTACCGCGAACAGATCAAGGACAAACCCGAAGCTATGCAGGAGCAGATTATCTCCGGAAAGCTGGAGAAATATTTCGAAATGGTCTGCTTGCTTGACCAGCCTTACGTGCGCGATCCGGACCGAAAAGTTTCTGATCTCATAGCCGAGACAGTGGCCAAGCTCGGTGAAAATATCCAAGTCCGTCGGTTCACGAGATTTGTTTTGGGAGCAGAATAAATGATAATTGCGGCCTGGATTATTTTTGGCGCATCGTTTGTGGGGTTGGTTTTGGTGCTGCTTTCCAAAGTCCCGACTATCGAAGAACGAGTCGTGGGTCGCATGCGTGTGCTTATAGTCACCGATTCCTTTTTGGGCTATGTCGGACGAAAATTCCGTATTGGTCTGGAGAAGATTTGGCACTTCATTCTGGAAGCTAAGGACCTCAAACCACCGCTGCCGATAAATCGGCTCATGCACGCGGGCCAGACTACGCTTGCGCCAGCCAAAAAAGCGTTCCGCATCCGCATCCGTCAGTCTGAGGCCGAACCGGCCTGGATGCCGGAGGCAGCGGAACTGGCCCCGTCTGATACAGCCACAGATATGGAGCATCGGTATTTGGAAGCCATCAAGCGCGATCGCAACGACAGCGCGGCATACGAGGGACTGGCCCGGCTTTATCTGCAAGAGAAAAATTTTTCCGAAGCCGCGGAGACATTCGAGTACCTCACTAAACTTGATCCTATGCGCGATGTTTATTGGAGCAACCTCGGGCTGTCGCTGTTTTCCATCAAGAAGTTTACCCAGGCGCAGAATGCTTATCAAAAAGCGCTGGACCTCAATGACAAAATTCCTGTCCGGTGGATCAACCTGGCACTCTGCCTGGATAATCTTGACCAAACCAGCAAAGCCGTAAAAGCAATTGCCCATGCCGTAGCTTTGGATTCCGGAAATCTTAATTACCAGTTCCTGCTGGCGGATATGTATATGAAGCTCGACAACAAAGTTCGAGCTGAGGAAGTTTTGGAGAGTATCCTCAAACTGGAGCCGACCAACAAGCCGGCACGCGAGAAATTGATGAAAATCCGAATTTAGAATAAAATAAACAAAGAATTAATAAAAATTAGCCCCCTTAGTTCAGTGGCAGAACAACGGTTTTGTAAACCGTAGGCGGTAGTTCGATTCTACCCGGGGGCTCCACGGGCAGGTAGCGAAGCGGTCAAACGCGGCTGACTGTAAATCAGCTGGCCTTGCGCCTTCATAGGTTCGAATCCTATCCTGCCCACCAGAAAAAATCCAGGTTTTAACCTGGATTTTTTCTATAGTAGATTCGAACGGGTTGAAGTGAGGCAAGACCTAAGTCGCAGCCGCAACCCCGTAAGGAGCCGCTCAAGCGGCGAATGAGAATCCTATCCTGCCCACCAGAAAAAAGCTTGATCTTTGCGATCAGGCTTTTCTCTTTGCGTTGACATTAAATTATGTTATAATATTGGCGTTAAATTGCTAAAGAACAGAAACAAACAATTATGGACAAAAAATCCGGGAAAAAGCTCAAAATTTTGGTAGTGGAGGATGAGGAAATTCTTTTAACTGCCCTGTCAGAAGAGCTTCGGCAAGAGGGGTTTGAGGTAGTGGGAGCCAAGGATGGAGTGGAAGGCTTGGAGAAAGCCGCGGCCGAGCAGCCAGATTTAATGCTTTTGGATTTGGTTATGCCCAGACTCGATGGCATTTCTACGCTCAAGCAGATGAAAGCGCAGGAGAACACCAAAGAAATTCCCGTAGTCATACTTACAAACCTTTCCGATTACGACAAAATTTCAGACGCGTTATCCATGGGCGCAATGGATTATCTGGTTAAGGCCAATTACCGACTGGAGGAATTGGTGACAAAGATCAAAACCGTACTGGAGCGCCGCAAGGCGGGCGAAGGGGGATTCAAAGTCCCCATGCCGCCCTTAAGCTAATTCCATGACAGACACAAAACAGTACATCAGCCTCATAAACGATATTATTGCCAAACAAATCATTATCCTTGGTCCCGACATCGTGCTTATGAAGGCGCGCAACGTCGCGGGGCTTACGCTGGACGACCAGGGTCGGATCCAAAGCATAGAGGGCGACCCGCAGACCGTGCTGCAGCAGCTGATTGACGAGTACATCGGATTGTCCGGACAGATTGTAAAAAATATTTTGAATCCCGTATTTGCCAAATATCCAGAAATCAAAGTTTCTATCCAATAAATTAAGTTAAAACAAAAATTTATGATACAAAATCCGCTTGAATTTGCAGTACAAGGTCTCGTTATAATTATTGTCATTGGCGGCTTCTACAGCCTGCACGCCTCAACCAAGGCTTATGGCGGCCTCATCGGTCGCGCAATCCGGCTTCTCGGGGCCGGCATGCTGTTCGTGGTGATTGCCGTTATCGAGAAATTCCTTATCAATTTTGGACTGCTTGAGCCGACTACAACCTTAAGCCTGGTTCAGGACTGCCTCAATCTTTTGGGCGTACTGTTTTTGGGCTTGGGATTTTCCCGTCTGGCAGCAGCGGCCAAAGTCTAATCAGCAGATTTGTTCATGGACAGCATTTTTAGTTCACAAGGAACTTTAATCATTACCGCGCTGGCAATCTATACTGTGATTGTCATTATTTTTATTTGGTGGGAAAATCGCCGCATGCGCAAAGACCTGCACCACAAAGAAGGCGAAATGCAGCGGCGAATGTATGAAGTTTCCATACTTAAAGAGCTGGGCGAGCGCATCGGTTACTCGCTCAATGTCCAGAAAATCGTGGACGTTATCACCGGTTCCCTGCGCAAGCTTCTGCCGTACTCCACGGTTTCGTACCTGTTGCTCACCGACGAAGGCCGGGTTATATTTCACTGCGTGCTGGAAGAATCGATAAGCCAAAAGTTCGTGGATGACGTAAAAATTCGAAGCAGCAAGGCTTTATCCGAACTGCTGGGACGAAATATCACGCCACAGGATCTAGATGAATCCATTTCCGGAACCATAACGGATGAAACCAACAAAAAAGGAATCAAGTCGTTTTTCAACGTTCCTGTTATTATCAATGCCCAGGCAGTGGGACTTTTGACTATTGCCTCAACCCAGGAGGATTTGTACAAAGAGGATGAAATGTCCATTCTTTACACAATTATGGACCAGGCTTCGACTGCGGTGTCTAAGCTTGAAATGATCTTGGATCAGGAAAAAGGCAAGCTCAATTCCATGGTCTCGTCCATGGCCGACGGCGTTTTTATGGTGGATACCCGCAATAGGCTTCTCGTCATAAATCCAGCTGCGCGCAACATGCTTGGATTGAGCAAGCCGCAGCCCTCTATATTTGACGTGCTGGACGCGTTGTCTTCCAAAATTGACCTGCGGACAAAAATTGAGGAAAGCATCAAGACAGATAAACTTACTGTGGAGGATAAGCTGCAGCTGCAAGATAAATTTTTGCGCGTGCTTATAAGTCCGGTTAAGGATGCAGAAAACCAGGCCTTGGGCGCGGTTGTGCTCTTCCACGACATCACCCAGGAGCAGGCCGTGGAAAAGATGCGCGAGGACTTTACCTCCATGATGGTCCACGAACTGCGCAGTCCTCTGACCGGCATCCGGTCCATAGCCAACCTTCTGCGTGAGGATAAGATTAAAAACGAGCAGAAAAAATACCAGGAATTTATCGATCTCATAGTCACGAATTCCGCGTCTATGCTCGATTTGGTGAACGATCTGCTGGACGTGGCCAAGCTTGAATCGGGAAAGTTTCAGGTTTTGAAAAAACCTACGGACATCGCGGCGCTGATACAAATGAAAATCAGTTCATATAAGACTTTGGCCGCAGAGAATCGGATTGCGCTTGAAAGTAAAACTGGCTTGAATCTGCCTGCGGCTGTGTCCGTGGACGAAAATAAAATCGGCCAGGTTCTGAATAACTTTCTGTCCAACGCGTTTAAATTTTCCGCAGGAGGAAAAGTTTTGATCTCCGCGTTCACGCTTGCTGCCGGCGAACAAATGCTCTCTCGCGTCACAGGGTTGGGCATGATCTGGCCGGGTATAAAAGAGGATGTTAAGTACAGTTCGGACCAGCTCATAATTGCGGTCACGGACACCGGTGTCGGCATTGCTGAGGAGCAGATGGGCAAGCTGTTCAATAAATTTACGCAGCTGGAGCAGGGCGCCGTTTCTGAGAAAAAAGGGACCGGCTTGGGATTGGTGATTTCCAAAGGCATTGTGGAGGCGCACGGCGGCCACATTGGAATTTTTTCCGAAGTCGGCAAAGGTACGACATTTTATTTCAACATTCCGCTTGCAGCCGCGCCTAAGCCTGTGGCCTAATGTATGCCACGCAATCGAGCCAAAATTGAACTTCCCGATAAAGCCTCCCGATTGGAGGCGGATTTTATTTCGTTGACCAGTCATCAGCTGCGCACGCCGCTTACTGGCGTCAAGTGGCTTTTGGAATTGCTGGAACAAAGCAAGACCGACAATTTGACGCGCAAACAAAAAGATATTTTGGAGAAAATCTACTTGGCCAACGAGCGCATGATCAAACTGGTCAACGATCTGCTGGAAGTCTCAAGGCTTGAGTCAGGCAACACCAAACTGTATCTCCAACCCACGGATTTGGCGGGCACCATAAACCAGGTACTGCGGCAGGAAGCTTCCGAGATCAAGAAAAAAGAGATCAGGGTGACCTTTACAGTGGAGCAGGAACCTTTTCCATTTGTGGATTCAGAGCCGATCAAAATCAAACAAGCAGTGCTCAATCTTGTCGAGAATGCCATCACTTATTGCCGGGAAAAATCACGGATTGATATAAACCTGATGCTCGACCATGGGTTTGCCCACGTTACATTCCGCGATACCGGAGTCGGCATACCCAAAGCCCAACAGCCGCGCGTGTTCAGTAAATTTTTCCGCGGTTCAAACATTTTGGAATTTGAATCCACTGGCACAGGGTTAGGCATGTACATCACCAAATCGTTTATAGAAGCCTCAGGCGGCCGCATCTGGTTTGAATCCAAACAGGGGAAAGGCACAACCTTCCACTTCACCCTCCCGGTGGAAAAATCAGCTTAATTCGGTTTGGAAAAAGGGTTGATTAAAATTAGTTTTTGTGTTACAGTGTGCAGGTTAAAGCGTCCAAAAGGCGTGCTGTCGTAGCTCAGTTGGTAGAGCAACTCCATGGTAAGGAGTAGGTCGTCGGTTCAATTCCGACCGACAGCTCCAGGAAATCGCTCGTACGCTGACAAAATTACCGGATGTCAAAAATTGACATTGGAAGGTCAATTTTTGCATCCTGCTTTCTCGGCGGCTGAGGCCGCCTGCGAAGGCTAATTTTGTCAGTGTACTCGCTAATAAACTTTTTAGAAAGGAACAGTATGTCGCAGGACAATTTGATTAGCATGGAATGTACGGTTTGCCATCACATAAACTACCATTCCCGCAAGAACAAAAAACTGACTCCAAACCGTTTGGTTACGAGCAAGTTTTGCAAATGGTGCAAAAAGCACACCGAACACAAAGAAACTAAATAGTAATATTGTGTCATTCTGAGCGAAGCGAAGAATCCAAAGGTCCTTCACTGCGTTCAGGATGACGAGGGGGGTTAGTATAGTGGTAGTACTGCGGTCTCCAACCCCACCTCGCGAGAGGCGGGGCGATTCCTACACCCATAGTATGGATATGCATTTCGTTTACCTCTTGCAAAGTCTGAAAGATAATGGATTTTATATCGGCTACACCGAAGATGTAATGTCACGGCTCAACCTCCATAATCCAGGCAAGGTCAAATCTACAAGTAGTCGACTGCCTTTAAAATTGATTTACTTTGAAGCTTATCCCGATAAAGCTGCGGCTCTGAACAGAGAACAGAAATTAAAAGATTTTGGATCGTCCTATACAGGGTTATTAAAACGATTAGGGATTAAATAGTTCCCTATGAGGGGGGTTAGTATAGTGGTAGTACTGCGGTCTCCAAAACCGTTGGCGTAGGTTCGATTCCTACACCCCCTGCCAAAAAAGCGACACGCTTCTGCGTGGCGCTTTTTTGATAGTCATCGTAGGAATCGAACGGGCAGAAGTGAGGGAAGGCAGCACTGTCTTTCTACTGTCCAATCGACCAGCCCGAGATTGTCTAGCTATTGCTAGTGTTTTTTGTTATGCTTAGGATATGAATAAAGTTGTTTTAATCGGTGGATCACCAACGGCTGGAAAAACTCATACTGCGGGGATATTGGCAAAAGAACTAGATGTGCCTTGGATTTCTACAGATATGATCCGAGAGCAGATGCGTTGGATAGTTAGAAAAGAAGATTATCCAAACCTTTTTTTGCATGGTGATCCCGGTGTAAGTATTGGAGCGGATATTGCCGTAGAATTCCTCAATAACAACACGCCGGACCAAATTGTAGCTCATCAAAACAAAGAGAGCGAGGACGTTTGGAAAGGTGTACGGAGTTTTGTCGAGGTTAATTACTTCTGGGGCGATTTCATAATTGAAGGTGTTGCTATTCTTCCTCACCTAATAGCGAACCAGGGGTGGAAATCCGAAGTCGATATTCGATCAATTTTTCTCATAGACGAGGACAAAGACCGCGTTAGGAACACCGTCTTCACACGTGGTCTGTGGGATGAAGCCAGTAAGTATCCAGATAATGTTAAAGAGAAGGAAGTGGAATGGGTTTTTGCTTTTAATGAAATGATTAAAATGGAGGCAAGGAAATATAATATGCCAGTTATCTCAGTAGACCGTTCCGATTACATTAACAAGATCAAAGAATTGATTAAATAGTTTTCAGCCTTCTCCCAAGTTTGCTGCCAAAAGATAGCCTCGTCAATGAGGCTGTTTTTTGTTAAACTTGCGTTATGACTGAACTAGAAATATTTAACCATCTTTTTGAAATATCTAAACAGTCCGACGACAAAGGCGGAGTGGTTACTTCATGTTTAGTCAGAGACGGGAAAATTATCGCTAGCGGAATCAGTACAAATAATGGAATTCATTCTGAATATGCTTTATTGCAAAATTTGAAATCTGCCGGAGAGTCGATTTTGGAAAATGACATTGTATATACAACTGTTGAGCCTTGTGGTAAACGCAGTCCCGGTGGTCAGGGTGAAAAGTACGGAGACTGCACTACGAACTTGATTCAAGCCGGTGTTAAAAAAGTGGTTTATGCTGCTGCCGACCCTGATGCATCTGAGACCACCAGACATAAGTTTATAACAGCTGGTTCTGAGTTGACTCAGGTCCACGATAAACAAATTATTAAATGGGCTCTAGAAATATTTAATTCAACTGTTTCAGGACACCATCAGGCATTACCTGAACAAGATTAGCTCCCACCTCATCCCAAGCTCGCTGCCAGGAAGACAGTCTCGTCATTGAGGCTGTTTTTTGTTATTATAGTCCTACTTCTGAATGGAGGAAGGTTATGACAGATTGCGAGAAGTTGAGTCTAGCGGCACAAGCGATCTTCGGGCAGCTCAAACCATTTTTCCCGCCTGACCCTTGGAACAAGCCGCAGTGGATCGAAGAGGGCGTAGTTATCGACAACGGCCAGCACGATCTGCGCAAAAGCGCGGATAGAGCGAAGCTGATCGAGAAGACCGAAGCAACTTTAGGTTCATTCGTGGAAGTAGCCGCGAGATCCTACAGGCGTAAGAATGGTTCCCTTGAGGGATTCGAGATCGATCACTTCGGTCCCATGATCAAGAACAAGGTCGAGTTGCTCTTCATTCTCGAAGAACTCAATTTCCAGATCGAGACAATGGACCTCGTGACCTAAAAATCCTTCGTGTGTGTGCCCTAGATCCTACATCCAACCGCCTTGAGACCAAGTCTTGAGGCGGCTTTTCTTTTTGAGCCTTAGCTTATCCACATTGCTGGAGTGCTATAATCCAAGCAGGTCTTGATCTTTTACAATTAACGAAAAGTTATGGAACAAAACTCCGCAAGCCCTGGTAAATGGTACGCCTCCCGCAGGACCTGGACCACAGTCGTGGTCGTGGTCATCGTCGCTGCCATCGTTTACTTTGGCTTCATCAAACCAAACGGGAGTAATCCGCAAAACTCAAACACACAAACAGAGCAGGGCGATCAAAACCAAACCAACGTTTCCGGGGACAACCAAGCATCGGATAATACAAACAGCTCCGGCACGCAAACACAAAACACAACCAACGCGACCACAGGCAACGTCGCAGCCTCCGGAACCCTTATGGTTTCGGATAATCCAGCCCGCGGCAATCTTATGGTTGCCAGCCCGTCTGGCAACATCTACATTGCCACCAAACGCGACTTTGGCTCGCTGGTAGGCAAACAGGTGAACCTTTCAGCGTCTGGAACCCTAAACCAGTTCACGTTCCTGGATCTGGCTGACGCATCCCTTGGCGCCGTGGATACTATGGCCCGCGGCGGCGTGGCAGAAGGCGGACAAGTCCAGTTTACCGGGGTCCTCAAGCGATCCGATAACGCTCGCGGCAACTATGTTTTGGTATCGGGTGCTACATCCGTATATCTTCGGACCGTGCATAACTACGACTCCTGGCTTGATTCCACAGTCCATCTGCAAGCCACAGGCAGCCTCCAAAGCTTCACACAGGCCTTTCTCACGAAATAGACTGGACTTATTGCTGATATTCTGTCATACTGTTTGAGCAAATTATTCTGGGTTGGAATTTAGTCGAAATTTCGCAAACCAATTTATTTGCAGATTATCTTTAAATTTCAAACCACGATGAACGGCACAATCAAGAAACTTATAGCCGACAAAGGTTTTGGATTCATCAAAGTTGACGGACAGGAAAAAGATCTCTTTTTCCACAGCAAATCTTTGTCCGGCGCAAACTTTGCGGATCTGCACGAAGGCGATATGGTTTCGTTTGATGTCGATGACTCCGGCCCAAAAGGCCCGGCTGCCATCAACGTCCAGAAGGCTTAAACTTTCGCAAAAAATCCGCCCTCCGGGGCGGTTTTTTGTTTGTCTATATTCGCAGGCAACAAAGTTTTTTGTTATGCTTAAACAATGCTGGAATTTTTGGACACGACTGCGATAATTCATACCGGCGGCTATCTGGGCATGTTTGCGATTCTTTTTGCCGAAACGGGGCTTTTGGTCGGACTTATACTGCCTGGAGAGAGCTTGCTTTTCACTGCCGGACTTTTGGCGTCCAGCGGACTTCTTAATATTTGGATCGTGGTAAGCTTAGGATTTTTGGCCGCGGTTTTGGGCGATAGTCTGGCGTATGCCTTGGGCAAGCGTTTTGGCCAGGGTTTGTTCGGCAGATACCAGTGGCTTGGTTTGGACCAGGCACACATTTCCCGCATACAAAAATTTTATAATATCCACGGCCGCCAGACTATAGTGCTGGCGCGATTTATTCCTTTTTTCCGAACCGTGGTTCCGGTTTTGGCTGGCATTGGCAGCATGCAATACCGGACTTTTTTGAAGTTTAATTTTATCGGTGCCGCGGCCTGGACTTTGGTGGTTGGTTTCGTGGGATATTTTTTGGGAGAATTAGTGCCGGACGGAAGCGTCTATACCAATTGGATTATCGCAGTGATTATGATTTTATCGGTTTTGCCTCTGACGCTTACAATTTTCCGCCGCAAAAAACTCTAATCGGTTTTTTGCATATAGTAAATAACGCCATTGTAATCATCGGTGACAAAGAATGATTTGTCATCGTTTTTGTATACATCCACCGGCCGGCCCACAACCGTTCCATTCGTGAGGAAACCAGTGAGGAAATCGGAAACTTGCCCGTTTGAAGAAACGGAGACTACCTTGTAGCCATTGCCGATTGTTTTCTGTCCGGAGCCATGTTCGGCCACCAGAAAATGGCCGTCGAAGTATTCAAAGCCCAGAGGAGCCGAGTGTGGTTCTAGTGCGGCAAACGCCAGTGGAACATTTCCGCAGTCAAAATTATTTTTCCAGCTTTGCGAATTATCTGGCAGGATTTGTCCATTGAATTGGTAGCAGTACGGCCAGCCATAATTTGTACCTTGCGCAATTTTATACAGCTCGTCATTGGGCCGGTCATTTCCCAGCTGGTCGGCATTGTTTTCGGTGGCGTAAAGCTGGTCGCCCACAAATTCTATGCCCACGGCGTTGCGAAGGCCATTGGCATAAATTTGCTGATTTGTGCCGTCCGGGTTCATAACCAAAATAGACGCGCGATCCGGTTCCGAAGTTTTCTCTTCGCAGGAGTTGCAAGAGCTGCCCACCGAGACATAGAGTTTGTCGTTGTGGAATATAACTGTGCGCGTGATGTGCCAGCCGCCTTCGGCCACGGTATTGCCGGTGTCTGGGAATGTAGCCACAGTTTCGGGTGCGCCCTCAGGCGCGATGTCGCCGGCAGAATATTTGTAGCGGATCAGTTTATCCGTGAGCGCGATATAAATCCAAGTCTGGTTGTTTGAGTCTGTGTAAAAATTCACGCTGTTTGGATTGCGCAGGTTCGCCAAATAAATGTTCGTGGTTTTAAACGAATTTGTAGCGCTACCAAAATTACTTAGTACGAGCACGCGGCCGCGCGTTGTGTCCGAGGCATTGTACATTTCCCCGACAAATAATCGGCCGTCTGGGCTTTTGGCCATAAAGCGCGCTCGGGCAAATCCCATGGCTGCCACAGAAATCGTGTAGTCGTCCGGATGCATGAGAATTATGGTTTTACCGCCAGGTAGGGCAAGAGCTGTTTGCGTCATCGAATGTGTGGTCTCGGTTGGAGGTGTTGAAGTTTGGAGCGCATTGGATTGTTCGGGAGGTTGGTTATTGGCTTTCAGCCAAAACCAGCCTGTAACTATAAGCCCGAGGATAATAATCCCGATAATTAATTTTCCAAGTTTGGTCATAGGATTATTATATGTGAATTTAAAAATTGAGACTAGCGGACGCAAATTGTTTTTGCTATGATTGCTTTATGTTTAAGACTTTGGACAAATTTCTCAATCGAATCACGATGTACAAGCTGGTGATGTACTCACTCGTCGTTTTGCTTTTTTGGGCTTACGGGGTGAGTCTTGCCGGCAAATTGCCGTTCCATGCCTCGGACCTTGTGTACACGATTGAGTTTTTGATTGCCTCAAACTGGGTCTTGAATAAATTATTCGCGTGGATTTTCCGCGTACCGGCCAATGTCGAATCGCCCTACATCACAGCCATGATTTTGGCATTGATTATCTCGCCGGCCGCGGACCAGGCGGGATTTTTATTCTTGTTTTGGGCCAGTCTCATTGCTATGGGTTCCAAATATCTGATTGCTTATAGGCGGCGGCACATTTTCAATCCTGCGGCTCTGGCGGTGGTCGCAACTTTTTATCTGTTGGGTATGGGTGCCAGCTGGTGGGTGGGCAATGTCTGGATGGTTATTCCGGTTATCATTATGGGAGTGCTGTTTGTGCGGAAAACTCGCCGCTGGAATATGGTTTACACATTCTTGGCCGTTACAATCCTCACGACCTTAGCCTTTAGTTTGTATGAAGGCGCAGCAATCGGGCCGGTGCTTAAGGCTTTGGTAGTTTATTCGCCGCTTGTGTTTTTTGCCACTGTCATGTTTACCGAACCGGCAACTACACCTCCCACACAGCGCCTGCAGATTATTTACGGTATTATCGTGGGCGTGTTGGCTTCGCCCTTTACGCATTTCGGCAATTTTTATATGACTCCGGAATTGGCGCTTGTATTCGGCAATGTCTATTCGTACGCAGTGGGTTCCAAAGAAAGATTGCAGCTGACTCTGGCGCAAAAGCGTGAACTGTCCGGTAACGTTTGGGAATTTGTATTTGAACCGCTGAAATTTAAATTCCGTCCCGGCCAGTATTTGGAATGGACCATCCGGCATAAAGCCGACCTGCGCGGAAACCGTCGGTATTTTACAATCGCTTCGTCGCCCACAGAGGACAATCTCCGTTTGGGGGTGAAATTTTACGACAAGTCGTCCAGTTTCAAAAAGACCTTGCAGGATTTACCGCCAGGCTCCAAACTCTTTGCCGGCCAGCTAGCAGGGGATTTTACGCTTCCTTCGGATCCCAGCAAAAAACTTGTGTTCATAGCGGGCGGCATAGGCATTACTCCGTACCGCAGCATGCTCAAATATTTGCTGGACAAAAACGAAAAGCGCCCAGCAATTTTGTTTTTTTCAAATCGCAATGCCGACGAAATAGTCTACCGTGATGTTTTGGATGAAGCTTCGGAGAAATTGGGAATCAAAACCGTGTACACGCTTACCGGCGATGTGCCGGCAGATTGGGCAGGGGAGCGCGGCCGGCTGGATGCTGACAAAATTGTGCGCCATGTGCCGGATTATAAAGAGCGTACTTTTTACATTTCCGGCACGCAGAATATGGTTACATCAACCAAAGATCTTTTGTCAGGCATGGGTGTTGCCGGACGAAGAATTAAGACCGATTTTTTTCCAGGGTATGTCTAAAAAACCACGCGGGTCATGGAGACTCCACGTGGTTTTTGTTCTTGGCGCATTCGGCCTGCGCTGTTTTTAGTTGGGCACAAAGCTTATTTACCATTTCCCGCAGCTCGGAAATTTCACGCGCTTGCTGGAGTTGGTTTTGTAGCAATGCTTTCTGGGCGTCATCCGTGATCAGAATTTGGCCGGCAAACAGCGTCAGATACAGGGTTGTATCTGGCCCAAACATGGACCGAGTTGCCTGACGATTTGCCAGGATGGTAAGAGTTTGGCGTTCCTGATCATTGAGCGCGCCACTTGTGGCACGGCTCCACCAGTAGATCATCCAACCCGGGTCATCGAGGTTTTTGGCTTTCTGCAACTCCTGCGTGAGATTGATGGCCGCTGCGGAATCCACTTCTGCCACTGGCCAGTTGGTCTGCGGCGGCACGGACTGAATCGGTGCGGTAAGTGCCAAACACACAAAAAGCGTTAGCGCTAGCGTGCGCATTGCTGTCCTCCTTGGGCGATTTGCTTAAGTACTGTAGGTTTGAATTGCCTAAGTGTCAAACAGCAAATATGTAAAAACCCAAGTAAATTCCAAACCGCTCTTGACGAAACTGGCGTAATCCTTAAGGTTTTGCTATACTATCTCATAGATTGTTAATAATTCTTAAGGTTTTCCCAAAAACATACGATTTTGGGGACAAAAAGGACCAATTATGGCCAAAGGAATGACCAAATCCGAGGTGCTTAACGCGGTTGCCGAAAAGACCGGTAAATCACGCAAAGAAATCGCCGAACTGATCGACGCCCTCGTCAATCTTGCCTACGATGAGGCAAAAAAGAGCGGAGAATTCACGATCCCAGGACTCGGCAAGCTCCTCAAAAAGCACCGCGAAGCCCGCATGGGACGCAACCCAGCCACTGGCGAGCAGATCAAAATCCCTGCCAAGACTGTTGTAAAGTTCCGCGTTGCCAAAGCTGCCAAAGACTCAATCCTGTAATTTCAGAAACCAAATCCGCCCCAACAATACGGGGCGGTTTTTGTTTGGTTCGTCTACAGATTGGAACTTCCCCCTCCCTTTGGGAGAGGGAAAAGAGGGTGAGGGGAAAGAGCGGGATGTTCAAAAGCAGGGGTTGGGGGTATAATGAAGCCGTGCGGTAAACTTATTGAAACAAAATGACTTACAAAAAATTCCTTTTGCTTCTGCTTCGCCTGGGTTTGGGCTGGCTTATGTTCTATGCTGGTTGGAGCAAACTTATGGCCCCGACGGCGTTTTCTGCGGCTTCGTATCTTAACCACGCTTCTACTTTTGCAGGGTTTTACCATGCACTGGCTAGCGCCAGGACGCTTAAGGTTGTGGATTTTCTCAATGTTTGGGGCCAGATAGCGATTGGCGTGTCGCTTATACTGGGGCTGTGGGTCAAATGGTCGGCTCGCGCAGCGGCACTCCTGATGCTTTTATATTATTTCCCGGTGCTTAATTTCCCACACTTAACTTCTGACTCAAGCTCATATATAGTTGATGAGCATATAATTTATGGTTTGGGATTTTTATTGCTTTCGGCGTTCAACGCGGGACGAATTTTCGGACTTGATTCCATGCGTAAACGGACATATTAGCTTGACAGTTAAAATGACGTGTGTCATAATGCAAACGCAAGAGAAAATTCTGAATGGAACTTAAACACGACAACAAGATTATGCATAGGAGCCACTAACCCAGACTTTGGGGTTGTGGCTTTTTCGTTCGTTTCGGATATTCTGCCGCAGTTGTGAGATTTTTTGCTTTATTTCCAAGTAATTGGAAAAATTAACCAAAGGTCGAATGATAAGTAATGAATTGGGGGTGTAACTATGAATAACACTAATTATCTTTCGCCAGTGCAGGCGTCTCTGCAGGATGTCTATGCCCGTTTCGTCAATTTCCTTCCCAACTTCCTGGTTGCGGTCATTGTTTTGGTGGTTGGATGGATTGTGGCTGTAGCAATTGCCAAGCTTATAAAGCAGGCTTTGCATGCTGTCCACGTGGACGAAGTTGGAGACAAGCTCGGTTTGGACCAGGTTTCTGCCCGAACCGGCGTTAAAATGTCCATCTCAGGCGCTATTGCTTGGCTGGTCAAGTGGTTTTTGCTCGTGGCTATCTTTTTGGCCGCGGCAAACATCCTAGGCTTAAACCAGGTTTCGGATTTCTTAAACCAGGTTTTGCTCTATATCCCGAACGTCATCGCTGCTGCCGCAATTATGCTGGTCGGCACTATGGTCGCTGGATTTCTGTCCCGGCTGGTCAAGCACTCAGTGCAGGCCGCGGGGCTTGCTTCGGCTGACCTGCTTGGCACCGTCACCCAGTGGGCCATCATGATCTTTACAATCCTGGCAACTTTGGCCCAGCTGAACGTGGCCACTGCATTTGTCCAGACATTGTTTACCGGCATCATAGCCATGTTGGCAATCGCCGGAGGTTTGGCATTCGGTCTCGGCGGACGCGAGCATGCATCGCGCGCGCTCGATAAGATCGAACGCGACATCCGCATCAAGTAGTCAATTGACCTTGTAGGAAAATAAATTTTTGGTTTAACCGTTTTCCCGCAAGATAAATTTCAAAAACCCAGCCCCTCAGGAGGGGCTGGGTTTATTTCACCACAAGGTATGCAGCAAGCAAGATGCCGGCGATGATGCGTAAGTAGCCGGAGAATTTTATTTTCGGATGGAACAGAATATTTTCAAGATGGGGGATTGCGCTTTGCAGAAAAAGCGCGGCTGCCAAAACGAGCAAAAGCAGAGCGTACTCGTTCGATAAATTTGCGGGCACATAAATTTTTATAAGTCGTTCAAGCAAAAGCACCGCGAGAGTTGACATGACAATGGCGAAAATGAATTTGGAGAAAAATTTTAAACGTTCAGCCGAGTCAAGCTGCAACATGCGCGCCGGTTGCGCAACGAGTTTACCTGTTGCCGCGCCCAAAGTCATAATTGATTGAGCGTAAGTAATAACTGGTTCTGGTATGCGAAAATTTTTTACAACGAATCGCAAAACACTTAGCACCGCAAAGATGGCGGACAATTGAAGCAGCAGCACGAGTAAGTTTTTTTCTAACCCAGCCGCTCCTCGTAAATACCAGGTCATGGCAATCGGCACTGCCGCCAAAAGGACCGCGTCCGATATAATTTTGTCTGAGCGTGAATAATAATATTTTTTGTTTCTAAAAAATTTGTAGACCAGGTTTAAAAACAAGGCCTTGAGCTCTTCGTACGAGTATATGAACGTCACAGCAATAAGGGTTAAAACTTTATCCATATGCGTTGCGGGAAGCCTTCGAGTCTAGCAGTAAACGCAGGCTTTGTCAACCCTGATTTTGGCAAAAATAAAAACTCCGGTCAGCGACTGGAGTTGTGTGTCGTAAGGTAAAATCTATTTGTTCAACGAGAGATGGTTTACCGAGCCGAACATCTGCACAACCAAAGTTGAATCGGAGGATTGGATAACGGCCAGTCCCATGTCTTGGTAGTTAGGGGAAAGAATATTAGCTCTGTGGTCTGGGCTGTTCATCCAGGAGTTCATAAGATCTGATGCGTCCTGGAAGCCGAGTGCCAGATTTTCACCGGCATAGGAGTAATTATAGCCGACGTTTTTGATCCAGTACCAAGGGGCAACTCCGTCCGGGGAAGTATGCGCAAAGTAATGGTTGGTTATCATATCATCAGCCTTGGCCAGAGCCGCCAGATTTAGAGTTGGGTCCAGATCAAGCCGCGGCAAACCTTGACTTACCCGATCTGCATTGACCATGCTCATAATCTGGTTCATGGATAACGAAGAAAACGGGCGGGCAAGCCCCGTGCTCAGAAGTATCGCACCCAAAAGGATGCCAAATTTTAATTTCGTGAACATTTTTGTGTTTGCGAGTAAAAACAAAAGAAAAATAAAGAACCGATTGCTCTCTATTTGATTTGTTTTCCTAAATTTTGATTTTGTTTCGGAAAATTTTAACTTACATACATATTATAGCAAATTTCAGCCAACTTGGCAAGTCTCGGCAGCTCATTGATTGCAGGGTTTAATTTTGGCATAATGTCAGTATGTCAAACCATGAATTTTTCATCGACCAACCCAGGCGCAGCTGGTTCAAAATAATCAGCCTCATTATTTCGCTCGGATTAGTCGTGCTCCTTACTCTGGGGGCTTATTTTTATACGAAAATCAACCAGGCCGCATCCTCGGTATCGGTTCCGGTCGATATAGTCATCAACCCGGGAGAAAGCACATACGCAATTGCGCATAAACTCCGTGACGAAAAAGTTATCGGCTCATATTGGTCGTTCGTTTTTTATACCAAATTGCGGCACGCCTCCGATAAGATCCAGGCTGGAAATTATGCTTTAGATCGTGATATGAATGTTGTACAGATCGTCGACGTTCTCACGGTCGGCAAGGTCGTATCCACCGAGCGCAAGGTCACTGTAGTGGAAGGCAAGACCAACGGGCAGATTGCCTCAGATCTGGAAAAGTTAAATGTTGTGTCCGCCGAAGACTTTGAAACCGCGCTCGACTCCTCAGGTTATAATTTTTCGGATTCGACAACAGCTCAAAATTTTAATTACCAAGGATTTTTGTTTCCAGACACTTACCTTGTTTCCAAAGACACGACAGCACAGGACCTCGTCCAAAAAATGCTTTCCAACTTTGACTCCAAGATTACAGCGCAGATGCGCAGCGATATGGAAGAGCAGCACCGCAGTCTGGGCGATGTGGTTGTGCTGGCATCAATTATAGAAAAAGAAGTGGGCCGAAACAAAACTGTGATTACCACCGACGACCAGGCCGCGATGCACCAGGAGAGGGAACTGGTCGCTTCGGTTTTCTACAACCGACTTGCTATCGGCATGCCGCTGGAATCCGACGCCACTGTCAATTACATCACTGGCAAATCCACGCCTTCCGTGTCGCTCGAAGACACAAAAATCAAATCTCCCTACAACACGTACCAAGTCACGGGTTTGCCGCCCGGACCGATTTCAAATCCTGGGTTGGATTCTATTATGGCCGCCATCTACCCGGCGCAATCCGACTATTTATATTTTTTGAACGCGCCAGACGGTACCGCTTATTTTGCAAAGACACTTGCTGAGCAAAATGCGAATAAACAAAAATATTTGAAATAAATTTATGAAAGAAAAAAAGGAAACTGTTGTGGTAGTCTCTGGGGGTTTTGACCCTGTTCATTCTGGTCACGTACGGCTATTTAAAGAAGCGAAGGAACTCGGCGATAAACTTATTGTAATTTTAAATAACGACAACTGGCTGATGAAGAAAAAGAATTTTGTTTTCATGCCAGAAAATGAACGCAAGGAAATAATTGAATCAATCCGATATGTTGATGAAGTGTTTTTATCTATGCACAAGCCAGATGTATCGGACATGAGTGTGTCGGTTGAGCTTGCTTATTTGAGACCTGACGTTTTTGCTAATGGTGGCGACAGGGACGCAAACAACGTTCCTGAATCAGAAGTTTGCAAACGGATTGGTTGTAAAATGGTATTTAATGTAGGCGCTGGCGGAAAGATACAATCAAGCTCCTGGCTTATTGAAAAAGCCATTAAAAGTAAGCTAAATTAAAGGTTAGGCGTTGCTTACGATTGATCTTGACTTGCTTTCAAAATTCCTATATACTGCGTGAGAACTAAATATTTCCAAAGACCTTAGCTGGCAACCTCACCCCCAGCCCTCTCCCGCGAACGGGCGAGGGGAGTTCTAAAGGGAAGGAATCAAATGCCTTAATCTGCTAAGCAGGAGCAGAGCCGATAAATCGGCTGACTACGATGTAGTTAGTTGATTTATCAACTCAGATACTGTCTTTGGAAAGACAGTTTTTATTTAGCTCGAAGTTGTAAGTTGGTAGATTTAAGTTTCGAACTCTTGTATTTTGGGTTAGCAACTTAAATCTTACAACTTTAATCTTAAATCTAATTTTATGGCAACAAGTAGAAAAGAAAAAGAAGCAACACTACAACAGATCACCGAAGATCTTAAGGATGCTCGCGGAGTGGTCTTTTCCGAATACCGCGGCATGACCGTAAAGGCGTTGGATCGCTTGCGCAAAGCTTTGCGACAGGAGAATGTTAAATATAAAGTCGTAAAAATTACGCTGCTCAAAAAAGCCCTGACCGCACTTGGAATATCTACCGACGGACTTAAATATTCGGGACCTATAGCAGTGGCAATTTCCGCAGAAGAAGAGACAGCGCCGGCAAGAATTTTGAAGGGGATGACCAAAGATAATCCGCAGATAATTTTTGACGGTGGAATTTTTAATCATGAATTTATTGGCGCGGATATGGTAAACAAACTTGCATCAATCCCGTCCAAACAACAGTTGCTCACGAATTTCGTATATGTGCTTTCTGGAAATGTCAGAGGTCTGATGTACGCACTTAATGCAATTAAGGACAAAAAGCAATAATTAATCTTTTGTCATTCTGAGCGAAGCGAAGAATACTAAATCCTTCTCTGTGCTCAGGATGACAATCACAAAGGTCGAACTTGTATCTTGATAATTAATAAATTACGAATTACGCATTACGAATTCATTCGCAGTTCGCAATCCGTAATTAAATAATTAAAAATATTTTATGGCAAATTTTGACAACATTATCGCAGAAGTGGAGAAGATGACCGCGCTTGAACTTTCTGAGTTGGTAAAAGCTTTGGAAGAAAAATTCGGAGTTTCCGCTGCCGCCCCGGTTGTGATGGCGGGAGCAGGTAACGGTGCTGCCGCAGTAGAAGAGAAAAGCGAGTTTACTGTTGAGCTCACAGATGCGGGCGCCAACAAGATCAACGTCATCAAAGTTGTGCGCGAAGCAACGGGCAAGGGACTGAAAGAAGCCAAGGACTTGGTGGACGCGGCTCCGAAGGCCGTGAAAGAAAACGTATCCAAAGCCGAAGCCGATGAGCTCAAGAAAAAACTTGAGGAAGCGGGTGCGAAAGTTGCGTTAAAATAAATTTCTATCCTAAATTTTAGAAATTTTTAAAGCCTCTATACAAGAGGCTTTTTTTATAGCCACTCCGACCTTTTATTTTTTTGATACTCATACGAAGTAGGGACTTCGACTGCAAGACTTTGTAAATTTTTCCGGAGGTCTTGCGCGTTGGAGGAATATATGCTATAATAAGTACAGATAAAGTTGCTTTTGGTTCAAAATCAAACCAAAAGTGCTGCAAATTCAAAAGAAACAAACAACAATTTATAACAGGAAGGAAGCCAAAAGCTTTTTTGGCTTGTTGCGTTTTTGAAAACAAACTACAACAAACTAACCGGTTTTGAAGTCTGCACGATTATAGTCGCGGCGGCTGGGCTTGTCCTTATAGGCATACAAATGTATATGAGCCTTCCGGTCCGTACCCAGACACAGGTTTCCAAGGCTTTGGAAATTTTTGACTTGCGTCAGAACGTGGCACAGACTTCATCGCAGTTGGGACTAGCGTATGGTTCGTTCCAGACTTTCTACGATGATTTTGACGTTGCTTTCACTCAAATTTTCAGCTATCCGGACTCCGTCGGCACGACAACCATTAGGCTTGCCGATGCGATAGGGAACTATGCCGACAGCGTCGGGGTTTCTTATGCGCGAGCCAATACTGCACCGCAAGCGGATTTGGGTCAGGTCTTAGGTGCGTTCATAAGCACACACGAAACGCAAGCCGTAGTAAACCAGGTTCAGACGACAACTCCGAAATATTTCCAAAAGGAATACTACTATCATGCACCAAGCATTTTGAAAATGGGCCAGTAGCAATGAAAACCAAAATCAAAAACAAAAAGACAAAACAGGTTCGCAGGACAAAAACAAACAAATCCGCGCGAAAAAATTCCAAGCCAAAAGCAGCCAAAAAGTATCCTGCATATATATTGGGCATAGTTTTGGCTGTATTTTTATTTGCCGAATCGGCTCTGGTTTTGAACGCCACGCCCAAAGATTGGCAGGCTGGAGCCTCGGTGCTAGACGTTTCGTCCGGCATTACTTCCATGGTTTCAGATCTTAAGGTTGCCGCTACTCCGGTTGAGTTCACTGTCGTATCTGTACAAGAATTTTACAATCAGTCTGCAATAGCGATGGCGCAGCTGCTTGACGGATCAAACGTCCCAGGACCGATGCTGGCCATTTCCGGCGTTAACAATTTTTATAACGTTGCGTCCCAGCAGCTGGCTCAGGTTTTGGATCTTTCAAGTTTTTATAAACCGGCCTACTCGCCGGAATTGTCATCTCGCGTGGCTGGCGCGTCGATACGCAAATGAGACACTGGACTGAACAGCTTTTTTATTCACTATCCGCCGTGTTGCTTTTAGCGGCGGCTTTTGTGCTGCAGCCCGCTAGAAATTCAGACGTCGCGCAGTTCCAGCAGTCCGTCAAACACCAGTTCCAAGTGGCTACGCTTGAGGTCATAGGTGATCGGCCGTGGTTTGGCGAAGTGAATCTAATAGTGTCTTCAGTCAATGAATTTTATCAAGAGTCTGCGGATGCAGTAATTGTTGCTCTGACTCCAGCGCCAACCGAAAGCGGCGTGGCGTATATTGGAAACAGTATGATACATGAATTCGCGCAGCTTCTAACGCCTGCGAAAATTAATCAACCTGCGGTGGCCGTTGTGCCGACATTTCAAATACCGGCGAATTTCATGCAGGAACCGCCGATTGATAATATAATTCCTGCTGGAGATCATAAAAATCCAGTGGCAGATGCCAATGGAGCGCAAGCTTCGATATCCGCAGTCCAAAGCATTGCCAGCGCCAACACAGCGATCAATGATGGCCTGGGCAGTCCGTGGGTAAATTTACGCGATAGCGATACGGGCCAGGTTTATTGTGTGGCTATCTTTAACGCCGAAGTAAACCGCTACATCGGCCCATGCAAAGATGAATACCATTAGGATAAAAATTTACAAATTTGTAAATTTTGCCGCAATATTATTGCTAGTTTTAGGACCTGTTAGCCTGGTTCAAGCGCAAACCGCTCCAGTTTGCGATCCGTGGCCCACGGACACGGCGGCGATGTTGAATTGTCTGGATTGGTACAACAACCATCAGACAGGTAAAACCTACGCGCCCGGCACCAACCCAGCCGATCCTTCAACGTTTCCTCTGTCCGGCACCTGGGGCTTGGACGCGTCATATTCGGATATACATAATCAACTGTTGGTTGTGGCTTCAGATTCAGCCACGGGATCTTCCGAAAATGTCCACATTAGGGGTGTTATGGCAGATCCTGAAACGCTAGCGCCTCTCGGGTCTGCTTTTCAAATTGACCAAGCCAGCGGTATGTTTCGCGGTACGCCCAAAGCCATTTATAATTCGGCCGCTGACAAATTTTTGGTCGCTTGGGAAGACGAACGTCCAACCACGAATGGCCGATCAACTTACGCGCGCTTTGTTTCCGGCACAGGGCAGCCTTTGGGAAATGAGTTCGTGGTGAGCACTTCAGTGGCCCTTTTGGCCGGAGTAACGTTTGATCCCGTAAATGACAAATATCTGATATTGCGCGGGTTTAATCATCCGGAAATTGACCTTGTGGACGAAAATGGCAAGGTTGACCCGAAAGTTATATATTTTGGCAGCAATGATTTTCAAGATATTTTCAGCAGTGTTGCCGTGGATACAAACAACGATGAATACTTGGCCACCTATGTGGCGCTTTTAAGCGGTTCTGACACAGCCAATGAGGATGACCGGGTCATGTTGCAGCGCATCAACGCCAAAACCGGTGAATTAATAGGCGCACCCGTCCAGTTGAGCCAGACCCGGGTTGGGCGAAACGCGTTTTCCAATTCGCAAATAGCTTATGATCCCGTGGATAAAACTGCGGTTGCCGTGTGGATGGAGCGCGGACGCGATGGCTCAAACGGAGGGATTTGGGGCCGAAATATCCAAAGCGATGGTTCACTCGGGCCGGAATTTCCGGTTATGACCATCAACTCTGGCCAGACAGTGACATCCTCCGGCGGTTACGGCGCGCCTGTTCTAAATTATAATCCTGCGACGAATACATTTTTTCTGGAAGCGCAGGATTGGGAAGGCGGCGCAGACTTGTCAGAGCTAGACTATACCGGACTTGTGTATGACAGCAATTTAACTATTGCTCCTGCGTGCAATGACGGCAATTGCGGAACTTATAATGCAGCAGTGGCGGTTACCGGTTCCGGGGCTGTGACTTTGGGAAGCGTCAACTATGACCATATCGCGGCTACAAGCCATGTTGGGCTGGGCGAGGTTATAACAAAAAATCCTCCAGCAAATCCGCCTCAGACTGCGGGGACTATAGATCTTGGTCCTATCCGGGTTTCAGTTAGTAAGGTTTATACGTGGTCCTTGAGTGTGGCCGCAATTCTGGCCGTGCTTATGATAATTGTCGGAGGCTATATCACTATGACCTCGGCAGGCAATGCCGATCGAGCCAGCCGCGGTAAAAAATATATCACTTCGGCAGTCGTCGGACTTATCCTGCTGTTTGGTGCGTACATCCTCCTTCGGACTATTAACCCCGATTTGGTGAATTTTGGAGCCAGTTCGACGCCGGCTCAAACAACCACGCAATCAAAATGACCGAACGAATTTTTCAAAATATTTTAAAATTAGGTTTGCTGGGGATAATCGCTTCGGTCGTCATAACGCGCGCAAGCGTTTTGGCTTTGCGGTGGTGGGGACAGATGAGGGTTTAAGCTAGAAGCTTGAAGTTAAAAGTAAAAAGATCAAATAAAAAACCGCTTTTGTAAAAGGCGGTTTTTTTGTGGCTAAATTTGTTGGAACTAGAAGGTGATTGATTCGATTTTGTCCGAGTCAAGCAGGAAAATGTTCCGCGAGGATTCGTCAACGTAGAAATCTCGCAGATCAGTGGCGTTCGGGAAGAAAATTTGCGTTTGCAATTGGCCTTGTTTGTTGTATATAAGCAAACGCTTCTTTGCAGATTCCAAAATATAAATATTGCCAGCGACAAATAATTTATTGGCGGAGGTAAGTTTATCCGTGGGCTGTTGCAGCTGGAAATTACTATTTAAAGCACCTTTGGTATATTTGGCAAGATCAGTGGGAGACAGAAGGTAGATATCAGAGTCCGCGCCGATATCTACAATATCGGTTAAGTCAATTTTTGATTTAAGCAGCGGCACCGGATCAATCTGCTCGCTTTTAGAAAATTGGATTTGGTCAGCCTGGCCTGCGGCCTTGTCCAATGTATAGAGCTGGTCGGGGTTGACGAAACGCAGGCCATCGAGGCTTGTTTTAGGATAGATATGCAGGAGATCAAACTGGCTTTGCGCCGTGTCGACTACGTACATCTCTGAGGCGGTGATAACTACGCCGCCGACATTCGGAATGAATACCAGACCTTGGATTTGTCCGATTTGGTTGAGGAGAAACAGTTCTTTTCCCGACTTGTCAGTGCTGGAAGTATTATAGGTTGAGATTGTGCCAGTGCTCGAGTCGGCAATATAGAAACCTGCGCCTGCCCGCGCAATATTTGTGGCCGGATGTTTGAGGGTGACCAGCACCTGCGGACTTGAGACCACAGTGATATGGTTGATGCGGCTGGACAAATCGGCGACCTGCGGCTGGTATTGGTTGTAAGCGTCTGGATCCAGGTCCTTGAGAGCATTGAGATCATTGTTGGTTTTGGCAAGCAAATTCAGGGCACTGGTTTGGTCGCGGTAGATAAGCGATGACTCTGCGTCACTTAGATCCTTGGTCAAAGCATCTACCGCGGCTTGGGCCTGTGAAGTGTTATCTTGCCGGTGTTTGCGAATGCTATAGGCAATTATGTTGGATGCAAACAGCAATAGAAAGATTATAAAACTGACGAGGAAAAATTTAGCCCAGGTGGACAGATGTTCCCAAAACGAAAGCTTCGGAAATCTAAAGGAAATTTTTGGTAGGTGGAATTTTTTGAGCTTGCCAAAAGAAATTTTGGGCAAAGAGGGCGGCGAGAAGCGTGGAGACGGTTTAGTGCTTCCAGGCAGCGGCGCATAAATCTCTTCTTCTGCCAGAGGAATCACAGGGCTTGCTTGTTCTTTCGAAGGCAAGGGCTCGGGTTCAGGTGCCACAATTGCTGGTTTGGGTTTTTCTTTTTCTTCTTTGGGAACGACGACACCCGCTGGAGCTTGGGCTTTGGACATTGTAATAAAGAATGAAGCAAATCCTTCGTCTGCTGCGGCAGTGTCTTTTAAAATGCCAGCCGCGTCCTGGGCGACTTGGTCCGGAGCGGCGGATGACAGCATTCCTGCCAGATTTGAAAGAGCCAGATAATTGAAGAGATTGGACGTGGTCAAAAGCAGGACGTCGGAGGCTTTAAGCTTGCCAGTGGTGAAGTTAGAGAAAATTTTAAGCGGATGCAGACCCAGTTTTTCCGCAGGCAGAACTTCCAAAAATGCGTCATTGCGATAAAGCATGGCTGACATTTGCCCGGTGTTTGCAAGACAGATATTTTCGCCGTGTTTGAGCACCAGGGCCGCGGAAAATTTACCGAGCCATGTTTTTTTGCCCGCGTGGGCAAAGTCGGCCAGTCGCTGATTTATTTCAGCTAGAGAAGACTCAAACAGAGCCTCGCCAGATAATTTTTTGTTGTCGCGGAAAATACCCAGGATAATTTCAGAAATTTTTTCCAGGTCGGATTTTTCTGTTCGCTTGGCGATCCGGACCAGGTCCGCGATGAAAAAGAGGTGGGAGTTACTGCCGAAGGTCTCTTCCGTCAGTATAAGAGCAACCCGCTTATCATCAGGCAGGTAGTAAATTTGATTTATTTGTGTTTCCAATCGGGCCATAATTCGCTCAGATATTATACCACAAATTAACGGATTTTGCACAAGGACCCAGGTATGAGATTTGTGCGACTTGTGGTATAATATTGCCATGCTAGCACAACTTCTCGCATCCAAACCCAAAAGCAAACTTATCAATTTGTTCTTGGCCCATCCGCAACGGAGCTTTTCGGCTACCGAGCTGCGCGTGTCCACCGGCATCTCAAGCCAGTTTTTGAAAAAAACTCTACGCGAACTTTCCAAGATGGAATTCTTGGCAGTAGGAGAAAAAAATCGCCGAAAATATTTTCAGGTCAACAAGCACTTTGCACTGTATCCCGAACTTTTGAACCTGCTTCATAAAAATAAGGCCTACCCCGCGGATCTCTTGGCGCGCGCCGCGCAGAAAGTCGGGGAATGCAAGCTTATTGTTTTCACTGGCGTGTTTGGGGGCAAGCCGCGTGTTGAGACAGATGTTTTGTTTGTTGGGCGGGTTTCGCCGCGTAAACTTTCGCAATTTATCAAACTCGCCGAACGGTTTGCCGAGCAGGAAATCAGCTACTCCGTTTTTACGACGGCCGAGTTTGAATACCGGAGGACCATGAACGACCGGTTTATCAAAAATATTCTGGAGAACAGCCCGGCCGTGATCGTGGATAAAAGTAAAAATTGGCTCAAGGTCTAATAATGGACCAAATTATTTCCATCTACAACCAGTTTTTGAGCTACTTTCCCAAAAATTCGCACGCGCTGGTGTCACTGGTTTTGGCTGTGCTTATCGTTTACGCTATTTACAAAGTTATCAAACATAATTTCATATATCTCCTCCTTTTGGTAGTCCTGCTGCCGGCCTCGCAGCCAATTCTGAAGAATGTCTGGCAGGGCGCGGTGGATTTGGTCAAATACCTCTTGACTCGGGGTTGACGAAGCGTAAACTATACATTAAAATTATTTTACAATTAATCCAGCACCTTTTTTGACTTGCATAGATTAGGCACATAGCGGTTAAGTTAGTCAAAAAAGGTGCTGGAAAAGGAAAAAAACAATGGCAGATGAGAATGATGACGCCATGAAGCCGATGGGTGATGATGAAGAAAAGAAAGACGGCACAGGCGAAGGTTCTGATTCCGAAGACTCCGGAATGTAGTCTGTTCTCCTGATGTTTCAGGTCTAAAAACTGCCTAAAATTTGGGGCAGTTTTTTAGTGGAAAACTTCAATGTGGGAAAGTAATGCTTGAAGTTAATAGAATCTGTTGATTTGGTTCAAAAATAGGCCTTTTAAGGGCCTTTTTTTGTTATTTTAGCTAGTGGTTTGTCCTTTGACGGATGGGTTTTAGTGGGTTAAGATTAAGTGTAAATGGATGATTGTGGATAAAAGTGGGGAAAAGTGGAGAACTGGTTGGATTACACCACATCAGGATCAAAAATCGAAATTGAGAGAAACAAAGCTTATGTTTATCGGCGAATACAATCTCAGCATGGACAACAAGGGCCGCATGGCCGTGCCGGCTAAATTCCGAAGCGATCTCGGAGCCGGAGCTGTGCTCACCCGGGGTTTGGATAAAAGTTTGTTTCTTTACCCCAAGCAGCAGTGGGATGAAATCGCCAGGAAACTTTCCAAGCTTCCCATTTCGCAGTCCAATTCGCGCGCGTTTGCGCGGCTGATGCTGGCTGGAGCTTGGGATGTAGAAATCGATAAGCAAGGCCGGATGATGGTGCCGGAATATTTGCGCAAGTTTGCCAGCCTTACGAAAAAAGTCGTGGTGGCCGGATTGTACGACCGGCTGGAAATCTGGAATGAAACGGACTGGACCAAGTACAAAACCGATACCGAGCGCGAAAGTTCAAACATTGCCGAAGCATTGGGAGAATTAGGTGTTTGAAAATTTCTAATTAACCTAATTGACCCCGCCCGCCTGACGGCGGTTGTTAGAAATTTATGGCTCATGTCCCCGTCCTTTTAGAAGAAGTTTTGGATTTTCTGCGCGAAAGTGCAGATGGCAATTACATCGACGGCACGGCTGGAGACGGCGGGTATATATTGGCATTAGCACATCTAAAACCAAAATCGCGGATTTTGGGAATTGATTTGGACCAGGTCTCTTTGGGCAAGCTTTCTATGCGGCTTGTCCAAGAGGACTTGAGCCAAAGGGTGAAATTGGCTCAAGGGAACTTTAAAGAAATCAAACGAATCGCAGCTGACCAGGGTTTTAAGCAGGCAACAGCCGTCATCTTAGATCTCGGATTCTCATCTTCGCAGTTGGATGAACCGACCCGCGGGTTATCGTTTCAGCAAGAAGCTGTGCTTGATATGCGGTTTGACCAAGGCCAGGAACTTACCGCGGAGAGAATCATCAATACCTACGCGGAGCCAAAATTGGCAGAACTGTTTCGGGAGTTCGGTGAGGAAAAATTTGCCAGCAAAATTGCCCGCGAAATTGTCCAACACCGAAGCAAGACAGCTGTCTCAAAAACTTCCGAACTGTTTGAGATAATCCACGAGGCCCTGCCTAAACCAATAAAACACAAGGCCGCAGACTCCGCGCGGCGTATATTCCAAGCTTTGCGCATCGAAGTTAACGGGGAATTATCCAATCTCACAACTGCCCTGCCTGAAATTGCCGAACTTTTGGTTCCCGGCGGGAGAATGCTTGTAATCTCGTTTCATTCGCTTGAGGATCGCATAGTAAAGAGATTTTTCGTTCAAGAATCAAGGGGTTGCGTATGTCCGCCTGAATTTCCGCAATGCGTTTGCGAGCACAATCCCAGACTCCGGGTCCTGACAAAAAAGCCAGTCACGGCCTCGGAGCAAGAACGGGCGGAAAATCCTAGAAGCTTTCCGGCCAAACTGCGGGTGGCGCAAAAAGTTTAAAATATAAATTATTTAAAAAATAAACAAGGCGGCGACAATGACAATTTCTGCACATGAAAATTTTCGAAAACCAAAAATAACCGTGCTTCGTACCAATCTGTGTCTTTTGGCAATCATCCTCGCAATGGGCGCGGTCTATGTTTATGGCACCATTTCCATGGCTACGGAAAATTTTAATACGAAAAAATTATCCGCACAGATTTCGGATTTGGAGGATCAGCACCAGAAGCTGGAACTTCAAAACTCAAGCCTGCAGTCTGTATCTACTCTACAGGCCGAATCTGTCCAGCTGGATTTTGTGCCCGCCGGTAAAATCACGTACCTTAAGGCCGACAACGTTGCTCTAAACAAATGATTAGAAACGGCTCCCGAAACAACGCGCAAGCTGATTCTTATATTTACCGAATAAGAGTTTTTTTGTTAATGGGATTGATTACGCTGTTCGTGGGTCTGTTGGGTTTCCGGCTGTTCCACTTGCAGATTACAGAACACGCCTTGTACCTGGCCCAGGCCGCGGGCCAGTACGGGAAATTTAATGTCATCCCGGCCAAGCGCGGCGAAATTTATTTTTCCAATGCCAAATCGGGCGGTCAGCCTATGCTCGCGGCCACCAACGTCAACCAAAATTTAGTATTTGCCAATGCAAGCCAGATGACAGCAGATGACGAGGAATTGGCGGCTATGGAGTTGGCCCCGATTTTGGGTCTGAATGCGGCCGACGTGCTGACTGATATAAAGGTCGGCAACCAGAAATATCTGCCATTGAAGCATAATTTAACGGATGATCAATCCAAACAGATACAAAAATTAAACCTGACAGGCATCCATCTGACGCCTGAGTCCGTCCGTCTGTATCCGCAGGCAAACTTGGCCAGCCAGGTTCTGGGATTTTTGGGATACAAGGGCGATGACCGCGTGGGACAGTACGGCGTGGAAGGCGGCTTTCAAACAGATTTAGCCGGTCATGACGGCGTGGCCAGCGACGCCGGCACCGAAACCGGACCCGTGGACGGCAACGATATTTACTTAACGATTGATCCGTCAATTCAGTTTAAAGCCCAGCAGGTGCTGGATTCCACGGTGCAGACGCATGGCGCGGATTCTGGCAGCGTTATCGTGGTCAATCCTAAAACCGGCGCGATTATGGCCATGGCCAATTATCCTGATTTTGACCCGAATAATTACAGCCAGGTTGACTCGGTTTCGCAATACAACAACGATGTGATTTATTCCGATTATGAACCGGGCTCGGTGTTTAAGGCTATAACTTTAGCCGCGGGTATAAACGAAGGAAAAATTACTCCGCAATCGACCTACAACGACACCGGTTCCGTACAGGTGGACGATCGCGTCATAAAAAATTCCAATCCCGCGCCTTTGGGCACACAGACTATGACGCAGGTACTGGACGAGTCGCTCAATACCGGCGCAGTGTACGTGCAGCAGTTGCTTGGGCAGGACACGTTCCGGCAATATGTAGAGAAGTTCGGGTTTGGCAAAACCACAGGAATTGATTTGCCGGGTGAATCAGCGGGGAATTTGAGCCAGCTGAATAATGCAGGAAATATTTTTTACGCGACAGCGTCATTTGGCCAGGGTATAAGCGTGACCTCCATGCAGTTGATTCAAGCCTACACCGCCTTTGCCAACGGCGGGCAAATGGTGAAGCCTTACGTTGTAGACAAAATCGTCCATCCGGACGGAAGTGTGATCCAAAAAGAACCGCAGCCTGCGGGTCAGGTGATAAGCGCCAAAACCGCGGCTACGGTTTCGGCCATGCTTGTGGACGTGGTGGAAAACGGCCACGGCAAACAGGCTGGCGTGCCTGGCTACTATATTGGCGGCAAGACAGGTACGGCTCAGGTGGCTTACACTGACAGGGCCGGGTATGACCCCTCCCGCAATATTGGCACGTTTATAGGATTTGGACCGGTAGATAATCCGGTATTCTTGATGTTGGTGCGCATTAACGATCCCAAGGACGTCAAATTCGCCGAATCAACCGCGGCTCCGGCATTCGGCGATATAGCAAGTTTCATTTTAAATTATCTGCAAATCCCCCCGTCTCGCTAAATTTATTTTCCAAGTTTTTGCGACAGATAAGTCAACGATCCGAGCAGAGCCGCGTGGTCGCCAAGTGTGGCTTTAAGCACGCGCGGCAATTTCGGGTAAATTGTCAGCCGCCGGTACATAGACAGCATAATTCTGTCTACGGATACTTGCGGGCACTGTCCTACGCCACCGCCGAGTACTATAATATCCGGTGACCACATGACTGTTACATTGTTAAGTCCCAGAGTCAGTTTGGCTTCGAAGTCGCGCCAAAAAGTTTCATTCTCCATTTCGGAAGCTTTTTTTCCGTATTTTTCTTTAATGGTATTGCCGGAGATGAATGACTCCAAAGTATTGCCTTCATCGATAATCATGTCGCCTGGCTCAAACCCGATGCTTGAAACATCTATCTGCTGATTGACCACGCGCGCGCCTCCGACGCCAGTGCCGACGCCGATGTATGCGACCACTCGATAGCCCGTGCCAGCGCCTTTTGTGCCTTCGCCCAATGCTGCCAGTGCCGAGTCATTTTCAAAAAACACGGGGCAGTCTGCTATGCGGCGGAACCGCTGGTCTAAAGGCTTGTTTATCCAGTTGCGCAGATGTGGGGCGTTAACGAGCATGGTTTTCTCCGGATTGAGTGGCCCGGGAACACCGCCGGCAAGCGCGTCGATTTTCTGCCCATGCGAAAGATCCGTCACGAGCTTTTTGTAAAGCAACACGGCTTCGTCTAGGTTCTGCGGGGTGGGTTCAATTTTTGTGTCTATTATGGTGGCACCGTCTAAAGACGAGGCGAATCTGGTATAGGTACCGCCAATATCGAAAATTATATACATTGGCTTATTTTTATTTTACAGCAAAAATTCTAATTTGCCCAGCCCCAGTTTTGATCAACTATGGATAACAAAATCGTTGTTTACCCTAGGCGAATCAAAACTGGGGATTAGGTTTGACGAACGTAGGCCCGACTCCTACACTTATGCTATGAGAACACCCCTGACAATTCTGCTTGCCATAGTACTCTCGGCTTATGTCGGTTTTTCTGATTTGCATCGGACCGACACAGCCGTAACTGTGGCCATGCTTCTGGCCGCAAGCTTCATAGTCAGCATTATGGCCGCCTCCAAACCGTGGCTTTACGGCATTATCATGGGCTTGGGGCTTCCTGCGATGGCGATCTTGCGTACCGGAGGCCATATCTCGGAAATTACGACTGGCCTGGTGGCCGTTGGGGTAAGCCTTCTGGGCGCCTACACCGGCTGGATGCTCAAAAAGCTTTTTAATCCGCCGCAGGCATCATAAAAACCCAAGACGTTGTCTTGGGTTTTTATGTAGTTATTGGTTGATGTAATCGCCGGATTCCGTTTTGTCCAACTCGTTTATGAGCCGTAAGATTTGCTCATCCGAAAGATCCTGGTACACGCCATGCAGCTGTTTCCAAACAATGCGATCCTCGGGCTGGATGGATTCCGCGGAGTCGCGCAGACCCATATACCAGCGCAGCTCCTCAATAGTGGACTCAACATCTCCTTGGGTAATCAGACGCGTACGCAATTCCACTAAATGATCCAATACTGGATCCGAACTTTCGTTTATTTCCGGCACACCTGGGAGGATGGTTTCCATTGGCATAAATTTGGGCGGGGTTACTTGTTGGTTGTATATTAACTCTTATGCGTGGAAGAGTAAATCAGGCAAATCACCAGCAGAAATTCCTAGCTTAATTATCCGCAATAGGCTGATGCTTCATATTGTTCGTTGATAAAACGCACATAATAACCGAATGGGTCTTTCCAAAAAAACACCGGATGATTTGATTTGAAAACGTCATAACTTGGTTTGAGATTTGGTTCGTACATGTCAGTTTTATTATAAACCTCTTTTAATCCTGAGTTATTGGAGTCTTTGTACTCAAATACTGTTTGGTTATCCGACGTGGTCCCAGTCTGGATCAGATCTGACGGGTAGACGTTTGAGATATCAGTAAAAGCCAGCGGACCGCAACCAGTCATATTTTGATATGTGTACTTTTGCGTATTCACGCCAATATCATTCCATGTGATAGACGGGATGTCGTTGTTCTGCATAAAACTAGGCTTGATAACGTATACTCGCTGCGTGCTATCCGGCGCTTTCACATAATAGCTCGTGGGTGTGGATTTATTTTCCTTGAAAAGATTTGCCCGGCCCGCGTCATTAAGAGTATAGATGACGTCTACGGAATTATCATAAAAACTTTGCACCTTATTGTCGCCACAGAAGCGCTGGTCCGCGTATTGCGTGAAACCGAAATATGGGGGGAGTTGGACTAAATCGACGACAGGATTGTCAAGATGAATAATTTGCGGCAAATCTAAATCAATTAAATCGAACTGCTTATCGATAGTTACATTTTTTAATGGAGTAACTTCTGAGTTTTTATTGTCTAAATCGTCTTCCGAGTATTTTGACAGATAATAAATTTTACCGTTAAGTTTTATTTCATGATCGTACTGTTCTGATCCGAAAAAACCAGCGTAAGGAACAGTAGTAAGAAATACATCTCCGCCTTTATATTTACCGGACATTACGCGGCCTACTAAGTAACTTGCTTCTCCGCCCAAGTAGTCATTTCCCATATCGCCAGATTCGAATATTTTCATATCCGGTTGATATTTTGGCTCGATCCATTGTACTTGTCCCGATTTGCTTGGCACCACAGGCATAGTAGTTTTGCATTTTCCCAAATCAAATGATGTATCCAGGTAGCTTGTCGTTCCAGTTGAGTCGGTTGGAGTTTGGGTCTGTGGCGAAGTTGAAGGTGTGAGATTCGTAGGTGTTTTGATTTGTGTTCTCGAAGCAAGATATCGGTACATAAAAAGACTTGAAGTCCCCAGGATAACAAGGACCAATGTGGTGTAAAGTGTAGACAATTTCCAACTCAATTTTTCTGGAAAAATATTCATCAGTTTTCCGAATAATATAGAATTACTATAACAAAAAACACTAGCTGAAGCTAATGTCCTTTGTTGGCAGCGCTACCGGGAATCGAACCCGAGTTTGCTGGATGAGAACCAGCCGTCCTAACCACTAGACGATAGCGCCATTCGTCGCGATTCGCTTCACAAAATAAACAAACTTAACTTCGATATTATAGCTTTTTTGGGGGTGTTGTTCAAATAAATTTTCTGGTCCAGCAGGTTTCATACCAAGATATTTGCGGTAGATATTTTTGGTTTAAATATCAAGCTCTGATTTGACTTAGGCTGAAATTCAACCTAAACTCTCTGAGGACTTCCTGCCCTCACTGCTTCTCCTTATTAGTAATTACTAACTTATGAATAAACGCAATATAATAATAACCATTATAGTACTTGTGATTATTATTGGGGCAGGGTTTTTGGTTTTTAAATATAAAAATAACAATTCTGCACACCGTGCTGATAATACAGATACCTCTTTAGTAACTTTCCCTTACTCAATCACAGAAACAAATGACCAAAAGATTGCAGAAAATAATACAAACTCTTGGCTACCTTATACGTACACTCCGTGGGGCATGTCTTTTAACGTATTTCCTCAATCAAGTGTAGTATTAGCCAACGGATCATTAGAAATAACAGCTACTGGCACGCCTACATTTGCATTAGGAATTTTGTATAATAGCAATACTCTCCCAAATAATACCGATGTAGAGCAACTGCTTCTACATAGCAATAATAAACAATATTCTTTAACATTGGACGCAAACAGCACAACTGATACTAACACCACAATTGTGGGTAATAAAGCCCTGCATGTAGTTGATTTTCCTGCTAATCGTCCCGGATTAGATGACTATTACTTTATCTATAATAATCATCTCTATTGGATTCAAGGAACTCGCCAAAACGCTGATACTACACAGGATTCTCGATATGCTACTTTCTTAAATAGTATAAGTTTTACTAAGTGATATAGACAAAAGCTTTGCTGAAATAAGTTCTAACGTTTTCAACTACAGAGAGCCAAAAAAATTCAACACCTTCTGGTGGTGAATTTTTTAATTCTGTTTGGATTGTGGAACCATTCCAATTTACTATAAACTATTACTTTTACAAACTTAAGAGTGGCCACCATCATCTGAACCTAGACAATAAAAAATCCCGCTTGGAAGCGGGATTTGGTGGAGATATTTACTGGAATGAGAAGATAAATTGCCAGAAATTTTGCTGGTTGTTCAGACGCTTCCTGCGGGACCGGCTCTGGGTTTGGGCTAAAGCTTGCGCGTTTGTGCGGCTGACGGTAAAACTTGTGCCGTCGGGGTTGATCGTTGAGGCTCTTGCAAGGACTTGCCCTTGGGGATTAACCATATCCATCGGCTGGGCGCCTGATTGGTCTATAGTGACTGTATTGCCATTCTCTACAGTAGTAGCGGAGGTAAACTCAACCGCGCCAAAATCATCCAGCGGCATCAGACCCAAGTTTGAGCTGGGCATTTCCTCAACCCATTCGGCCGAAGAGAAAGAGGAAGCGTAATAAATGGAAGTAGAATAATCTTTATTTGTCGTATCGTTGCGGAAATCCAATTTCCAGACATTTCCGGACAACCAATCCAGCGACACACTCACTTTGTCGCCAGGTGAAATCCGCAGCGGCAATGGCGTTATAACGTCTGGCAAAGTCTCGTACCAGCTTTCGGTGACGCCATTGGAATTCAGCGTCCCAGCCTGGATAAGATCGTCCGAAGTGACGCCGCCAATGCCGACCCAGGCCGCATCTGAGTTATAATCATTATCTGTCGGCGTTGGCACGGTCCACGTGCCTGAGATCGCCGTATAGACGCCCGCATCTACTGACACGTAGCCTGCCCAGTTGTAAGACTCATCTTTGGTGGCTGGGAAATTAAGTGCTTGCGGTGCCTGCGGAGTTTGCGCGAAATCCGCTTGGGCATTGGTTGATAGATTCACCAATCCAAGTAAAATGATGCTGAAGCATGCCAGGAGATGAAAAAATTTCATAGAGTTTACTTATCGGTTACATCCGTATTCTAAACACTGCGGCAATTTTGTGACATCATCAGAATTGGATAATTTTTGCGGAATTCAGTATAATTAATTTAGACATTATAACCAAAAGTATCCCAGACCTAGATGACTGAAACCAATGCAAATATTCCACTTCCCCCAGGGTTCCTTCTGGGCGCGGCCACGTCCGCCCACCAAGTGGAAGGCGACAATATCAATTCCGACTGGTGGGCAGCCGAACAAAAAGGTCTAGTGCCCAAATCCGGGTTGGCCTGTGATCATTACCACAAATACGAAGAGGATTTTGAGATTGCTCACGGTCTGGGTCTGAACGCTTTCCGCATTTCTATTGAGTGGGCGCGCATCGAGCCGGCCGAGGGCCAGTTTGAAACGCGCGAAGTGGAACATTACCGCAAAGTCCTGCAGGCAATGAAGAAACAGGGCCTTAAGCGCATGGTGACGCTCTGGCATTTCTCGCTTCCGGCGTGGGTGGCGGAAAAAGGCGGATTCGAAAATCCGCAGATCATAGAAGCGTTTGCGCGCTACGCCTGGTTTGTGGCAAACAACCTTGGTGACGAAATTGACTTATGGTGCACTATCAACGAGCCGGAAGTTTATGTTGGCCAATCCTACAATCAGGGCAAGTGGCCGCCGTTTAAAAGCAATTATATTTTGTTGTTACGGGTGCTAAGCCATCTCGCGGCAGCGCATAAAAAAGCCTACGACGCTATCAAGCAGGTTTTGCCTAAAGCCCAAGTTGGTTTGGCCAAGAACAATATGTATTACGAGCCATACCACAAAGGAAGTCCGTTTGATCGGGCCTTAGTTTGGATTTCCAAGCAAATCAGCAACCATTATTTTTTGGACCGCATCAACAACAAGCTCGACTTCATTGGGCTCAATTATTATTTTTACAAGCTCATGAAATTGAGTTTTCCGGGCGGGTTTGTGGACCTAAACAAAAATTTTGTAAATCAGCCAGGCGGCCCCCTGGAAAACCAAAAGTCCGACATGGGCTGGCGGACTTTCCCGGAAGGCATCTACCACGTACTCCGGGATCTCAAAAAATACCGCAAGCCCATTTACATTACCGAGAACGGCATAGCCAACGCCCGCGATGATATGCGCAGCGAATTTATCCTCGAGCATCTGCGCTGGACAGCCAAAGCCATTTCCGAAGGCTCCGATGTGCGCGGCTATTTCTACTGGTCGCTTATAGACAATTACGAATGGGCCGATGGCTACGGGCCGCTGTTTGGTCTGGTGGAAGTAAACCGCGAAACTCTGGAACGCAAGGTGCGGAGGAGCGCGAACGTATTCCACGAACTGTTAAATCAAAAAGAAGTAGTTAAAAATTAAGATCTAAACAAAATGGGAATCAGTTATTTGTTGGTAGGTTTGTCCGGATATTTCTTGCTGGCTTTCAGCAGCGTGGCCGATAAATTTTTGGTGTCCAAAGTGGTGCGCGCGCCAGTGGCTTACGCGTTCTACACCGCGGTCACCGGGCCATTTTCCTTATTGCTTTTGCCGTTTGGCGGCAAAATTTTGAATCTGCCGGACATGCTGGTGGCGCTCTCGGCGGGCATCGCGTTTATTATCGGCATTTATTTTTCGTGGTCGGCCATTGGCAAGGCTTCCGTATCGCGCGTAGTGCCTATACAAGCTGGCCTTGGGCCTTTGTTTACGTTTATCCTGTCGTATTTTATACTTAGCGAACGGCTGGGGATTTTGCAAAGTTTCGGATTTGTGCTGCTGGTGTTTGGCGCGGTGCTCATATCTTTCCGGAGAAGCAGCAGCGGCTGGGCGCCAAGCTCACTTTGGTATGCTTCGCTTTCAGCGCTGTTTTTTGCCCTGACTTCGGTACTTACCAAGTATACTTTCAACCACAGTAATTACATCACCGGTTTGGTCTGGCCATCAGTGGGATTTGTGATTCCCTTGGCGTTTATCCTGCCGTTTAAGAGCAACCGCAAAGCTATATTTAACGCACCCAAAGAAGCAGGCAAAAAAAATGTGGCGCTGTATTATTCATCCCGCGCCACAGGCACTATAGGGGGATATCTGCAAAAATATGCGGTTAAGCTTGGAAGCGTGACCGTGGTCAACGCCCTCCAGGGCATGCAATTCGTTTTTTTGCTGATTCTCACGACATTTTTGTCCATCTATTATCCCAAAGTTCTCAAGGAGCGCATTAATACCGAAACTGTAATCCTCAAGGCATCGGCAATTGCGGCCATAAGCATCGGTTTGTTTTTGCTCACTAAGTAATTCATGAAATTATTCTGGAAAATTTTGGGAATTATTATTTTACTGCTCATCATAGCTTGCGGTTTTTTTTATTTCCGGTTCAAGCCCGCGCAAAGCCAGACTTGGGGCCTGACTTTTTCGTACCAAGAAGCCGAAGGCTTGGGATTTGACTGGAAGACTATGTTTTTGGACATGCTTTCGGATTTAAAACCAAAAAATTTGCGCCTTATGACTTACTGGGAGGATGCAGAGCCGCAACCAGGACAATTTAACTTCAATATCCCGGACCAGATGCTTGAGGAATCCGCAAAGCAAAATGTCCAGGTCTTGCTTGTGGTGGGGCTCAAACAGCCGCGCTGGCCCGAATGCCACGTGCCGTCCTGGTATAATTCGTTATCCAAAGGAGATCAAGACGCCGCAGTGCTGGATTTTGTCCAAACAGAGATTGAGCATTTCAAATCTTTCCCGGCGGTTACAGCCTGGCAGGTGGAGAACGAACCGTACTTTGGCTTTGGTCCGGACTGCCCCACGGAATCAAGTGATCTGTTGGACAAAGAAGTGGCGCTCGTAAAGTCTCTGGATTCCAGACCGGTGGTGGTCACAGACTCGGGCGACCGTGGCGGCTGGATCCCAGCGGCCAATTCCGGCGCGGATATTCTGGGCTTTACGCTTTACCGCGTTTCTTATGACCAAAAATACGGCGGGTACTATAAATATCCACTGCCAGCGGCGTTTTATCGCGTCCGTGCGGGGATTTTACAGACATTTACGCATACCAAGCAGGTGGAAGACGTAGAGTTGCAGATGGAGCCGTGGTTTACAGATGGGGCGCTCAATACGCCTTTGGATGTGCAGGATGCGCTTATGAACCCCAAAGTCTTTGATCAAAATATTAAATACGCCGAAAGCACCGGAGTTGGTACGCACTATTTGTGGGGTGTGGAATGGTGGTATTGGATGGCCAAGAAAAATAACGACTGGGGAATGTGGAATGAAGCCAAAAAACTATTTTCAGGACAACTTTAGCTGTAGATAAGTCCTAAAAAGTCGTAAGAAATACAAAAACTAGACAAATGTCTAGTTTTATTTTGTACAAAATAACCAAAAAACTGTTGAAAACTCTAACTCAGGGCTTGATTTATTTAATGCTTATTGTATATTTGATATATATTGATTAGCTAATTAAACAATCCCAATTGGGAAGAACGGAGAAACAAATGGAACTTGGCGAAATTATAGCCGAAAACATAGTCAATAAGCTTTCGTCTATGCTCAAAAAGAAAATTACTGTTTCCAACAGCCGAGGTGATGTTTTGGCCTCATCCGACTTGTCGGAAACCGGTAAAAATTACGAACAATTCCGCCAGGCTGTGGATGCCAAAAAGGAACTGGAAAGCGCTGGGCCCGCCACCAAGACTTCCTTGGGAGAAGGCGTCGTTATACCAATTAATTACAGCGATGAGGTTGTGGGCGCCTTGTTCGTGGAAGATAAGCCAGAAAATTATCAGCATTACCGTCAGATCCTTACGACTACGCTTGAACTTCTCATTCATCAGAGCATGGTCGTGGACCACTTTCCCTACAAAGACAAGATCAAGGATAATTTCATTTTCGGCTTGCTCCACCGGAGACTTGCCATGGAAGATAACAAAGTTCGGGAAGAAGCGGATTTGTTTGACCTCAACCTAAACCGCGACAAAGTTGTGCTTATAATAACCATCGAAAATTTTTGGAGTACACTTTTCGGCGACAAACTTTCCGCGTCGGAAGACGAAAAGCAAACCGCACTTTCCGCATACAAAAAGAAGCTATTTTTGTCGCTGTCGCAATTTTTCGGCAGACTCTCCGGCTGCAGTGTTGCGTATTTCGGCTCGGACACGTTCGTGGTGCTGGTGGACGAACTCTACAGTATGGACGGCCGTGAAATGGTGGATGCCATCCGCAGCCGTTCCGATGAATTCCAAAAAATCATCAAAGAACATCTCGGAGCCGAATTTTCAAAATTGCTCATCGCAATTGGCAGTTTTTACCGCGGTAAAGAAGGCGTGATGCTGGCCTACGAAGAAGCTCGCCGCGCGCTGAATCTGGGCTTGTCTATGGGCGAGGCGCGCACGATGTACCATATCGATGATTTAGGGATGATTGCCACTCTGGCCGGCGGCAACAAAAAATGGCAGGACAATTTCGTCCGCCGGCTCCTCATGAAGCTTTTGGCCGAAGAGTACCTGCTTCAGACAGTGGAAGTCTTCTTTGATAAAAATATGAGCCTGACGCAAACCTCAAAAGAGCTCAAAATCCACCGCAACACGCTTTTGTACCGGCTCGATAAGATTAAAAAAGTCACAGGACTTGATCCGCGCAAATTCAACGATGCCATGGAACTTAAAGTCGCGCTTATCTTAAATCGCGTGCTATACCTGGAGAAATCTGCTGTCCATGCCGTTTAGCAGATTTGAACCAATTCCGGCTTGATTTGAAACCAAACTTTGTGCGTTTATCCTATTAAATTTGCAATCATAAGCAGGTATTATTCCTTGTGAAGGGAATGATGGCTTATGAAATCTAAATCGGGAAAAAGATTCCGCCTCAAACGTGAAAAAGAGGCGAAGGCTGCTCTAGAAACGCAGATTTTCCGCTTGTCCGACATAAAACCCAGTTGGGTGGATTTCTCTAAATTTACCAAAAAATTTCGCGGTTTGCGAGCCAAAAGCATTGGACTCTAAAAATGAAAAACCTACTTGTGTTATACGAAATAGCGCAACGGGCCTCGCAGGTTACAAGCAAAAAAGCCTTTCGGCTTTATGAGCAATGGATTCAGCAGGTTTTGCGCACATACCATGACGCAGCGATTGAACAGGTGGCGCGCATTCAGCTGTTCCGTTTGCGGGAGCAGTACGCTTAGGATTGGTCCGGTTTGTTTTCCGGCAGCTGGATATTTTGAGTGAGCGTTTCAAAATCAGGGAGTTTGCGCATATCTGTGATGCCTAGCGTCTGCATAAATTCATGAGTCGTCTGGTAATTCTGCACGCGCCGGTCTTGGGCCGACGAACTTTTTTCTATAAGTCCGCGTATGAGCAGCTGCCGGATGCTATACTGCGAGTTGACGCCGCGGATGTTTTCTATTTCCGCGCGCGACACCGGCTGTTTGTAGAGAATTATCGCCAGAGTCTCAAGCGCTGCTTCCGTGAGCTTCTCCCGCAGCTCCAAAGACAGGAATTTTTTGACCTGGCTGCTGTTTTCCGGATTGGAAGCAAGCTGCAGCCGGTCGTTGTGCGCCAGGAGAATTATACCCGACGTGTCGTTTTCCGAAACGATTTCTTCCACGGCTTCCTTGATGTCGGATTCGGACATGCCGAAAGTTTCCGTAAGCTCTTTAATGCTTACCGGCTTGCTGGCTACAAATAAAATGGAGAGAATTTGCGACTTAAGTTTATTGAGATCCATAAAGTAAAAATTCCTAATTACTAATTTCTGATTGACCTAAAGTTTAGAAATTAGATCAATTAGTAATTAGGTCAATTTTTCTTAATAATTATATCTGCGAATTTTTCTTCCTGGTCAAGCGAGAGAATGCGCTGTTTGGTCAGTTCCAATAGCGCCAGGAAAGTCACGATGACGTCCGTTTTGCCGCTTGCGTCTTTTAGAAGTTCGGAAAGCCTGGTTTCTACCTTTTGCCCGATAAGCGCCTGGATGTGGTTGATTTTTTCGGTTATGGAAACGACTTTTTCCAAAACTTTTTCCGGCAGTTTGACGATTTCTTTAAGTTCCGTGGCGAGTTTACCTAAAGTTCCCGCTAAAACGTCTACGGTTACTTCCGGATCAGGCAAAAAGGTTACGCGATCGGTAAATTCGGTTTCGCGGCTCCAGGACTGTTTTCTTCGCGCTTCCAAATTTTTCAAAAACTTCGCCACTTCGCGGAATTTTTTGTAGGTGAGCAGCTGCGCGGTCAGATCAAACGCCGCCTCTTCCTCATCCGCGCCCAAATCCAGGTTTGGCAGCAGGGCTTTGGATTTGATGACCAAAAGCTTGGCCGCGATGATAAGAAAGTCAGCCAGGTTGGTGGGGTTTTTTTCCTGCAATGACCGGACGTAATTTAAAAACTGCTCCGTGACTTCGGACAGTGCCAGGGCAGTGATGTCCATCTGCTGGTCTTCTATAAGCTGTAGCAGCAGATCCAACGGCCCCTCGAATTGATGTTGTTCTAATTTGATGCGCATAGACTTGTTTCTAACTCTCCCGATAATCCTTGTGTTATGCACCCCCTCTTATTCTAAGAGGGGGTAAAACCAAGCTGCAACCTGGTTCGGTTTACTCCTCCCCTTAGGATAAGGGGAGGTTGGGAGGGGTTACTTCCTAACTGAAAAATTCCCTTGCACTGGATTTTCTAAATTAACATAATCTTTCGTGTTCATAATCACTGATTCCGTGTAGGACCCTGCGGGGATGTTCAGCTTTTTATTTTTGAGAAGTTTTTTGTCTATGTAAACGGGCAATTTATAAAGCGAGCCGAACGGCGCGATAAGACCAATTTTGGTTTTTAGCTTGTTTTTGATATCCGCCTCTTTGGCCATGGAAACTCTATCGCCAGTTAATTTGCCCAAGGATTTGAAATCGCAATTATTACCAGCAGGCAATACAGCCAAATACAAACCCTTTTTTCCTTTCAACAACACAGCCTTCACGACTTCGGTCAGTTTGAGATCTTGCGTTTCAGCCGCATCAAAAGCCGTGTAGACTTTCCGATGCTCCACGATCTCGTATTTGATTTTATTGGATTTAAGAATTTTTTCTAGATTTTTTGTGATCATGTTTTGTAATTGCATCAATTATGAGAATCCCGCGGGGGACTTTTTTGACCAACACGAGTTGTCGTTTGTGCCAACCAAGCTCGCCTAAAATGACGGCAGGTATTATGACTCCTGTTGCGCTCCTTCCTACTTTGCTCAATCTGCTTGCTTTGTGTTTCATTTAAGTTTGAGTCGACTCATGAGTCGACGATTGTATCAACTCATTCAGAACTCCCCCGATCGAACTGGCGTTCGATCACCCCCTCTTTGACTAAAGAGGGGGTTGGGGGAGTTGTTACTTCTTTTTAGGAATCTCTACTTTTATATGCAGTTCTTTGAGCTGCTTGTCGGTGGCGGGGGCGGGACCGTCCATCATAAGATCTCGGCCGTCGCCGGTTTTGGGGAAGGCGATAACTTCGCGGATGTTTGGTTCACCTTGAAGAATCGTCACCAGCCGGTCCAAACCCCAGGCAATGCCGCCGTGCGGTGGCGCGCCGTACGAGAGCGCCTGCAGCATGTGTCCGAAGTCTTTTTCAATTCTCTCGTCCTCAAAACCCATAATACTAAACACAGCCTTCAGCGCTTCGGGCCGGTGATTGCGTATGGACCCGCCGCCGATTTCAAATCCGTTGAGCGCCACGTCGTACTGTGTGGTCAGGATCTCGCCTATATTTTTCTGCTGGAGCAGGTCGTCCAAGAATTCCGGCTTTGGCGCGGAGAATGGGTTGTGAGTGAAAGTCCACCCACCCTCATCTTCTTTTTCAAAGAATGGGAAATCCAAAATCCAGCAGAAGGCCAAAAGTTCCGGATCGTTTTTGTCTTTTCGCAGGTCGGGCCGGTCGGTGCCGTATTTTTCCATAGCCTCTTTGTACGTCAGGCGGGGGAAGGGTAGTTCCTGGATTTTTTTGTTAGGGTAGAGATTGGTAACAATGTCTATGAGTAATTTTTCGTTGAGAGCCAGGATGTCCTCCTGCGTCACGAAGCTTGCTTCCAAATCCAATTGCGTGAATTCCGGCTGGCGGTCGCCGCGCGTGTCTTCGTCGCGGAAGCAGCGCGCAATTTGAAAATATTTTTCCAAGCCCGCGACCATGAGCAGCTGTTTGTATTGCTGCGGACTTTGCGGCAGGGCATAAAAAGTTCCCGGATGCAGTCTGGCAGGCACTAAATAGTCTCGCGCGCCTTCGGGCGTGGATTTGGAAAGGTCGGGGGTTTCTACTTCGGTAAAGCCGCGCTCGGAAAGGAAATCGCGTATAAATTTAATCACCTTGTGGCGGCTTTTGAGATCATTGTTAAGTCTTTGGCGGCGCAAGTCCAAGTACCGATACTTCATCCGGACTTCTTCGCTGATTTCGTAGCCGTCGGTGTCCACTGTAAACGGCAACGGTTCGGATTTATTTAAGATCGTGAGTTTGGTCACCTCTAGTTCAATTTTGCCGGTGGGCAGTTGGGAGTTGATTTGATTTTCCATGCGAGGGTTGACCTTGCCTTCTACTTCAAGCACGTATTCGTTGCGCACGTCACTGGCCGCGGCATGCGCTTCGGCTGAAACTTTGGGATTGACCACCAGCTGGATGAGACCTGTGCTGTCGCGCAAATCCAAAAAGATAAGTTTGCCGTGGTCGCGCCTGACCGCCACCCAGCCGTTTAGCTTTACTGTTTCTCCTGTTTTCCCAATCGTATCCAAAATATATGTGCGTGTCATGATTTAAGCTTAGTAATGTGCCCAAATTATACCATAAAGATTGCTTAATAACCAAATTTGATTTTTGACAAAAGTATGGGTTGGACTTATGATGTGCTGTCAGGCAAAAGCCTGCATTTGCGAAGGAGGATCGCATGACTACGACGGTCAGTATGCAAGAGAGCGCGGTTGATAAGCCCAAGCATCTGGTCGGCAATAGTCTGCAGATCAGAAAAATCCGCGAACAAATTCAGGCGCTGTCTGGGTACCATAACGTGATTACCTTGTTTACCGGCGAGACGGGCACTGGCAAAGAAGAGGCCGCAAGGTTTCTGCACAAGAGGACCCGGGGATATGAGAAGAACTCCACCCTGCCGTTTGTGGTTGCGGATTTATCCCGCATTCCCCAAAACATGGTGGAGCGCGAATTGTTCGGCAACGACAGCGGCGCGTATACCGATGCCAACAGGCAGAAGCCCGGACTCATCGACGAAGCCGCGGATGGAACACTGTTGTTCGATGAAATCGGCGAAGCGAACGATTATGTGCAGCAGCGCTTGCTCCGGCTTATGGACGAACGCGAATACTTGCGGCTGGGCAGCTCGAAGCCTCTCAAGTGTCTTGCCCGAATCGTTGTTGCGTCGCGGATAGATCTCGCACAGGCTGTGGCCGAAAAAAAATTCCGTGAAGATCTGTACTGGCGCATTTGCGATTTTACGATCACCATGCCGCCTTTGCGTCAGCGGGTCGGAGATATATCGATTCTGGCGGAGCACTTCCTGCAGCAGTTTGCAGCTGCCCAAAACGTCCCGAAGATGAGTGTGGGTGAGAGTGTGACCAATTGGCTGCAGAATAGGGAGTGGCCCGGCAATGTGCGCCAGCTGAACAAGGCTCTCACCGGTGCCGTGATCCGGGCTTCTATGCAGGGACGGCAGACACTTTGCACAGAGGATTTCGAAGTTTTGGAGTCACGAGCAAAAACCACCACGGATTCTCCGCTGGCCTATCTCCTGCCTGAAACTGATGAGCATAAGAGCTTTAAGCAGACGGTGACCGAGGTGATGGACAAGGTTCGGCTTGATATCGAACGGCTTGTGCTGCTCGACAGGCTCCGCAAATGCGGCTGGAACCGGACGCAGGCCGCGGCAAAACTTGGTTTTTCCATCAAGGGCCTCCGCGCCAAGATTAAGGAGTACAAGCTGGAGGAGTCTTAAGGCCAGATGGCCAATTATCGGGCGCGGGCTGCTTAACGCAGACCTGCGCCTTTTTTATATCCAAAAATTTGACTTTTTATATGGATGGGGTATAATAAATACAAATTGTGAATATCGATAGCGGCAGCAGTGCCGCTATTTTGTTTTTTAAAGCAACTTATACTATAATCATATTGAACTGAAATGAATAAAAAAATATCAAACAAAAAAACTGTTCTAGAACTATGTGCTGGCGGAGGCGGCCAATTTATTGGACTTGAACAAGCTGGTTTCAGTTGCATAGGAGCTGTTGAAATAGAAGCAAATTATTGTAATACACTTCTGTTAAACAGACCTGATTTAAATGTTATAAATGGAGATCTAAAGACATTCTCCGCAAATAAATATGCGAAGGTTGATTTGATTGCTGGCGGCGTGCCTTGTCCACCATTCTCAATTGCAGGAAAGCAACTTGGGCAAAATGATGAAAGGGATTTATTCCCAGCAACTTTAAGAATAATCAGTGAAGCTGCCCCTCGGGCCATACTTATAGAAAATGTCCCAGGATTTGCTTCCAGAAAATTTGAGAACTATAGGAATTCTATTCAGCAATCCTTGGGAATGTTAGGGTATTGGACTGATTGGACGATTTTACACGCACATAATTTTGGCACCCCCCAGTTACGGTCAAGATTTGTATTGGTGGGCTTCAGTAAAGGCATCGAAAAATATTTTGAATGGCCATCGGGTTCGAATAAGATTGTAAATGTTGGCGAATTAATAGAAGATTTAATGTCATCAAATGGCTGGCCAGGTGCAAAAAAATGGGCATTAAATGCCGTTGGTGCTGGACCCACATTAGTTGGTGGTTCTACGAAACATGGCGGCCCTGACCTCGGCCCAACGCGAGCTAAGATGCAATGGCAGAAATTAGGAGTCGATGGAAGAGGAATAGCCGACGATTCGCCGACCAGCGATTTTCCAATCAACGGCCAACCTAAATTGACTGTTAGAATGGCTGCAAGAATACAGGGATTCCCTGATAATTGGAAATTTTTTGGAAGAAAGACTACGGCTTATAGGCAAATCGGAAATGCTTTTCCGCCCCCTGTAGCGAAGGCCGTTGCACTTCAGATCATTAGAGCGTTAGAACAATATGACAAGAAACGGGTCTAAGCGGAAGATTCTTGATTTTTTGCTTGCAAATAAAGGGAGAGTGATTCATGCCAAAGAAATACAAGAGGCATCTGGCTGGGTTGCAGAATGGGGGCGTAGACTTAGAGAATTACGTGATGAAGAAGGATACCAGATCTTGTCACATAAGGATCGAGCTAATTTAAAGCCAGGAGAGTACTTACTTGAAACATCAAAACGGCGTCCAGCCTTCGCAAGAGGAATTTCGAAAGAAACACGCGCCTTTGTTTTAGAGAGAAATGGATTTACATGCCAGAGTTGTGGTGTGGCAGCTGGCGATGCTGATCCGTTTCATCCTGAGCGTACAATACGTTTAACCTTAGGTCATATAATTGATAAGTCAAAGGGAGGAGAGGACACGCCTTCAAACCTGAGGGCAATCTGTACGAATTGTAATGAAGGACTCCAAAATACTGCTATGGCAAAGCCTGACAAGATACATCTGCTATCTCAAATCCGACGGGCAACCGTTGATGACCAATTAGCTGTTTTGGATTGGCTTAATATAAAATTTAAAAATTTTAAAAATAAATCCGGCAATTAACAGAAGCTTGTACGTCTAATCTGTGTTTTTTCCGTTTGTGCTATAATTGTTAGGTTGAAAGTAACATTGAGGAAACAAAACTAAATGGCGGCGTTAAATAAAATTGTGTTTGATCTGGAAACCCAAAAATCTTTTGATGATGTTGGGGGGTTTGGCAAAAATCATCTACTCAAGATTTCGGTCATCGGAGTGTACTCATACATCCAAGATAAACATTTTTGCTTTACCGAAGACCAGGTGTACCGCGCCGGAGAAATGTTTCAGGAAGCGGATTTGGTAATCGGCTACAACATCAAACACTTTGACTACGAGGTCCTCCGGCCATATTTGTCCTACAATCCGCAGGAGTTGCCAACTTTGGACCTTATGGAAGAGGTAGAAAAGCTTATCGGCCACAGGCTCAAGCTCGACAATCTTGCTTCCACTACGCTTGGAGTTGGCAAAAACGGCGACGGTTTGCAGGCTCTGCGCCTATACAAGCAGAACCGAATCGACGAGCTCAAAAAATACTGCAGCAACGATGTGAAAATAACCAAGGAAATTTATGATTACGCGTCAAAATACGGAAAACTTTTGTACAAAGATTATTTTGACACCCGCGAAATAAAGATTGCGTTTGCCGAACCTTCGCCGCGGATGCCGGCGGCAAGGCAAACGAGTTTATTTTAAATCCGGTAGTGTTTATCGGCGGCGCTGCGCGTATCGGCAAGTTTCTGTGTAGAGAGTCCATAACCGCAAGCCGAAACAATACGCACCGCTCTGACGAATAACGATTAACGCTTCCATGAAATATTTTTATTGGGTTTCGGGTATTTGCCTTGCGGCGGTGCTTATATTTTTTTTCTTTATCCCGGCGTTTGCCGGGAACATTAGCATCCCACAGCAGATTACGTTCGGCCGTTTTGCCATTCGGCTTTATGGCATCACCATGGCCGCATCCGTGCTTGTGGGATATCTAGTGGCCAGGCATTACGCGTGGCGGTTCGGCATAAGCCAGGAGTCAGTGGACGACGTGGCGTTTTGGATTACTATTGTAGCGTTTCTTGGCGCACGCGTTTACTATGTGGCCGTGGACTTTGGCCTCTATAGAAACAATCTTTCCGAAATCTACAAAATCTGGCACGGGGGGTTGTCTATTTATGGCGCGATTATTTCGGGTCTGATTTTTGCTTATTTTTATGCGCGGACAAAGGCATTCGCAGCGTTCCGTTTGCTGGATCTGCTGGCGGTGGCTTTGCCTTTGGCTCAGGGTTTGGGACGGTTTGGGAATTTTTTCAACCAGGAAGCATTTGGGCTGCCTACCGATCTGCCATGGAAAATGTACGTCGACGCCGCGCACCGGCCGGCCGCTTACATCCAGGCAAGTTTTTTTCATCCGACATTTTTGTATGAAGCCCTCTGCAGCGTTATTATTTTTTTTATCCTTGTGCGAATTATGCGCATGAAAGTTCTGCCCGGCGTGCTCGTGTTTACATACCTCGGACTGTATTCGTTAAGCCGGTTTTTTATAGAAGGCATCCGTCTGGATTCATCTTACATACATGGAATTAAAGTTGATCAGGTTACTGCCGTAGCCGGTGTTCTGGCTGCTGGTGTGGCGCTGCTTATGATTTGGAGGTCGGCCCGCGCGCGGGCCTAGATAACTCGCAAAACATCGTCGTTTTTGGTATGATGGTTAAGATTATTGAATATCGGATATGTTTAACCGAATTTCGTCGGTAATTTTGACCATTTTGCTGTTTTTGTTGTCTTGGTGGTCCATTTCAGGCCAGAATCCCGCAAGCCTTATGGTATTCGTGCTGTCTTTGGCCGTATTTGCCGCTGCCGTGCTCGTGGTCAACAGTCGTAGGGTGGGATTTGTCTGGCCGCATCTCCTGCTGCCAATTTTGTTTTTGGCGGGATTCGGCAGTCTGTTTGCGGTTATCACAGGTCCCGGATTTCGCGAAGTGTTTCTCATTGCCGCAAGTCTGACTTTTTACGCAATGGAAGTTCAGCTGGGCAAAGAAAGCCATTTTTTGCAGAATGTCTATTTGTTTTCGGCGTTTGCGATTTTTGTCGGATTGTTTGCGGTGCAATTTTACTTTAATTTCAATTTCGTGCTGCTTGGCTTGGGAGTCTTTGTCGCGACGTACCTGCTCATAATTCAGGGCTTTGCGGGGTTTTCGCTGCCGGTGAAAAAGTATTTCAGTTTCCTTACTGCACTAGTCTGCGCCGAAGCATCACTTGGCTTGTACCTGTGGCCGACATACTACGTGGTGGATGCTATCGTCGTGTTTGCGATTTTTTATCTGCTTTGGATTTTTTCGTTTTCGGCGTTCTTCGGCAAGCTTACCCGCAACAAAATTCTCTGGCAGTTGGGATTTGTATGCCTGGTGCTTTTGGCAGTGCTGGCCACCACAAGTTTCCGGCCGCTGACGGGAATTAAATGATAGTAATTAGTAAGTAGTAACGAGTAATTAGGAATAGGATTAATGAAGAAGATTGATTGGAAAAAATATACGCCGTTTCAGCAAAAAGTTTTTCGCGCCATTCTTAAAATTCCCAAAGGCCAAGTTTGGACTTACGGCCAGGTGGCCCAAAAAATCGGGCAACCAAACGCTGCCCGCGCCGTCGGCGGCGCCCTGTCCAGAAATATGGATGTGCCATACATACCTTGTCATCGGGTGATTGGCACAAGCGGCCGCATGACCGGGTACTCGGCCCCGGGCGGCATCAAGCGGAAACTGGCCCTACTTAAAATGGAAGGATATATACATGACAAAAGGTAATTGGATTTGGATTATAATTTTGGCATTCGTGCTGGGAGCCATAGGCGGCGTGCTCCTTAACCGGTTTGGAATTCCATTTATTTCGGGAATTCCGGGGATGTCGTGGGTGCAAAAACTTGAAAGCAGTAATCCTGTGATTATAAATCGCGTGCAACAGGTGGAGCTCAACGAAGGGGCCAATCTCATAGATTTGTCCAAACAGGCAGCCGGTTACACCTCGGACGTATATGCGTCTACGCCTGACCACAAATTTTTGGCCAACGGAATTATAGTTACAGCCGACGGCATGATTATCACGCCCAAATCCGATTTGCCGGCAGCGGGGGATGTGACCGTCGTAACCAATGATGGCACTGCATACACCGGGCAAATTCGAGCACAGGATCCCCGCTCCGACTTGGCTGTGGTCACAATTAGCGCGCAAAACCTGCCGTTTGCGCAGTTTGCCGATGCCGGCACGCTTGCCGCAAGCCAGCAGCTTATATATTTGGGCCGGTCAAACAATTCTTTTACGCGCGATTTCGCCCTGGGCAGAGTCAACAGGAGCCTAGACAACAATCAAAGTTTGTCCCAGATACTGGATTCCGACGCATTTGAAAACGAAATTCTGGCGCAGTCCAACTTAAGTGCTGACTTCGCGGGTGGCCCGGTTATAGATTTGGACGGCAAGGTAGTGGGCATGACCCGTTCGAATTTGTCTGTTTTGATTTCGGAAGATCTGCACACCGCGGTGGATACGTACCTTCGCACGGGGAAGATTACCCGGCCATATTTGGGAATGAAATATTTAGATCTTTCGGACGCGCAGGCTCATCTGAAAAATTTGCCCCAAGGTGGAGTTGAGGTGGTGTCCGTGGCGGCGGGTAGTGCAGCACAGGCAGCAGGACTTTTACCGAACGATTTAATCACCCAAGCTTCCGGGCAGAATATTTCCGGCGGCAACTTCGAAACGATTTTAAACCAGCAAAGCGGGGATTTGTCTTTTACAATCTTGCGCAACGGCCAGAATGTGAACGTGACAGCAAAATTAATTTATAAATAAAATGGCTGATTCCGAATGTCTCTTCTGTAAAATTGTTGCGGGCGAAATTCCGACGGAAAAAGTTTATGAAGACGGCGAAGTGCTCGCATTTTTGGACTTGCGGCCCAAAGCTCCCGGGCATGCGCTGGTGATTTCCAAAACTCATACGCCAGACCTGATGAACACATCCGACGAGATGTTGGCGCAGATGATGCCTAAGGTAAAATTGATTGCAAAGAAATTGATGGACGAATACGGTGCGGCTGGTTTCAATTTTTCCGCCAATAACGGTCCTTCTGCCGGACAAGAAATAATGCATCTGCATTTCCATATAATTCCAAGAAAATGAAATACCTCATCACGGGCGGGGCGGGATTTATCGGATCCAATTTTGTACACTATCTATTTCGCGAATATCCAGATTGCGAAGTGGTGGTTTTGGACAAACTGACTTACGCGGGCAATTTGGACAACCTTGCCGACTTTGAAAATAACAATCGGTTTAAATTTGTAAAAGGGGATATTGCCGACCCGGCAGCCGTGGACTCGCTCGTAGCCGAAACAGACATCGTAGTAAATTTTGCGGCGGAAACTCACGTAGACCGCTCCATACTCGGACCGGCGGAATTTGTGCGCACAAATGTTTTGGGTACGCAAGTTCTGCTCGATGCCGCAACCAAACACAAAATACGTTTTCACCACATCTCCACGGATGAAGTTTTCGGATCATTGGGACTGGGGACAAGTAAAAAGTTTGACGAGCACACGCCGTATGATCCTTCAAGTCCGTACTCGGCATCCAAAGCGGGCAGTGACCATTTGGTTCGAGCATATGTTCGGACATTCGGGCTGCAAGCTACAATTACAAATTGTTCCAACAACTACGGGCCATACCAGTTTATAGAAAAATTAATTCCTTTGATGTTTATAAACGCGACCTTGGGCAAGAAATTGCCGGTTTACGGTGATGGGTCAAATGTGCGCGACTGGATTCATGTAAACGATCACAATGCCGGCGTGGATTTGGTAATTCAAAAGGGCAAAGTAGGCGAAACTTATTTGCTGGGCGGAAACGCGGAACATTCAAATCTTGAACTAGTCAAAACAATCCTCAAATTGATGGGCAAAGATGAAAGTCTTATTGAATTCGTGAAAGATCGGCCTGGGCACGACGCGCGGTATGCCATCGATGCGAGTAAAATTGAAAAAGAGCTCGGGTGGAAGCGCGAATATGATTTTGAATCTGGTCTGTCCCAGACAATTAAGTGGTATGAGACTCATGAGAATTGGTGGAAAAAACTTTTGAACCAGGACTACGCTGATTATTATAAAAAACAATATGCCGCAAACAACTGAATTTAAAATTTCCGAAACTGAAATTCCCGGCCTGCTCGAAATTAGCATTTCATCTGTTGGTGATGCTCGAGGGTATTTTCAGGAAAAATTCCAGAAACAAAAGCTGGTTGCCGCCGGGTTTCCGGAAAGTTTTCGGATTGTCCAGCAAAATATTTCTTACAACAAAGAAGCAGGAGTTCTGCGCGGCATCCACGCCGAACCTTGGGACAAATACATCACTGTTACCAAAGGGAAGGCGTTCGGTGCGTGGGTGGATTTGCGCAGTCAAAGTTTTGGCAAAGTTTACACCACGATCGTAGACGAAAGCAAAGCCGTGTTTGTGCCTCGTGGAGTAGCCAACGCTTACCAAACATTAGTACCAGATGTTTATTATTGTTATTTGGTAAATGCGCACTGGAATCCCGAAGGCATCTATAAATCGGTCAATCCCGGCGATCCTGGATTGAATATTTCCTGGCCGATTGCCTTGGATAAATCCATAATTTCAGAAAAGGATCGGAACAATCCTAAACTTTCGGAAGTGGAGGCTTTCCAATGAAAGTTCTGATTTTAGGATCAAATGGGAATTTGGCGCAGGCGTTTGCCAGAGTTTACCATGACGCGCAAGTCGTGGGTTGGGATCGTGACGAACTGGACATCACGGAAGAATCTCAGGTTTTGGAAAAAATCACAGCTCTTAAACCGGATTTGGTCATCAACTGCGCGGCTTACAATGCAGTGGACGAGGCAGAGACCGACCGCAAGTCAGCCGAACTTCTGAACGGCTACGCGCCGGGATTTATAGCGAAAGCTTGCAAGCAGCTCGAAATCACTTTTGTACATTACAGCACGGGTCAGGTCTTTGATGGCAAAAAGGCGGAAGGTTACACCGAAGACGCATTGCCGGATCCGGTGAATGCCTATGGTCAGTCCAAACTTGTGGGGGAAATGGAAGTCCAAAACAATATGGACAAGTTTTACATTATCCGCACGGCCTGGCTGTTTGGGAATTTTGCCAAAAATTCGGTGGGGAATAAAAAAAGCTTCATAGACATAATGCTCAAACTTGCGGACGGAGAAGAACCTATCAAAGCCATAGAAGATGAATTCGGTACGCCAACCTACGTTTACGATTTGGCGCAAGCCTCCCGCGCTTTGGTGGAGGAGCATAAAGCTTTTGGAATTTACCATTTGGTGAATTCCGGCATGGCCTCAAGGCTTGATTGGGCGCGCGAAATATTCCGCATCAAAAATCTAAATCCCGATATATTTGGAGTCTCAAGTTCGCAGTTTGAAAGGCCGGCCGCCCGCCCCAAATATGAATTATTGAAAAATACCAAATTTATAGAACTTCGGCCTTGGAGCGAGGCGTTAAAAGAATTTCTAATTTCTAATTGATCTAATTTCTAAATATGAAAGGCATAATTCTTTCTGGAGGATTGGGCACAAGGCTTTATCCGCTTACCAAAGTTACCAGTAAGCAGCTTTTGCCTGTTTACAATCGGCCAATGATTATGTATCCGCTTGATGTCCTGCTTTCTGCCGGCATCAAAGAGATTCTTATTATCGTGGCCCCTGATCACGCGGGGGATTACCTTAAACTTCTTGGCAGCGGCAAGGAATTCGGCGCGCGGTTTACTTACGAAATTCAAGACAAGCCGGAGGGTTTGGCGCAAGCATTCATCATTGGCAGGCATTTTATCGATGGGGGTGATGTTTGTATGATTCTTGGAGATAATTTGTTCGAGGATGATGTGTCCAAAATTATAAAGAAATTCAAAAAAGGCGGACTCGTGTTTGTAAAGAAAGTTGCCGATCCAGAAAGATTTGGTCAGGTAAAATTTGACAAGAAGATGAAAGCAATTGAAGTCGCTGAAAAACCCAAGGTCAAAATTTCTGATTATGCTCTCACTGGTCTTTATGTTTTTGACAAAAACGCCACGGCAATTGCAAAAAATTTGAAACCGTCAGCAAGGGGAGAGCTTGAGGTAACAGATATAGTTGAGGCTTACCTTAAGCAAAATGAGCTCATTGTGGATATAGTAGACGGCGAGTGGATAGATGCCGGAACATTTGATACACTATATAGAGCAAACCTCCTCGCCTACCGGAAAAGTAAAAAGTAAGAAGCCAGAAATTAGATGAACACACATCAAAATAAAATTCTATCCAATTTCATAATCACGGTGGTCCTGTTCTTGGGTTTGGAAACCCTTTCGGTGTTGATTGGCCTAAACCAGATCTGGGAATTTTTGTCCGTGGCTTGGTATTTGTTCGCGTTCCAGGTGATTTGGATTGCGTTTATGTTCGATTTGCACCTCAAAGACAGCAGGCCCGTAAGTTTGGCTTCCGTACAGTTTCGCCATATTTTGCGCGACGCGTTTGTGCAGCGTCTTCGGCATTTCGGCAATTTCCAATATTTGAGGCACTTTGCCAATTATTATGTGCTGCCGACAATTTTATTTTGGTCCGCGGCAGCTCTGCTGTTTTTAAATCCGTTCCGGCCCGAACTCAAGCAGGTGGTAATTTTGATTTCTGCCTTTGCTTTCTGTCTAAACTTCGCGCATATGCACGAGCATTTGTCGCGTAAGCTTTCTGCCAATTCCGCTTGGCTTCGGATTTTGTCCGTGGCCAAACTTTTGGTGGCTTACGAAGCCTATGCGGGCATAATTGGCATTTGTTGGTATTTTGCATACCCGACAAAAGTGGTGTTTTGGCTGACTGTGGCCGTGACTTTTTTCCTTATGCATCAGGCTCTGTTTGCGCACGGGTTCCAAAAGAGCAGAGTATATTTATTTGCGATAATTTTTGCACTTTTTTCGGGCTTAATTGGAGTCTGGGCTTTCCACAACTGGACTTACCAGTATCTGACTGCGGCGCTCATACTTTTGGCTTTGTACAATACGGTCTGGGGATTTATGCATCACTACCTGGAAAAAACTTTCACCAGTAAAATCGCATTGGAATATTTGGTTTTGGGGCTTTTGGTGGTTTCAATAATTTTAGCCACTCACAACTTCGCCGCACAGGTGATTTAATGCGTAAAGAAAAACAAATACCATTTATAAATGGCGAGACAGAGACTCTGAAGCAAGAGGCGGAATTTGATTTGCATAAACTTGGCCACGTGGAAAAATCATTCGAAATTCCTGGCGGACAAGAAAAAGAATTTAGTGGTCCGGAATACGGCGTAACTGAATACTTTGACGACGGCGGAAAAAATCACGAACAATTTGTTAAACTCAAAAAGTTCTACGAAGCCACACAAGCAGAACTTGGCGATTATTTGCCGAAGGCAATGTTCGTAGAGGGCGCGCCATCGAATGCCTCCAAAGAAGGCAAGTCTTTTTATGTGGTCCAAAAATATGAGCAGGACGAATTTTATAAGACTGCTAAAAAGTTAGACGAACTCAATTCAAAAGAGTTTTCAGTTGAGTTTTTAGATCAATTGCTCAATATTCAAGAACGAATCAATAAATTTCTTGGGGAACACGGAAAAGATCTGCCCGTAGATTGGATAGATAACCAGGCGTTGGATGCCAAGCAATTCAAAGAAGATGTCCTGCATTCGCCGAAAACTGCTGACACCAAAATCACTAATCTATTCAAGTTCAATCCTGATTTAGTAAAACAAATAAGCGGTAACGAGCAAAAGTTTGAACCCAGTGTTGATCGTTTGCGAGTTTTGAAAGCTTTAGGGTTGGCACATCTGGTTGAAAAAATAGATTGGGCAATTGAAAAAAGTGCAGCACCAGAGTGGATAAAAGGTAAAAATGTGCATTGGTCTATGGATAAAAATAAACTTGAACAGGAAGGCAAAAAAGCCATGGCTTTAACCTTTGATGATGGTCCAAACGAAGAAACAGAAAAGCTTCTCGATATTCTCAAAGAAATGAATACTAAAGCGACATTTTTTTTGGTCGGGTCACTTATCAAAGGGCGGGAACACACCGTAAAACGGATAATTGACGAGGGCCATGATGTCGGCGTTCACGAATGGGCGCAAGAAGGCGCAAAGCCAAAAGCGGGTTTGAAAGAATACTCCAAAAGATTTGTCGGTCCAAGGAAAGATTTAGGTGATGTAAAAAAGACCACAGACCTGATCCAACAAGTTACGGGTGAAAAGCCAACCATAGGCAGGATTGCAGGAGTACACGGCACAGTAGACAGTCTGCGGGAATTTCAGGCAATGGGCCTGGAAGTAGTACACGGAAACCCTTACGATGTGGTCGCGATTCCTCCGAGCAAAACTCTGAAAGCAGAAAATTTATTAAAAAAAGCCCTAAGTAGCAATGGCCAGGGCAGAATAAGAATTTTCCATATTGGCACTATGGAAGATACAGGATTGCCAATGCAACGCTCAGAAGTGGATTACGACAAAGGTGAAGTATTTCCAGCAGATGAGACTCTAAAAATGATCAAACGATTTATCCAACAAAGCAACAAACAAGGTTATGAGTTTGTAAAGGTTAAGGAATATATATAAAATGCTACGGAGCATGCTCAGTAGCTAAAAAGGCCGGACAGGCCTTTTTTGTTTGTCCGCGATCGTGGTGGGATGTCCATTTCTTTTCCAATCTATTCTAGAATTTTACGAAGAGATTTACTAAAGCCAGGATGAAGAATACTGCGATTTGTGGGGCCAGGTGCGCGCCGGGTCGGTCCACGTGTGCCCGATGGATGATAATCCAGTCGGTGACCAGGAATCCCAGATAGATTACAGAAAGAATTCCAAAAATAATTCGCAAAATATTCATAACCTGCGCTTCCTGCGAGACGGGGATGGGAGATGGCGCCGTTGTGGACGTTGCGTTTTCTGCATCCGGACCAGGAGGAATGCTTTCAATCTGCGAAAGCTGAACCTGACTTTCGGTTTTTTCGCCGGCGGCATTTCGCGCTTCAATGGAAATTTGCTGGCCGCTCAACTGGTCGGATAAATTAAATGTAAACGTACCGGCAAATCGGCCGTCCTGCGGCAGGAGAGTTATGGATTGCGTCAAAAGCCTTGCCGTAACCAATGTCGGATTGCCAGTGGCGGAAACACTTACGGAAACCAAACTGTGGCCGGAAACTTGGGTCACGCTGACTTGTGCATCCGAACCAATTGCCAATTGGTCGGGTTTGGAAGTATCATTGCTCGGGGTGGAAGTTCCCGCAACCGGGGGATTGGAGGTCCCCGTTGGGGCTGTCTGGACGTGCGAAGTTTGCGCAAGCGCTCCGAACAGACTTACGACTATAGTTGTGTCGTGTCCGGGTTCATACAGACCGCTTGCTTGGGCTACCCCTTGATCTTTAAATTGGTCATTGAGTAAATTTGCGCGATGGGTAGGGCTGTTCATCCAGGCCGCGACCATATCGGAGGCAGAAGTAAAGTCCATAGCCAAGTTTTCGCCCAGAATAGAGTAGGGAGTATAGCCGGCCGCTTCAATGCGTGGCCAGACATAGTTGCCATCCGGGTCAATGTGCGAAAAATAGCTTCGGGAGAGCATATCATTTGCCTTGCCATTGGCAGCCGTGACAAGTTTATCGTTAGTGGAGACCGGGGGGATGTTGCGTGATGTCCGTTCGGTATTTATGCGGTTGGCTACATCCGTGGGGTCAATGTAGCTTTGGGCCAGACTAATTGATGCTGGAAGTATAAGCCTCAAGCACCAAATAATGGCCACAAACAGGACTAATGCCGTGGTTGATGTAATAAATGGGCGATAATCGTTGGTTTCGGACGCGATGAAGTAGTTTTTTATTTTTGGCATAATCTATAGTTAATTTTAAGCAAAACGGCAACTTTTAGCAAATAAGTTTAAACCTTCACTCGGGGTTGACAAATTCGCCAAAAAGGAGTATAGTTTGGAGTCAAGAAACATATGAATCCACAGGAACTCCCACAATCAAATTCAGACCAGCCCGAGATTTACCGATTGCTCAAAATCGGGAATTTTGACGTGACTGCAGACGCAACCGGGTTTGTGCTTAAACAAAGCGCGCAGATTGAGGCCAAACCTTTGGAACTGCCAAAAAATGAGAAGGGGTTAGAAGTTACAAATTTTCTCGCGTTTTTACGCCGAATATTTCATCCGTATAAAAGTATTTTAGTTTACCCAGCAGTGTTTGCCGGTTCGTTTTTGATTTTTTATTCGACGATGAATTTTCCATCGCTTGCCGCGCAGGCGCAAGGATTTTTTGCCAAGCCGCAAGATCAGCAAATTTTGGGCGAGGATTTAACCGCTTATAATCAGTGGATCGGTGGATATTTTTACTCAGTTTCCAACAAAGACCTGTTGGCGCCTGATAATGATTACGACAACGACGGGCTTACAAACTATGATGAATATATGCTGCGTACCAACCCAACCCTTTCTGATTCCGACGGTGATGGCACGGCAGACGGCGTGGAGGCCTTGAATTCTACTAACCCTTGGGGCGCGGGTGGATTAACTTCAGATCAGAGCAAGCTTTTGACAAACGTTAACCTCAATATGGTTTCGGAGCGTATAAGTTACGCGGTTTCGTCCAACAAAGGATCAGCTATAACCACGGCGGATGCGGATAATTTTGATTTGTCCAAACCGGGCGTTTTGTCTATACCTAAGCTCAATATTTCCGCGCCGTTTATATTTAGTCCGGACGCCTCCGCTTTTGATAACGACTTGGAACACGGCGTGATACATTACCCGGGCACCGCTCTGCCTGGCGAGGTCGGTACGATGTACGTATCCGGCCATTCTTCCGACTACGTTTGGAAGCACGATCCGTTTGCCACGATTTTTACCAAAATCAATTATCTCAAACCAGGCGACGACATTTACATCACGGTCTACGGCAAGGATGGCAAGGTCTATAACTACCGTTACCGCGTGACTGGCCAAAACGTGTTCTCACCCGATGACCAGACGCAATTTATAGACAATTCCTCGGCCAAACTTAACCTTTCCACCTGCTGGCCCATAGGCACTGCCAAAAACCGCATGGTCGTGTCTGCAGAGCTTTCGAGCCTATAAATTTGACGGTTAAGTGCAGGTTTTAAGCCTTGACAAACGCGGCCATTTAGAGTATTCTTAGCTGTTGCTTTCAAGCGACTTCAGATAGACTTTCATGTCCTTAAAGGAGGGACTAATGAAGAGATTAGTGGTGTTCGTGGCCGTGTGTTTGTGCTTTGCGCTTCCCGCGCAGGCACAGAACAAGACCGAGAAGCCTTTCATTTGGCGCCATTACGCGGTGAATCCGCTGGTGCCAGACAGGATGGTTCCGCCGATTACCGGAGTGGAACCCAGTGAGAAGCCGCAGATCACCAACATGGTGCTGTCGGATGCAGCCAGTTACCAAGCCGCGAAGGATAAGATCCGTCGCGGAATGGCTGGAGCTTATTTCGGATCCATACTCACTCCGCTGCCACAGGAATTCTGGGATCAGGTTGTGCGCCAGTTTCAGGATGGCAAGGTCCATCCCAAGACCATTCAGAACGGTGGCGTGGCCGGCGACTTCCCGATGGCTTCTGGTAGCCACCCTGATGCTAATGGAAATTCTGCCGTGTATGTCGACCGGGACTATCCGGTTAACAAAACGAGCGGTCCGATCACTGGTTGGGAATTGGACGAAGCGATTCCGATCACCTCGGGTCCATTCGCCGGACAAGCAGTGCGGCCGATCATCTACGAACGGTGTCGCAACGTCTCGGGTTTCCGAGACGTACCGCCTATGGTGGTCAACCCTCCGAAGGACGTGGTGGTCAAAGCGCAGCCTGCACCTGCGCCGACTGTTGTACCGCCAGCTCCGGGACCTATCGCTGTGGCAGTCAACAACGTCAAAATCGTACTGCCGCCAACTCCGCCACCGCCTCCGGTACCCGTGCACAAGCCGTGCCGAGCCTGGGGCGCCCCGTGCTGGGTGTGGCCCGTAGTTGCCGCCGCCGTGGTCGGCGGAATTGTGATTGGAGTCGATCAAAACCACCACAGTTCCGAACCGCCGCCGGAGTCCCAGAAGCAGGGTATTCCGCCGCCACCCAGGCCGACTGGTGGCTAATCTCAAATCGGGAGGGGAGAACACGAAACGTGTTTTCTCCTCCAACCTTTTTTTGTGAATCATTCAGTTCATCCATAAACGCGGGTGGATTGATCATTCTCAAAAATTTCAAAATAAAATCGGATAGAATTAATTATTCAGAAAGGAAAGTTATGCAAAAGTTTTCGCAAATTACGAGAACAGGCGTGGCCCGATCTGTGGGGCTTGCTTTGGCTTTGGCCTGTGTGGTTGGAGCCGTGGCTATTACTCATGCCGATTTCTCGTCCAAGCACAATTTAACTGTGCGAGTGTTTGAAGGCGACCCGGCCCAGAACAAATTAATTTCGGGCGTAGACGTGACGCTGCATGCAGATACAAGCGGCAATCCGTCGAACTTGACCAAGGCCACTACCAACGGTTCCGGTACCGTGGTCTTTACTAATGTCGCGGAAGACGGCTACACGCTTCAGCTTTCAGGCAAGGACTACCAAGACCGTTCGTACCATGTGATTATCGATTCGGACACTACGCTTGAGGCATCGCTTATCGCCAAAGCGGTAGATCCGGCCCAATTTACCTTGAATGTCCGCGTGTTCAACGGTGATCCGGCAAAAAATATTTTGATACCAAATGCAAAAGTTTCTCTGTCCAACGGCCAGTCAGCCAATACGAACGGTTCCGGATCCGCGACTTTCAAATTGAACAGCGGAACCTACACCGCGGACATTGGCGCAAACCTGACTGATTTTTACGAACGCAGCTACACTGTGATTATGGATTCAGACACGACCCTTGAGGCGTCTTTGATTTCCAAAGACACAGGCGGAGGCGATGGTGGCGGCGATGTTTGTCTGCCAACTCCACCTCGCGGCAAACCAATGCTCAACATCTGGCCGATTTCCGAATCCGGCGCAACCTGCACCGACTACCATATGCTTGCAGCCAAAAATGCCACCACTGGCGGCGCATTTGTCACCAGCAATGGGACAGTTGCGGCCACTGACGGCCAAACCATAACCGTTGAACTTTATGTGCACAACGGCGTTTTGGATTTCCCGGAAAACATCGCACACAACGTGCAAGTGAAATCAAGTGTTCCAAACGGGTCCGGTGCAATCACTGCTACAGCCTGGGCGGACAATGCCGACACGATAACTTCCGCGCAAAAAGGCGGCAATGTCAACGTGTCTTTGGGTGCCAATCAAGTCTTGCAGTATGTTTCCGGTTCCACCAAACTTTACGACAACACCGGTGCGTTCCAGGCCAACTTGCCTGACGGCATCACAGGTTCAGGTGTTTCTATCGGCGATATGCGCGGTTGTTTTCAGTTTTTACACTTCGTAACTTACCAGCTCGTAGTCAAAACCAATACGCCCCCTCCACCGAAGCCCCCAGTGCTGACTATCAGCAAAACTGTAAGCAATATCACCACAGGATCAGGTTTTGTGGAATCAGTCCCGGCTAAAGCAGGAGATAGTGTTTCATTCAAACTTGTTGTGTCAAACACTGGCACAGGAGATGCCACTCACGTGGTTGCTAAAGATGTTTTACCCGCAGGTTTATCCAATTCGGGTAGTGCGGATTTGAACAACATTGCCATGGGTACAATTGCCCCTGGTGCTTCGCAGACATTTACCTTCAATGCCAAGGTCAACAGTATTACTTGTGCCACAACTGTGACCAACACGGCAACCGCCCAATCCAACGAAGTTGGACCGGTTTCTGACACAGCCAAACTCACAGGACCAGTCTGTCCGCCTCCACCGAAGCCCCCAGTGCTGACTATCAGCAAAACTGTAAGCAAAGACGGCGGCAAAAATTATGCCGACAGTCTGACTATAAATGCTGGCACGGGCGTATCGTTTAAGATTGTCGTATCCAACACAGGCGAAAGCGTTGCCAAAAACGTTGTTGTCACAGATGTCTTGCCAGGAACCCTGCCGTTTGCCGGAAATTTCCAGATCAATGGACAGGCAAGTTCAAACACTTTACCCAACATTCAACTTGGACTCCTTCAAGCAGGTCAGTTGGACACGATTACATTTGATGTGGCACCGGGCGGCTGTGATAATTCCGCAACCAACACATCGACAGCTGTTGCGGATAATGCCTCCAAAGTCTCTGATTCAGCCAAGGTTACAGTTCTTTGCAATCTCTCCACCAACACGAGCTTGAGCATCGTGAAGACGGTTTCCGATTCCACAACCGGCACTGGTTTCCAAAAATCCGTTGCCAGCTCCTTCGGCGACCAATTGGTTTATCGTTTAGTCGTTACCAATACCGGTTCAGCTGTGGCGCAAAACGTTGTTATCACAGATGTCTTGCCAAACGGCATAAATTACAACAATAATTTGTCTGTCAGCTTGTCCTCCTCGGGCAATCCAACAGTCTCGCCGTACTTAAAAATTGCTTCCTTAAATCCCGGCCAGTCCGTAACCACAAGTTTCCAGGCAGTTATGAATAACGCCAATTGCGGCCAAACTTTGACAAATCGCGCCACTGCTGTGGCGGATAACGCAGGCCAGGTAAGCGATACTGCGATTGTCACCACTCAAAACTGTCCGTCCGGCAACCCCAACTTGAGCCTTTCCAAGAAAGCTTGGAACGACACCCAGAACAAAGATGCAACCACTGTGACTGCCAAAGCAGGTGATATGATCACGTATACCCTGACCGCAAGCAACACCGGCAATGCCACCATGGCCAATTATGTGTTTACGGATGACGTCTCGGACGTGGTTAAGCTTTCCAACCTCATTGATATTGACGGAGCTACGCTCAACGGCAATGTTCTGACTTATCCAGCCACGGACATAGCCGCCGGAGCCACGGTCAACCGCGCGTTCCGCGTGCAGGTAAAAAATCCGATTCCAGCCGGCACCACGGACTGCACCATGAGCAACACATTCGGCAACACTGTGAATGTTTCAGTCTCTTGCATGACTCCGTTTGTGGCGCCTCCTACCGGCAACACGGCGACTTTAAGCATTATCCTTGCGAGCTTGACACTGTTGGGCTTTGCGGGTTACCGTAACGGCAGAATATTGTCGCTCGTGCGTTTAACTGGATTGATTAAATCCTAAAGAAAGGAATACCGTGACCAGAAATAGAATCATAGGCATTATAGTTCTAATAGTGATAGTGGCTGTCGGAGCATGGCTCATATATGACCATAACCACAAATCCAACAGTTCAAATACTAATCCAAACCTCTCGGTAAGCGTGCAGGATCAGACTCAAAACGCGGATGGCACCACAATCACGGCGCACCCAAACGATTCGCTTATCTATACGCTTACGGCGCAAAATCCAACGGATAAAGTTATCAGCGGATTTGTAATTGAGGTCGGCATTGGCGATGTCACCAATGTCGCCACGCTTATAGACGCGCAGGGTGCCAATTACAATTCTGGCAACAATTCGCTCATCTGGACGCCTTTGGATATTCCAGCAAACGGTTCAATTCAAAAGCAGTTCACGGTGCGCGTCAAGGATCCATTGCCAACCGACTCTGCCCAGCGCGTGGCTAAAGTTTCGTACAACAACCAAGTCATTACCAATCTTGGCGACGTCAATCCGTCCACGCAACCGGCAAACCGCCCAGGCACTCTGGGCTCCGGCACTTCCTTTACGGCCCCGAAAACGGGCATCCCGGGCTGGATCAGCGTAAGTTTGGCGGCATTCATCACTCTCGGCGTGTTTTTGTTCCGTGTGGCCTATAAGCTCGGCAAGCCGAATAATTAGAAGTTAGAAAAAATCTAGCTATAAAAGATCAGGCTTTTGCCTGATCTTTTATATTTGCCCGCGTACAATTCTTGTTGTAAGGGTTTATCCACCGTTTGTCCCTTGATTTGCCTTGCGCAAATTTTTTTTGTTGCTTAGAATTTAATTAATCCAAAAACAAAAACCAAACCGCTTGCGCCGGTTTTTTATTTTATCAATATGACTCAAGTTTTTAATTCCAAAGAAATTGAAGATTTACTGGCCAAAAACGATGGCCGGTATTTGGTTTTTGAAAATGACAAGCCGAAATTTGTGGTTTTGGATCCGGTTAGATACCCGCATTTTGCCAATTATGACGAATCCCGGCCAAACATCTTAGTTACCGGCGGCGCGGGATACATCGGTTCGCATGTGGTGTTGGAACTTTTGGCCGCCAAATTCAATCCGATTATCCTGGACAACCTTTCCAATTGCGCGGTGCCGTCTCTGGGATGTCCGTTTGTAGTGGGCGACCTGGATAATGCGGATCTTTTGGATAAGATTTTCGAGCAATATCGAATTCAAGCAGTGGTCCACTTGGCCGGATCCATAATTGTGGAAGAATCCGTGCTGTTGCCGGAAAAATATTTCCATAATAATATCGTGGCAGGTATAAATTTGCTCAATGCTATGCTCAAACACGGCGTGAAGAACTTGGTTTACTCATCATCGGCCGCAGTCTACGGCAGTCCGCGTTACGTGCCCATAGATGAAGTCCACGCGACCGAACCCTTGAATCCATACGGCGAGACAAAATTGATTTTTGAGAAAATCATAAATTGGTACTCGCACGCGCATGATTTGAACGCGGTAGTCTTCCGCTACTTCAATGCCGCTGGTGCCGACAAGGACGGCCGGGCGGGTGAGAGACACTTCATAGAGACGCATCTCATCCCGAAAATTTTTCAGGTGGCAAACAAAGAATTGGATGCTCTGCGCGTTTATGGCCACGATTATCCCACGGCCGACGGCACGGCGATCCGCGACTACGTGCATGTCTCCGATATTGCCGCGGCGCACGTACTGGCAATCCGAAAGCTTGAGGAGGAGATGGGCACGTTTACTTACAACATCGGTACAGGCAAAGGGTATTCCGTTGCTGAGATCGTAGACAAAGTTGTGGAGGTCACCAACCGCATGGTGCCCATAGAACAGCACGAACGGCGCGCGGGCGATCCACCGGTCCTGGTGGCGGATTCCAAAAAAGTCCAATCCGAATTGGGATTAGCTTTGTCTAATTCCGATTTGGACACGATCGTCCGCACCGCATGGAATTGGCACAAGAAAATTTTTGCCAAGCCCCCAATCAACGATAAGGTTGAAGAACTTGCCAAGGAATAATTGAGTTTAGTAAATTTGCTGGAAAGAATTTTTAGATGTGCATAACAGCATTTCTAAAATTCGGCAATTTGTGTTATAATTTGGCTGTTCAAAAATCTTTATTTGAAACAAACATGAGCAAAAAACTTTCAGTAGTTATCCCGGCCTACAACGAAGAAGATCGCATAACAGCGACGCTTTCAGATGCCAATAATTACCTTAAAACGCAGGATTATGATTATGAAATAATAGTTGTGGACAACGGTTCGCGCGACAAAACCGTGGATACGGTTAAAGCATTGGCTTCTTCCATGCCAAATCTGCGAGTGCTTGAGCAGCCGCCAATCGTGCCGGGCAACAACAAAGGCAATGCCGTCAAAAAAGGCATTTTGGAATCAATCGGTGAATACGTGGTATTTATGGATGCGGATAACGCCACGCCGATTTCCGAAATCCAGAAATTTTGGCCTTATTTGGAAAATGGCACGGAAGTTGTGATCGGTTCGCGTTATCAGGATCCGTCCAGCGTAAAAATCCGCCAGCCGTTATACAAAGTCATTCTCTCGCGCATGGCAAACCTCTTGATCCAAATTGTCTTGATTCCGCACATCAAAGACACGCAATGCGGGTTTAAAGCATTCCGCTCCTCCGCAGGCAAGGAAATTTTTAAGAACATCAGCATCTACGGATGGGCGTTTGATATGGAATTGCTTGCCATCGCGCTCAAGTTCGGATATAGAATTAAAGAAGTCCCGGTGTCTTGGGAAGAACACGGCGGCTCGCACGTGCCGCTTAAGGCTTACATACAATCTCTTTTATCTTTGTTTGTGATTAAATGGCGGCTGCTCAGGGGTAAGTACTCTCCATAATGCTTAAACTAAAAAATAATTTTATAAAAATTTTGGCTTGCGTCTGTCTAGCCGCTTTTTTGTTTAGCCCCGCAATAAGTAAGGCTTCGGGAGAAAGCAGAGTCCAAATAATTTTGGGAATAAAACCTGGCGTTGATCTTTCTGCTCTCGCGCATCAATATAATTTACAAAATTTCCAAAAGCTTTATACGGGAAACCAGTTGGCGAACGTGTATACCGCGGATACCACAAGCGATGAACAAGTCTTACTTGGTTCTGATTTTCGTATTAACTTCGCAGAGAACGATAGCGCAGTTTCAGTTGCGCAATTGAGTGTGTCGCAAGTGGTCACGACCAATGATCCTTTTTTCACGACTGATCCAAGCCAGCAGGACAAGCAGTGGTACCTGCCAAAAATTCGCGCGCCCGAAGCGTGGAACTACACGCACGGTTCGGCAAGTGTCGTTGTGGCTATAGTTGACACAGGCATCCACTCAAGCCACCTCGATCTCAATGACGGCCGAGTTGTGGCGGGGTTTGACATGACTACCGGAGAAATCATACCAGCCAACAGTGACTCGGACGACAATGGCCATGGCACGGCTGTGGCCGGAGTTATTGGGGCTATCCCAAATAACCAAAAAGGAATCTCGGGTATTAATTGGGTTGTGTCAATGATGCCGGTTAAAGTGCTTAACTCCGAAGGCAAAGGGGACATTTCTGTAATTGCCGAGGGGATTATGTGGGCCGCTGATCACGGTGCTGATGTTATAAATTTATCTTTGGGCGGCTCAGGATTCCCCAACAGTTCTGATCTGGCCAACGCAGTGTCTTACGCATACAGCAAGGGCAGTCTCGTAATAGCGGCCGCAGGGAATGACAAGGCCGATCAGGGTCTGAACCTCGACCAGAATCCGGTGTACCCGGTGTGCGAAGATAATGGCCAGAATATGGTTTTGGGCGTGGCCGCGTCCGACATTTCCGATCGCAAATCGGATTTCTCCAATTTCGGCATCAACTGCGTGGATATCACAGCTCCAGGCCAAGAAATTTTGACGACCGCGTTTTTTCCGTCTGATCCATCCGATAACGTGCTTATATACGCCTCCGGAACATCTCTGGCAACGCCCGTGGTGGCCGGTGTGGCCGCGCTTATAAAATCCGAAAACCCGTCCATGACCAACGCGCAAATTCGCGATCTGATCCTCAACACCGCAGATAATATTGATGCCCTGAATCAGGACAACTGTCTGGGATCTAGCTGTAATGGCTTTCTAGGCAAGGGGCGAATTGATGCGCTGTCCGCCTTGCAGCCGCAGCCAATTTTAAATAATACCTTGGTCCGCGAAACCGCTACCAATAATATTTATCTCGTCTCCGGCGGAATTAAACATTATGTATCGCAATTTGTGCTCAACCAAAAATATCCTGGCGCGCAAATTCTTATAGAACAATCGGGCCAATTGGATAATTATACTCTGGGCGATCCGGTGGCGCCCAATACCGGCACGCTTATTAAAAGCGAAACAGATCCAACCGTCTACTACATCGATAACGGCGTACGCAGGCCGCTTACGTATTTAGTTTTTGTGTCGCGCAATTTCAGTTTTGCCAACGTTAAAATTATGTCAGAGTCGGATTTGGCCTCGATCCCATTGGCGGACTGGTACTGGCCGCCTGACGGGACACTTGTGCTTATCAAAGGCAATCCCACGGTGTATGTCATGAGCAATCAGGTCGCCAGACCCGTGACTTATTATGTCTTTACCCAGCGCAAGTTGTCGTTCGCAAAAGTTATTTCTGTTACAACTGATGAATTTTCACACGTGCCCAGACCGCAAGATAGTTTCTGGCTGTCGCCGCTCGATGGAACCTTGGTTAAATCTGTCAGCGACCCTACGGTATATGTGATAGAAAACAGCACTAAGCGGGCGCTTTCTGCAGCGGCGTTTGCTGAACGCAAATATAGCTTCAGTTCTATTGTTTCTTTGCCGCAAGCGGAGATGGATGTAATTATGCCAGGAACCCCAATTTTATAAATTTATGAAAAATAAATTTTCCATAGCAATTTTGGTTTCATTTTTCCTAAGCACCATGGCGGTGCCGATTGCGCATGCCCAGGAAGCAGTGGATCCGGCATTCAATCCAAACTTGCTCATTACGGACGCGGCTTTTGGCGACACAGGAACATTTGGGTCTGCTTCGGCCATCCAAACTTGGCTTTCAGATCATGGTTCGGTTTTAGCCAACACTTCGCCGGATTTCGTGGCCAAGTTCAAAGAACCGGGAACTCAGACCAAAACTGGTCTGGAAGACCCGGAACCGAATTTGCCGCAGTCTCGCACTGCAGCGGAGCTTATCTATGATGCAACTGTTAAGACTGGGCTAAATCCGCAAGTAATTTTAGTGACTCTGCAAAAAGAGCAAAGCTTGATTCTTGGAACATTTTCATCATCAGCATCGCTGCAACAAGCTCTGGACCGCGCGCTTGGGTTCGGCTGTCCGGATTCTTCTCCTTGCGGCAGTATTTTTCTGGGATTTTATTTCCAACTCTTTGGAAATTTTGATGCCAACGGCGACAGGTATTTGGGCGCCGCGGCTTCGCTTATGAAATCCTTTAACTACACGCAAAACGGCATTCGCACCGGCCGCGGCCCTGAAGTGGACGCAAACGGCAATACGTCCGGCGGTCCAGCCGTACGGACTTCGGTTTTGGGCGATACCATAAGCCTTCCGAATACCTTGGGTGGATTCAGCGGAGTCGCCCCGAGCCAGACTGTGACTATTGCCGACTTTGCCACAGCCGCGCTCTATCGCTACACGCCGCATGTCTTCAATGGCAATTATAACTTTTGGAAATATTACACGCTGTGGTTCAAATATCCCAATGGCACGGTGATACGACGCATCGGCGACACAGGTTTGTATGTCATAAACAACGGCACGAAACAATTCTTCTCGGCGTTTGTAGCCAGCCAACGCAAGATCAACCTCAATCAGGTAGTAGACGTTTCAGAAACGGAATTTGATTCGTATACAACTGGCGCACCGCTTGTGCCCTTGGACGGCACGCTTATAAAAGGCGATTCCGACGCCACGGTTTACTTAATGCAGTCGGGAGCCAAACAGCCGATCTCGGGGCCGATCTTTGCCCAGCGCAAATTTTCATTTGCCAAAGTTGTAACTTTGCCGCAGTCTGAAGCCGCAAGTTATCCAACCGGTGCGTTTTTGGCGCCTTTGGACGGCACGCTTATTACAGGCGCGACCGACCAGACCGTGTACCTTATAGAAAACGGCCAGAAGCGCCCTATCACTTACAATGTCTTTGTAGCGCGCAATTTGAGCTTTAAGAATCTGCTCAAACTTTCCGACGGTGAAGTTTCCGGCATTGCCACAGGAGCATTTCTGCCGCCACCAGACTCAACTCAGATCCAGCTTCAAGGCGACACCGGCATCTACTGGTATAAAGATGGCCAGAAGCGATTTGTGTCCGCGTTTGTATTTAAGCAGCGATCCGTTGGCAATTTCCCGCTCGTGATATTGGGACTGGATGAATTTGCTACGATTCCAACAGTATCGCCTTTGCCGCCCAAGGACGGAACGTTTATAAAGGGCGATGCCTCTGACGGAATTTACGAGATGGTAGACGGGCAAAAAGATTTGCTGACTCCAGCCTCGTACAAACGCCTGCGCACTCCCGCGCCCGTGGTTTTGCCTGAAGCAGAGGTGGATTCTTACGTAAGCGGCGAGGTAATAGCCAAATAGCAACTTATAAATTTAACAGAAGCAGGAAATTCTGCTTCTGTTTTGGGAATTGACAAACATGCCTGAAGCGATTATAGTTTGTAACTGGAGTAAATTATGGCAAAGATAATAGAAGTTCGCGATTTAACCAAAAAGTACGGCGATTTTACAGCAGTTGACCAAATCAACTTCCACGTGGTGGAGGGAGAGATTTTTGGAATTCTCGGACCGAACGGGGCAGGGAAGACTACTACGCTTGAAATGATTGAAGGGCTCAAAGGCATTACGTCCGGTTCAGCACAGTTGGATGGATTAAATGTCGCCACTCAGGCGCAGAAGGTTAAAAATATCATTGGCGTGCAGCTTCAGGCGTCAAGTTTTTTTGAGGGACTCAATCTCAAGGAGCTTATTGAGACCTTTGCCTCGCTATATGAACGTTCAGTGGACGCTATGCAGCTGCTCAAAATGGTTCAGCTGGAAGATAAATGGAAAAATGAAGTGAAAGCCTTGTCCGGCGGACAGAAACAGCGGTTGTCCATAGCCGTAGCGCTAGTCAATGATCCGAAGGTTTTGTTTTTGGACGAACCAACTACAGGCCTGGACCCGCAGGCGCGCCGGAATCTTTGGGAACTGATTACCCAAATCAACAACCAGGGCAAAACTATCGTGCTGACTACGCACTACATGGACGAGGCGGAAGTGCTTTGCGATAGGATCGCCGTTATGGACCATGCGCACATCGTGGCTTTGGAACCCACGCAAAACCTGCTTAAATTGCCGGGACTGAATTCCACAATTGTATTTAAAACTCATGATGCGGTAGATTTGGGTATGTTAGAGAGTTTGCCTGAAGTGGAATCGGTAAGCCAGGATGCGTACGAGTACACGCTCGTCACTCTGAATCCCCAGTTTTCGCTCACGGCTTTGTTTGCCAAAGCAGCTGAACTGAATTTTCATGTTCTGGATCTGCAGCTGCGCCAGCCGACGCTGGAAGACGTCTTCCTTAAATTAACAGGGCATGCTCTACGCGATTAATTTACACAATTTCTAAATTTTAGGTCAATTAAAAATTAGTAATTAGAAATTCATCATGAAATCACTTCTCACACTTACAGTCTCATCCATCAAAATGTTTTTTCGCAACAAGCAGGCGCTGTTTTTCACATTCTTTTCGCCGCTACTTATAATGATTGTCTTTGGCCTCATCGGTTTTGACAAAGTCAGTCCCATAGACGTTGGCCTGTCGCTGGATGCGCCGCCGACTACGGCCACGCAACAATTCATAGATCAGCTGAAGCAATCGTCTCTTATGAAAATCCAGGAGGGGACAGAAGAGCAGATGCGCGCCCAGATTGCAGACGACAAAGTTTCGGCCGTGTTCGTGATCCCGCACGATCTTTTGCCGGATAATCCTATAGATGCCCTAAACCAGACCAAAACTGTAACAGTACTCACAAATTCTGGTGAAGCGCAGCAGGCCTCGGAAGCTCAGACAATTATGAGTGAAATTTTAAATAATACAGCGCTCAATATCACGCACGGCGCAAATTTGTTTAAACTGGACACGCAAGAGGTAAATTCCAACCATCTCAAATACGTTGACTTCCTGCTGCCTGGCCTGATTGCCTTGTCTCTAATGCAAATGTGCATATTTTCGGTGGCATTTGTGTTTACAAATTACAAAGAAAAGGGCGTGCTCCGAAGGCTTTTGGCTACGCCTATGAAGCCTTTGTCATTTGTCACAGCCAATGTCATTACCCGGCTTATTGTTTCGTTCTTGCAGACCGCGGTATTTGTAATTGTTGGGATCACGTTTTTGAAAGCGCACGTCATCGGTTCCTATTGGCTGGTTGCGCTTATAACCGTACTTGGATCTGTAATGTTTTTGGGACTTGGATTTACGATCTCCGGCGTTTCCAAGACGCAGGAATCCGTGCCGGCATTTGCCAACCTCATTGCTTTCCCAATGCTTTTCTTGGGCGGCACGTTTTTCCCGATCTCAAGTTTCCCGACGTGGCTGCAGCACTTTGCCAATTATTTGCCTCTGACATTCCTTTCCGACTCCATGCGGCAGGTGATGACCAAAGCCGCGGGGATTTCTGCTATCCGTTCCGATTTGCTCTGGATGCTGGCCTGGTCCATCGCCCTGGTCGGCCTAGCCAACTACGTGTTTAGTTTTGAGGAGAAGAGGCAGTAAAATAGTAAAGAGTAATTAGTAAAGAGTAATGAGAAATTTTGAAACCGCTCGCACCCCGGGCGGTATAAATAAAAAAAATCGGCTGGGTCTTGTTGTTGGGACGCCGGCCGATTAGGTAATTAACCAGAGGATGAGTGGAACAGAAATCAATGAAAACAATCCGGCGTTAACCGTAGTTTTCTTGACAGGTCTGCCCAACACCAATGGCACATAGTGTTGCAAGAACGATTCATCGTAAACCTCTTTGCCCTCCAGCTTGCGGTATTTGTTCTCAAGTTTAGTGAGGAAGCAGCCGCCCATTTTGTGCGACCAGCCAGCCATTATAATACCCATTACGAGTGCGTAAGCTGGGAAGAACACCTGCCGATAAAAATCGGTATAGAAAGTGTACAGCCCACAAGCCGCGATACACGTGATGATTAAGCTGACAAAGAGCGCACAATGAAGCGCAAAAATCGTCTGAGAACGAGTTATCATCAATCCTCCTGGACAACAAATAATAGCATTTATTTTTGGTCGGGTCAATCCTCACAATCGGCCCGACTCTTGCAATACCTATCGCCTAAGGGGCGGTTTTTTGGTATACTCGTGCAAAGGAGGAGGGTATGCCAAGCCGAGTTGACGCCGAAACATTTGCGCGCACATATAATATAGGCAACAGAATCCGGCAGACGATTCCGACAGAAATGCAGGACGATGTCCGTGTCCTCACCAAGCTCGCCGGCAAAGCGTCGCTAGATCAGTTCTTGAGTCATTGGGTGGTGGCAATTGCGCTTATGTTCTGCGCGCTAATGCTGTCTCCTATCCAGTACAGGCATGTAAGCGTGGGGAGTCTTCTTCTGCTTGGCGCGGCATTTTTGTTGACCCGCCGCGCTTACACCAGACGCGCTAAAGCGCGCGAGAACATGCAAAGATTGGTGAAAGATGATCCAACGCGCTGGGGCTACATCCGGCGCCAAATAGAACAATGCGTGCTTGAAGTCTATCTTGAATGCGAGCGCCAAAGGCTCGGATCTTCTACGCTACAATTCACACCAAGGCAGCGCGAGGCTATTTTGCATCGTGAAGGGCTATTTTGAATCCTTCAAGCCGAACGGTCATGCGTGACCAAGTAGGCTTTTTTTGGCATAAAAAATCGGCTGGGGTCTCGGGAAAGAGACGCCAGCCGTGTTCTTAGTACCAGATTTGATTGTAGAATTTGCGCAGGAGTTGTCCTTGCCCTGCGCGTCCGCCGTCTGCAGCCTCAAGCAGGGTTATGCTGCAATTCCTGGGCTTGTTCTTTCCAGAATCCATTTCGCAGAACTTTTGGACAGGCCAGCGTTCCTGGTCGGCCAGAAATCCGAGAATGGTTAGGTGGTGGGTGAAAGCCCACACGTCCTTGCCTCGGAATTCACGAATGAGCGTAGCGCGCCAGTCGCGGACACGCATGCGCACATCCGGTACGTTTTCACCGTTGGGGTAGCGGTAGTCGTATGGTCCGAGCAGGTTATACAGCTTTCGCTGCTCCGAGTGGATCGTATGGAACACCCGCCAGTCATTGTAGAGAAGCGAGAGCCCGTGGTCTTGCTCGCGGATACGCTCCTCCTCGTACATAGGTATATGGTTAAGAGGCGGGATTTCGGCGAGGAAGATTTCGTACGTCTGCCGTGCACGCAAGTACGGAGACACGTAGATTACGTCCGGTAGACTGATGTGGCATAACTTCAGAGCTTCCTTCATTCCCGCCGCTGTTCTCGATGCTTGCGAACAACCTTCTTGTGTAATTGGTGTACCGCGGTCGCTGCATCTCAAAGCGAAGTCACCCTGGACCTTAAGCGCCAAGTTTCTCATTTCAAGTCCGTCTTCGCCCTTGTCGAACTTTTCCACGAATTCCTTGTACGTCGGGTCCTGCGCTTTTTTTTGCCGTAAGACGTTATACTCGGATTGCGCATGCCTTATGAGCACAAGTTGTGCCGGCCACTTCATGGCATTTCCTCCTTACGCGCTCTTTAGTGAGCCAATCAATATACCAGAGGTTTGCAATCGGCGTCAATGGCAGGACAAGGTTCCGGAATCTTACAAGATCGCCTAAATGGCGGTTTTTTGATATTATTGTTATATGGCAAGCGAGACCAATGAATTTTCTTTTTTATTAAAACCCGCCAAATATGGAATTGGAGTTTTTGCCGTACACGATATCGCCAAAGGAACTCAATTGCGGATGTTCGAAAATGAAGAAGGTTTGTCTGCCGAATCACTTGCCCGCGATAAGGCCAGTGTGCCAGACCAGTTTCGAGGGTATTGCTTGGATTGGGGAGATAAACTGATTTGCCCGCCCGATTTTTCGCAGATGTCGATAGGGTGGTATTTAAACCATTCTCAAAATCCAAACGCAGTTCGCAATGCAGATTATAAATGGTTTGCGCTGCAAGACATTAAAGCAGGCGAAGAAATTACGATTGATTACAATACACTGGAAGAACCTGAGGAAGTTAAGGAAGATTATTATAAATTATGAAGCAGCAAATTTTGGTTATTCATGGCGGTGATACGTTTGCGGATACGGATTACGATAAGTATATTCAATTTCTGCAAGACATAGAGCTTGATTACGCCCGCCTGACTTCTGACAAAACTGACTGGAAGCGCAACTTGCGCCGCGATCTCGGAGCGGATTACGAGGTCATCCTGCCGAGCATGCCGAATAAGTTCAACGCGCGGTTTACCGAATGGAAACTGTGGTTTGAAAAATTATTTCCGTTTCTACGCGATGACATTATTTTGATCGGCCATTCAATGGGCGGAGCATTCCTGGCCAAATATCTTACGGAAAACCAATTTCCCAAAAAAATCAAAGCGCTGGCTTTGGTAGCAGCGCCGGCAGACGCGGACTCCGATGGAAATTCTCTGCATACCTTTGAATTGCCAAGCCAATTAAACCTGCCAGCAGGCAAAATTTACCTTTATTACAGTACGAATGACCCAATTGTTGACTTTGACCAGCATGAAAAATATTCCGACCAGCTGCCCCAAGCGTTGCTTCGGACCTTTGAAGATCGCGGCCATTTCAACCAAAAGCAATTTCCGGAAATCATAGAAGACATTAAAAATCTAGTTTAAACTCATTTTTTGACCGGAAGTACTATAGCCAAAAAATAAGGCGCAAACTATAATGCAAGCCTAAGCATTAATAAGAAAGGTGTAAATCAGGGGTGAATGGGTTTTAACCATTAATTAACTTATATGAGAAAATCAACAATTGTTACAATTATCGTGGTCATCATAATTATTTTCCTCGGTGTGTACGCGTTTGCTAAGCGAGGCAATAATAATACCAATCAGAATACCAATCCGCCGGCCACAAATGACACTGGCACAAGTGCGAATTCCAGCACCGACAATTCAAACAGCACCTCGACGGACAATACGACTCCGCCCCCGCCAACCTCTAGCGCGGTTTTGGCTACATCCAGCAACGCAACGCTCGGGAATTTTCTCACAGCGACAAACGGCATGACGCTTTATCGCTATACGAATGATACTCCGGGCGTAAGCAACTGTTCTGGCACTTGCGCCACCAACTGGCCGCCATACACTGTGACTGCCGCTTCAAGCCTCACAGCCGCAGCCGACATTACTGGCAAATTAGGAACTATTACTCGCGCTGATGGTACTGCGCAATTAACTTACGACAATCAACCGCTGTATTTCTGGCACGGAGACACCAAAGCTGGTGATACCAATGGCCAAAACGTCGGTGGCGTCTGGTTTGTAGTCCAGCCTTAGATATTGCTTGCATAACCCAGAGTATTGGGTGTATAATGTTTCCAACAACCACATAGTCCTTTGATGGACAAGATAAAGAGCGGCTTCTGTCGCTCTTTTTGAGACCTATGGAACCTTTAGCCGCAAAAATTAGGCCCAAATCCCTGGATGAATTTATCGGACAGGAGCATTTGGTAGCTTCCGACAAACCTCTGGGTATAGCCGTGCGCACCCGGCAGCTTTTTAGTTTTATTTTGTGGGGGCCGCCGGGCACTGGCAAAACGACTCTTGCCCGGATTTACGCGCACAGTTTGGACGCGGATTACCACGAACTTTCCGCTGTGTCCGCGGGCAAAGATGACATCCGTCAGATTTTGCAAAAGGAACCAGATCTTTTATCGGGCAGCAAGCCGAAAATTTTATTTTTGGATGAAATTCACAGATTCAACAAAGCCCAGCAGGATTATTTGCTGCCGTATGTAGAGTCCGGCGAGTTGACCCTCATAGGCGCCACAACCGAGAACCCGAGCTTCGAGGTTATCCCTGCGCTTTTGTCGCGCTGTCGGGTATTTGTGCTGAACGAATTCAGCGATGCCGAGATGCTGAACATAATTACCCGCACCGGATACCAACTGGATAATGACGCAAAGGATTGGCTTGTGCGTATGGCAAATGGCGATGCGCGCCAGGCAATTACCATGCTTGAAAATACCTCCAAGTTTTATCATGAGATAAATTTGGATACTCTCAAAAAAACTTTGCAGAGCAAGCAACTGCGCTATGATAAAAAAAGCGAGGAGCACTACAATACAATTTCCGCGTTTATCAAATCGATGCGCGCATCAAAGCCTGACGCGGCACTCTATTATTTGGCGCGCATGGTGGAGTCAGGCGAGGATCCGAAATTCATAGCCAGGCGCATGGTGGTGTTTGCCTCAGAAGATGTCGGTTTGGCAGATCCTGTGGCCTTGCAGCTGGCGAACGATGTTTTCAGAGCGTGTGAGACTATCGGGTACCCGGAATGCGCCATAAATTTGGCACACGGAGTAGCGTATCTTGCTTTGGCGCAGAAAAGCCGCGAGTCATACAACGCGTATTTTGAGGCCATGGACGATGTCAAAGAAACGGGCAATCTTCCAATCCCGATGATGATCCGCAACGCGCCTACAAAGTTGATGAAAGAACTTGGCTACCACAAAGGTTATGAATTGTATCCCAAAGAAGATCTTTTACCCGAGAAACTTAAAGGTAAAAAATATTTGAAGAAATAGAGCGGTTCGTGGTATAATATTTTGGATGAGTAAAATCAAGAAATTACTGAAACAAACACCCGTATTCGTAAGTTTATTGGCGATTTTGGCATTGTTTGTACCTGTCCAATTCACTTTTGCTGAACCATTGCAGTTGGCACAGAGCAGCCCCGATCCGATCGAAAAAACTAAGCTCGAACAGGAGTTGGCACAAGTGCAGGCAGAGATTGCCCAATACGAGCAGCAGCTTTCCGCAACGCAATCGCAGTCCAATACGCTCAACAATAAAATTAGACAACTGCAATTGCAAAAGAATAAAATCAATGCGCAAATTCAGGAAACGAATTTAAACCTACAAAATATTTCCCAACAACTTACTCAAACCACTGACGAAATCGCGGACAAACAACAGCACATCGTGACTCTGCGCGGCGAAATCGGGGATCTTATCCCATCCATTTATGAAAAAGATCAGCAGTCTTCCGTGGAAATGCTGCTCAACGAAGGTGGCCTTATTGGATTCTACGCCGAACAGGACGCGTACGAGCAGATCAACAATAACCTCAAAGCGCTTTTAGACCAGCTCGATACGGAAAGCATTGCGCTTAAGGCCGAACAGGACGAACTGACCGACCAGCAACAGTCGCAACAGGATTTTTTGTCCATTCAGAGTTTGCAAAACCAGCAGCTGGCTGAAAACATTAATGGCCAAAGCACCCTGCTTGCGCAAACCAAAGGCGTGGAGGCGAATTATCAAGCCTCGCTTAATGATAAAAAAGCCCAGGCTGCGCAAATCCAAAACAGACTTTATGATTTGTTCGGCGTGGGTCCGGGCCAGCAGGTGACATTCGGCCAAGCCGTGGCTATAGCACAATCGGTATCGAGCATGACCGGCGTGCGCGCCGCATTTCTTTTGGCAATTCTTTCGCAAGAATCCAACTTGGGCAAAAATGTGGGCACTTGCAACCGCGCCGGAGATCCGCCCAGCAAAAGCTACAAGGTCATTATGAAACCGACTCGCGATATTCAGCCATTTTTACAAATCACGTCAGAGCTGGGGCTGGACCCTGACACAACTCCGGTATCTTGTCCGATGTTTACCAATGGCAAGCAAGTCGGCTGGGGCGGTGCCATGGGCCCGGCACAGTTTATCCCGTCAACCTGGATGGGGTACAAAGACAAGATCGCGGCACTGACGGGCAAGACCGCCAACCCCTGGGATATTCGCGATGCGTTTATAGCCGCAGGGCTCAAATTGGCAGCGGCCGGCGCCACAGACCAGGCCAATGAGTGGAAAGCGGCAATGATTTATTTTTCTGGCGGCACCAATCCGGCTTACAGATTTTACGGCGACAGCGTGGTGGCCAAAGCCGCTTCCTACCAGCAAGATATAGATGATCTAAATGGGGATTAATTTAACACAACTATTTGAAACGGTTTATAAAAAATTTTGTTGTAATTTTTTTGATCTGTATTGTTTATCTGATCATCTTTTGGTTGATACTGGTAGGCCAAGATTATTATCGTCAGTGTGTAGCCAGTAACCTGAATTGCCCAGGGTTAGGCTATTTGTTAGGAATCAGTAGCGTTGCCACTGTGGTTGAATTTATTCCGAGGATATGGATAATTCTTGTGGGCGCAATCATTGAGGCTTTAATCTTGCTGCCATTCGATAAGTTTAATAAGATTACAAATCGACTCCTCTACGCGATTTTGCCGATTCCCTTATCTTTAATTTTATTTTTAACTATGAACCTTACGACAATTAAAGATATACTGAGGTAGATTATAGAGAAATATTCAGGAGCTAAGGTTAATCAAAAGTAAAACACGAACATCTTTGAGTCCGTGCTTTTTCTTAATTAATGAGTTATTTATTCTTCCAATTTTTGCCAGAATTTGTCGAGAAGTGAAGTTTTGATGGCAATAAGATAAAGAATAATAAACCCGATAAACAAAATGAGCGCGATATTGCTTAAATAGGTATTGAAAGTTGAATATGCCTGGCCGAAGTAGTAGCCGATGAGGATAAGAATGCCTGATTTGATGGCCGTGGTCACAATGTTTATGGAAACGAACTTGCCGAACGGCACTTTGGCAATGCCCGTGGCAAACCACATTAAATAGCCGGTGCCGTGCACAAATTTGCCAAAAATAAATGTGCTGTTGGTGTGGTTCTCAAAATATTTTTCCATTTTCTCCACGCGCGGCCAGTCGAGTCCGATCCAATGGCCGTATTTGCGCACGAACCGTTCGCGGCCGAGCCGCCCGACCCAGTATGTGGCGATGTCACCAACTAAATCCCCAAGAACCACGGTTAGGAATCCTCCCAAGAGACTCAGATAGCCAAGTGAGGCCAGGAATCCAGCAATGATTGTAATAATCGGCCCCTCCACCACAGCGATGGGAAAGATTACCCAATATTTATATTGGATGAACCAGGGGACTAAATTAGCCAGATTGAAAAGCATAAATTGAATTTTACAGCAAAAAAATAACAGAAGCAATTATAGACGGCCGGTACCGGCAAATCGTTTAATTTGCTATAATTACCGCAAACCTTACATATGCAGCAAATTGGCAGGAATATCTTGAGCCTTTTGTTTTCGAGGGTGATCGCAGGCATCATCCTGTTTTTAATTTACACGCGCCTCATCCAGTACTTCGGCCCGAATGTCGCAGGGCAGTATGGGCTCATAGTCGCATTTTTGACCGTATTCAATTTCTTTGTTGATTTGGGAATGCAGCAGCTGGTCATCAAACGCGTCAGCGAAAACCGCAATGAGGCCGGTAAGTACTTGGCGAATTATTTTGGCATTCAATTCCTCCTGGGTTTGGGTTTTATGCTGCTTATGGATGCCATCGTTTTGTTTTCCAATTATCCGCCGATAGTTAAACACTCGTTGTATGTCACGGCTCTAAGTCTTCTGGTGACTTCGCTGTCTATGCCGTTTATGTCTATCATTAACGCATTCCAGAGGCTTGGCATCGTGGCCAAAATCAACTTTGCCAATTCCGTAATCAATGCCGGAATGATGGGCCTGACGATTTTTTTCCATAAAGATATTTTCTTCCTGTCGTTTGTAAATTTAATTGTCGGCGCGTTTGATTTTATAGTCTACTGGCGGATTGTGGAGAAAGGTTTTGCCCGGTTCCGTTTGCATTTTGATTTTCCATTCTGGAAAACCCTGTTTGCGCTCAATTTGCCCTTTACGCTCCTGACGTTTTTTTCCATCTACAATCGCATCGACACGCTCATCTTGCCTCACCTGCGTTCGTTTACGGAAAATGGCTACTACACGGCAGTCTATAAATTTTGGGACACGCTGGCGTTTTTGCCGGCCGTGGTCTCGGCAAGTTTGTATCCGTTTTTTGCCGATTCGATGACGAAGGGCCTTTTGGCGGATGTTAAAAGGGGGTTGGAAGCCTACACCAGGTATATGGTAGCGCTGGCATTGCCGCTGACATTCGGGGCTTACGTTTTATCCGACCGGCTGACTGTGGCTTTTTTCGGTCCGGCATTCGCGCCGGCTTCGCGAGCGCTCTGGGTACTGGTGGCCGCGGTCTCTGTGCTGTTTATCTACAGCCCGGTCAACGCCCTCATAATTTCGCAGAAGACACGCGCCGCAGTTATAATCACCGGCTGTAATTTGTTTTTCAATCTCATTCTCAATTTAATTCTCATCCCGCGGTACGGGTTTGTGGCCGCAGCATTTATGACGCTTGCTTCCGAGTGCGTGCAGTGGATTGGATATACTTATGTAGTGCACCGGCGCGTTATGGCATTTAAATTTGTCGGCAATTTTGTCAGGCCTGCGATTGCGGCGCTCGTTATGGCGTTTGCGGTGAAGCTTTTGATCCATCAGAACCTCTGGCTGCTTATTGGCGCTGGTGGAATAATTTATTTGGCGCTGCTTGCCGCGATGAAATTTTTCCGCGCTGAAGACAAACAGCTCCTCTTGGGCGGGTTGCGCATCAACCCTGCTCCGGTAGAAAGAGATATTCTGTAAAATTTCTAATTTTTAATTACTAATTCCTAATGACTGGAAAACCTTTGAAAATCGGAATGGAAGCCGAGCGCGCGAATTTGCCGAACCCGACAGGCGTGGAGCGCTTTGCCTCAGAACTGATTGCGAATTTGTCGAAACTCGATACTGAGAACCAATACCTGCTTTATTTTCGCACACAGCCTATGGAACAGTTTAAGAGTTTGCCCGCAAATTTTGTCCGGCGTGTGATTCCGTTCCCGAAATTTTGGACCCAGACTCGCCTAGCGCTGGAACTACTGCTGCATCCTGTGGATGTGTTTTTCTTGCCAATCCAAGCCTTGCCGTTTGTGCATCCGCGCAAATCCGTGATTGTGGTCCACGACATTGCCTATGAATTTTTTCCGGACGCGTTTCCAAGATTTATGCGCTTCTATCTTAAATTGACCACGAGGTTTGGCGTGCGCGCCGCGCGCAAAATTATAGCCGTCTCGGAATCCACCAAAAGCGATTTGGTTAAAACTTACAAGCTTTCGCCTGACAAAATTTCCGTGGTCCACCTGGGCGTGGACTCTAAATTTGCGCCATTGCCGTATGAGCAGACTCAAAAAGTTTTGGATAAATATAATTTGAGTTACAAAAAATATATTTTATTTTTGGGTACGCTCCAGCCGCGCAAAAATATTTCGCGCCTGGTCGATGCATACATTACGCTTCGCCAGCAGTATCACATTGAAGAAAAGCTCGTGATAGCAGGTGGCCGCGGCTGGCTTTGGGAACCAATTGAAAGCAAACTGAACCAGTCCCGGATTTCTGGGAGCGTTGTGCATTTGGGTTACGTGGATGAACAAGACAAACAGGCGTTGTATAATGGAGCAGTGCTTTTAACTTTGCCGGCATTATACGAAGGGTTTGGGCTTCCTCCTTTGGAAGCTATGGCCTGCGGCACACCAGTTGTGGTTTCGAATATCTCATCATTGCCTGAAGTGGTGGGGGATGCAGGCGTGCTCGTGGATCCAAATTCCGCGGAGAAAATTGCCGAGGGCATACTTAAGGTCTTATCCGATAAAAGTCTTCAGGCGGAACTCGGTAAAAACGGGATTGCGCGCGCCAAACAATTCACCTGGGAACGGACTGCGGCACAGACCCTGGCTGTTTTGGAGAGTCTTAAATAATTATGCTGTTATTTTTTGCATTCCTCATACTTGCGGTTTACTTTTTTTATCTTTTTGCCCGCAGCCGCACACACAACCCGCTTTGGCTTATGCTTTCTGCGTGGAGCCTTGGGATTGGCATCCCGCGTCTGCATTTATCGCCTCTGGAAATTGCACTGCCTCTTAAGTTTCGTCTTCTAATTCTGATTTCGCTCATAAGTTTTGCTTTAGGTTTTTTTCTGTTTAATAAACTTTGGAAAAAGTATCCGTGGTGGGTAAAATTTTCCGTTCTTGTGCGTCAGGGAGTTTCGGTGCGGCGTTTGCGCTACGTAATTTACCTGGTTTTTGGCCTTTCCCTCGTCGGTTTATATTTGTTTTATAAAAAGGCTGGTAATTTCCCGCTACTTGCGCCCGATTCCGACGCGTTTCGGTTTGCCGCCGACACCGAAGTTCCTGGCCTTATTAATTACACTGCCCAGTTTGCAAGATTGTTTATCCCGTTGTCATTTTTTGTAATGTTTTGGGAAGGGTTTTCTTTTAAGAAACATTGGGACCTTTTGCTGCTATCCGTACTCGGCACAGTGTCGCTGACTGTATTTGCCTCGCGGACCCAGATCTTTTTCATTGACCTTTGGGTCATGGCGCTGTATTTGGTTATCCGCAAACCAACTTGGCGTCAGGCATTCAAGTTTTATCCGTTCTTTTTGATAATTTCCGTGGTGGTGCTGGGCGCTGTGCCTGCGGTCCGCAATTACAAAAGCTACGGCACGAGCAATTACCTTGCTGGGGTCACGCAAATAGACACCACTCACTACGCCAAGGGATCATCGTATTTGGTGCCTATCTACGTAGGCGTGTCATTTAATATGCAGGCGCTCTTGCACGCGCAAATGTACTACGAGACCCATCCACTGCAGCACGGCAAAGTATCCTTGGACCCGTTTACAAATTTGTTTGGCAAAGCCCTACCCATCTTAAATAAGTTAAAGTCACAATATGATCTGGGCGCAATTTTCTACTCGTGGTGGAACACGGGCACTTATCTGTTTCCGTTTGTGCAGGACTTTGGGGAAGCAGCTTTCTTCTTCGCACCATTTGTCATTGCAGGACTCATTGCGCTGGCCTGGCGGTATTGGCGATCGAGCCCGAATTATTTGTCCATCAATCTCTACGCTTATACTTGTTTTTTCATCGTCATGACAATTTATTTGTCCTTCACAGTCCGCGCCGAATTTTATTTGGACCTGGCGTTTTTGCTGTTGACGCATATATATGTAAGTACTAAACAACGTACATAAGTATGTACTAATGTAAGGAGGTAATTACGTAATTACTTATATAAAAATTATGTCAGAAAACTTAGAAGATTTGATTAAAGAAGGCGAGCGGGTTCGGGAAGAAAAGAAGAGGCGAAGAGATTGCGAAAAGAATTAAAGTTATAGTTATGCCAAAAGTCAGCGTCATTCTGGTAATTTACAATGCCAAAAAGTACATCAAGCGGGTGTTTGATGCAATTTTGTCGCAGACGCACAAAGATTTGGAAATCATCGCAGTCATAAATGGCAGTGCAGACGGATCCAAAGAACTGATTGAGCAAAGTTATCCGCAGGTGAAAATTTTGGAACCGCCAGTAAATAATTGGTCGGCGTCAAACAATTTGGCGATTATGCAAAGTACGGGTGAGTTTATCCAGCTTGTGAACCAGGACCTTATCCTTGCGCCGGATTACATAGAACAAATGTTGAAGGCGTTTGAAGACAAAAGAGTAGCCGCGGCAACCGGCAAGCTCTTGCGCTATGATTTTGACAAAATGCAGAAGACCAACATTATAGATACAACTGGAATTGTGATTTCGAATTCCGGCCGCGCGCGCGACCGCGGGCAATTGCAGGAAGATCAGGGCCAATTTGATAACGAGACTGAAGTCTTTGCTGTTTCTGGTGCCGGGCCAATGTTTCGAAGATCTGCCTTGGAGGAAATTAAATATTGTGAAAATTATAAGTGCGAGTACATGGATGAAGACTTTGTGATGTATTGGGAAGATGTTGATTTAAGCTGGCGATTAAACCATTGCGGATATAAATGCGCTTATGTGCCGGGTGCCGTGGGGTATCATGGCCGCACCGCGGGCCAGGCAGAAAAAGGTTATCTGCACCTGTTTAAATTTATCCAGCATCACCAGAAACTCAATAAGCAGATTCTCAAATGGAATTATCAAAACCACATTTTTATGTACCTCAAAAATACCAGATGGCCGAGCGTACAGTTTATATTTCGCGAGATTGCAATGCTTGGATATATTTTGGTTTTTGAAACCAGTACATTGGCAGTAATTCCGCAGATACTGCGGTTTTGGCCCAAAATGATGCGCAAGCGTAAATATATATTATCGGAATAAAAAAACGCCGCAGACCTCCCGAAGGAAGTCCGCGGCGGCGCGGCTTAGATGTTCAGATTCTGCCACTTTGGAGAAATCTCTGGCTCATGATCTCCAGTTCGCTCGTGGCCACATGTCGGTAGCGGTGCCCCTGCGGCAAGGGGAGCGGCCGGGGCATGGGTTCCGTGTGCGGGTTGTAGAGCCCCATTGTCGGCATTGCCACCGGCCCTGGGAAATTCTTCGCAATCTCGTTTTTTTCAGTCATGCTCCTCCTTTAGCTCGCATATATTAGCATTTTGGTATACTTTAAGCAAGACCTATGGATTTATCGGTTATCATAGTCAATTACAATACTAAGGATTTGCTGGAGCAGTGTCTCCGGTCAGTTTTTGCATCCGCGGGTAGTTTTCAATTTGAAGCGATAGTCTCCGACAACGGTTCCACGGATGGCAGTTTGGAAATGGTTTGGACAAAATTTCCGCAGGTTAAATTACTTGAAAATCGCGCCAATTTGGGATTTTCCAAGGGCAACAATGTCGCCATCCGGCAGGCCTTGGGCAGGTACGTCCTGCTTTTGAATTCCGACACCACTGTGCGGCCGGACACGTTTGATCTCTGCCTAAGATATTTGGAACAGCACCTGGATGTGGGAATTCTGGGCTGCAAAGTGCTTCTGCCCGATGGCCGCCTGCACGAGGCAAGCCGCCGGCGTTTTCCAAATCCGGCAAACGCTTTCTTGCGGCTTTTTGGTTTTCGCCAATATTCCGATTACAACTACCGCAATGTTTCTGTGGATCAGGAGATGGAAGTGGACTCCGTAGTCGGTGCGTTTCTCATGGTCAGGAAACCTGTTATAGATAAGATCGGTTTGCTGGATGAATCATTTTTTATGTATGGCGAAGATTTGGATTTTTGCTGGCGGGCAAAGGAAGCCGGGTACAAAGTCGTATATTTTCCCAAAGCCGAAATTACGCACTACCTTTACGGTTCGTCTAAGGGCATAAAATTTCGATCAGTGGAGTGGGCGCACGATGCGATGTCGATTTTTTATCGCAAGCACTACGCGAGCCAACATAATTTTTTGTTTAACCAATTTGTGTATTTGGGAATTACACTGCGCAAATATCTGGTGATTGTGGCCAACTGGTTCCGCGCGAGCAAATCTGTGCACTAGCATTATTTTGTGTTAATATTAAGTCCATGGATACTCCAGAAGTTTCAGACACAAATACTCCGAATAAGAAATTCTCCGATAAAATTCCGGCCAGCGCGCGTAAAATCGCCGCCGGCCTGATTATTCTTGGCCTGATTTTTTACGCAGGATTCGCCTTTGGCGCGCAGAAACTCAAAATCAACGGCCAACTGCACATTAGCAAAGGCACGCCGCCGCCATCGGGCACGGCTGACTACAGCCTGCTTTGGGACGCGCTTGACCAGCTCAATTCCAAGTACGTGGATAGGCCACTGGACCAGCAAAAACTGCTCTACGGCGCTATTTCCGGCTTGGTTTCCGCAGCCGGGGATCCTTACACAGTATATTTTGACCCGCAACAAGCCAAAGACTTTGCAGATCAGCTTTCCGGCACGTTCGAGGGCATAGGCGCCGAAGTTGGCGAAAAGAATAATCAGTTGGTAATAATTGCGCCGCTGGACGACACGCCAGCGCAAAAAGCCGGGCTGCAGGCAGGCGACGCGATTCTGGCCATCAACGGCGAATCAACTTCCGGCATGACAGTGGATGAAGCGGTAAGCAAAATTCGCGGCACTGCCAATACCCAAGTTACGCTCAGCATCCTCCACGTCGGGCAAAAAAGCGCGCAGGACATAAAAATCACGCGCGCCCAGATCAATGTTAAAAGCGTAAATGTCACGGAAAAAGATGTTAACAACCATAAGTTGGCCATTATAACCGTTTCGCAATTTGGCGACGACACTAAAGGTTTGTTTGACGCGGCCGTGGAAAAAGTTCTGGCAGACGGCGATAACGGTATAATTTTGGATTTGCGCAACAATCCAGGCGGATATTTGGACACAGCAGTGTCTATCGCTTCCAACTGGGTTGATTCCGGCCAAACTGTAGTCCAAGAAAAAGATTACGCGGGCAACATCAAACAATACCCGGCATCCGGAGTCAACCAGCTCAAAGGGATTCAGACAGTGGTTTTGGTCAACGGCGGTTCGGCTTCGGCTTCGGAAATTTTGTCGGGCGCGTTGCAGGATTACAAGCTTGCAACTTTGATCGGCGAAAAAACCTTTGGCAAAGGTTCAGTCCAGGAACTTTCCACGCTCAAGGACAACTCTGAGCTTAAAATTACCGTCGCCAAGTGGCTGACTCCTCAAAGCCGCGCCATCGATAAAATCGGCCTGGACCCTGACATCAAAGTTGATCTCACCGCAGACGACGTGAACGCCGGACGTGATCCTCAGATGGATGCCGCTCTGGCCCAGTTCAAATAATAAAAGCATCGAGCACATTTTTGGGAACGCAAAAATCCGCAATTTAAATTACTTCAAAGTGGATTTTTGCTCACGCGTCATTTTTTGATGAAAATGCCGAGTGTCCCAAAAATGTGCTCTCGCTTTTTTACTGCTTAAAATGTTATAATGCGGCATATGACTGCCAATGATTTAAGAAAGAAATACCTGGAGTTTTTCCAGGAAAAAAGCCATAAAATTATCCCGTCGGCATCGCTTGTTCCGGCCAATGACCCGACAGTCCTCTTTACTACGGCTGGCATGCATCCGCTGGTGCCATATTTACTGGGGCAATCGCATCCGGAAGGCCGCCGCCTGACCAATGTCCAGAAGTGTCTGCGGACAGATGATTTGGATGAAATCGGGGACGACACGCATCTGACTTTTTTTGAGATGCTCGGCAACTGGTCGCTGGGCGACTATTGGAAAGAGGAGTCCATCATCTGGTCGTATGAATTTTTAACAAGCAGCGACTGGCTGAATTTAGACAAATCAAAACTCGCGGTGTCCGTGTTTGCCGGAGATGCGGATGCGCCACGCGACGAAGAATCGGCAAAAATTTGGACCAAACTCGGGTTTGAGCCAGGGCAGATTGCGTATTTGCCTAAAAAAGATAACTGGTGGGGACCGCCGGGTGTCACTGGGCCCTGCGGACCGGATACCGAAATGTTCTACTGGACCGGCACAGAAGACGCTCCGGCAAGTTTCCAGGACACCCATAATGATCCGAATTGGGTGGAGATTTGGAACAACGTCTTCATGCAATACGAAAAGCAAGCAGATGGCAAATTTACAGAGCTTGCGCAGCGCAACGTAGATACCGGCATGGGGCTGGAACGCATGGCCGCGATTTTGGAAAATAAAAACAGCGTTTATGAAACCGAAATCCTTTCGGCGATTATTGATAAGATTAAATCGCTGGAGCAAACTTCGGACAAAAAATCCGAGCGCATTATAGCCGACCATATGCGCGCGGCAACTTTTTTGCTGGCCGACGGCGTGGTACCTTCAAATAAAGATCGCGGTTACATTGCGCGCAGGCTTATCCGTCGCAGCGTAACTTATGGACAAAAGTTGGGCATCGAACATGACTTCACCACGGAAATTGCCAATGTTATAATCGAAAATTATTCGCATGCCTACCCGGAGCTAAAAAATCCAGGAATAGAAATCGAACTTAAAAAAGAGGAATTGAAATTCCGCACTACGCTCGGCCGTGGTCTAAAGATTTTGGAAAAAAATCCGGACATTTCGGGGGCGCAAGCCTTCGACCTCTTTCAAACTTATGGATTTCCGTTTGAACTCACGCGCGAGTTTGCCAATGTCTCGGACCCTGCGGCATTCGAGCAGGAATTTAAAAAACACCAGGAACTTTCCCGCACCGCATCTGCCGGGCAGTTCAAAGGCGGCCTTGCAGACCATTCCGACAAAGTCGTGCGCCTGCACACAGCCACGCATCTGCTGAACGCAGCTCTGCGGAAAGTTTTGGGCCCGGGTGTCTGGCAAAAAGGCAGTAACATTACCGAAGAGCGCACGCGGTTTGATTTTACGCACGGGCAAAAATTGACCGAAGAGCAGAAAACCGAAGTCGAACGGTTCGTCAACGAATGGATAAAAAGGGATTTGAGCGTGAAAAGGGAGACTATGCCGCTTACGCAAGCACGCGATCTTTCGGCCATAGGAGTGTTCGGGGAAAAGTACCCGGACGAAGTTTCGGTGTATACTATATATGACAAGAGTTTGGGGGAGATTATCTCCCGTGAGTTCTGTGGCGGCCCCCATGTGGAGCATACGGGCCAAATTGGCCAGTTTAAGATCCAAAAAGAAGAGGCCGTCTCCGCTGGCGTGCGCCGGATAAAGGCGATTATAGAATGAAAAATCCTGAAGGAAGAGAAATTGACTACAATAATTCTCTGTCTGTTTTAAACACCGGAGAATTAAGCAAATCCGTGATAAAAAGTATGGTTTTGGATGGTTCTCAAATACCTATAACCGTAAGCAAGGATTATAGCGTGTATTACGGCTCAATGTATCATGACCATATGGTAAGAGATGAAGACGACATTTTGGTAGCCGCTTACGCCAAGCTTAAAGATGGAAGAGTGGTCATCAATCCCGGACCGCACCATAAAGATATTTCGGATTTAAAGCTTAAAGATGCCGTAGAAAAAAAGTTGAAGGAAGAATTTACAAAGTATCTTTAGGAAATTATTTTTTGAATTAGACAAAAGAATCTTTTGAAAGTATTATAAATATATGATCGACCTATCGAAAATTTCCGGTTTGCCCATGGAACTGGATGAAAAAACATATAAGCTGAAGTTTAAGGCGCCAATGGAAAACATGGTTCCTGCCGTGCGCGTGTTTGAGGAAATGAAGCCGGTACTTATGGACCCTGAAGCCAAGCCAAACCCCGACCGAGAGGAGCTGTATTATATGTACCGCGATGTGCATTTGCCGCAAAATGAGGAGCTGATACGCGAGAACAAAATCCGCTACGATATTACGGTTATCCCGCCCTGTATGATTGGGCGCGAATTTGTTAAAACTGTCGGGCACTTTCATTCTCCAGTACCCGGAGAAGCTACAGAAATTGACTTCCCGGAAGTGTATGAAGTCCTGCACGGCCAGGCGCTGTTTATGATCCAAAAACTAGACCACGGCCACAGCGGCAACATCCGCACGATTATGGCTATCAGAGCCTCGCGTGGTGAAAAAGTCGTGTACCCGCCAAACTATGCGCATATAATTATAAACATCGGGTCCGATGTGCTGGTAACCGCCAACTGGGTTTCTTCGGAGTATACTGCGGATTACAAATCCATTTCTGACCGGCATGGCATGGGCTACTACGTCGTGGAAGGATCGGATGGCAAGCAGTTTGAAATTGTTCCAAATAAGCACTACGAATCCTTGCCTGAGATGCGGTTTGCGCAAGGCCATATGAATACGTCCCTTGGATTTTTGGTGGACGAGCCAATGTACGAGACCGGCATCCGCCACCCGGGCAGGCTGGAGTTTCTAAACAATCCGCATAAATTCGCCGTGGAATTATCTAGTATTACATCGTAACCAAGTTTAGGGCACAAAAATCATGCGCGTCATTAAACTAAATAAAACTGACGACATCGCCCAAGTCATCCAGTACATCCGCGACCTCAAGGATCGCGATATTGTATTTGAATTAGAAAAAGGTTCGCCGCTTCTGGCATCATCCACAAATATGAAGCTTATGAAAAAGACTGGCGAATTTTTGGGTAAAAAAATCCGCATCCGCACCAGTGATCCCACCGGCCGAGTATTGGCCATGAAAGCTGAAGCGCTGGAAGGGATCGAAAAACCCGAATCTTCGGCCAAGAAAATGCCCGTAGCCAAAGGGCGCGTTCTGGGCGACGTTCGGCCGAGGTTTAGCGATATCACCAGGAAGGCCAGCGTTAAATCAATGCCCAGCGCTATACGTCCTGCGACTGTGCCCGAAGCTTCGGAGATCGAACCGGTAAAAAGCGCCAAGAAGTCCTACATTAAATCCGTTCGAGATAGATTTCTAAGCAAAAAAGACAAAGAGGCGCTGCCGACCAAAACCAAAAAATCCAATTTTTCCAAAATATTTATAATCACAATGGCCGTCCTTGTTTTGGTGGTCTTTGCCTTGGCGGTACTTTTGCCTACTGCGCAAATTACAGTCTATGCCCGTTCCGAACCCATCACCCGCGACGCGGAAATTACCGTCAACACGGCAGCTACAGCAGTGGATACCACAGGCGCAGTTATTCCAGGAGCACTTGTGAGCAGGCAAGTCTCACAGACGAAAAGTTTTCCGGCCACAGGCAGCAAAGATATTGGAGACAAAGCCGGTGGTTCGGTAGTGCTATATAATTTCACCAAAAATACCTTGACTCTGAGAGCGGCCACGACGGTGCTGACTGTGAATGGGAAAAAATTTAATTTGGTCAACGACATCACTGGCCTGCGCCCTACGGCGCAGATCGGTTCGGGGGATGATATGGAAGTTGACCGCACCAGTTTGATACCGCCAGTGCAGGTGGCCGCATCCCAAGCCGGAGCCGATTACAATATCGCGGCCAATACCAAATTTGCCGTGGTCAATGCCGCACTTGGCAACCAGAATGTTTACGCCATCGATGAGGATGCCATCACGGGCGGTACCTCCAAAACTGTAAAAATTGTGAGTCAGCAGGATTTGGATAATGCCGTGGCAAGCATGACCGCGTCGATTCCCGACCAGGCCGAAGCGGACCTTAATTCCGAGAATCCATCTGACGGCGATATAAAAATTCTGCCCACCGGAATCACCAAACAAGTTCTGGCCAAGACTGCCAACAAAAACGCGGGCGATCAGGCTGACAGCTTTGATATGACTATGATTTCCAAAATCTCTGGTTTATCTTATAAAGAAAGCGATGTTAAAAATTTGATTAAGCAAAACATCAATCAGGTGCTTTCGTCCGATAAATACCTCCTGCCAGACGCACAGGAAACGGTTACCGCAATTTTTAAATCCTTGGATTTGGACCACGGCAGCGGCGTTTTGTCCGTGCATTACGAAACTGTTGCCGCGTATAAAGTGGATACTTCAAATATGCCCAAACTTCTGGCTGGCAAAACCGCCAACGAGGTCAAGGATATATTGTTGCAGAAACCCGAAATTGACCGGGTAGACGTGCAGTTCTCGCCCTTTTTCGTAAACAAAGCACCCAAACTAAACGGGAAAATTTACATCGAGTCTAAACTGTCTCAGTAAAAATTATTCCCATATTAGACTGATTTGTAGCAGATTTGTCAAGTCATAGGATTTGCGATTTTACTGTTTGACAGTCTCTACAATTTCTGTTAATATCTTTAAGCTATCAGTAAATTACTTCGGAATACCGAAGAATTTGAAACTCCTATTCCTGCTAATCAAGACTTTGGGAAGCTAGCCCCACAAAAAAACACCATAGAATTAGAGGGTATCGTCCTAGAAACTTTACCCAATGCTGTTTTTCGTGTGCAAATCGATTCTGGCCAGATCATTTTGGCCCATATCGCGGGCAAATTGCGGGTTAATAAAATTCGTGTTTTGCCTGGGGATAAAGTTATAGTGGAAGTCACACCCTACGATTTAACCCGAGGGCGAGTTATAAGACGATTGAGATAATTTATTTATCCCGTTAGAAATTTCGCATTGTTGAAATTACGATTTTGAATCATCAACGGGTAAATATAAATTATTCATTAATTAGCTAATTATTACTTCTAACGGAATGAAAGTACGAGCATCTGTAAAACCGATTTGTAAGAAATGCAAAGTGGTCCGCCGCGGCGGAAAGATTTTTATTATTTGTGAAAACCCCAAACATAAGCAGAGACAAGGTTAAGAAATTGCGGATTAGCGAATTAAGGATTATAAATTCGCAATCCGAAGTCCGTAATTCCTAATTATTTTATGGCATTAGTACGCATAGCCGGAGTAACACTCCCACAACAGAAAAGAATCGAAGCAGCACTTCCTTACATCTACGGTGTTGGCTTGCCGGCATCGCAGCGCATTTTGGCTGCGGCCAAAGTTGACCCCAACAAGCGCACACACGAATTGACCGAAGCTGAAGTGGCGAAAATTCGCGAATTTATAGAAAAGAATTACACGGTGGAAGGCGCTCTGCGCCAGCAAGTTACAGGCAACATCAAGCTCAAGAAAGAGATTGGATCCTACCAGGGTTTGCGCCACATTCGCGGGCTTCCTGTGCGCGGCCAGCGGACAAAAACCAATTCCCGCACTCGTCGCGGAAACGTCCGTAAAACAGCCGGCTCGGGACGCAAGACGTCAGCTGAGAAAACCTAAAACTGTAATTTATATTTATGTCAGAAGAAACTACCACAACCAAGATCGAAAATCCGAAAGCTACCACAAGCGTAGTTACTGCTATTGCGCCCAAAAAAAAGAAAGGCAAGACTCGTGTCTCCCGCGGGCGCATTTATGTGCAGTCTACTTACAACAACACGATTATTACAGTTACCGACATCACCGGAGCAGTCATTGGCTGGGGTTCAGCTGGCCGCACCGGGTTTAAGGGTTCCAAAAAATCCACTCCGTATGCAGCGCAGCGGACTATGGAAGACGTAATTGTCCGCCTCAAAGACATTGGACTTTCGGAAGTTGAAGTATTTGTCAAAGGCATTGGCACTGGCCGTGAATCAGCGGTGCGTGCTTTGCAAGGAGCAGGGTTTAATATTTTATCTATCAAGGACCAGACGCCAATTCCACACGGTGGCGTCAGACCAAAAAAGGCACGGCGCGTTTAATTAAAAAGTAAAAAGTAAAAGCTAAAACTTTTAACTTTTTACTTCTCCTTTTTAACTCTTATGGCACGTCATACAGGACCAAAAATTAAAGCATCACGCAGATTCGGCCAGGCACTTACGCCCAAAGCCGATAAGTATTTGGCGCGTCGCAATTACCGTCCAGGCCAGCACGGCCAAAATCCAGCTCGCGTATCCGAATATGGCGTGCAGCTGCGTGAAAAGCAAAAAGCCAAAGCTATATACGGCATTATGGAAAAACAGTTCCGCCGCTATTATGAAAAAGCCAGCAAAAAAGTCGGCATTACCGGCGACGCTCTGCTCCAGGCTTTAGAATTACGATTGGATAATGTAGTTTTTCGTCTGGGCTTTGCCATCACGCGCGCCCAGGCTCGCCAGCTTGTGTCGCACGGATTTTTCAATGTCAACGGTAAAAAAGTCAATATTCCGTCGTACCAGCTGAAGGTCGGAGACGAAATCGTGGTGCGTGAAGGCAAGCGCAAATCCAAATATATGCAAAATATTGCTCAGACTTTGAGCAATACCAAGACCGCAGAATGGGTCAGCCTAAACCCGTCGGCATTTGCCGGCCGAGTGCTTTCGGTGCCCAGCCGTGACCAGCTAGACACATCCATCAACAGCCAGTTGATCGTAGAACATTACTCAAGATAATTAATAACGCGATCCGAATGATTCGAATTGCCATCCGAATGCTACAAATAATCTAACCCTAGGTTTGAAAATTAGTATCATTCGCATATCATTCGTAGACTCGCATTGCAACAATAATTAAGCGTTATAAATATATGGAAAAGATTCCGCTTCCAAATAAAGTAAACTTTGAAGACCTTGGTGAAAACCGATATCGCGTGGTTATGGAGCCGCTCTACCCAGGTTATGGCGTAACCATCGGCAACGCACTGCGCCGTATTCTGCTGTCTAGCTTGCCGGGTGCCGCGGTTGTGGCCGTTAAGATCAAAGGCGTAGATCACGAGTTTTCATCCATTCCGAACATCAAAGAAGATGTTATTGAATTGATTCTAAATCTCAAACAGATGCGGATGAAAGTCCATACCGACCAGCCTGTGACTTTGGAACTCAAGGTCAAAGGCGAGCGCAAAATCACTGCTTCGGACTTCAAAAAGAATCCTGACGTTGAGATCGTCAATGGCAATTTGGAATTGGCCACGCTGGACGGTAAGTCCTCTGAATTTGAAATGGAAGCTGTCATTCAGACTGGCCGCGGCTACGTACCGGTGGAACAGCGGGAAAACGAGAAACTGGAAATTGGCATGATAGCGGTGGACGCGATTTTTACTCCCATGAAGCTTGTAAACTTCGAAGTCAAAAACGCGCGCGTCGGCCAGATTACAAACTTTGACCAGCTGATATTGACTTTGGAAACCGATGGCACCGTTGACGGCAAAACTGCCATGGATGCTGCGGCAAAAATTTTGGTTGAGCACTTTATGAAGTTTACGCGCGATGAGATGGATGCTCAAGAACCCGCGGTCCCTTTGGCCGTCGAAGAGGGGATTAAAACTCCGGAAGAGGATGACCTTAAGTCCTTGGGACTGTCTAATCGTTCGTACAACGCTCTTATTAAGAACAAAATTACGCGCATTTCGGATCTGATTGGCATGACACATGACCAGCTGCTCGGCGTGGAAGGCTTGGGCGACAAGTCGATTGAGGAAATAGAGCGATTAATTAAGACATACAACCAGTAACTACTAACTTTTTTATGAGGCATTTAAAGAAGAAAAGAATCGGCAAAGGACGCGACCACGCCAGAAAGCTCGTTCGGACTCTGGCAGCTTCGGCTATTGTTTATGAAAAAATCCAGACCACGGAAGCCCGCGCCAAAATTGCCCGATCACTGGTTGAAAAAATGATCACGAAAGGCAAAAAGGAAGACCTGCACAACAAGCGCCAGATTTTTTCCGCCCTGCCTGCAAATGCCGCACGCAAAGTCATAGAAGTTTTGAGTCCACGATATAAAGAACGTAAGGGCGGTTACACAAGAATTATCCGATTGGGCAAAGCTAAAGACGGAATGCCGAAGGTACAACTAGAATTAGTAGAATAGGGTTAAGATTCAAGTTGGAAAATTTAAGTATTTGCATCTAAGAATTAGAAACTTAAATCTTTAATCTTATTACCTACAACTATTTATGAAGACTTATTTACCTAAAGTTAAAGAAATCCGCCGCACCTGGTACGAAGCTGATGCTAGCAAATTTACGCTTGGCCGCTTGGCTACGCGCGTAGCCAGCATCCTCCGCGGCAAGCACCGTGTGGACTTTACCCCGCACATGGACGTGGGCGATTTTGTAGTCGTCAAAAATGCGGAAAAAGTCCAGTTCACCGGAAGAAAGCTTGACCAAAAAAAATATTTCCGGTTTTCCGGATATCCTGGCGGCTTGTACACCAAAACCTTGAAGGAACGCATGGAAAAAGAACCGGAAAAAGTTATCCGAGACGCAGTCTACAATATGATCGACAAAAACCGCTTGCGCACTCCGATTTTGCGCCGGCTCAAAGTTGTCCGCGGCGACAAGCACGATTTTAAGGTTGAGCGCGAGATAAAATAATTTTTAATTACCTAATTCCTAAATATGAGCCCCACAACTACTAAGAAAACTCCGGTCAGAAAGCCATCCGTTCCGCGCAAACCGCGCGCGATTGCCAAAACACCTACTCATGCTAAGGCTGCAACTCATGCGCACAAGCAAGCCGTTCCGGCTGCTATGCCGCTGGCTGCCGAAGCAAAGCAAGAAGTAAAGCCCATAACCAAAACTGGACGCAGCCAGCATTTTTATGCGGTCGGCAAACGCAAGAGTGCCGTGGCCCAGATTTTGCTTTCCGAGGGCAATGGCACAATAATGCTAAATAAAATTCCGTTTGAAGGATATTTCCAAACCGAGGATTTGCGCTATATAGTTTCGCAGCCTTTGGTTTCTGTGGGATTGGAAAAACAAGTGGACATAAAAGGCAAACTCCATGGCGGAGGAATCCATTCTCAGGCCGAGGCGCTGCGCCACGCGATTTCCCGAAGTTTGCTTCTTTATAATCCCGAGTCACGACGTGTGCTCAAAAAGCAGGGGTTTCTTACCCGCGACCCGCGCGTGAAAGAAAGAAAGAAACCAGGGTTGAAACGCGCTCGACGCGCCCCACAATTCTCTAAGCGGTAAGCTCGCACTATTACATCCTAAAAGAGCAAGTCGGTCGCTTCAATTCAGTAAACGTTAGACTCGAGCTTTTAGGAACAAAAAGACATCAGATTATCTGATGTCTTTTTAATTAATATAAAAACTTATGGATGAAATAAAGAATACTCCTCTTACTAAATTAATCAGGCTCAAGGAATATCACCAATGCCTTGGCCTACAATGCCCGATCTGCAATGAGATCCGGGAACGAAAGGAATCGCATGGACGAACAGAATAAAAAAGAGACCCAATCTGGCGAAAAGGTCTCAAATGAACCTGACAAAAGCATGGTAACACAGCCGGAAAAGCCGGTCAATACTCCATCGTACTTTAACATAAATGCCTGGCGCGCGATGAAAGAAATGGCAAACGTATTTTTTCAATCCCGCGCTCTCCCCTCGCATATTCAAAACGCAGCACAGCTGATGATGATTATGCAGGCCGGCAAGGAACTTGGAATGTTGCCGATGGAATCTATAACCAACCTTTATATCGTGAATGGCAAGGTTACTTTGCAGGGATCCGGAATGCTTACCAAAGTCCTCCGTGCCGGGATCAAAGTTGAATGGGTGTCGGAATCCGAAACTGAGGCCGTGGTTAAATTATCAGGATTGGGCCGGCCGGCGTATGTTTCCAAATTCACAATGGCCGAGGCGCAAAAGGCCGGACTTACCGGCAAGGATGTTTGGCGCAAATATCCCAAGAACATGCTCCGCTGGCGCGCGCTGACGAATGGCGCGCGAGTATTTTGCCCGGATGTAATACAGGGAATGTACATGATGGAGGAAATTGCAACCAACGTCGACATGGGATCCGATGGCGAATTTATAGAGGTCACAAAACCGGCGGCGGTCACACCGGCCCCGGACGATCCAAATTTGGCCCACACAGCCCCGACCCAGCCAATTGGCTATACGTCAACAAGTGATCAGGCAAAACCGGCCACACCGGCCCAAATTAAATTTATAACTAGCATAATGGCGGAAAAGAACCTGACTTGGGAGGATGATCTCCGAATGCCCGGGACTGAGGGACTATCCAGCCGCGAGGCATCCGCGCTTATAAGCCGGCTGCAAGGCATGCCTAAAAAAATCCAACCTCTATGAAGTTAGTATTTCCAATTATTGAAAATAAGATTTTTAAGCCCAAGGTTCCATTCCACGGATTGATGACCGAGGTTGGCAAAGAAACTGATTCCTATGGCTATGAGTTTATCCGCTGGAAACTTGAACCGGCTTTGAAATTCAACGACGGCGAGCGCGATTTTATAACGGATGAGGCAATTACTTACACTTGGAAATAAAATAAATGCCCAAATATTACATTTCAATTTCACCCGGATTGATGACGAAAGAACATCATGATCGTATGCAGGTTAATCAAAAAACGTCTTGCATTTGGGTTTATCTTTGGTTGATCGATAAGATCACAAATATCGATAAGGAAACGCAACTTGGGATGGTACTTGGCGGCAGATCACTTAACTATAATCAGATTGCGCCCGAACTTCACCATAATATTAAAACTATGCGGCAGATAATTCGGAGACTATATAGTGAGGGATATATTTATTTAAAACGAATGCCGCGTGGACAAATAATTGCGGTCATTAAAGCTAAAAAATCTTTTGGGCATATCATGGGGACAACTGCCGGAAAAACTGTAACTAACGAAAAAAATGATAAACAATCTGGTAGGGCAAAAGATGACAATCTGGTAGGGCAAACCCCGAAAAATGATAACAATCTGGTAGCTCTCATAAGACAATATAAAAACAATATAAATAACAAGGCCTTAAAAGTTATAAACATAAAAAACCAGAAAACCAAACTCAGGGAAAAATTAAGCATGAAATTATGAATAAAAAAATCATCCTTACCGAGGCCGCAGATCACCGGCAAAAAATCCTTGAGGCACACCGGCGTCTGGAATTAAAACACGCAAACGAGCATGAATGCGCCATGGCTAAAAAGATGCTGGGGAATCAGGTCGAGCGGCAAATCGTGATGGAGGCCCTGCGCGAATAAAACAAAGCTTCAGGAGGATGTATGCAACGCATCGAAGCGGTAGGCCCGAAAGTTTGCACCAACTGCCGGCTGGCGGTGACGATGACAGCGGTCTACGTCCAAGGCAAAAACGTGGTGGTTATCACCGAATGCCAAGGATGCGGACTGGAATACTCATCCAAATTTCTGTTACCGGGGATGATCGATGAACTGGGGCGGAAAAAAGCATAAGGCGGCTGCAGTGTCTGGTTTCCCCGGACACTGCCCCATTTTTAAAAAATAATTAACCTAAAAAAATGATTGAGGAATCTGACAACTGCTCAATTTGCGGACATAGCAAATCACGGCACAAGAAAGGCGTTGGGCCTTGCAAAAACGGCTATTGCTCCGGGAATAATATCTGCTCCGGGTTCGTGCCATTTACGGAAATTGTGATCGGAGGCGACGATGATAAACAAGAATGATGATTATGAAATTTTACAGCTGATGCAGCTCTACGGCGGATCCTTTGTGCAAACTTTAGCGGAACTGGCATCGTGTGCTGATCCGGTAAACTACGCCAAGCTTCGTGAGACGTTTGCTAATTATTTTGAGGAGTATGGCAGTAAAAATTTTAAGTAACAAAATTATTAAAACGAAAGGATATATATTTATGGCATGGTTTGGAAATCCGGAAGGCCACGCGATCGCTGGCCGCAAAGGTGGAAAAGCGCAGGGTAAAAAAACTAACCCGGGAAATTTCGCAAATGATCCGGCCCGCGCCTCTAAGGCCGGTAAGCGCGGCGGTTCCATGAGATCAACGAACAAGGCGATATTCGGTTCAAAAAATAAATGATCTGGTGCGTGGTTGCGATATTTTTCCTGCTGTACTTTATCCCAACGCTTATAGGAATCAGAAAGCACAATGAAAAAATCGCAGTTATCTTAATAATTAATTTACTCCTTGGCTGGACGTACGTCGGTTGGTTGCTGGCCTTGGGCATCGCCTTAAACAAACTTCACTGAATTTATGGACACAAATATTCCTAAAAAATTTAAACAGAAATACCTCTCCGGGATTATAGATAAGATTCGTTTCTGGTTTTTTATCCGCCGCGTTTACTGGCAAAAGCGCATGGCCGTTTGGGAGGGCAACCTCGACCGGATTTATTTTGAAAGCGCAATGTGGCGCGAAATAACATATAACGACACACAGGATCGCAAGGATCTGCAGAAATTAAAAGGGGTGGAATATGCCGAGCAGGATCACGAGCAAATTGCGGCGATTGAGGAACGGATCGCCCACGCCAAAGCGGTGAAGGAATCTTATCGGCGCAATCAGGAGTTTATCGCGGATACTGAGAAATATATAAGCATAATCGATTTATGGTTCCAGAATTGAAATTCGCCAGCAGTTGGGACGATGGCAGTGAGTTTGACGGCAATATTATGGAACTTTTGATGAGGTATAAATTGCCGGGAACCTTTTACCTGCCGGGCGTAAATCCCAAATCGGATATGGTGATGGAATATATCGAGAATGGATTTGAGGTTGGCGCGCACACAGCAACACATCCGGCGGATCTGAAGTTGCTCGATGACACTCTGCTTAGAAACGAAATAGTGATTAACAAACACGCCTTGGAAAAAATTATCGGGCGGAAGGTAACAAAATTTTGTTACCCGAGGGGACGATATGACGAACGAGCAATCGCAATACTTAAAGAACTTGGATTTACGGAAGCGCGAACGACAGTGGTACTTAAAACTGCATGGGACGATCCTTTCCGCACCGATACGGCAATACACGTTTTTCAGAGGGGGGAATATGAGGATCGAGACTGGGCCAACATCGCGGCAAGAATGGTCAGACAAGCTGCTGAACTAAATGAGGTATTTCATATCTGGGGCCATGGCTGGGAAATCGAACGCGATAAGAATTGGGATAAATTAAACGGATTTTTCAGCTGGCTGACGGAGAATTATAAAATTATATCTATATGATCAAATGGTTAAAAACATTCTTTTGGATATTCCGCGATAGATGTGAATTTTGCGGTGGTCGATTGAATATTTATTCTGATAAGAAATCATGGTGTTTAGATTGCGGAAAGGATAATTAAAATATATGGTACCAAATAAAGAAACTAAACAATTACGGGCATTCAACAACGATGCCAATCTTAAACGAGAAATGGTGTTGGAAATTGAACAGCACCACAAGCAAGACCAAATTCTTAAAGGAACTTACGGCCAAGAAGAGGATGGCAAATGGCGCGGCTGTGCTGTTGGATGCTCTATTCACTCCTACAACCTAAAACATGGCACAAATTTCAATACAAATAATCATCAGGCATACGAAACTATTTTGGGCATTCCCGAATCGTTGGCTTATCTTGAGGATTATTTATTTGAAGCAATGCCACAAGATAAGGCTGTTCTTTGGCCCAACGAGTTTATGAAAGCAATTAAACCAGGGGCTGATTTGTCTTTGATTGCCGCTAGGTTTATAGCTGGGACATTACGGGATGTGGTGAAATTGAAGTACGTCAAAGACGATAAGGCTGTAGTTAAAGCGGTTTTGAACACAGCCAAACTCTGGGAACGAGTTGTTTCCGGTAAGGAAGTTAAACAGGCAGCATGGTCGGCAGCAAGGTCGGCAGCAGAGTCGGCAGCAAGGTCGGCAGCAGAGTCGGCAGCAAGGTCGGCAGCAGAGTCGGCAGCAAGGTCGGCAGCATGGTCGGCAGCAGAGTCGGCAGCAAGGTCGGCAGCAGAGTCGGCAGCAAGGTCGGCAGCAAGGTCGGCAGCATGGTCGGCAGCAGCATATAAGATGTCACGCCGTTT
>DASUKB010000003.1:0-51252 GCA_036278915.1 Patescibacteria group bacterium | reverse complement strand
GTTGGATGAACCCGAGAGAGTCTTGTTGGTCAATGTTTGGGACCCGGTCAGAGTAGCTACAGTGGAATCAATAGCTACTGTGACAGTGTCAGTGGCTCCAGCTGTTGTGGTAATGCCTGTGCCTGCGCCAATGGTGAGTGTATTTGTGTCAGTAATAGTCTGAGGGGTCCCGGATGATCCCGCCACACTAAAGGAAGTCATTCCCCCGCCCCCTGTGGCAGACAATGTATGAGTGGCGTGGTCATAAGAAAGGTTGGAACCAATGGTGAAAAAGACAGTAGAACTGTCTGTGTTGTCGAAGCCAAACAAAGTGTCTGCTCCAGGATCCGAGAGATTGGCGCCCGTGCCGCCGTTAGCCAAAGGCAGTGCCCCCGTGACCTCGGAAGTCAAATCCACCGATGTGCCCAAAGTGGAAGCGATGGTTACCGTGTCGGTGGCGCCCGCGATGGCTGTGACGCCCGCGCCTGCCGCAATCGTAATTGTATCGCCGTCTGTTAACGTTTGAGGCGTTCCTGAGCTTCCGGCCAAAGTCAGCGAGCTTATGCCGCCTCCGCCTGTTCCGCAGGTTGATCCCGTCACGTGGACGGTTCCAGTATTGTCAACTTCCAGACACTGTGTGCCGCCGCCTGCCAAACTGCTTAACGTTGCATCCGTAAAAGTCGGCGAATCAGAACTTTTGACAGATTGGTCAAACCAATCATTCAAAGTCGGATTGCCATTCAATGTAATCGTCCGGGAAGCATCACCAGTGATGACAGTTAAAGTCCTGTCGAGCGTCAGGTCAGAACCAGGGACAATAGCCAGGGTGTTGGAAGCATCTGTATCTGCTACTTTCAATGCGGCATTGGCAAATGAGCCCGAAGCGATGACTCCAAATCTTGTGATGTTGTCTTCCACAGCATTCGGTAAGGTTGCTGCAATTGACGGCACCCCGCTGCCATTGGTCACCAAGACACCGTTGTTGCCAGTGACCAAAGAGGCTAACGTATCAGCAGCGGTAGTGTAGAGCAGAGTATTATTACCGCCAAATGTTCCAACTCCTGTTCCCCCGTTCCCGACTGCTACAGTTCCTGTGACATTGGCAGCATTGCCTGAGATATCTCCTGAGATCTTGGAACCTGCCAGGGATGTAATCCATGAAGGATCAGCATAGGATCCGGTGGATAGGACAATATCTGATGTGGTGACTCCATTGACCTGGGTTGAAGAGAGAGAACCGCCGGTTAGGGTTGAACCATTGACTGTGCCGGATGTAATGTTCCCTGCTGTATCTACTGTAAAGAGGTTGGTATTGGCTGCATTGTTCTGGGCCTGTATGAGGAAGCCTGCAGGTGAGGTGTCTGTGTTTCTCTTCAGATACAAGCCATAGGATGTGGATGTATTGCCATTCTCAGTCAGAGAGATGCCTGAGGAGGTGGTATTCCCTCTTGCTGTGACTGAAGAGAGAGTATCTGATTCTATGGTAAGACAAGTGGTACAGGTCAATGTCAGAGCACCACCCAGAGATACTGCTCCCCCGCCTCCCAGAGGAGAAGAAGTGTTAACTGTGATGGAAGAGTTGGTAAGATCATTGTTTGCAACTGTGCCATCCAGAATGTTGGAAGATGTTACCTTGCCCACGCCGATCGTGAGCACGCCTGTGTTGGAGAGTGCCGCGTCTCCAGATAGCGCCACAAAATGCGGTGCTGCGGATGTTGCCCCCAAAAGCAATTGGCCATCCGTGCCCGCGGCGGTGGACTGCACGGCATTTGATCCATTGCCGTACAACACGCCATTGACCGTAAATGAATTCGTACCCGTGCCGCCATTTCCTACCACTATAGTCCCAGTGACATTGGCCGCATTGCCGGAAATATTGCCGGTGATTTTTGCACCCGACAATGAAGTGACCCATGACGGGTCAGCATATGAACCGGTAGATTGAATGATATCTGAGGTGGTAACTCCATTGACTGCCGCGGCAGTAAGTGTGCCTCCCGAAACAGCACCGCCCGACAACGTTCCGCCAGAAATGGTTGCGCCGTTGAAAGTTCCGCCGGCAGTGACATTGCCTGAGGCATCAATTATAAACGGGGTTGGGTCCGCTGCTTCATCGTCAACTTCAAATGAATTGGCATCCCCGAAATTTTTAACATCCAATGGAGTAGCCGTTGAACCAGCCAAGCTTGCCGCCTGCAAAATATATTGGCTGCCTGTACCGCCAGTGGAAGCCGCATTTTCTCCAAAAATGAATGCCGCCTTATCTGTATTTAAATTCCAGTTCCAAATCTGAGAGTTATTGCCATTATTCAAAGTGTTAGTAGCAACAGCTGCAGACAAACCAGAAAGCGCGCCGGATCCGCCGCCGCAGGAACCAAACGACAAATTGCCCGCGCCATCCGACTGCAGACAGCCCGCAGAATCAGCGGCCGGTAGAGTCCAAGTGACGTTTGCGCCTACTACGCTTGGTGCCTGGAATGCCACCCAATTTGAAGAGTCCGCATCTGCAAATCGCAAATCGGATTGTCCGTTGAGCGTAATGTCCGTGTCAAAGTTTGAAGCAGATATCGCAGCCGTAGACATGCTGGTTCCGTCTGCAAAAGTCAGGGTGGTAACTTTCGCCGTATCTGTTATAAAATCTTTTGACGATAAATACGTAAACCCTGCAATGCTTCCCGGCGTGGATCCGGGAGAAGTTGGAAGCACATAACTGACCGAGGTTCCAGGCGCACCCGCCGGTCCCACCGGCCCTGCCGGACCGATAGGTCCTACCGGACCTATGTCGCCCTTATCGCCTTTATCACCCTTGCTGCCATTGCCGAGGTTTATAATTTTATAAATTATTTGAGTAATCATCGAGGGTTGCGATTGTGTTTGCGTAGCCGCCGCTATTCGTCCCTCGTTTGCAAAATTTCGCGGCAGATAATTGATTACCAAATTTTTGCTGTCGGGAAGAGCGGTATCATGCTCCAAATACAACGCGCCGGACGCTAATGCAAAACTTCCGCACAAAAGCAGAAACGCAATCGCGAGTTTGGGTGTGTGTATCGAGTGGCGACTGAATCCCGCAGGGAGTGCTGAAGCCGGATCGAAAACTTCATGCTGGATGAAGTCCTTGGGTCTATGGTGCGCGATACGCAAATTCAGCGATTGAACGCGTGCGTGATCGTTTTGTGGTATTTCTTTTGGTGCAAACTTTTCTTCGTGTTCCAGAATCTTTTCGCGTTGTTTTTCAATTTTAATCTTTTGCTCATCAATTTTTTCATCATGGGCTTTCATTTTACTTTGCACCGCGTCAAGTTGCACCTTGATTTGATCTAGTGCCTCGGGAGTAATTTCCGGTTTTGCGGGCGCGGGTGCCTCTGTGATTTCTTCTACTGCATCCGAAACCATATTTGACCCGATAGACGGATCCTGTCCCTCTTTGAGTTTATATACCGCCTCAATTGTGGTCACCCAATTGCGTCCGATTTTTTGTGCTGGCAATTTTCCAGCACGAGCCAATTGTCCCAAATAATCCTGGTGATATCCCGTCAGTTCTGCCGCTTGAGCCAAGGACAAAAAACCTCCCTCACTCCCGGGTGCTTCAACCCGGTGGTAAGGAGAGGTTATGTCTGTCGTATTGATTTGAGATTGTACTTCGGGATTTGGTTGTTCTGGTTCTATGTTTTCCGGATGCGACAAATCTGCATCAGTTTGGGATGGTTCTTTATCTGTTTGGTATCCTGGTGCTTTAGGCAGGACAGATTCAGATTCTTGTGGTTTAGACTCCTGAGGCTTCTCTGGCTGTTCAAAATGTTGCACAGGCTCTAAACCTCCGATTTTTTCGGGGTTTTCGCTTTCCACTTTTTATCTCTTTGTTTTTATTTTGGTTTCAAATTTGGCTTAATTTTTGAGCCAAATTGCGATCTCGGATATCCGATCTCGCTTGTATTATACCTGATTTTTGGCAGCTTGTCAATCTAAAAGCTTAAAAATTCATCTCGTATTCCTTAAAGTTAAAGTAATACAGATGCGAGTGTGATCAAAGTTTGAAAAGTGTATAGTTAGGGTTGCTACAACCCATTTTTCGTTCAGGAAAAGCTATCTTGCCAAGTACCCAAAAATTTGCTATAATGTATATGTAGTACAAACTACCCCGAAACAAAAACGCAAAGATGAAAATCAGAATACGTTAATCAAAAATGGAAACGGCCTCTATCATATGCGAGGCGGTTTATTTTTTTGAAAAACGTCACCATCCAGATGAACGTAATTTAACAATTGTCTATTTCCGGCCTGGGACACAATCGTTAGGCTTAACCACCGAAGATTTGTTCTGGACGGGGAATATTAGAAGCAAGCGTTACGCGGAATTGCCAAAATCGCAATTGTCTGCAAGCACTCGCTTCACCAAAAATAAAAACCAGGTTCTCTCGCCTGGTTTTTATTTTGTTTTCCCGACGAAACGTACCGGTCAATTTTATTTGACAAAAAGAATTAGCTTAAGTAAGATACTTGTACTTAGTTCCTTAGAAATCAAGATTGCTTCAGGGGAAGCGAGGTGCGAAATCCAATATGGACTTTTAATTCCTCCGCTGTGCCGCAACCGTAATTGACTTCTCAATATGCTGAGAAATCATAAGTCGGAGCACCTGAACCTTTCTAAAATCAAGTCTTTACTCCCGAGCAGGAGTGGGATTTTAAAATTTCTAATTACTAATTTCTAATTACTAATTACAAACTTAAAACCTTCTCCTGTCCGGGAGAAGGTTTTTTTCTGATCCAAGGAGGATCCGATGAATCGCAGAGAAATGTTACAAGCAACGGCAATTGCAATTTTCGGCGGATCAATCTTAGAGTTGACCGGTTGTGGATCAAATTCGTCTCCGATCCAACCGACCAACTTACCCACTTCCATACCGGGTTCAAACACCTCAAGCGTCACGATCGATCCAAACAAAGTCGGTCAATTGAATTACTCGGTAACTTCCCCGATAAACGGAAACTTGTACTTCGATGTACTCCCTCAATTGAGGAACATCGTCATTGGCACACACAAGTATGAGAATGACCGTGTGACCGGAGCCGTATTGAAGGGGTATGCCGTGGTGACAGTCAATGGGGACACGGGACCGGAAATGATCAACGTCCTCGGTGAGAAAACAAATGTGGGATGGGTGGTGGGAATCGGCAATCAGCACCTTTTCTATAATTCAATTGAAAACGTGCAAGTGAATGCCGGAGACCGAATTGACTTCTACTACGGACTCCCCTGCTCCTCTCCCTACTCGTGCTGAACAACGAAGTAGCATCAAGGCTGTAGCGCTAAGCACTGCAGCCTTATTTTTTTCCAAAAAAATACGGTAATGGCTCAACCTAGTATTGATATGATCGCAACCGGGTTGAGTCAACTACCATCTGAGAGTATTCTAGTAGAACTATAAATTTGCGCCACGAGCAATTCCTACATCAAAAACAAAATCCGAAGCTCTATTTTTGTTAAGGCTCACTACTATCTGTGGACTAAATCAAAACCTCCGCTTATCCGCCAGCTGGCGGACGGAGGTTTTGCTTTTTCCATCCATCTGAAAATTCAGAGTATATATCCCGACACATTACGTGCCCGGATTCAAAGCTTCTTCGGTCTTTATTACAAGCCCACTATACTCCTTATAAAGAAGACCTAAGCACTATTCAATTGTAATTCCTTCACCCCTTTCTTATGCGCGTTGCGCTTAAATAACGACCGTCCTGGAAATATTATTCTTTCTTGCAAACCCAGGAGGTACATACATTATCCGGAAATAGACTATATTTAACAATGGATATTTATCACAAAGGAAGGCCCTTTTCCCCATAAAAATTTAAACAACTTGACCAATTTTAATGCCCGAAGGCGATAGCATCGGGCGCAAAGTCAGCAGTGCGAGTCAAAAGTCCAGAACGGATTGTAAATTCCCCATATTTATCATTGATGGCGTCCAGGGTACGGGTCAGCGCGGGATTTCTACTGCCGAACAAGTCCAACTGCTGGGATTGCCGAAGTAAACCGCCAAATCCCACGGCAATGTGCATAATATCGTGTCGGAATTGCCAGTTTCGCCAGAGTTTGAGCGCCAGCTCGTACAACTCCTGCCCGGTACTGATGCTGTAGTCAAGTTTCTTGGAGATACGGAAAAAATTTCCAACTACATCAGTAGCGCTCAAAAAAACTAATCTTGATTGAAAGCCCTTGGCCCGCATGCGGCGGGCTCCTTTTTCCGCCAGGCGTAAAATTACAGGTGCCAGCCGCGATTTGTCTTTTGTCCGGAAGTTGAGCACCCAGGAGTGGCCAAAAGACTTGGGGCGATCGGCCGACGGTATCGGTCCGGGCTGCGCGTATGGGTTTACGGCAGGACCAAACGGTTCGGAACCGTCCTCCGTAAGACGCTCTACGATACGCTCCGCGCTGCCGTCTAACGTTAACCTATTCGATGAGGAGATCTTGTCTATCTCCAGGCCCTGGATGCGCTGCCAAATGTAAAATCCCGGTTTGCCGAATGCGGCGACCAAATTTCCAACCGGATACGACAACACCTGCGACGGTCCTTGCAAACCAAGGCTATTTAAGCGCCTACTCCACCCGCGCGCCACTCCCCACAGATCCGTAAAATTCTTGTGTTTATAAATTTCAGGCAAGTTGGATCGCCAAACAACGGACAGGCCGTCAGGCTTTTGCAAATCCGCGGCCAGCTTGGCCATAAATTTATTTGGCGCAATTCCCACGGAACAAGTCAACCACTCCCCGACTTCATCTCGGATCCGAGATTTGATCTCCGTACCAATTGCCAGTGGACTACTGCCAGAATAACTCAAATCCAAAAACGCTTCATCAATGCTGTAAACGTCCACCTTGTCTGTATAATCACAGAAAATTTCGACGAGCCGCCGGTTGACCTCGCGGTACTTTTCCGGCTCGGCCTGCACTAGAACAATTTCCGGACAAATTTTTTGGGCTTTATAAATCAAACTGCCGGTTTTAATTCCCAAAAGCTTGGCTTCCTTGGATGCGGCAATGAGGCAGCTGGTGGGATGCATTGACGCCACAACGCCCAAAGGACGGTTGCGAAATCTGGGATTAGCCTGCTGTTCCACGGACGCAAAAAACGAATTCATATCAACCAGCATGATTTTAGGAAAAGATTCTTGCATAAAAATTGCTAATTATTCTAATTTCTAATTGATCTAAACTAGCGCCCTGTTTAGAAATTAGGTCAATTTATTCTATATAACTTTCTAGCAGTGTCCAATTTAAAGTCTCGGTGTCAAACTGCAGCTTAAAGTAATTTACACTGTCGGAAACGGCAAAGTAGTAGATTTTGCCTTGGCCTTCGCGCGATGAATATGAAAGGTTAACTTTTTTAACTAAATACTCTTTGCTGTTCCATAGAAACTTAAATGGCACGGCCTTGCCTTGCCTAAAAATTGTCACAACTTCGATTGGTTCATTAATTTGTTCGAGCATAAAAAAGACGGCTTTCGCCGCCTTGTCTAAAATCTAAATTGTAAAATTATCTTATTCCTGATTTAAATTCCCGTCAAGCGAATTTTCAAAACCCGTTGAGCTGAGCATCCATTTGGCTGGAATCGCTGTCTATGTTGGTGTCCACACCGGACAAATCCGTACCGATTGCGTCCAGACTGTCGTTTGTCGGGACATCGGACTTGATCGCAGCCTGATTGGAGGAATTGGAATTTGAAGAAACAGGGTTCGGATTGGCTCCGGCCAGCGTCTGCTGAGAATTACTGAATTGGTTCCAGAAAATAAACCCGAACACAACTGCCAGTACCAAAACCGCAACGGCTATGCTAATTCTGGTTTTCATTTATTGGTTCTCCTCTCCTGCAGTTGGTGTGGTGGCTTTACTGCTTTGTGCGGCACGCATCTTCTGCAAGATTGACGTAAGTGTTTGGTGAAGCGTTATAAGATCTTTTTTGAGGGTTTTGACTTTGGTCTGGAAATCCTTAACCTGCTGTTTAAGATTGGAAATGTTGGTCGTGGACGTATCGTCGGAATTATCCGTGTCGGATTTAATCTGCGACAGAGTAGTTTTTATAGCATCGGCCGCGGACTTAACGTTTGCCAAATCCGTAACTACGGTTTGTTTTTGGGTTTGAGCTTGGCTTATAAGCGCATCAATGGCTGCAAGATCGGCATCCGTGGCGCCGGTGAGTTTGGCCCGCTGGGCCTGGAGCCGGTCCATAATTTCCTGCATGCGGTCCAGCGCTTTTTGCGCGCGGTCAATCTGGGCCGCATACACCTTGCCGATAGCTACAATCCTACCTTGGCGCAATTTGGCCTTTGCTGCTGAAAGCTTCGTCTGAGTTTGAGTCTGGCTCTGCTGAAGCCTCGGCGGAAGCGGGTCGAGAATAACGCGGGAACTGCTTGAATCATCTTGCAATACCCCGGAGTCATCCGCATAAGCCTGGGCAGACACAAAAAGCATAGTTACCAAACACAGTGCGGAAATCCATTTGAATTTATTTCGCATATTTCGATCTTAATTCACAAAATTATTATAAAATACAAGATTGCCTAAGTCAACTAAAGTCCAAATGCTTGAGACCGAACTCAAGCGAAGCCTCGGCCTTCTTACCCGGATTGAAAATGTCGTCCGGGTCAAAAATTTTCTTGGTTTCCAAAAACAATTCCTCCACAGCCGGACCATACATTTTCCCCAAATATGGCCCGCGCACCAGACCGTCATTATGCTCACCGGTGATCGAACCCTTGTACTCAAGCACGAGGTCGTAAACCTCCTCGCCCAAATTTTTGATGACTTCGGAGGCTTTCGGATCACCAACTTTCATAAGCGGGATAATGTGGAAATTCCCGTCGCCGACGTGGCCCGCGATTGTGTAGAGCAATTTATATTTATCTAGAATTTGATAAAGTTTCGGCAAAAATTCACCCAGAACTTCCGGTCGGACCACAAAATCATCTATAAACGGCGCGGTGCGCATGCCGCGAACGTGATGCCGGAGCATGTTAAAGCTTTCGCGGCGTATGACCCAATACTTCTGCGCGTCGGATTCGGCCAGTACCAGTTTCGTACGAAGGTGTCCGCCAAAGGCGGATCCGCCTTTGGCGGAAAATTCTCGCAAGCTTTCTTGCGCTTCCTTGGCGCGAGTTATGGCATCTGCATCATCATCCGATGAAAATTCCGCCAAAAGCACCAGTTTGGGCACACCGCCGGTTATGGTCATCCAGAGTTCTGGCAAAAAACTGAATGCTAATTTGATGGCATTGCCGCGCAAGCGGGATAAAATATCCGGCAAAAGTTTAATCGCCACCTTAAAAGTGTGGTCGTCGTAAGATTCTATGGATTGCGGTTTGAACTGAAGCAGGTGGTTGGTTATAGGGGCCAGGTCGTGGAGACTGTCTAAAAATACCACCAGCAGGTGCTCGCGAGCTTTCGGACGGACCAGGCCAAATTTAATTTCCGTAATAATGCCAAATGTCCCCTGGGAGCCGACTATGACTTTGGTAATATCAAACGTCCCTGATTGCCGGTCATAAACATTCCAGAGATAATATCCGGCGGAATTTTTGGAGACGTTGGGCTTGGCTGCTTTGATCTCGTGGTAATTTTTATCAATAAGATCATAAAGTTTGAGATAAACCTCACCCTCCACATCGCCTTGCGACATTTTGGCTTGCAGATGCGCATGGTTTAATGGCACGAATGTGTATTCTCGACCGTCGCGCAAAACCATTTTGAGTTCCTGGACATAGTTTTCCGTTTTGCCATACAGCAAATTCAATTCGCCGCCGGAATTGTTGGCGGCCATGCCCCCTACGGTGCACAGTTCCCGGCTGGCCGGATAGCTGGGCAAAAGCAGATGCTGTTTCAAGGTTTCTTTTTCGAAATCGCGATAGTAAACTCCGGGCTCAACCACGGCAAAATCTTTTCCGATTTTTTTGATGTGGTTGAAGTAGCGGGTCATGGACAAAACTATGGACTCGCTCAAAGGACCGCCGGTCATATCCGTGCCGGCCGAGCGCGCTGTGAGCGAAATATCCTGCCCTGCCTCTTTCTGCTCAGACACGTATTTGACCAATGCCTTGATGTCATCTACGTCTTTGGGAAACACCACTACCTGCGGCCTGAGCCGGTAAATGCTGGCATCGCGGCTGAAGTCTGAAAGAGTTTTTGCGTCTGACTCAACATCTCCTTTGATGATTTGTTTGATTTTATTTATGTCCAATTTGGTTTCCTATTTTGATTCTTGAACCTTTTTATTATACCACAATATTCACAAATTTAAAAACACCGGAAGAATCCGGTGTCTTATCGGAGGCTTAGAGGCCGGCGGCAAATGTATAGCTTGGTATAAACGTAGGGTTTTGATCCGTTGGCCCGTACCAGACTTCAATTTCATCGTGAGCCTTCAGCACATAATTGGCCGCATTGGTAATCGGTTGGCCGTTGACTGCTACGATCAGTTTATGGGTATCGTCAGCGCAGAATGTGGAGACACAATTGTCGTCAAATTTAACTCCCCACTCGGTGAAAAACTCGCCCAATGTAAAATCTTTTACCACAGGCGATTCCACATGCAAGACTCCGGTCGTGTCGTGGACATGTATCGGAGAGATAAATGTCGTGCCTATGCCAATGTCCGCCGGAATGACGATTGCCTGGCCGTTGATAATAATATCCAGGTGCTGGTGGATGTGCATGACCGTGCCTTCTGCCGAAAGTGCGGCCAGCCCGGCGTTTTTGAGTCCGGCCATCAGCTCGTCATCACTTGGTACGTGGGAAAAATCTCCCGGCTGGTTGGCCAGCTTTTGATCAAGCGACGTATTGCCTTTGGTGAACAGAAGCCACGCGGCGCCAAACACGATGACCAAAGTTACGATTATAATTCCTACTGTTTTCATCCCGTTTGATAAATAATCCTTAATTATTGTTGCTCCCCGTTTAAATTTAAATTATGCGAAATTTCGGACTTGGTCCGAATTTCTAACGGATTCATAAAGTTATTATAGCAGATTACTTCCCAATTTGATAATAAATATTTGTGCCATTTGGCCCAGTTGCCGACCCCTTCAGAACTCCAGTGCCTCCCCCTGCCGTGGGGGCATTCAATGATGCCAGTGTTATCTGTTCATTTTCATTTTCCAAATTGGCATAAAGCACGCAGTGATTTGTATCCGAAACAACGTAGCGGTAATTAGTCTCTGCATCCGTGCCGGACTTGGGATCTTTGGGCGCTGAGATTAACGACGAGTATTGCGAGTACTTGGCCTTAAGCTCTGGTACAAGCGCAGCAATGTCGTAGTCTCCAACTCCGGCGTTTGGGATATAGCAGTCGGAGCCCGAAAGAAATTTTCCAATTTCGCCAAGATCACTTTTGCGCCTGGCATCGCGAGCCTTGCCTGTGGCAGTCCTTGAGGCCACGAGCACGATTGTCCCCAAAATTCCGATGATAGCTATAACTACCAAAAGTTCAATTAACGTAAAGGCTTGGTTTTTGTCCGACATACATTGGTGTCCCCGGAGGGATTCGAACCCCCAATAACGGTTCCGAAGACCGTTGTGATATCCATTTCACCACGGAGACATGCTAAGTTGACTAATTCTAGACCAGGGCGGAAAGCTCTATTATCTTATCAGAATTATCGTTTTCCTGCAGTTTATTGTACCGTTCAAATTTGCAAACCACGCAGCGGTGCAAAATTCCTTTTTTGGCATCATATCCCACGGGCTCCATGAGTCCGCCGCAGAAATGCGCCCGATCGCCGGGATTTATGTCGACGTGCTTGCTGTACAAACATCGCGGGCAATGATTGGTATAGCCATTGCCAGAAACTTTAAACCCGCAATTGGCGCAAACGAAATCTTCAACTCTCCGAGAAAATATCTTCATAACAAAACGTATCATAACAAAAAGCGCAAGGATAATCCAGCGCTTTTTGTAAATTTCTAATTAATTGGCAAATGTAAACGTTGTGCTCGCCACGCCGCCGCTTGATGCTCCTGATGCGGAAACCGAGACACTTCCAGAACCTGCCGGTACTGCTGTGTCCAGGGCAAATTGGCCTGTGGTATCGGTTGTGGCCGTACCCAAATCTTGCCCGCCGAACGATACGCTTACAGTCTCGCCCGGGGCAAAGTCGGCTCCTGAAACAGTTAAACTTGCGCCGGCATTACCGTAGTAGAGGCTAAGCAACAGATATGGCGTGTAGCTGCCCAGAGAAACAGTAATCGTGTTGGACTGCACTGACTGGTCGCCGACAATGGTGTAAGAAATTGAATTCTTGGCTCCAAACGGAATCGTGAACTTATCGGATGTGAATTTTCCATCGCTGTCGGTGACTACTGTAGCTATACTTCCATCTGGTGATGAAATGGACACATTTTCATTTGGCGCAAAACCCCAGCCGCTGAAACTAATTTGTGTACCCGGAAGCGTGTAGTAGGTTGAGGCCGAAACCACTGGGCTGAATGTTGACAATCCCAAGGTCATACTTTGCGTGGCAGCACTTGCCTCTCCCAGCACGCTTATGACAGTGGAAGTTTCGCGAAGCGGCAATGTCACAGCAATTGGTCCGGCGCTCCCCACCTGGTCAGCCATGGCTTGAGTTACGATTTGCCCATCCACTGAAACATCTAAATTCTCCAATGGTCCAAATCCGCTGGCCCAAATATGAATGGTGCTGCCGGGCATTGGATAATAATTATCCGAAGAAAGCAGGGGGATAAAGTTGGCAATGCTTATTGTCACTGAATTTTCTGCGCCGCTGCTCTGGCCCTTAAATGTGAAGACATCATCACCGGCTGGCGTGTTCAAACCGATCGGAAAACTGTTGTCCAGCAAATATCCGTCCGGATTGGTATGGATAGTGCCAAGCTGCAGCGTGTTCCCTCCGGCATCCTCTTCGCTGACTTCAACTTCTTCTGCTGCGAATGCTCCGCCGGAAAACGACACGCTTGCCCCTGGAGTAACGTAGTAGGAACTGGCAGTGACAGTCGGGAATAAATTACTAATCGGAATATCAAGACTGGCGGTGCCTCCGCTTTGCTCGCCGTAAGTTTTGAAGCTTAATGTTGGCAAGTGAAACGGTACGGTTACCGGACCGATTTTTATATTACCCGTACTGTTTGCGGTCAAACTGGATTGAGCGATATTGGACAGCCAGACATCCACCGTTTCCTTTGGCAAAAAGTCCCAGCCATCCACGGTTATATCCTGCCCGGGTTTGATGTAGTAGCTTGAAGGGGCAAGCTGCGGTGTGTACGAACCGATAGCCAAAGTCAAAGTTACCGGCTGCTGGCTTACGTCGCCCACGATCTTAATCGTGCGTTTAGTTGAGGCGAAGCTTGCGGGTATGGCAAATCCCAGACTGTCGACGGGAAAATTTCCTTGCGCGTCGGCCATCACAGTATTGAGGCTTACGGGATTTTCGCCTTCGTAAATGCGGATTGCTTCATATGGGGCAAAGTTGATGCCGGAAAAAGAAACGATATTTCCGGGCAGCAGGAAGTAAGAAGATGGAAATACTTGCGGGTTAAATTTGCCGATTGTAATGTCTGCCGAAACTGAAGCTCCACTTGAACTGCCCTTAAGCACAAATGACATCGGCCCGCTTGGCGTGGTTACAGGAATCGTGTAAGTACCGGCATTTTTGTAAGCTCCGGTGTTGTCCGTGGCGAATTCAGCTACAACGGATGAGCCAGCCAGCACCTGGACGCTCTCGCCTGGTTCAAATCCCCCGCCGCTGAAGTTTATAGTCTGGCCGGGGATCAAATAAAATGCCGAAGGGAAAACGTTCGGGTAAAATCCGCCGACATAAAAATATGCGGTAGCCGGAGTTTGCGAGACCGCGCCTTGGGCGTTGATCGTATAGGAACCTGCTGCAATTTCCGGAATTTGAAAACTTACTGCGGCCAGATTGCCGGAACTGTCCGAAGACAAATTCTGCGCCACAAAATCACCCATTGTAAGGCTTATATTTTCACTCGGCGCAAAACCGCTGCCCGTAGCTGTAACGGTACTGCCCGGCGTGTTGCCGGTGGACGCGATCGTAAGTGTTGGATAATATCCATTCACAAAAAACGGAATCGAAGCTTCAAGCCCCGAGGAGCCTTTGGCAGTGATGTCTATGGATGCCGCAGGCGGGACGTTGCCAGAAATCATAATCGCAATCGGCGCTATGTCACCTGCGGTTGACGCTTGCGTCACAGCCGCGGGTGAAGTGTTTGTGCCTACAAATATAGACACTGAATCAAGCGACGCAAAACCTGCGCCGGAAACCTCCGTCATGCTTCCGGGCTGACCACTGTATGAAGAAAGCAAAAGGTACGCGCCAGAGGCTTTGGCTTTCGGAACCACAAACATTAATGACAAACCGATCATCCCCCCTACTGCAAACAATTTTTTCATTTGGTTTTCCACCTTTCAGTACCCCCCTCTCCCGATCCGGGAGAGAAATTCTCTACCTTTCAGCTGCCGAGAGCTGGCCGGGGTGAGGGTGAATTAAATATAAACTATTGCTTATCTATGTTATAAGATTTAAATAAACCCGTACCAATAGCCAAATGGCACAAATAATTTGCTAAAAGCGGGGACAATTTTATAGCCTGCGTTAAAAGCTAGGTCAAAAATATGGATAACACAAACAAAACAGCCCAAGCGCGAGGTTGGACTGTTTTATCTTTCCGTAAATATTGTACTACTTTCTACCCAAATGGAAGCTGATGTACGAGAGTGTTGCCGCAACCACGGCTCCCACGGCGTTGAGCCAATAAGGTGCCATCCAGCTTCCAACTTCTAGCTGCCAGCCAAAAATCAGGCGCGACAGATGGAGGATTGCAACGATCGCAAAGATAATCCCGATTAGCGCATGGAATTGCCGGGAAGTATTTCGCGGCTTGTCTTTGTAATACCAGGCGTAATGGATAAATAACGACATAATTACCAAGTCGAAAACCATACCCCAAGCCGCCGCCCGCTGGTCGAACTGTACCCCCATAAAATCAAAAGGCAAGCTGCCGCTCATATAAAGCCAAAGCAGTGCCAGGAAATCCCCCGCTATAAGCCCAGCCAAAAATTTGGCCACTTCGCGCAATGTTTGTTTGTGCATATGTTTGTTTTAATTATTGCAGATTTAGAATAACCCAAAACAAACCTTTTTTCAATAGTTTCTCCATTGAAGGGTCGAATGCTTCTGCCAGCCCAGCTTGTTTAGCATATCTATTTTATTTTGCTAAAATTAACGTATGAACAAAGTTACTTTATACACTCTTGCTGCCTTGTGTCTGGTTGTCCTAATCGGCGCTGTTGTGTTTGCGACCAGCCGAAGGTCCAGGCAATCGCAAACCCAAAGTAGCAATCAATTACCGGTTTTGCCGATCGTAACCCCTGCTAATCCGCAACCGGAATCATCTGAAACCGCAACACCACAAACCACTCCGCAAACACCCGTAACACAAAAGCAAATTGTACAAACCGATGTTTTAGATATTCACGCTCTGCCGCTCGGAGACGGCATGGTCTCCTCATTTCCAAAATCAGGTTACGTCTACAGCTGCCAAACCAGTTTCAATGGCGGAGGCGCCGATCATGCCGGCAGTTGGATTTCGGGCACTACCTGGGATTTGACCAAAAAGATCTCGGTGCAAGGATCCGTAGCTTGGCCCAATGCCGTGTTTTCCGCAATCCAAAGTGGAATAAGCAGAGTCTTATCGGGAAACGGCCTGCCGGTAAATGCTATTACCGGTATTTTTCCCATTCAGACCACAGACCCGGCCTATCAATACGACCGTAATCCAAATTCAATTGAAACGCAAAAGGACAACTTTACCCTGCCGGCAAATCCGACAATCGCGGCCACTCCCTCTTGCGTCCCCATGGGCGCCATCGGTTTTGCGCTCAACGGCGTAGCCATATACAACGCACTCGATGATGCGGGACGTGACGCCGTAGCTCACGAAGTGCAGGATTCCTGCAACGGCCACCCGCAATCCGCTGGTGAATATCACTACCACGGGCCTTCTTCCTGCATGCCCCACGAACACGAAAACAATGCCTTAGTCGGATATGCCTTGGACGGATTTGGAATATTTAGCCCTTATGACGCCAATGGGCGCGAGTATGCCAATGCCGATCTGGATGAATGTCACGGCATCACCAGCGAAATTTCTTGGAACGGCAAAACCGTAAATATGTACCATTATGTGCTCACGCGGGAATACCCGTATACGATCGGATGTTTTCGCGGCACCCCGGTACCAGCGCACACCCAATCTTCCGGCACCCGCTTGCCACCACCGCCCAAATAAGCTCACAATCTAAAAAACCTGACATTCCTGTCAGGTTTTTTATTTAACCCAAAGTATCTATTTAATTATCTGGTTTCTGTGCCTGCGCGCAACCGCTCCGCCCCAGTACCCAAAGATCGCGACAAGCACGCCAAAAACCACAACCAGTACGTGACCGGTCTCGGAGGAAGCATATGGGTACAGCGCAAATATGCTTGCCACACCGAGCGAACCGTTAACAAATTGTTGCCACATGATTATTTCTCCTTTTTAAATGTTTATTTCCAGGTGTAAAGATGCACCGCTATATACATAGCAAGCATGCCCAGCAAAAATCCGATTGAAACGTCCATAACCATACGCAACCTATCCGTTCCGCCAATCAGATACGATATGTAGTTAACGATGATCAAAGCAATAATTACTCCGATTATATAAACCCAAAGTGGTCGTTTCATATTTATTTTAGATTATTTTCAAGAAAAGTTACAGCTTTCTGCCAGGCGTCGTCTGCGGCCTGTTTGTTATACATACGAGTGTTCGTGTCGTTAAAGAATGCGTGCCCAATATTCGGATACACAACTGCTTCAAAATTTTTATGCTGACTTTGCATAGTCTCTTTTAATTTCGGCAGAGTTTCCATAAGATGCGCGTCCTGGTCGCCATAAAAGGCAAGCACCGGACAAATAATTTTTGGGATCTCATCATCTTTGGGCGGCTGGCCGTAAAAAGGGATTGTGGCTTTGATTCGGGAATCCTGCGCAGCCAGATGATAAGCATAAGTACCGCCAAAACAAAATCCAAGCACCGCAATCCGGCCATTCACATGTTCATCTGCCATGAGATAATCAACACAGGCTTTAAGGATCACGATCGCGCCCGACGCGAATTTCGGCTGCCTTATAGGCTCCATGGCTTCGCGAAGTTTGGGCTGAATTTCGTCGCGCTTTACCGGATCAAACAAATCTTTTTGAATTTGCGGCGTGGCCATCTCAAGCAAGCCCGGCGGCAACAACTCCGGGGCGACTACGCTAAAGCCGACATTTGCAAACCGGTCAGCCACCGATCGGATATGTTCATTTACGCCCCAAACCTCCTCGATGAGCACAAGTCCCGGATGCTTCTGGCCGTCATCCGGATAAGTATGATAGGCCTGCGCGCCTGCTATGGTAATATTTTTATTCATATTTGGATAATAACAAAAACACTAGCTTGTGGCCAGTGTTTTTATAATGCTATTTTGCCAGGAAGTTGGTCAGCTTGTCGAGTTGCTGGGTAAACCCGGCTTGCATGCCTTGGGTTGCCATCTGCGCGCCCGGCCCGATCTTATTTACAGACGCCTTAAGCTTCAGCTTCGTCTTGCCGTTTTCCTCGGACAGCTCAAGCTGCGTATCCTGCTCAATCATCATCTCATCGGCAGCCCCCTCGGTCCAGGCTTTGGAACTGTAGGCTAATTTTGATTTAGGTTCCACCACCGTAAACTTTGCATCCATGGGCCACTTCGTGCCTTTGTATGGGCCCATGGCCTCCCCGGCTTCCATCACTATATAAAATTTACCCCCAATGCGCAGGTCCACTTCGCATTCTGGGATTATCACATTTTCTGGTCCCCACCATTGCTTCAACATTTCTGGGTCGGTCCAGGCCTGCCAAACTTTCTCGATTGGCGCATCGTATGTTTTCTCAAACGTTACTTCCTTAATTGGTGCCATGCTTTCATTCTCCTTGTCCATCCCCGGACTTCATCCGGGATGGAATTTAATTATTTTAACTTTTTCGCCTTTCAAGTACGTACTGGACCGCGATTATGCCTCCGTGTTTTCCTGGATTCGACCTCAAGCAATGCCCCGAGTCTGTCGAGCCTGCCGTGCCAGAGCTTTTTGAGGTCATGGATCCAATCTTCGATCTCTGCCAAAGCTTTGGGCTCAACCTGGTAGACGCGCTCCCTTCCCCACTTCTCCATGTGCAAAATGCCGGATGCACGCAGAACTTGCAGATGCTGCGAAACAGCCGGTTGGGAAATCTTAAATTTGCGGGTAATCGCCCCGGCGGTCAGCTGCCCTTCCTGGGCAATAAGCGTTACGATATGCCGTCTTTTTGACTCTGCCAATGCTTGAAATAAATCCATGTTAATATAATAAATCAGATAAATATATAAGTCAAGGCTTATATATTATAATTCACCAAATGGCGTTTAAATATGGTATACTTACCAAGTAATTTTATGGAAAATACTTCTTCCGGACCTATCCTGAAGGTTGAAAATTTAAATGTCTATTATGGCAGCCAGCAAGCGGTTTCGGATGTCAGTTTTAGCATTGAACACGGCGAAATCTTCGGCCTGCTCGGACCAAATGGCGCGGGTAAAACCAGCACCCTAAGTTCCATCGAAGGGCTCATCACTCCCCAATCCGGCTCGATATACATCGCCGGGTACGATATCCAAACCGATCCGGTGCGGGCGCGGGCCAACATGGGCGTGCAGCTTCAGAGCACGAGTTTCCAATCGGAGCTCAACGTCCTGGAAATTCTCAATCTCTATGCCGGACTTTATGGCGTGCCGCTGACAGCGGAAAAAATTAAAAGTATCTTGCAGGACATCCAGCTTGAATCCGACGCCAAGAAACATTTTGGCCAGCTTTCCGGCGGCCAGCAGCAGCGGGTTTCGCTGGTCATCGCCACTATACACAATCCGACGCTCGCGCTTTTGGACGAACCCACTGTGGGACTCGATCCGCAATCCCGTCGCCAGCTCTGGGGCCGCATCGAAGTGCTGCGCGGTTCCGGCAAAAGCGTTTTGCTCACCACCCACTCCATGGAAGAAGCTGAAGCAGTATGCAACCGCATCGCCATTATCGACCATGGCAAAATTCTGGCCACGAACACGCCAGCCGGACTTATAGACCAGCACCGGGAAGATCCGCGCGTAATTAAAGTTTCCCGAGGCGGCAAAATTACCCTTGAAGACGTGTTTATTGGCCTCACGGGCGAAACAGTCCGCAGATAACTTTATGGAAATAATAATCCCCAAACAATCGCAGATATACAGATCCCTGCTGAAGGCGGATTTCCTCGCGAAATGGAGAAACCGCCGGGCAGGCGCCGTAACTGTGCTGCTGCCGATCATAATTCTGATTGCCTGGAAACAAGTCGTAAAGCAATTCGGCGGACCGTTCGCCCTGTCTATGTGTATCACTTTCGGAGTGGTGGCAGTCGGGCTTATGGGCTATTCCAACACCACGGCCAGAGATCGCGAAAGAGGCGTGTTCCAAAGATTGCGAGTGACGCCAGCCAGCACCTGGAACATTATGACCAGCCGCTTGACTGTAGAGCTGGCACAGATCGCAATCATGACAGTGGTGGCTTTCGCGGTCGGGTATTACTGGGACAAAATCGCCTTGTCGCCGCTTGCCTATCTGTTTACTTTGGTTATCGCGCTCATCTGCGGCATGGTTTATCTGGGACTGGGACAAGCGGTTGTGGGGCTTATTACTTCCGCGGAGACAATTAATTCCGTTTCTAGATTTTTGTATATAGCCATTATCCTGCTTGGGGCACTTGGAGAATTCGGCGTTCTGGGCAAAGTCATAGGCGACATCATAACCTGGTCGCCTTACGGCACGGTCAAGGAAATTTTAAACGCTAGCATGCAGCCGCATATATGGAATGGCCAGGCTTGGCTGGCCCTGCTTATCACCTTAGTTTATGGCAGCTTATTCGCTTGGATCGGCATAAAGTGGTTTAAATGGAATACATAATAACCTAATTTAAAAAATCCTGATCGAGAAGATCAGTTTTTTTTTGCTGATTTCAATAATAACTATATATTGACAAACGATAAATAGTAATTTATCATAAATTCACCAGTAAAATACGGAAGGAACTTTTGTATGAAAAGGGGTTCAACATGGTTTTTACGAGCCGTGCTCGTGTTATTAGGGCTCATCGCAGCCGCGGTTTGCGTCTTTGGGCTGCCTCCAATTTTTAGAGGCGCATCATCAGAATATCCTGGGGCCAGGGTTTTACTATACTTTCTGATAGCCGGCATAACCATATCTGTGGTGCCATTCTTTATTGCGCTGTACCAGGCTTGGAAACTTCTAAATTACATCGATAGCAATCGGGCTTTTTCGCAAATTTCGGTGAACGCTCTTGGGTCAATCAAATATTGCAGCATCGCCATGAGCATCTGTTATGCCGTTGGTATCCCCTATTTATTTCACGTTGCCCAGTTGGACGATGCGCCAGGTCTGGGGCTTATCGCTCTGGCCTTTGCCAGCAGCCCGCTTGTGGTGGCAACATTTGCCGCGGTATTGGAAAAACTTCTGCAGAGTGCGATTAATATTAAATCCGAAAACGATTTGACTATCTAAATTAACTTTATGAAAAAAAGCTTAACAATATTTTTTCAAATTGTGGTTGTGATCATCGGTATCGGCGTGCTTTCTGCTCTGCTCTGGGAACCCCACCTGGAGGGCGTGAATGCGAACTCAACTTTTTTTGAAGTCTATCTTGACCCATTTATAGCGCTTGTCTATATCGGATCTGTTCCATTTTTCATTGGGGTCTACCAAGCATTCAAGGCGCTAGGACTGGCCGGACAAAATAAAGCCTCCTCGCCGGAGGCGGTAAAAGCCCTGCGGACGATTAAATATTGCGCCATGACTGTCATTGGTTTTGTTGTCGCCGAGGAAATATTCATCATGTCCACTCATGGCAACGATGATGCCACAGGCGCATTTACTCTGGGTATACTTATCATTTTTGGTTCGCTCATTGTGGCCGTAGCCGCAGGGAAGCTTGGGAAAAAAATCCCAAATGCCGCAGTCAAATAACTTATGTCAATAATCATCAACATCGACGTCATGCTGGCCAAACGGAAAATGAGCGTCACGGAACTTACGGAAAAAGTCGGCATCACCATGGCTAATATTTCGATTCTCAAAAACGGACACGCCCGCGCGATTCGCTTTTCCACTCTTGAAGCAATCTGCAAAGCTTTGGATTGCCAGCCTGGAGACATTTTGGAATTCAAAAAGTGAACAGGTTCAAAACCTACTTTGTTTCTTGTTGCAAAGCTGGCGGCAGATTTACGCTGGCCACTTTAAATTCAGACACGCCCAGAACTTGGCCGCGCGGAGTTTCCGTATAGACCCGCCATTTGCCGGGTGTGACATTTGTTTTGTAAGAATACCCGCGGTACCCGTCTTGCCTGCCGCCTATAAGATGGAATGATACTTTGGATTCGCTTATCCATTTGTTCTGGGCCGGATCGAAATATTGCCAGTCGTGGACGATATCCGTGTCCAGATCCGAGGGCGAATAGATGGATGTAAAAACAAAGGCCTGCTCGCCTGAGGCCAAATGTATGGTTGGAATTAAACTCAGGCGCTGCCAGAAGCTTCGCGGTTCAAATTCCACCACATAATCGCTGCCGGACTTGGACACATTGTGATAAACTCCCGCATCGCGTATGGAAAGCGGCACCGGCGGGATAAAATTATAAAAATAAAAAACATTCATAACGGCAAACACAAAAACGCAAGCAATTATAATTCTATGTTTGCGGATTGCTATTGCCTGGGATTTTTTGAGAAGCCAGATGAGCGCAAAAGCCAGTGCCAAACTTATACATCCGGCCGTTATAAACAACAATGGATTTATGGATGTAAAAAAGAAAGGCAGCGCTACGGCAAACAACAAGAATGCAGCCAGACTGTACAGTGCGAACTGAACAATGGGGTTTTCCAAATAATGCTTGTAGAATTCCAGGCCTACCAGCAGGACCACTATGAATGTTATAAATGGCCAACTGACCAAAATGCTTCCTGAAAACCAATAAAATATGAAAACTCCACCGATCATGGAACCTATAGTAAACTGCAGGAGGAGCGGTGCAAACAGGCGCACATATCGAAGCTTCTGTGTTATGAACTGCTCATCATACAGATGGACGAAAATAATCGTCAGCGTGGCCAGTGCCAGATAACCGAACACCAAATATAGCACGTCGGTAATGGGAATAAGCTTGAATGTGATGTAATGGTAAAAGAATCCCCAGATAATAAGGGCCGGCATAAAAAAACTTTCATACTTTTTGTAGAAAGCCCTCACCTTTTGGTAATGTGAATGGAATACTTGGAACATGCATTAATTATAACCAAAAAACACCAGCTTGCGCTAATTATGATATAATTGGTACGGATATAAGTGGTGCATATTCAAACCTTAATCTTCCCAAGATTAGCCAAGGCCGCACCCGTCCATCCTTTGGGCAACCAAAGGTCGAATTACCAATCAATTCCAAAAATATGGATATAAACGAACAACACCAGAAACATCGCGACGAAAACTGGCCGCTCATGAACTGGCGCGCCTGGGGCTCCTGGTTTTCCTGGGGCAGTCCTATTGGGCTTGGATTATTTTTCGTCGAACTCAGTCTCTGCGTTTGGTTGCTCCACCTAGCTGGACTAATCGGTTAACGACTACAAAAAGCACCACTTCGCGTGGTGTTTTTTTTGGGCCGAGAGTCGCTTGGCAAAAAATAATTTTTTTATTATTTGAATGCAAATGCCATCAAAACGATAGTTAGAGCATTAAGAATAACCAGAGCCACCACATTTCCCGCTTTTGTTGGGAACGGATGTATTAGAATGTAGATTGTGTAGATGATTGCGACTATTGCCGCACCAAGAAAGTTACCTTTGATCATTGTTTTTGTGAGAGTTAATCACACCGGCCTTTGTACTTATTATAGATTATCCTATTCTAAATTACGAGCGTACCTCAATATAACTCCGCCTGTTTGCAGCATTCTCGCCTCAAGCAACTTTAGTTTTTGGTAAGGCAGGCCTTCTTTAAACAGCCTGTTGCCTTGCCCGAGAAAGACCGGGGCAACGCACAAACGGTACTCATCGAAGAGATTTGCTTTCATAAGCGATTCGGACAAATTGCCGCTGCCAAATACAAATATATTTCCGTCACCTTCTTGTTTCAGTTTCGATAATTCCGCCACGGCGTCATGGACAATCGTTGTATTGTTCCAATCCACCGCTGACAATGTCTTCGAGCATACAATCTTCGGCAGCTTATTCATATATTCGGCCGTCTCTCCCTTGATTTTGCTCCAATGCTCAGCCATGCCTTTAAAAGTCCTCTCGCCAAACACTAAAATACTGACAGTTTTCAGCTGTTCCGCGGTAAAATCTTCAAGCTCTTTACCCCAGGCAAGAGCGTGGAAATTCAGATCCCAAGGCTTTTCACCTTCGAAGTACCCGTCCAACGTGACGACATTCCACATAATAAGTTTTTTCATAAAATTCCTGGTTATCCGACAGTGCCGGTTTTGACTTCCCCGGCCCGCTTGTAATTGGCAAAAATCACCCCATTTTTCGTAACCAGGCTGTCGGTCATCGTAAAAGCCGCAGGAATCGTCCCCTCTCCGAACAAACGCTTGCCTGTACCGAGCGTGATCGGGAACGTCATTAGCAGCAATTCATCAACCAAATCGTGTTTAAACAACGTCTGTGCCATATTACCGCTGCCGTGGACTTTAATGTCACCGCCTTCTGATGCTTTAAGCTTTTTAATATCATCAGCGCTGTTTAAGAACGATACATTTTTCCAGTCCGACTTGTTCTCGGCCAAAGTTTTGGACATAACGTATTTTTTCACGTCTTGAATACCCGGCCACATGTCCGCGTGTTTAGGCCAAAACGCGGCGAAAATATCATAGGTTTTCCGACCCAAAAGAATATCTGTGGACTGCATCCACCTTGCCATAAAATCGGCGGACGCGTCATCGGCTTCGCGAAAATAAGGTGCGGTCCAGCCGCCATATTTGAAGCCGCTGGAAGTATCTTCGTCCGGTCCGCCCGGCGCCTGCATCACCCCATCTAATGTAATAAACTCCTGAACAATTATTTTTCGCATATATCTCCTTTAATAATTTAATTATTTGGATACCTTACGGCGAAGGTTATACTTATTCGAATTGAGGTAACTTCTTCTACTTTAGTTCTTTCAAATTGTATCTTATCTATATCTATGTTTTCAAGCAGTATTATTCCTTTTCCTAAGAGAACAGGTATGATATCTAGCTGTAATTCATCGCAAAGTCCCGCGTTAAGGCATTGCTGTATGGTGTTTGCGCCTATTACCTGAACATCCTTGTCACCCGCGGCTTTTTTTGCCTGCAAAACCGCACTCTCAATGCCATCAATTACAAATGTAAACTTAAGCCTGCCATTTCCTTGGGGATACTTTACTGGCGGCGTATGTGTCAAAACAAATATGGGAGTTTGGAATTCATAATCATCATTGGCCCACATAAAAGGGTCGGCCATCTCATATACATTCTTTCCCATAATCACAGCGCCGGTGTTTTTGATCATCTCCTTGAAAGTTGGGACATCATGAAGTTCAGTAAAATCCGAAAAAAGTTTATCCACGCTTCCGTTACGGTCATTGATAAACCCATCCAGAGATATAGTCATGCCTGCAATTACTTTTCCCACGGCATTCCTTTCATGTTATGCTAATACCCTTGTTCAAATACATACGACTTAATTGTTACCTCAATTTTTTAGTTTCCGCCAGCCACCAGCTTTATTGTTCTTAACAACTGATTTGATAAGTTGGATAAACGCTCTGGAATTAATGACACCACCTTGTTTTATTTGTATTGCGCGTCCTGTAAGGTTATTTTTGCCCTGATTAATTAGGCCTTTGGGATCAGGAGCAATTGGGTCATAGATAAAAACAGTTACATGATCTTTTGCATTTAATAAAGCCGCGACGTTTCCCCTAAATGTAAAGTATGGCTGGACGCTTCTCTTTATTTCCTCCTTAATCATGGGTTCAGCTTGGTGGATAAGCTTTCTGATATTATTGCATATATCCTGCTGCCACAGGGGAAACTTTTTAATGTAAGCATTAACTTTAGAGTTGTAGTTCTGCATCTGGATTAAGAAGTAATTTTTCTCATTATACCACCAAACAGGTCCGAGCTCCTATTCTCCTCACTTCAACCCTGGTCGGCTTGAAAAATTTGTATCAAAATGTTAGACTTCGTTCGTGTTCGGGCGTAGCTCAGCGGTAGAGCAAGTGACTGTTAATCACTGGGTCGCTGGTTCGAATCCAGCCGCCCGAGCCAAGAAAGATGATCAGACGTTGTCTGGTCTTTTTTCTTTGTATTTGCAAGGGCAAATGCAGGTTCGCAAATTTGTTTCAGTTCAGGAAGGTGTGAATGGAGTTTTGCGAACCAGGGCGTGAAATTTATGGACAAGGTTTTGTCAGTAACAGCCATTCGGTCAAAAGCCAGTGTGAAGATTTCCTGTTGCTCTTCTTTCTTCGCAAAAGGGAAAAGCTCTTTGATTTTATTTGCCAGTTTCATCAGGTTGATTCCCAAATCAAAATAATCAATCGTATCATTTTGCAACATTTCAAGCGTTTGAGCCAGAACCCGAGAATCGGCTTCCACCCTGGTTCTTATTGAATCATACTGCTCTGATGAGATTCTGCCCTCCAAGCGGTCTTGGTACGCCACATCAAGTTTTGTGCTGTTACGGGTGAGATTCCGGCTAATATCAGCCTCCCTGGACTGGCGAGACTGGATTTCCAAGATATGGTCGGTTTGAAGTTTTTTCTTGAGTGTCTCAATGTCTTCGTCCCGTAGATTCAGTTCTTGGAAAAATGGAAAGACTTGGTCAACTAATCTGTCTTCTCTAATTGGTAACGTGACTTGTGGGCATTTCCTGAAGTGGGCACACCGGCCATACCAATGACCCTTCTTTTGATACCAGGAGACTTTGTGGCCGCACGCTCCGCAAGTCACCAAGCCCTTAAATAAGGGATTGTGTTTTTTGTATTTATCTGGCCGACCATTCTTCATAACTCTTTGGGCGGTTTCAAACAAATCTCTGGTAATGATGGGTTCGTGCTTTCCTGGATAAATTTTCCCATTCCAAGAGATGTCTCCATAGTAGAATGGATTTTTAAGCACCACGTGAACTCCATTCGCTCCCATTTTGCGGCCTGTATTGGTTCTTAAACCTTGCTGAAACATCAAGCTCGCGAGTTTGTGCAGAGAATAGAGGCCAGTGCAATAAACGTTGAATATCTCCTTCACATAGAGAGCAGTGGCGGGGTCAACGATGTGCGTCTTGTGGCCCTGTTCACCGATTGTTTTGTATCCCAGAGGAGCTCGGTACGGCATCCAGCCTTGCTTAAGTTTTTCGGCGTATCCTTTCTTAACTTCTTCAGAAAGATTGTTAGTGTAATAACTGGCTGTAGCGACTTTAATATCCCACACAAATTTTTCGTGAGCCTTGCTTTCTTTGTGAAGGGTGCTGGACTCTTTAGCTAAATGGATCTGGCGTTCTGGGTCAGCCTCAATCCAATCGTTAATCTCCACGGCGTCTTTTGGGTTTCGGGTTAGACGGTCAGTTTTTTCACATAGAATTACTTTGATTTTGTGTTTGTTTGTGTATTCAATCATTTCCCGAAAAGTCTTGCGGACTTGCTTACCGCTTGCTGACTCTGAAATTTTGAAAGTCTTGACGACTTCAAAATTATTCTTCTGGGCGTAAGAATTTAAATAAGATTCTTGGGCTTCCAGGGAGTAGCCTTCCTCGGCTTGTTCCTTGGAACTGACACGACAGTATGAAACTGCTTTCTGCTGGAATTTTTCCATAAAATTAGATTGGTTTAATTATAGATTACTTAATTTGGGTTGTCAGTTCGCAGGTCATCCTTACTCTCCTTCTGTCGCTTCTCAAGTTTGAGGAGCAAATCAAACAACCTTGAGAGCCTGGCAATCTCAAAGTCGGTCAATGGCGGCGGAGAGAGTGATTCGTTAGTCCTGATGGGTTCCATATTTTTTTACCAAACGGATTAGAAGCTTGATAAACAAGTTCCAAGAAAGAGCTGATTTGCGTCGTTCAATCTTGAACTGTTCCCAAACTGAATCGTCTGCCCTGAAGTTCCTGTTTTTGTAGTGAAGATTTTTCATATTGTAATTACTATCGCCATTGCCTTACCCCACCACCCACGAGCCGTTTCCTTCAATCCCGAATGTTATTTAGTTAGGTTTTAGTTACAGTGGTTAATTTACTGCCGCCCAAAATCTCGTTTGGGCTCATAGGCGTGTGATATTCGGTCTTGTGAGGAATCCGTTATCTGGCACACTTGCTACCTGCCATTTAGCGTCCGCAGGCTCTCCAGTAGGGAGTTGGGGCGACGCAAGCGTTTTTCGCTTGTCTGAACGAATTTATTACGCACTCAGACAAAAGAAAAACCTACTTATTTCTGGCTGGCAACTCTTGCTAAGTCCAGCCAAAAATAAACAGGCTTTTGCAAGAGTAACAATTTTAATTAAAATGAGCTGTATAAAAAAATTGGCAAACAAAAAACCGCAGATCTATAGATACTTGTAGAAATTTAGACGAACTTATAAATCTCTAAAATATATATGAACCTGCGGACTTAGCCGTTGCTGGCGAATTTCACCCAGCTAAAAATATTTCTTCTGAAACGAATCTGGAAGCAGTATACCCTATCCGGGAAGTTTGTCAATCCCGCCTACCGTCTACCATCTCGGCGGATTTTGTGGTAAAATTACTCCATAATTAGCGGCCTAAACTTCGGATCTTCCCGAAGCACGGCTAACAAAACCATTGGAAATAGAGACGGTCATCGTCTTGCTACTATTCCAATGGTTGCCATCCGAAAGGGTGGCAGGCTCGCAAGAGCCAAGCAAGCGGTGGCCTTTTGTGTCATACTTGCGGAAAGGAAATTTTATGACTGTAACCGATTGGATTTTAATCGCTATTGCCCTGGAGATTGCGTATATCGCTCGTCATCTTGAAAGACATCTGGCCGAGATTGCGTATAATACAAGTCGCAGCGACAACGAGAAGGCTGAAGAAAACCTCAAACAGGAACTAACCTAATCAGACTGGGCAATAATTAAATCATAAAGGAATTCTGTTATGACCAATATTCCCGACGATTCAATCCCACCTAAAAATAAATTGACAGGTAGGGACTTTTGGGCCAAGTTCAACAAGGAATTACAGAAACGAGGCGTAAAAACTCCCACTAAATTTATAGACAAACCGTTTGCTGATAATGAAGTTCGGGTTAGTTTCTTGCCGAAAATTGAAGTTTCAAAGAAGGATAAGTTAAGGGATAACCCCAAGCTGTAATTCTAAGGCTAATTGGGTTATAATTTAACTATATGGAAGAAGTAATAGGGATCTTATTTCTTATAGTTTTGGCTATTTTTTGGGCAATATCATCTGCATCCAGTTCTCTTAATGCGTCAAAAAACAACAAAGAGAAAGCTTTAAAGGCAAAAGAAAAATGGAGTGACAGGTTAATTGATAAGTCCAAAACACTGGAAGAACGAAATGAGGATATCATCCAATCTCATTTAAAAAAACTTAATCACGGCTACCATCGTTCTTATTACATTGAAAATTCAGTTCGGGATTGTATAAGAGACATTGCTGAAGCCGAAGGTGATATAAATATGTCACCTAATTATGAATGGTTATCCAACTGGCAACGAAGAGCTAATTCAGAATATTTACAACTTAAAGATAATTTACTAAAACGATTCAGAGATTATCACCAGAAACTTGAAGAGCAGCAACGAGAAAAAGCTCAAGCGAAAATAGAAACAAAATTTGATTTATTTAAAGAAAAATATTCTGATCTAATATCTCAATTTTTGGAAGTCACTTATCGTAAGGTTTCAGTCATAGATGATTACGGAGATGAACACTGGGATGTATTACCAAAAGAAATTGAGACAGTGATACGAAAAATCGCTCAAAAAGAGCGGTACGATGAAGATCAATTTAAAAGATGGTCAAAGTATGATTGGTCAATGCCCGAGGAGTTAAAAAAGCTATCTGCCTACTTAGAGCAAAGATTTAAGCGAGAATACAAGACTAAAAAAAGTAGACCCATTACGCAAGTTGATTTTTCACCTATGTCGGGCACGGAGTTTGAAACTTACCTGGCACGGCTCCTGAAGGAAAATGGCTTTACGGATATTGCTGGAACACCGGCTACAGGAGACCAGGGAGCAGATTTGATTGCTAAACGAAATGGTAAGACTATAATCATCCAGGCCAAAAGGTATGACGGAACCGTTGGGAATAAAGCCGTTCAAGAAGTCGCCAGTGCGGTTCAGTTTTATGGTGCAGATGAGGGTTGGGTCATAACAAACTCAATGTTTACGAAATCAGCAAAAGAATTGGCCCATAAAGCCAATGTTAGGTTAATTGACGGGACAGACTTAAAGCAATTTAGCTTTTATTTGGAAAGTAAAGCAAAAGTATAACTGAAAAATACGTGGAAAAACGTGGAAAATTTCACTGAAAATCACGGAATTTGAAATGGTGGAAAATGGTGGATTTTATGCCATTAAATAACTGGAAATCACTGGGAACTATAGATGGCGGAAAAAGGCGGAAAAGAGCGGAAAGATGGTGGGAATAGGTGGGAATAGAACAAAGCTAGGTTAGGCGGCCTGGCTTTTGTATTTTGTAAATAGTATAAATAATTTATAGCTTATGTTTAGAGATCAATTGGGGAATTATATTTTAGAAGCCGATGCAAGACTCTCGGCATTATGTAACTCCGGTGAACTAAAGGTTACCCAGGAGCAGTTTTGTAATGCTCTTAAGGGTTATAAATTAGACGAAGCGTTAGTGGTATTAGGAGAAATTTCAATGAAGCTTAACGATAAAAATTTCCTTGAGAACGAAGCTTTGAAAAAGGAAAGGAGCGGGTTTATTATTCACAAATTGACTAAAATATTTATCACTGAGTTTGCATTAGAATATATTGCAAATTCATTTATAATTTCAGGTGCAAACAATTACAAAAGCTTAAGTATTAAAGATCGTGATAATATTTTGGCATTATTTAACATATATCATAATGGACTTGTGCAAGGGGTGAGGGTGAGAAATCTTTCTTCTTTTTTGGTTCCAATGTATTTTCAGCAATTTACTAGTCAAATGGATATTAAGGATGTATTCATAAGACAATGGTTAATCTTTGAAAAGATTCCCGCTGAATTACCTAGTGATTTAGTGTTAGACTTAGATAAGGTTTTAAAAGACAAATACGGTATTAGCATAGATGAATATATAAAATTGAGCTTCGCAATCTTTGCGGCAGGAATGTCTAGCCCAAGATTTAACCTGGGTAGATTTACAGAGTCAACAATAACCGGCGGTCTTAGTCAGGTTCTGAAAGACGAGAAAATGAGATCCATCCTCAATAAATTATCAGTAACGCCAGAATTATTTCGGGATTTAGATTCCAAATACAATAGTAATAATTTGCCGTCAGAATATACAAAAAGTCGGTATAATCCACTTTGGGAAAAACCAGTAATTCAGGTTGGGGCAAATGATTATATTATTCCAAGTTTGAGTGCTTATGTAAAAGCTTCGTTTCGCGGCCTATATTGGATATTTGAAAATGATTTAAAAGCTAAATTTCGTGAATATTTTGGTTTACTGTTTGAACGATATGTGGGTCTTGTTTTGTCCGATATTTACGGAGAGTCCGATGTAAAACCAGGTTTTAAGTATGGTAGTAGCCACGACAAGAAAGAGTTTTTTGATTGGATAGTTGACCGAGATGATTCTGTTATTTTAATTGAGGCTAAGGGATACCAGTTTCCATTACCAACCCTACAAACAGGTGATCCAGCGTTAATACGGAAAGAAATTTTTAGCAAGATAATTAAAACTATTAAGCAAATGTATGATCGGGTTAGGGATATACCTAACTACGAAGAATTAAAATCACTCAAGGATAAAAAAATAATTTGTATAGGCATTTTTTATGATGTGCCTCTTTTGTCCACTAGTATATATGATGAAGATATAAAAAAAGCTTTAACTGGACTTGAAGAGAATAATCCAGGAATACAGGATATGGAATATTATTTGATTTCAATAGAAGAACTTGAAGGGTATTATTTTGTAAAGGATTATATTGAAGTAGATGAAATCATAAAGAGGGTTAAGGCTAATCCCGCAACCGGGGTCAGCAATGAGATTTCAAAGGTTTATAAGGAAAATAACTCAGGGCCACCGGCCATTGGGAACTTCCTAGATCGCAAGTTTCACGAATTTTATACAGAAGACTTAGGGCTTCCAACCGTAGACGATGAATAATATGAAAAATTCAGTAATTTCAATTCAATATAACGAAGAGCAATTTCCTGTTATTGAGGTGTTCCAAAGAGGTGATCAGGTTATAATTCGGTGGATTCATTGGAAGGGTGTACATTGGAGCTTGCATCTAGAAGGAAAAGAAATAATCTTTACGAGTTCAAATCCGAACTATAATTCCACTTGGTCAAATAGCAGAGTCGGGATTGCAAAAAAATTAGGATACACAAACCCTGAAAAGCATGGGCATTATGTGATGCACGAGACCCTTAAACGAATTTCTGGGGTTAAGGGATATGATCTAGGGTCGCATCGGTTAAATTTAATAATAGGAAAAGGAGACAACAAGTATTTAAAAAGTAGTCTTAATATTGGTATTTCCAAGACCTTGAATCCTATGCTAAACGTCATTCTGTCTACAAAGGAGAACAAACTAGAAAAGCTAGACGTTAATCCGATCAGTACTCCCTTGGGCGATCTAATTTTCAAGCTGGAACCTTAATCGGCGGCAGAAATAGAAGCAGAACAGACTATATTGGAAAAAGAAAAAGAAGGCGGAGCTAAACAGCCTTAAGCAATCCTTGCAGTTGCAAGATTCTAGATATTGCGTATTCTCCCAGAGTTCTCAAGTCATCGGTATATGCGAGCCAAAAGAAAGAAACGGACTTGTTCCGTTTTTTTCTTTTGTTTGGCTGGATTCGCAGCGCAAGATTGAGGATTTTTCTTTTACCTTAATAATTGCCAGGATTGGGCCTGGAGGACCCAGCTGCCGCCCGGACCGGACGAAAACTCCGAATTAGCCAGACCGGACTCGTAAGTAACACTGGAACCGCCGCCGACGGTTAATCGGTACGCGGTCGCCTCTTTCAATGACGCGCCTCCCGAAACGGCCAAAGTCCCCTTAGGAGCAAACATAATCACAGCGCCCGCTCCTCCAGCCACAGACATAGCGCTGGTTGAGGAATCATTTGAGATCATCATTATATAACTTCCAGATGTTCCCGAGCCCGTGGCGTGCCCTCCTCCAGAAACAGTTACAGTGCCATCCGCGACAATGACTCCGTCGTTACTTCCGTATCCCGGGGTGAGTTTGATTTCGCCTCCGCCGTTTAAGGTAATATTCCCCGTTACGTACAATGTCCCAGTGACAGTGAGCGTGCCGCCATTTGAAACCGTCAGATCCCCGACTATTTTTTGCGGGCCTAAAGATGCTCCGGCAAAACCCACGGTATAATTGCCATTGTAAGTCCCGCCGGCTTCGGCCTCGCTTTCCCACTGCGCAATATTGGCGTCAGACACCGGAAAATCCACATACACCGGATCCGAGGCAAGCGCCGAACATGATTTATTGTTGCCAGTACCGGTTTGGCAAAAAATTTCACCAGTGGCATTCGTGTAATTCACTGTGTGGGCCTCTGCCGTGCCGGAAACCGTTCCTACATGCAACTGGTTATATTGACTGCCTGACGATCCGGCAATCAATCCATTAACGCCGCCCAAAAATATATTGAAAAAATAATCAATTCCCGAAGGTGTGGTGTTGTTCCAGGTGCTTCCCATTCGTCCGATTTTTGCCATACCATTGGCGTAGATTCCGCCGCCGTCCGCGCCAATCATATAGTACTTGGAGCTGTTACTGGCAGCATCCACGACCAACCAGTAAGTAGTGCCGGGATTAAGCAGCGGGTTGGAAGTAAATGTTACGTTGATCCACCCATAAGATGTCGTGACGCTTGCTGACGAGAGTGTGCCGCTGGCATAAACCGTGGTGCCCGGGTTTCCGCTGGCATCATTGACTATCTTGACCGTGGCGTCAGCGGGAGATCCGACTTTTTTTATATAAAGCTGGATTTCATTCAAAGGATCGGAGCCCGTAAGACTGAAACTTTGGGCGATATCCTGCGTGGCGCTGGCGTTGGCAAAAGCAATATTGTTTGCCGGGGTACCGCTGCCATTGCTTTGGTCGGCGCTTAAAGCCGGACTGTCGGCGGAGATGGCCGTGCCGGTGATGACAGAGGAACTATCACCTGTAATAGGACCGTTCGCATAGACATTGCCGTTAATAGTGCCGCTGCCATCCATATCCAACCCTCCCTGTCCGACCTGCACGCCGTAGTTGAAGCCAACGCCGGTCGTACCGGTGCTTACAGTTACACTGACTATCCGGTGGGCCAGCGGCGCCGAAGAATTTGGGACATAAGCGTCCACAGTAAGGAGTTTTTGGTCTCCAGAAATGTCTGTAGTCGCCACATCATATACGCCAGCGCCAAATGACGTGCCGGTTTCTCCCGCGTATCCAGCCTGGTTGTTGAGTTTCCAAAGCGCTGCCTCGATGCCCGCTTCCGCGATGTTTAGGGCTTCAAGTCTGGCCTGCGACTGTTTTTGCGCGCGGACCTGGATAAACGTGTACGCCACCAGCGAACCGACCAAGCTTATCGTAATCAGCACAAACACTAAGGCTATGATTATGATCTGCCCCTGTTCGCTGGTTTGCGGATGATTTGCGTGTTTATGCATAATTAATTGTTCCGCAGCTTAGAATTTGAATCCGAGGTAAAGGCAACAGTCTGGTTGCCTGTTGACTCACTTGAAGTAAGGCTGGTGGCCACTTCGGTCACGTCAGCATAATCTGCGCTGTTGAGCACAAACGACAAATCGCTGACATGTCTGGCCACGGTCCGCGTGGTGGCAATTCTTACACTTGCCGCATCCGGAAAAATTTGCCGAGTCAAATCCGTGCCGGACAAAGTATAAACGACATAGTCATAAGTGTCGGCGACTAAGGCTTGGGTTGAATCCACCGATTGGATTTGTAGAATTAGAGTCTGACTTGAGGCTGTAAACGTTGAATACGACGCCAGCACCTGGTCTGCGGCCCGGACATCGTCGTCGATGCTGTCTAACCCCGCGCGCACGGAAGCTGAAGTATCAAGCTTTGCGTTTTGAGAGCGATAAAGCCTGCTTTGGGTCAAGAACATATTTGCTATTACTGCAACGATCATTACCGTAAGCGCGATTGTGATAATAACCTCAATCAAGGTGAATGCGGATTGCCCTCGTGAAAACTTCCTCATGGGTTCAGTCCTCCGCTTGCGGCCCGTGTCTGGAGTACTGCCGACTTATCCTTGCCGTCGTTCCAGGTTACGGTGACTGTAATGTCCTTGACTCCATCCATATCGGGATCATCCGATATGGCATATGTTCCAGCACCAGACGGGATTTGCGAGAGCATCGCGTCCGAAATAGCAGTGCCGGAGGTATCGCCAAGCGATCCGAAAGGCGTACCGCGCAATGTCTCCATCTGCTTGCTCGCTACTCGAAAGGCCAAGTCGGAATAATTATTCCGTTTGACCAGTGCCACGGTATTTAAGGCTGCGACATACACCAACAGCAAAACCAGCACCAAAAAAAGGCTGACCACGACTTCAATCAGCGACATGCCAGCCTGAACATTCCGGCATTTAGGGTCCGTATTTGAACGGATGGGGATTGACGTAGTTGAATTCTTGAGGTTCATAGTTGGCGCGATTGCGAAGATCAGTAAAAATTTCATTGTAAGACTTAAGATCCGCAGAGACTATCTGCTGGGTAGGTCCGGGCACCGGTGCCGGACTCAAATATTTGTAAATATAATTAAGTGTCAAACCAACTTCCACCAATACGATCAAAATGAACACGGCTGATGTGATTGTACGGAAGCTTAAGTGCGGCAATTTGACGTTTGGGAGGCTGGCCATTTTGTTATTTAGAAGTTACGGTTTCTTTTTTAACGAAAAATACGCCCGAGATCGTACCAGATATGTTGTCCGCGTGCGGGATGACGTCCGGATTGTCCGTTGGTTCGCTTATCGCGGCAAAGTCCAGTCCAGAAACTTCGGTAAAATGTGACAGATGCTCCAGGTATTGAAGAAATGTCACCGTATCTCCAAAGGTCGCATTGAAGCGGAGCGTGTACGGAACCTCGGTGAGATTTTTCTCGCCAGGCACAATTGGCGCGATTTTGGCGCCGGTGTTGGCAGTTGCCGCATCATCTATGGTGATCGTTTCAGTAACCGAAGTCTTGGCCGCGTCGGCTTCGACTTCTGTTAGGACCTCTGCCAAATCTTCGCGCGCGAGCACGGCCGCATCCAAAGTATCCTGGTAATTTGCCTGTTTCAACTCGGTTTTAGCTTGGTCATAAGCGTCCAATTGGGAGTTGAGTTGCGCCAATTGGGATTGCTGTTTGCCCTCCTGAATGTGCAAGCTCCCGATCTGGGCCAAAATCGGTTTAGCCAAAAACAGTACCAATGCCATGGCCCCAATGAATGCACAGACGCTTGTGATTATAATTTTCGTGAGAGAATTCATAGGCAAAAGTTATTGCTGGTCAATAAATTTATCCTTATTGGCATAAAAGCTAAAGCTGAAATTGCTATTAACAGGCTTTTCAAGATTGCTAAGCGGAAAGTTGATTTTAGAAAAATACTGGGAATTGGTAATATTGGCCCAAAGGTCCAGCACATCCTGGCGGGTTCTGGCCTGGCCGTCTATATCGACCTTTCCGGTCGCTGCGTCAAACTGCAGGTCGTTCAGCTGCACCTCTGCCGGCACTAACCCTGATAGTTGGTAAAGGGCACCGGACCAGTCGTAATGGTGCCGCGCCAAATTTTTGATGTCAGCGGCAGAGCCATTGAGTCCGATAATCTGATCATGCAAAGATTTGTATTCCGCAGACCCGACTTTAGCCTGAGATTCGGCCACGAGCTGGTCATTGCTTGCGATAACCTGCGCGATATAAAATTTAAACACCCAGGCCACGGCCACAAACATCACCAAAGTGATAATAACCATAATCCAAAACACCAGTATCTGATGGCTTATGAATTCCAGCTCCAATTCTTTCTTTTGGCTTTTGGGGAGGAGGTTTATAACTTTCATCTCACATTTCCAGGTCAATTTTAAATCCCAAGGCGCGCAAACCCAAACCAATGGCCGTGCAGTAGGTCAAGCCGTCTACCTTGGCGAGGGTGGGCCCGGGCGTCAGATGGTTGAGGCTATCGCCCAAAGTCACCAGGCTCTGTTCATGCACGGAACCCAAGTTCAGACGGGCGGAAACATAATCCGACAACCCCATGAGCTTGGCTCCCCCGCCGACGATGAGCACTTGCTTCAACGGCAGGTGGCTTTTGTAATGCTCGTCATAAAACCGAATAACATTCCTAATCTCGTCCACGATATTATCCAGTATAGGCAAGATCGCCTGGCGGATATTGCGCTTCTTGCTATCGGCCACGAGGCCCTGCTCGCGTTTGGCTGCTTCGGCTTCGGGAAGCGGGATTCCGAGATTGCGCGAAATTGATTCCGTAAACGACCTTCCGCCGATCGGAACGCTTGAAGTGTACTGAAGATTGTTTTTTTCTACGAGCAGGAAACTAGTCTGCAATTCCGAGATGTCAATTACAAGGTCGGCTTCGCCGGCATTTTTTTCCGACAACAGCGCCCTGGCCGAGGACTGGGATTCCAGTTCAAAAGCGATAGGTTTGAGTTTGGTCCGAGACAGAACATCTATCAATGAATCGACGTAATCTCGGGGTGTGGCCGTAACGAGCAGCTCATAACCGGCATCGGATTGCGTCAGGATTTGCCAGTCAAAATAAATCTGATCTATGGGCACGGGAATGTTTTGCTCAAATTCAAAAGGAACCGCTGTCTCAATTTGTTTTTCCTCCATCTGCGGCAAATGGATTTGGCGGACGAACGATTTGGCTTCTGGTATGGACACTACCACATACGGCGTCGTGATTTTTGCCTCCTGCATGGTTTTGCGGATATAGGCCGAAAGCTTGTCAGGATTGATAATCGCGTGGTTGGCTATAATCTGTTCCGGCAAATCGGATTTGGCCAGACCGGCCACGGAAATTTTTCCGGAAGCAGACGAAAGCTGGACCACCTTAACCAAGGTTTCCTCTATATCCAGGCCAAAGCCGTTGATTTTATCTTTTTCAAATAGTCCAAACATTTTGCTTTTTGGTTTCCTTCAACTTAGAACCCTCCTTCCCTTTTGAGGGGAGGAGCCGGAGGTGGGGTGAATAAATTCAATTTATTATACCATTTTAGTTAATACCCTGGCCAATTGAGTAAATTGGCGTTATGAGCGCCACGGCGAGCAAACCAACCACCGCGCCGATGATCATCATGAGCACCGGTTCCAAAATTGACGAGAGATTTTTCATGGTCTGGTCCACGTCCGCTTCGTAAAAATTTGCCACTTCCCCAAGCACCGCGTCCGTGGTCCCCGACTCCTCTCCGACTTCCATCATTTCCACAATCAGCGTGGCAAACAGTCTTGGTTCTTTTTTAAACGCGGTCACCACCGACTGTCCGACTTTGACGTTGCTCGCCGCGTCCCGGATGACCTTCTGGTAGTAGATGTTGCCCACGACTTTGGATGAAACCTCAAGCGCCTCTACCATAGGCATGCCGGATTTAATGAGTGATACAAACACCCGCAGGAATCTCGTGACATTAATTTTTTTCACGATATCAGAAATAATCGGCATGTAAAGCACGGCTTTATGTACGACGACTTTGCCTGCTGGCGTTTTGCGCCAGTAAACAAATCCTCCCACGCCGACTAGAACTACACCCATAATATAAAACCCATACTTGGCAAAAATATCGACCACGCCAATGACGATGCGCGTAGTCAATGGCAGGGCCACGTCGAACTCCTTAAACGTTTCCGTGAGTTTGGGTAGGATAAATGTAAACATTATAAATCCGACAATGAGCAGCGCAACTATGACCACGATCGGGTAGATCATGGCTCCTCGGGCCTTGGAGATGAGGTCGTAGTCGCGCCGCATCTGCTCGGAAAGATACTCAAGGTTGGCCTCCAGATTTCCAGAAGCCTCACCGGCGCGGATCATGCTTACAGAAATGTCCGGAAAAACTCCGGGATACTTGGCGATAGAGTCCGAAAAGCTCGTGCCCGACTCAACGCCTCTTGAAACGTCCAGGATAATTTTTTGAAGTTTGGGACTGGTCGTCTGCACCGCTAAAATCTTGAGCGCGCGCGAAACCGGCAGCCCGGCCTTGATCATAACTGACAAGTTTTTGAAAAAAGTGATTTTATCCAGCAATTTTATGGATGACAAGGAGTTTAACCACTGTCCGACATCGAATTGCTTTTTGGACACTGATACCGAAACGGGTAAAAGCCCCTTTGAACGCAGCACATCCACGGCGGCTTTTTCATTCAGCGCAAAAATCGTATTCTTCTCCACTCCCCCTTCTTTGGTTTTGGCAACGTAGGCGTAATCTGGCATAATTGAAATTTCTAATTCCTAATTTCTAATTAACCTAAAATTTAGAAATTAGGTCAATTAGTAATTAGGTCAATTTATCATCATTCTTTAGATACTCTTAATACTTCTTCAATCGTGGTCATGCCTTGTAAGCATTTTATGAATCCGTCCTGCCACATAAGAATCATTCCCTGCTCCTGTCCTTTTTCCTGAATCTGCGAAGTTGGGGCGCGCTTGAGCACCAATTCCTGAATTTCTGTGGTTACCTCAAGCACTTCGTATATGCCTTTTCGGCCGCGGTAACCGCTATGGTCGCATTTTTCACAGCCTTTCCCTTTGTAAAATTTAAGGTCAGCCAAGCCGCTGGCTTTTTTATCAATAAAATTTTCGCGCTTGAGAACTTCCAAAAGCTGGGGGAGATTGAATTCTTTCTTGAGGCTTTCCTCAAAGTCATGGTCTACCTTGTATTCCTCCTTGCAATCCGGGCAGATCTGGCGGGTCAGGCGCTGGCCCACGATTACATTTAGGGTGGATGCTATAAGGTACGGTTCCACGCCGATGTCCAAAAGTCTGGGCACGCCGCCAGCGGCGTTGTTGGTGTGGATCGTGGACAGCACGATGTGTCCGGTCAGGGCCGCGTGCACGGCCTCTTCCGCGGTTTCAGCATCGCGAATTTCACCAATCATTATAATGTTCGGGTCCTGCCGCAGAAGTGCGCGGAGTCCCATGGCAAATGTCAGGCCGATTTTTGGGTTAACCTGCATCTGGTTGACGCCGGTCATATGGTATTCAATCGGGTCTTCAATCGTTGAGATGTTGACGTTTTTGGTGTTGAGCATGGACAAAATCGTATACAGGGTCGTGGATTTGCCGGATCCGGTAGGACCCGTGACCAACAGCGCGCCGTGGGGCTTTTTGATGTTGCGCATAATGACGTCATAGTTGTGATGGATAAATCCCAGCTCTTCCAAGCTAAGCGCCTTTGCGGATTCGTCCAGCAAGCGGATAACGATTTTTTCCCCGTCAAAAATTGGGATCGTGGACACGCGGAAGGAAATTTTGTATTCGTCCTTCTCCAGTTTAAACCGGCCGTCCTGCGGCAGGCGGTGTTCGTCGATTTTGAGGTTTGAGATAACTTTAATGCGCGCCGTCAGCGCCGGCTGTATGACTTTGGGCAGAGTCATGACGTCGTGAAGCACGCCGTCTATGCGGTAGCGGACCATGACTTCTTTTTCCTGCGGCTCAATGTGGATGTCTGAGGCTTTTTCAAAGATCGCGTACTCCAAAAGCGTGTCCACCACGCGCACGACCGGGATCTCTTGCGCCATCTCGCGGAGTTTGTCGTTGACGGATGCGTCTTTGTCCTTGTCTTTGTCCTTCTCCGTGTCCTGCTTGCTTACAATTTTGGCAAATTCCGCCTCCAGGGAACTGTGGTACTGTTTGAGTCCTGCCTCAAGCGACTGTTTGGAGATGTAGTACGGCACAATCTGCAGGTCCGTTTTCTTCTTAATGGATTCGCGAGTCTGCAAATCCTCTGGATCAGTCATGCCCAGCTTGAGTTTATTCTTGTCGCGGCCAAACGCAATAATCCCATAGCGGCGGGCTATGGGTTCGGGCACCAGCAGCAATAAGTCCTTGGGAATCTGGGCACCATCGGTGAGGTCGGTGTATTCCACGTCATAGAATGCGGCGATGACCTGCGCCAATTTTTCGCCGTTGATAACCTTTTTCTCCACCAAAAGATCCGCGATTTGTTCGTGTTTGGTTTCAGCCTCGTGCGCCAGGTCATCCCAGGCTTTGGCGGCTACGATTTTTTTGGCGACCAGGACTTTCTTGAGTTCCTGTGCTTCAATTGCCATAATTTGCTTTGGTTTTGGGTTTCTATTGAGTAATTTACTGAATTATTATAAGTAAAAGATACCAAAAAGTCAAAATTCTTATTCCTTTACTTGAAGTCTGAAACCTGATATCCTTAGTTAAATTCCAAAGGGGGAATTTATGTGTAGCCACGACGTAATCGAACGGCTCGACTTGTCGGACATCCTCCGGCAGCTCGCAGCCAAGACAGAGTACGCCCACTGGACTCCTGCCCGTTTCTTCACAGCAGCCCAGGAGTACAGGGAATTCCTGACCGCATGCAAAAATCATCCGGAACAGGAATTGTCACCAACACCCGATGCGGACGAAGTATGGCATCGGCACATGCTGAACAGCCGATGCTACATGCGGGATTGCCAAAACATCTTTGGCTACTACCTGCACCATGAACCTCTTTCGCAGGAAACCCAGTCGGGATCGAAATGTTCGCGTCGGCCATGCACGACATGCAAGCCCACCAAGGGACCAGTCGTTGCGTTGAACATCTAAGCCACAATACCGGCGGGGGCTTCATCAGTCCCCGTCACTTTTTTTCGCTATTATATTAAACAAGTGCCAAAATTTTGAACCGCCAAGTGCCAAAGGCGCTATTTTTTTTGTTTCTTTTAAGCTTATAATATGAAAAAATTCCAGCTTTTTGAGGACACCTTCGCGATCAAAAAAGCTCATCTTGCCTGATTTATCATTCCAGTCATCACCAATGCCAAAAAATTGACCTGTAAAAATTCCGCCTTGGCGCAAACTGTTAACTATTTTTGGCCATAATCGCGCAAAATTATTTTTATTCACAAAAGGTAGTGAGTATTGTGCATTCACTAAATCAAATCGATTGCGAGGGATTTCAAACTGTTCAAATTGTTTTTTCTTAAATACGAATTTTGCGGAAGTTATATTTTTCAATACATCCTTGGGTAGTTGTTCCTTATCGATTGCCAACACGCTAAAACCTTGCTTCAGCAAATATCTGGTGTCGTTCAACGCACCAGCTCCTAAATCTAAGGCTCTACCTTTATCCTTTACGTATCCCAACGCTTTCATTAAAAGCTTTGAAGGCGCCCTGTCTCGCGTTAGGTTGTAATACTCCTGCCAATCATTTTTCATAGTGTGAATTATACAACTTAAAACCAGCTAACACCAATGATAATAAACGCCTCAGACTCATCCGAGGCGTTTATTTGGCAGGTTTGGCCAGGTCAAAGGTGGAATTTTTGAGGTCAGTCTTAAGCGGCAGGCTTATGGTAAATGTCGCGCCTTTGTTTTCGCCATCCGATGTGGCCCAGATTTTGCCCTTGTGCTGTTCGATTATGACTTTCGCCACATAGAGCCCAAGCCCCAGACCCTGCGAATCCATTTTCTTGCCGCCGCGATCGTATTTGGTAAAAATGTTTTTCTCCTCGCCAGGCTTTATACCGCGGCCGTTGTCGGAAACCCGAATCTGCACGTCTTTTGCGGTTTTAGCCAATTCAACTTTAATCCACCCGCCAGTCGGCGTGTATTTGATGGAATTGTCAACGAGGTTATTTATAACTTGCCGCAACTTTTCCCGGTCTGCGTTGACTTGCGGGAATTCGCCCTTGGGAGGCGTGTAGAGTAATTTTTGCTTGCGCTGCAAAGCTTGGGGCGTGAGCTGGTCCACGGTGATCTGCGTAATTTTGAGAATGTCCGTGGGCTCAAACACAAATTCCATTTTGCCTCGCTCTATGCGGCTGGCGTTGAGCAAATCGTCTATAAGCGAAATTTGGCTGTTGTTGGTCATCTCGGCCGTGGAGACTGCCTTCTGGACTTTTTCCGGCACGGGTCCGAAGTCCCCGGCCGTGACCGCAGCCAGGTACCATTTGATAGTTGCCGGCGGCGTGCGCAGCTGGTGAGACGCAATGGAGATAAACTCCGCCCGCGCTTTGTCTAGGACTTTAAGCTTCTCATTCGCCGCCTCAAGCTCCTTATCTAAAATTTCCAACTGCTCCCTCTGCTCCACTTCTTTCTTGACACTACGAATCAGCAAATAACCTAGCAAGATTGTAGAAACTAAAATAAAACCTTCAACCCATCGCTGTGAAGGATTATCTTCAGTGAAAAGTTGAGAAAATAATGCGATGGATATCCCAACAATAAGTGCTTCTGTTCCAATAACTTTAAGATTAAACAAATGATATTTCACAATGGCATAAGTTGCCAAAAGAAGAAATACCATTGTGTAAATCGGACTTAAACTGATAAAAAAAGTTACGTGGAATACAACAACAGCGAAGAAGTCAAAGCTTAATATTAATGCAAACATTAACCCTACTCCTATTAGAAGCAGCTTCATTTGAGCTTTGAGTTCTCCAGTTGAAAATCTGTACCTTCTTGCAAGCAGAATGATTCCTAATCCAATACAAATTAATACTGTTATACCAAAAATACTTATACCAGGTTCTACTATTGGCGTTGGTATAAGCTGGCCAGGTGCCTTGGTTACTCCAGAAAATACGTAGCTGGTCTGAGTAAATAGAGCGACTAGAGGCACAACAAGGTAAAAAAATATTTTTTCTGAATTGTTTAATTTAAATTTTCTCTCAGGAAAAGTTTTAATAAAAAGGTAAAAAAGTGAGGATAAAACAACAGCGGAAAACATGACCATCCTCACCCAAAATAGCTGCATGCTAGCAGATTCCACTAGAGATGTTTCGATATTTGCCATCGTCCAAAAAGCAATGGAAAAATTCAAAAAAGCGAATATTATATTCGCTGGATTATGCCTATTTCGAATCACCACTATAGCTAGAATTATGTTTATGGCTATAGCAATGATGTGAATTATGGTAATTATTGGCATCTATAAATTGAACATTTGTTTGAATTTGTCTGACTTTTCTGCTCGCCTTTTTTTATTTTCCTCGGAATTATAATCAGGATCCAAGAGCTCATCAACAATCATAAGGCTACGGTTATCTATAACAGATTGCTTGTTTAGAATTTTACGGACGCAATAAGCAACCGCAATGCCATTTAAAAGGGCCGCTCCGCCCAGTTGTGGCCAAGAAACAATACTTTTACCCATCTCTGAGAGCGAGTAAAGCATCCTTTCTGTAATATTTTCAGGTCCCAAAAACTTTGTAATTGTTTTACCAACGCCAAACTTATCTAAATTATTAAGTTCATCATACGTAATATCGCCCAACCTGCCTTGAAATGGTTTGATATTCGAATCCAGGTCGTATCTTTCAATATCTATAATAGCATTATCGCCATTATCTGCTCCCATCGCTACGGCAATTTTATATTTCTTTGCATATTCTCGGATGCGGAGCTTAATGGCCATGCTGTCTAATTCATCTATTACAATATCTAGTTTTGGGTCACCAAAAAACTTTTCAATATTCTGGTCTGTTAGACCTTCATAAAATAGGTCTATTTCTGTATAGGGATTAATACAATAAATCTGTCTTGCCGCCATTTCAACTTTCCTAAGGCCTAAATTTTCTATTCCGGCTCTTATTCGATTTGTGTTGGTCAAAGCAAAACGATCAAAATCTGCAAGCTTCAATCTACCTCCCCCGCCTTGCATCACTATCGCCAAGGCAACGCTATTACCTACGCTTAATCCTGCAATACCAATAGTAGTATTATAAAATTTACTTTGTTCTTCGGGATCAATGAGATAGCGATTTCGGGCAGTACGGACTGATAAAAAATCTTCTTTGTCTAGAATATGGACTAGATTGAACAGCCACGGAAAGTAGACCCATTTACCATGTAGCTGAATAGATTTTTCCTTCTCTATTGTAGAATAATATTCATCGAATTTTTTTTCAAAGTCAGGAGCGTAAACCAAAGTAGGATTTTTTATAGCAAACAATTCGTGAAGTTGTTCCTTGTAATCATCCATGACAGACAAAATCTTTTTTTGGTCAAATAATTCTGCAACTATTTTTTGATCCTTTTCGTTGCCCAAATCAAATATGGCTGGGTGAGAATCAAATTCAATATTAATTTTTTTAAGTTGTTCTTCTATATTCATATTATTTTTTTACCCATTTCTGTTTAATCCCTGGTTTAAAATAGTTAGGGCTTTCATAAGGCCAAAGTTTTATAATTGGTGTTGAACCTTTAACCTTACCTGTATGTATGGCATGAAATTCAGAATTTTTTTCAAGCAGGGTCTCGGTAATTACTGACAGGGCCAATCGCGACAATTGTTTACTGGATTTTTGGTTTGGTTTAAGTTCCAAGTTTATAGTTAGAGTCTCATGAAATCGATGGGTATAACCAATTTCCATCGTAAACTTTCCAGTAAAAACCTGTTTTAACTTTTTTGAAATCAAAGCTTCTTTAATCTCTTCTGGATAAATATTAGCACCAGATAAAACTACTGAAAAATCGCTTCTTTCATAAACATAAACAAAGGGCAACTGATAAATATAGCCACTCAATTTTGCTTTGTTAAATAAATCCAAATAATCCAATCCTTCGGATTGAAAGACTTCTTTAACATCGTTAAATGACATGGTTCTACCCCTATCACCTATCTCATAACGGACCAGCGGAATACTATTATCACCCGAAAGTAAGATGTCCCCATTCGGAGCTTCAAAAGTTATAAAATTGGGATTATATTGAGCTAGCGTAGGCGTTTTTCTAATAGTCCCAAAAATTTTCCTAAAAACATCTTGATTTTCAGTTGCTTGCCTTCGAGTAAAAATTGCAGTAGGAGTTTCCCATGCCATAGCCCCAATATCTGCAGTACCGTAAATATTTAAGGTATCAAGCTCCGCGTTCCTTATACCTGCAGATAAAGTAAGATGGTCTCTAAATTTTTCACTAAACGATTCGGCTGCAAATAATAGTCTTAAATTTAGCTTCTTAAGGTCAATACCTATGTCCAAAGCCGAATCTACTATATCTTTAACAAAAGGTGGATAGCCAGCGATTATTGTCTGCTTAAATTGTGGGGCTAGTTTCTTAAGGATTGCAAAAATTTGGTCCTTGTTTATACCGGGAGTTATAAGCGAAATTGGATAATCACCCCTTCTCCCTGCTATTTCGAAGGCTTGGTAAGTAAGAAGGCCTCCGATCCAAACACCCATACCAAAGACTACAATGATAAGTGTTGGTCCTTTCTGCTTATCCCGGTAACCATGTTCCAAAAAAAGTTCTGCTAGAAAGGAATATTGCTTATCTAAAGCGTGAGACCGCGGAAAATAAAAAGGTTCCCCAGTAGAGCCTGTGGTAGAGGTAAACACCAACGGCTTCTTGAAATTACCATCCCAAAGCAAATCCTTAAGCTCGTATTGCCTGAGGTAATTTTTCTTGCTTACAGGCGGAATATTTTGGAAATCCTGAAAAGTTTTTATTTTCCCGGGATTAATATTATTTTTTTTCAAAAAATCTTTATACGCCGGGACCCTTTTTGAGGCGTTGGTAAATAATTGCAAGGCATTCGCCTCACGCATACTTTCCCAATGATTTGAATTTTTATTTTTTATTTCGTCAAGAATATTCATTGTTCTATAAGTTGATTCACGAGTAACCGGGGACTTTTTGGCTTGTTTTTACTAGTAAAACCAATTCTAAAGAATATCATCGGTCTACCTTTTGCACCAAATAACTGCCCAAGGGTTTTATAGTGATCACCAATTTCTATCGGAGCTCCTTGGATCCCAATTTTTAAACCAATCTTATCGGCCTCAACTGCTATTTCTTCAAAAACTTGGCCTACCTGTATCCAGCTTGTTGGCTCATCCGAATCATTTGATAGCAGTACGAACATCGGCGCTGCCCTCAAAGGTGCTTCATCCATTTTTCTTTGAGTTTTATCCATTTTGACATGTCCAATCACCCACGGCATAACAAATGATAAAGGCCAAGGTATTCCCACATTATATCCCGGCATGCCTAACTGGTATTTTTTCAGACTAGGTTTAATCCATCCCGAAAGTTCATTTGTAAATTGTTTGTCTAAGAATGCATCCTGAATTGAAGTCCCAACAACGTCGATAATTTTGGTTCTCTGTGCTTGATCTGTAACAAATGAAATTTCTGCTTTTGATCCAGCTATCAATTTTAATTTTTCAACAAACTCATCCGGCACAGGCCTGTCTTCAAACAATTCACGGTTGCTGGCTCGGGCAATGATTGATTCTAAGGTGGTATAATCTATGAGATTAAGCTGCAAATTGCTGTAGCTTATTAACGCATATACCGAAGACTCATCGTTTTTTATCTGTAGATCAAACGTAAAACCATAAGCCTTTGAGGCCAGTAATAAATTTTCAATACATGTACCCAGGCTTAGGTACAGTTGCCTATCTTTCGAGTCAGAATAAACTAAGCGCCGCTTAAATTCCGGTTTAATCTCAATTGTATTGCTATTTATTCTTAAACGCCACGGCTGTGTATTGTGGCTTGAAGGCGCAATACTTGCATATTTTAATAAAAAGAGCAGCTTAGCCTCTGGATTCGTAAGCCTCTCCATTTCTTTGGGATCAATGTCTTCTCGATTCATAATTAAATGGCTAGTTTTTCTTTTTTGACTACTTTATGAAGTATTTTTTCGGCCATTTCATCCGCCACCCAATCCGGATTTATTTTCTCTCGTGCCGAACGCGAAAGGACTGTACGCAGAACGCCTTTCAACTTTTCGATCCCTTCCATCACTCGAGCCCTGCTATAGCCGCCAGGCAAGAGTTCGTCCGCAACATCCAGTAACCCGCCGGCATTTGCTATATAATCAGGAACGTGCAAAATGCCATCCTTAAACAATACCGCAGAAAGCTTGCCTGATTGCAGTTGATTATTGGCTGTACCAGCTATGATTTTTGCCTTTAGCTGGTGAACGTTTTTGTCTGTAATTTCATTACCCATAGAACAGGGGCAAAACACATCAACGCTCAATTTATCTATTTCGGACAACGGCACCACCACTGCCTTCGGATTATGGCGGGCAAACGCTTGCACACGATCGTTGTCCAGATCGGCCACGAAAACTTTCCCGTGGTGATCCAATAGCAATCTGGCCAAGGCGCCTCCGGTTTTCCCTATCCCCTTTACTGCAAAACTGCGCATTGCTATTTCTGGACTCCCAAACACAAATTCAATTGCCACTTTAATGCAATAAAAAGCGCTTGTGGCCGCAAATGGCGAAGGATCACCAGCGGCGTTTTCTTTACCTATAAAATATGGCGCAAACTGGAGCATGTACTGCACATCAGCTTCGCTTAAACCCACGTCTTCACCGGTGTAGAATTTGCCTTCCAGGCTACCAACTTTTTCCGCGTAAGCTTTCAGGATTTTTTTCATGTCCTGCTTCTTGGGATCCGCAATAATCACTCCCTTACCACCGCCAAAAGGCAACCCGGCGATAGCGCATTTATACGTCATAGCTGCAGAAAGCCGTAGTACATCAGATAAGGCCTGCCGTTTATTCTTATATGGAAAAATCCTGGTCCCTCCCACAGAGGATCCCAGGTTATTGTTGTGGATCGCTATAAAGCCATCCAGACCACTTTTTTTGTCAGATAAGTCAACTACAAGCCTATGGTGGTCGTATTCGCTGACCTTGTCATACTTCAACATTGCTTTAATATTTTACCACAACCCCAGCAAAAAATCAATTTAAAACCTTGACGTTTCCAGAAATCTTATATAAGCTATGCCTAAACCCAATCTGAGGAGGATTCAGTGGGAGACAAAGGCGGCGCTTACGGCGGTGGCCAAGGTGGTGGCAACCAGGGTGGAAGCTCCACTGGTGGTTCCAACAACGGCGGCGGCTCAAGCAGCGGCGGCGGGAAGCGGTAGTCCACGACACGGGCGGATTCAACCTAAATTGGATCCGCCCTCTTTTTAAAACTTTGATTCTTTCAGTATAGTCTTATGGCTAAGCTTTAAGATATCCTTCCAGGATAATGTTAGATTTTTCTCACGAAACGTTTTAACTATCCAATAGCCGATCGAGTACCCTGCCCACAGAGGGTATTTTTTATTGTCATAAAAAATTTCATTATATAACTTGACGGATTTGGAATTCGATTTCGATTTGATTCCACTATAGATTTTTTTGCTTCGCTGCAACGAAAGCATCGGTCCTATTTTCAAAGGAGCATGCGGATCTATTTCCTCGAGGAAGACTTCGGCCAAACCCTCAAAAACCAATTTATTAATAAGCGACGTCCACGTGTGGTATTGGAATGCGGCTGCATGATTGTATTCGTGGATAAAAGTACCCGCCAGATACTTTTTCCAGTTTTTTTTCGGATCGATAAATACTAACATTGTGTTTTTCCAAGGAGTTGTACCCGTGGTCCCGCCCATATTCTTTTTCACGAAAGTACTAAATGTCGGAAAAACATAAATATTCAACTTTTCTAGGGGTAGGGTTGGCATAACCAACTTTATTTGGGTTTTTAGAAGATCTATTATTTCTTTCTCTGGTACAGTAAATTTTTTTATTTTGTCAGCGGGTATATCAAAAATCGAATTTTGAAGCTTTGATTCTAAATAAATCTCGTGGCTAAAACCTGCATAACCAAAACCCATAATGGGTTTAATTTTGCTCACGAAACTTTTCACAAACTCTTCACGGTTTTGTATTTTATCATTGTAATCTAAAAACGAAAATATCCCACCAATTTTTTTCGTTCCAATTTTCAAATCATATTTGTGCATAATTATTTCCTAAACAACAGCATTATCAATAAACCAATTTTTGAACCCACGTGATAAGTCCTAATTCAACTATTCCTTTTCCTGGCTAGTAAATAAGCACAGGTATTCACCATAGACGTACCGTCAGAGTTCTTATCGAAAGCTGGCCGTTCACGTTCAAAATATTTAAGAATTTCCCAATCACCATAAAGAGCTTGTAGTTCGTCATCTTTAACATAAAAAAAATCCTGACCGAAACTATGACGAGAAAAATCGCCGCCGTCTTTAAACAAAGTGACTGCATTGAAGCCACCGTCGGCTGTATGTGCCTGCATTTGATGTACTAAATTCAACACAATTGCTCTAGGTAAATGATGAAATACAAATGTGGAGACAATTACGTCATAATTTTTATCCCAAATGAATGCAGTAATATCCGCCACCTCTACTTCTAATGGCAAATTTTGTTTCTGTGCGATCGTGCGAATTTTGGAAACACCGATTTCGGAAATGTCCACGGCACGGACGGTAAACCCGTGGGATGCTAGAAACAATGAATTCCGGCCCTCACCAGCTCCCAATTCAAGCGCAGTCCCCGTTTTGCCAAAATCCAAAATCTTTTCCACTATCCCCTCTGGCTTACCCACACCAAACACAACCTTATTCTCAGAATATATTTTATTGTATTTATCAGCAACGTTCATAAGGACTATTGTAGCAGACCCAAATAAACAAAAATAGCTGGATTTATAGCAATTGGGGGGGTTGCGTCAAGGCTGGTTTCCAAAAAGCAAATTTCGTACTATAATAAGCTTGCGTTTTATATTTATCCACTTGAGACAAAAATAGTCCCGATACCCAAAAATATGCCAGAAAATGCCAAAAAAGTCCTGGTTGTAGAGGACGACATCACTATGCGCGAGATCGTGGTGGCCAAACTTATGTCCGAAGGGTTCAAGGTCGTGGAGGCCGACGACGGCAAAAAAGCCGTGGCCATCTGGACCAAAGAAAAACCCGACCTGGTCCTGCTGGACCTCATGCTGCCCGAGATGGACGGCTTCACCGTGCTGGAGACTATGCGCAAAAGCCCGGACACGAGGCTGGCCAGCACAAAAGTCATAATCCTTTCCAACCTCTGGAGCAAAGACGACATCGAGCGCACCAAGAAACTTTCCATCGAACAATTCATGGTGAAAGCCTACCACACGACAGAAGATATACTGGAAGAAGTGAAAAAAATATTGAGCAAATAAAAACCGCCGCAAGGCGGTTTTCGTTATGCGGTGGCGCGGTGCGTGTCGTTGCGCGGCTGGGACATTCGGCGTCGATTTTTAAAACTATCCCAAGCTTCTGCTAATTTGTATAACTGGCGAGAAATTTTATCGTACGTATCGACTAATTCGTAACACGATTGCGCGTCTATACTATACAAATCCCTGCACTGCTCCAAGCCAACAATAGTTTCGTTTGATTCGGCATGAGCGTCATCAATGTATTTTTGAAATCCAAAATTCTGATGTTTTTTGCTATAACCTTCCGCAATCAGTCTGGGTATAGCCTTAGTGGAACGGGAAAGCTGATCCACTAAATCAAATTTTTCTTTGCCCGGTAGCTTTGGCAAAATCTCCTTATGGACTTTCAACATTGCATCGTACGAGCTCCGATATACTTCTAAATCTCTAAAACTTGTGATTGTTTTGTTTATTGACATAAAAAGACGGCTTCGCGCCGCCTTAATGTTATTTGCATTTATTATAAAGGATGCCTTGGGTTTGTCAACCGCTGCCGCTTTCCCCACGATACGCGCAGCGCTGCCTTTAAACGCAACCGCTATTGTTGTTTCATCAAATTGTCCAGCCGGTCGATCTCTTTCTGGTAAAGATCCTTCCCTGCCGGGTTGGCGGCTATGGCCTTCTGCCAATACTCTTTGGCTGATTCCAGATTGCCGTCGCTTCCCAAAAACTCGGCGTAGACGGTCATAACATCCACGCTGTT
>DASUKB010000002.1:0-206042 GCA_036278915.1 Patescibacteria group bacterium | reverse complement strand
CAGCCGGTCGATCTCTTTCTGGTAAAGATCCTTCCCTGCCGGGTTGGCGGCTATGGCCTTCTGCCAATACTCTTTGGCTGATTCCAGATTGCCGTCGCTTCCCAAAAACTCGGCGTAGACGGTCATAACATCCACGCTGTTTGAAGTTTTACCCAGCGCCTGCACGTAGAGATCATTTATCTCTGCGTTGCTCTTGTGCATAACGTCTTTTTCAAACTCTATGTACTGGCGCCAAGTTCCGGCATTGGCCGGCTGAAGCGATATAGCTTTCTGGATCGCAGCCTCTGCTCCGGCATTATCTTTCATCTCCTGATCCACGGCAAATAATCCTGTGTATCCGGTGGGCGTGTCTGGTTTAAGTTTAACGGCCTCATTATAATCTTTTTTGGCTTCTTCCAACTGGCCCAAACCATAATTATTCACGGCCAAAGTCATGTAACTATTGAATTTATCGTCTGTATTTGAAGATTTATCCAATGAATCTTGCGCTGCGGAGATCCGACCAGTATATGTGTCACGGTCGGCCTGCGACAGATTACGATCCACAGTTTTGACCAGGTTGTCGTCTTTATGAGCGTTTTGGTAAATGGCAACTCCCCCCAAACCTAAGACTAAAACGATGCAGATAATGATTCCAAGTTTTACATTTTTTGGCATAAGATAAAATTTAATTGCCCGATAAGTTTAACAAATAAAAACTTCATACGGAAGCATAACAAAAACCGCCCCTTTGATCAGGGCGGTTTTGTGTTCGGTATCAACTACCGAGGACCAGAGCTACGGTGTTATTTAGTCAGAGTTTGCGTATCAGTTGGCAAATGCTGTACTAAGAAACCATTGTTCCAGTCATTTGTGCCTTCGCCGTGACCAGATGCTGATTGATCTGTCCAAACGAAAGTAGCAGTTGTACCAGCAACGGTTGAATAATCATCAGATGCCACGAACGAACTCGGCTGACCAATAGATACCTGAAGGGTATCACCGGTTGTTAATGAACCACCGACATTGGCTTTCAAGTAATAAGTCTTGGCGCCGCTGACTTGCTGTTCATTTGTAGCAACAAAGGTAACCGTGCCGCTTGCACCGGCAGTGATGCCGGCTGAAGTGGAAACACCAGCAACCTGCGTGTTGGTATCAGCATCCCACAAACTTGTGGAAGTTGTATCAGACGCAATTGTCGCATTGGTACCTGATTTCACGGTGAAGATTATCTTCTTCCAACCAATTGTGCCAGTGCCGTTTGAAGAAACGGTGAACTTGCCAATTGTATTGGTGCCAGCAACTAAGGTGCTTGTTGGCAATGCTACATTGGTAACTGTAGGAATTGCAGCGTAAACGTACATAACGTTACCCGCTGGGGTTCCAGAACCGGTAGCAGATGTGCCGCCGGAACTCCGGGCTTTGAAGGAACTCACCGAGGTCAGAATTGACGCCCCGGTTGTGCCAGCACCGACACCAGTTGTACCAAGGACCAGGTTCACGTTCAATACCACGCTGCTATTGGCTGCTACCGGAATGTTCAAACCGCTAAAGGTAACGGTTGCCGCACCCGGTTTAGTGGCCACTTGCGTGCTGCCGTTCAGCAAATTCACCGATGTTACGTTAGTAGCATTGGCAATTGTGAGGGTCAGGTCAGTGACAGTGTACGAGTCATTTACCGCAGCGACCTTGAAGGCTGCTGAGTTGACCGTCTGGTTGTCAGCGACAATTGCAGAAACTGGAGATGAAGCATCTTGAGTAGCAGTGATTGTGCCAGATGTAACACCGGTAACGGTTTGACCGGCAAAACCAGTTGTATCCAAGGTTGCATCAGTGTCAGAGTCTACATATACAGTTTTTCCAGAGAGAGCCGTGGTACCAGATACCGCCAAAGTGGAGATAATGGTATTCGTGCTCAAAGAAGAAGCTATTGTAGCATAGACGTCAATTGGCAAAGATTCATTGACCGCCAAAGTGCGGTTAATAGACCAGCTATTTGCCAAAGATGGATCTGCTGAACCAGCGACAGTTCCCTTAATAGCACTCTGTGTGCCGCCATAGACGACATACAGGTTAGAAAGGTCTGTTGCAGGAGTGCCCGATTCACTGGCTGAGAATGCGACATAGATTGTATTGAGGTTCACAGCTTCTGTGCTGTTGCCATTCAAGACAAACGAACCAATCTTATAAGCCGTAGTCGGAGAAACCACTGTCTGGTCGCCATAGGTGCTGGTTTTAACCAGGCCGATGGAACCGGAAGAGATCGTTACAGCATTGCCGTTAACATTAACGGTAGCTGAAGGAACAGGAATAGTTCCCAAGGAAACTTGTGGAACCGCATTGCCAGTCTTGGCAACCAAAACAGCTTGAGCTGAAGTGATTGTACCGGCGGCAATGTCATCAGTGCCTGCGCTATCAAATATATCACCGCGAACTTCAACATTCACCGGAGAACCAGGATTTACCATAAAGTTTGTGGTAAATGAGGTACCGGAGTTAGCTGCATAAGAATCCGCAGCAGGTACGTCGGTGGTAGAACCCACCTGACCACCATTAACCAATATGCTGACGTTTCGCAGAGTTACACCATCAGAACCAACAGTGCCTGTGACGTCATTGGTCAAAACACCAAGGTTCAAGGTTTCAACTTTAACCGGTTCACCAAAAGCGGTGAAGGTGTATTTAGCCAAAGATTGAGACGAAGCGCCGACAGTCACGTTGCTGGACTGTGAATCGGACGCCTTAACAACTGTCAAGGTTCCAGGATTGATATCGAATGAGGCAGGGCCAATTGGGAAATTGGTGGCTGCCGTGGCAAGCACGCCGACGTTGAAGGATGTGTCGGTGGTGCTTACATCATAAGCGCCGCGTAGCGACATCTGGACTGAGCGCCCGGAGCCGCCGATCACGTCAGCGGTAACCTTCAACACACGAGCACCAACTGCGAGAGGTTTGCTCATTGTGAAAGTGACATAGCCGTTGCTGTCCAGATTTTGGACTTGCGCAACTTGCGTGCCGTCAACATACAATTTGAAGTTGTTGATGTCCGATGTCTGGATGGAACCGATTTCGCGCAAAGCTAAGCGGGTCATCAATACATCGTGGACGGTAACTTGAGCAGTGCTTTGCCAGACATTGATGTCTGTACCAGGATCGGTATCACCAGAACCAGTGCCGTCGCCCAAAGAAACAGCGGCGAGGGAAGCAGTGGCTATTGTATTGAGATTACCAGAAACCGAAACGTTAGTAACCGAACCAGCTGTGTATGAATCAAGCTTAACTCCTACAGTCTGTCCTGCTGTACCGGTTTTGATATCTGATTTAACAGAAATGGTTCTTGGGGTTGTGACATTAACGCCGTTGAACGTAATGTGGTTATCGGATGTAACCGAAGCCGCATCAGTCAAACGGGTTGAACCGTCAAAGAGGTAAACGTTGGACAAAGTGTCGTTAGCTGAAACGCCAGTTCTTTCAAATGTGAAAGAAGTGATCGTTGCAGATCCCGAGAAGTTGAAATCACCAAGATCAGCGAGAGCTTGTCCTGCTACAAATGTCTGTGAAGCAGGGCCTGACAGGGAAACGCCGGTTGAACCGGAGCCGTTGCCAGTTGAGCTGCCGCAAACGTTGCGGGCAGTTACTGCGCCCTGATCTGGCATCGCGAGGTCAGCAGCATTAGCCGCGACTACGTGTGCCAAGTTGTAACCATAGGAATTGAACACTGCCATCGATGGGATACCCATACGACCGGAAGCGCCCATTACCCAGATTGTACCCGATGAGGAAACCAAAGTGCCTGCTGGGTGAGCCATTGTGGCGGAATCAATATTCGCGCCTGTTGGCAAATCCTGGAAGGTGTTGGTAGGAGCCCATTGGATATTAGCAAAGCTGTATCCAAGTCCTAGGAAATTAGCTCCAGATGTGAACCCGCGCTTTTGACCGTTGGCGACCAAGTAGACCAAAGGATCCGTAGGACCTTTGACCAAGGTGCCGTCGGCGTAGACTTCGATAGGTCCTACTGGCATGGCAATATCTTCAGACGAGGCCACTTGGACCTGACCGAAGTTGTAGCCGGATGATTGGAAGACCTCAGCAGAGGTAAAACCTCGGCGTTGGCCACCTGAAATCAACCAGACTGTGCCAGAGTAGGATACTAAGCAGCCATCAGCGTGAGGTGCGGCAAAAGCGGCCGGGACGAATCCCAAGGCGCCCATCATCAACACAGTTGAGACGGACAAGCCAATGGCGAGGCCTTTGCGTGCCTTTTGAGTTAGTTGCATTGTATTCTCCTGTTTGCGGAACATCGTGTCGGATATGGATTAATTGTTCATATGCGACAATCAATCTACCCAAAGATAATCCCGTAAACATGTATATTATTAATTTCGCTTTGGATTTCCGATGGGCAATACCTGCCCGCGGGGTATTATCATTTTAAAGACACAGATCGACCACTCCAGCCCCAGTTTTGCTGAGGATGAACTGAATCTATGTGATAATAAATCAAATCCATAAGCTAAGACGAACATTTGCCAGGTAAGTTACAACTTATCCGGCAAAACCCAAACAGATACTTTGCATACTTTGCAAAAACCACCTGCTTCCGTACATATATATACGGATTTAAGGTGGTTTGGAATTGCTAGTTACGCGTAAAAGTAATCATATTTGAGGTAACCACACTATAATGCTTATTTCCCCATTTGTCAAGGAAATGTAAAAGTTCAAACCTCCTAGAAAAGAAAAAAATCACCACTAGACGTGATGATCTTTTTCTTGGAGCGGGATACGGGAATCGAACCCGTGCCACCAGCTTGGAAGGCTAGTGTACTACCATTATACGAATCCCGCGAATTGCTTGTATTTTACACTATCCACAGTTGTTGATAAACCTATTTTATCAGATTCCCAGATACAAACACCTCAATAAATGCGGCGATAATCAGTAGGATTGCCAAAACTGGCACAGCGTAAATCGCACGTTTGAGGTTGTGCCCCAAAGTCCGCAGGCGAATCCCTTGGGCATCCTTGCCTAGCCACTCCGTGCCCAGACGCAAGCCCAGTGCCGAGGCGGCCAAAAATGCCGGCAGTTCAAATATGCCGTGCGGCAAAAGTCCCAAAGAAACCTCGGCCAGATTGCGGCCGAAATTTCCGGACGCAGTCAGAATTCCCAGCACCACAAATCCGATGATAAATCCATTGAAAAAAACTATAAGCACGGAACTTAAACCCAGGATAATGCCGCCGAACAAGGCCAGGGCGACAGCTTGACTGTTCTGTAGAAAAATTTCACGGGCCAGCCCGGCATTTTGCGCAGGATTTGGACCAAATTTGGATTGGAAAATATCCGCAATCTGATTTATGAGTCCGGGGTCAAAAAAATAGAGAATTGCGCCAAATATTATAGACAACCCAAACAGTTTGAGAATAAAACGCGCCCACCTTCGGTTCTCGGAATAAAAATTACGAATCAGATCGTTCATAACCATAAGCATATTTAAACTGGTCAGTATTGTAAAGCCATGGCAATTTGCGTATAATTATCAAAGTTATCCCTTTACGGGGTGTCGTATACCGGTAGTACGCCTGCTTTGGGAGCAGGTAGACTGGGTCCAATTCCCAGCACCCCGACCAAGAAAAACGCTAAATAAAAAACGCTCAAGTAGGGCGGTTTTTTTGTCCCAATTTTAGAAAAACTGTAAACCTTGTCATTCTGAACGAAGAAGAATCTCACAAACTTTTCATAAGATCCTTCGCTCCGCTCAGGATGACAAGACCAAATCCTTTTTACCGCACGGCATCCTTTAATCCCTTGCCAGCTCGAAACTTTGGTACTTTCACCGCTGGGATTTGGATTTTCTGCTCCGGGTTTTGGGGATTTACGCCCATACGCGCAGCCCGATTGACCACTGTGAACACCCCGAACCCCGAAATATTCACGTCTGTCCCCTGCCGCAGCGATTCCGAGATAACGTCTATAAACGCCTTGAGTGATTTCTCCGCTTCCGCTTTGCCGGTTCCAAGTTTGCTTGCCAAGGCCTCAATCAATTCTTGCTTATTCATTTGGTTTCCTTCCTAGGATTCTTTCTCCCCTATCTTTAACAGTCTACCGGAAATATACCAAATAATGGCAAGCACAGCAAAGTAATACAACGTCGGGTCGGATGTTGGGTTCGGATTACCAGTGCGCGGAAGAGTTGCGCCTGCAACTTTGCCCGCGGGAACATTTGCGTTCGCGATTACAGACAAGCTATCTTCCGCAAGATTAACCGAACTTGGAGTAGGAGTCGCCCAGATCCATTTGTCCCCGACTTTGGCATAAGCCAATCCTTCTTTTGCTCCGGAATACGTAACTTGGTCTGCCATTTTTTTGTCCGGGCTAAACAAGCGCACGGTTTCGGATCCAGTATTATCCATAGCAAATTTACCGGTTGGAATCTGTATGGCTGCCACCTCGCCGGGAGCCAGGATAAGGCTTTGGATATGGTATGCAGTGCTGCCAATTGGGTCATTGGTCGCGCCGTCGTCCAGAATCCAATCACGCAAAGCAACTTGTTTGCCGCCGGCATTGGCAAGTTCTATCCATTCGGCACCCGAATCGTCTCCGGCCGGATTGGGAAACAGTTCGTTGATCGAAACTTTGTCATCCACATAAGTTTGTACAGGTGCCGGTTTGATAATTGTGTCAGTCCCCGCGTTCGCTTGGTCAGATTGACTGTCAAACTGGTTAGCAGACCCTTTCGAAGCTTCTCCCCAATCATACGATCCATTGTCTTTGCGTGCATATGTGGCGTCCGCCGCCGCATTGCTTGAGTAGGTCACGGATTGGTCCAGTTGTTTGTCAGGCCAGATGAGCCGGACAGTGTCGCCTGTATTGCCCAGGGCAAACGAACCTTCGGGCAGATCAACTACAAAGTATCCGTGATCTGCAATCTGTGACCCATTTGGAATCGTATAAGCCGATGACCCCGGGGTACCGCCCGTGCCTTCATCATCTAAAATCCATCCGGACAAATCCACTGACGTGCTTGAATTATTATAAAGTTCAATCCACTCCTCGCCCGTATCCGTGCCGTCTGGGTTGGGTAAAAATTCGGAGATTAAAATTTGCGAGGAATACGATGGTGCGCCACCGCCGGAAGCTGGCGCAGGAGGAGGTGTGGGTGTGGGCGTAGGTGTTGGCTCAGGTTCAGGAGTAGGTTCAGGTTCTGGCGTTGGTGTCGGGGTTGGCAAAGGCACAGGACTTGCCGCCAGATCACGCGGATTTGGAGACTGCAGAGTAAAATCTTGGGAATTGTCGTCGGTATCCAGGCCATCGGTTCTGGCCAGGACCTGACCAACATCAGGGTTGGCGGCAAACGCGGCTGTTTCTGCAAACACGTTCGTACTGCTGCCCCACGCCACGGAGTCCACAACCTCCCCGGTGTCGTTTGGCCCAACCCGTAAGGCAATGCCGTTGTCATCGGAAATTGTGCCGGATGTCGCAACATCGGCCGGCACGGAAAGATCTGTGTAGTCTGAATTGGCCCAAAGATAAAAACCGCTTGCCGGGATAATCGTAGAATCAGTCCAGGATTTGAGCAACGTGTCCGCTGTGCCGTCTTTGGTGCGCTTCACCAGCCGCATGCCTTGCAAATCAATATCCGCAACAGTTGGATTATAAATTTCTATAAAGTCATCTGTCGTGTGGCCCGGTCCGCCCGTGGTTTGGATTTGATTGATGAGTAAATGGTCGGCACTCGCATGCGCAAGGCTTGGAACAAAAAATAGGACAGCAAAAAACAGGAGAGTTTTTTTCATAGAGGGCTTGGTCCGTTCTGCTCCTGTTGCAAAAAGGAATTAATTTGGTTCAACTATAAGCGCAAGCTTTGGATATGGCAAATCCACAACTGTGGATAACAAAAAACCAGCCTTAAGCTGGTTTCCGATTGTACTTCTTATTTCTAACTTCTCACTTCTCACTTTTTTCTTCCGCTTCTGGATTATTTTTGTAAAGCGTGCCCAGCACGCCGTTCACGAATTTGCCGGAAGATTCCCCGCCGAAAGTTTTGCCCAGTTCCACGGCTTCGTTGATGGCGACTTTGGGCGGCACCTCCTGCGCAAATTTCAGTTCGTAAATTCCAATCCGCAGGATGTTGCGGTCAATAACCGTAATCTGGTCAATTGGCCATTCGGGTGCGGTGGCCGAAATAATTTCGTCAATTTGCAGAAGATTTTTTTCCACGCCAGACACCAGGTCAAAGATGAATTTCGGATCGTCCAGCCCCGGCGCAAACTGCCGGACATTTGCTTCGGTAATTGCCTGCAGGCTGCCAGCGCGATCATTGAAATCCCACTCGTAGAGCGACTGCATGGCAATGGTTCGGGACAAATGTCGATTGGCCATTAGTGAATTTCTAATTACTAATTACTAATTCCTAATTGACCTAAAGTTTAGAAATTAGATCAATTAGTAATTAGGTCAATTTTACTTTGCTGTTTTGGCTTTTAGCTTTATCACCTGTTTGCCTTTGTAGTATCCGCAATTTTGGCAAACCTCGTGCGGACGCACTGGGAATTTGCAATTTGCGCACACCGAGAGCGCAGACTTGATAAGATGATCGTGCGAGCGGCGCTGGTTTCTGCCGGCCCGGGTTTTGTGCTTTTTTGGTACTGCCATTTGATTCTCTTCCTTTTAGGATAATTTAAATTTCGCCCTATGACTTTAACATAAAGCGCACAATCGGTCAAAGCTCTCCCAATTTACCTGCGGGCTAACAGGATCCGGCTCCAGTTTCGGGAGAAACTGGGGCTGGGTAGCCCGCAGGTAAATTGAGACAGTTAGAAAAGTTGAGCGAGAGCAGGGGTTAACCTACTCTCGCTTGTTGTAGTACTTGGAGTTACGACGAACTCCATAGTAAACGTTGATGAGCAGCAGTATCATCACGGCTACGATAACCAGGATTTCTCCGGCCACCGTAAACCAATGGATGATACCGACCCAGGGAATAGTGTATTGCGTAGGCATACTCTTTCCTACCCCTACGTGAGCAAGCAGATCCCGACTGCCAGGCAAATGACAGACGCCACAGCCAGGCCAAACTTTACGGCTTGATTCTTGGGCTCGGAAAAAACCAGGCACAAGAACGAGAACGCCAGCAGGATCCACATCGCGGCGGGCCCGTACAACAACACCAAATCTCCCATTGTTCCTCCTTGTCCTATTTCAGGCGGATCAGTTTGACCCGCCCGCTCTCGTCATCAAACGAGAGCACGTAACCCTCCTCCTGATAATGCTTCACCAGGAGTGGGCGCATGTCCTCGGGAATGCCGCCCTCTGGCATAAGAGTGGTTACTTCCCGGACGAAAAACTGCGCCTGCACCACCCGAATCTCGTGGTCCAGGTACGCCACGATTTCCTCTAACTCCATGATTCCCTCTTTCAGTGGATGTGGTAGGCAACGACGATAACAAGTATCGCCATCCCTGCAAAAAATACCCGGAGTCCGCGGCTGTGTTCCTCGCTCCACGCGATGTACGCGCAGACGATGGCCAGCAGCACGAGCAGTCCTCGCCAGAGCCAAAGCCCTGGATCTTGGAGTGCCTCACGCATGATCGTGCTGACTGCGCCGCCGCTCACTACGACTAGCGCCACGAGCGCGACCACCAGAGCGATTTCCAGAAACAGTTCAAACCTGCGCATTGGCAACCTTCCACTCTTCATCTGCCCCGAACAATTTCGGGACAAGTGAGGAGGGAGCAGGAATATCCGTAAAAGTATTATAATCTACTGCTCCTTCCAGACGTACGCTAGCTCTCCTGGTACTTCGCGGCGGGTTCCTCGGTCTGACGCCAGAATGGCTTGTCGCTTTCGTCCAGCATCCGGCGGTGAGTGGCCAAGACCTGTTGGCGATATTGCCTGGCCGCTTCGTGCTCGCTGACTAGCACGGGATTTGCGATCCCCTGCTTGCGGGCGATGCCAAGTGCGCGGCGCCTGGCGATCCGCTGGCCCTGCGAGCCGTCGACAGTGATGGTGACCGGGATGCCGTTCTTGAAAACTGCAAACGTCTGTAACATTGGCCCCTCCTTTTTGGAACCAATCCTCAGCCCTGGAAAAATTCCAGAGCTGGAGAAAGGTGGGGAGTGCGACGTGACACTCCCCTGAAATTCTGACGCCCTTGCAGGCGGCAGTTATAAACGCAGCATTATTGAATCCTCCATCGTGTTGTGAACACAATCCCGGATTTTTTAGCAGATAAGCTTGGCTGCTCCGGCAAGCCAGATCGATTTGAGCCGTCGCTCGATCAAGACGTCGTTTTACTGTTTCGCTAACACTCCTCCTAAATTCAGTGCGGGAACTGGTGTGCCAGCTTCGTGAACATCGCTGCCGCTGGCAGGACTACGAAGTAGACAAACAAGCAAACTGCAACCACGGTTACGATAACCGTCCTCATAGCATCTCCTTGCGGGGAGCAAGTGCAGGGAATCCACTTCCCTTCTTCTGCACTCTTCGTAAATGCAGAAGAAGGGAGACGACACTTGCAGCTGTCGTCGTATAAAGTTTACAGAAGTAAAGTGCTGCAACACCTTGTATTTCCCGCTACACTTCTTCGGTAGGATTGAAGAACGCGTACAGCTCAAACGTACTGCGGTTCTGCGATCGCGCGTAATCTTCCTGCATAATCTGCAGGTGCCTACGCGCGTAGGCTTTCACTTTCTGGGTGTCGTCCTTGTCGAGCGCGGACCGAAGCTCGGCAATCTCCACAAACATCTGCTGCTCACGCTCGCGTCTCTCGCGTTCCGCACGCTCGGACTTGGCCTTACCTGTCCGCAGGAGCACATAGACTCCCGCAAATGCAAACACGAGCACACAAATTGAGGTGGAAACCAAAATCTTGCCTCCTTGAATAAGGGACTATTCCCTTCTAAAGAAATCTAATCTTACAACTTAAATCTCTTTAGAAGGGAGAGGAAATGAAAGGGATAAACCTAATCATTTCCTCGTGTGGCAGGTTTGTTTTGGCGGTTTTAGCACTGGCGAACGCCTGTGCGGAGACTTACCAGGATGGGAGAGGGAAAAAATGAAAGTGACTATTGCTTCCAGAATACTGGGGGCCTTATCTGATTGCTGGGGCGCAAATTTATAATTTCGCCGCTTAACCTGATAACCCTCCCAGAATCCTGGATCCGACTTCGCCGAGCTTCGTCGGACTGGAACAAAAATCCGGTTTCAGGAAAGAATCCCAAAACCGGTCTGGAGTATAAAAGTAAGGTTTGGGCCACTTCCTGTAAATAGCCGAACTAACTTCTAAATTGGCAGATTTTATGTTGACGGCTAATCATACACCCAAACGGGAACTTTGTCAATAGCTAACGCCTAAAAATGGCTTAAATAAGGGAAAATTAGCGGTAATGCCTTTACTTAAGATCGCTTCGGGAGTTACAATAAAGCTAGATTTCCAAGGAGGCCAGACATGAAGCGTATCTTTGTATGCGTGCTGTTTGCGCTTTTGGTCATGGCTTCTCCGGTCGAAGCGGGAAGCTCCCCAAACCATGCGCATCGATCACAGACCGTGACACAGAAGATCCGACACCACCGTACGCACGAAACGCCGAGACTAGCCGGAGCGCCCACCAACACGTTCATGCGATTTCTCTCAAATGTGCTGGTAGCGCTTAAAAAAACAACCCTGGGGACAATGGACGCGCTCAGGGTCATCTACGGCGACGTCCGGCAGGCGCTCGAATTCCACACCTACCGAGACCTTCGCAAGGCTGTTGAATCCGGGACGCTCGTGCGCATAAAATCACCGGAGCGGTTCAACATCGATTTCCGTACGACTGGACGCGGCCGCATTGGCGAGGCAGACCGGGTGCGCGGACATAACCTGTCCTACTACGAAGCGGCTCGGAAAAGCGTAGCCGGGGCCATGATCGAGATCTCGGGCTTGGTCCACGCAGGACCGGTCGAGATTACGTCGGTCACCAGGACCGATGCCTACCAAAAAAGTTTGAGCACCCGCAACGGCAACGCCCAAACCGATTTCCCGACCCACGCCATGGGCATCGCATTTGATATCGGACTGCTGCGCTCCAACCCCGCGACCGTGAACGAAATCGTGGCCGCGGCGAAAACCCTCAAGGCTCAAGGCGAAATTATGTTTATCGCCGAGACTGCCAGCAAGTGCATTCACGTCGTGGTACTGCCCGCGTATAAGGCGCATTTCGAATCCGTCTACGACCAGTCAAACGCGGAAGTGGCCCAATAACTCAAAGCTCCGATTTGGAATTCCAAATCGGAGCTTATTTATTTTATGCGTATTAGTAATCCATGCCGCCCATACCCATGCCCCCGCCCATCGGCGGCGTGGGAGCCTTCGGTTCCGGCTTGTCCACGACCACGGCTTCAGTGGTGAGCATTTCTCCGGCCACGGACGCGGCGTTCTGCAGCGCTGTGCGCGTAACTTTCACCGGGTCAATAATGCCTGCGGCTACCAAATCTTTTTTTCCGGTTGAGTTGTCGTTGGGGTCAAAACCGCCAAAATCAAATCCCCAGTTTTCCGGCCAGCCCTGGACTTCGCGGATGAGCTTGTCGCCGGAAAGTCCCGCGTTTTCCGCAATCTGCTTAAACGGCATCTGTATCGCGTGGGCAATAATTTCCACCCCCAGCTTTTCCGAAACCGGCAGAGTGCTGGCATTGAAGTGCTCGGAAATTTTCGGCGCAATTTTGGCCAGGGCCGTGCCGCCGCCAGCCACAATGCCCTCCTCCACCGCGGCGCGGGTGGCGTTGAGTGCGTCTTCAATCTTGAATTTCTTTTCTTTCATCTCTGTCTCGGATGAGGCGCCGACTTTGATGACGGCCACGCCGCCAGCCAGACGCGCCAGGCGCTCCTGCAGTTTCTCTTTTTCGTAATCCGAGGTCGTAGTACGAATTTCGGCGCGAATCTGGTTTACACGAGCTTCGATTTTGGCCTTGTCTCCTGCCCCTTCAACTATGGTCGTATTCTCTTTGTTGGAAATAACTTTGCGGGCGCGCCCCAGCTGGGCCACTTCCGCGGTGTCGAGCTTGAGTCCTAATTCTTCCGTAATAACTTCGCCCCCGGTGAGCACAGCAATGTCTGCCAGCATTTCCTTGCGGCGGTCGCCAAATCCCGGCGCCTTCACGGCCAGCACGCTAAATGTGCCGCGGAGCTTGTTGAGCACAAATGTCGCCAATGCCTCGCCTTCGATGTCGTCCGCGATTATGACCAGCTCTTTTTTGCCCGTGGCTACGATTTTTTCTAGCAGCGGCAGGATGTCCTGCACCGAAGAAATCTTTTTGTCTGTGATAAGCAGGTACGGGCTGTCCCACACGGCTTCCATGCGCGCGCTGTCTGTCACCATGTAGGCCGAAACATAACCTTTGTCGAAGCGCATGCCTTTGACCACTTCCTTCTCCAGTCCCAAAGTCTGACCTTCCTCCACGGTGATGACGCCATCCTTGCCGACTTCATTCATAGCTTCAGCGATGAGCTTGCCGACTTCCGGATCTAGTGAGGAGATGGTCCCGACCTGCGCGATTTCCGCAGAAGTAGAAACTTCTTTTTTCATTTTGCGCAATTCTTCTACGACAAATTTAACAGCCTTGTCTGCGCCGCGCTTTATGGAAAGAACGTCGGCTTGGTCGCGGACTTCTTTCCATTTCTTCAAAATCGCCTGTGCCAAAACAGTGGCTGTAGTGGTGCCGTCGCCCGCTGCGTCATTGGTCTTTTCCGCAACTTCTTTTATTAATGATGCGCCGACGTTTTGGAACTTGTCCTCAAGATCTATTTTTTTGGCGATGGTCACGCCGTCGTTGGTGATAGTCGGACTGCCGTAGCCTTCGTCCAAAATAACGTTGCGGCCTTTGGGGCCGAGTGTGACTTTCACCACGTCAGCCAAAGCGTCCACGCCTTTCATAATCTGCTCCCGAGAATCCGAGCCTGACTTAATCAGTTTTGCCATATAAATATTCCAATACGAATTCAGGATTACGAATTACGGATAAATCCCTAATACGAAATCCGCAATTCGTTAATTATTTAATTACTGCGAGTATTTCATCCTCTTTGAGGAATTTGTGTTCGACTTTTGCAATCATAACCTCATCCCCAGAATATTTGCCAAACATAACCTTGTCGCCGACTTTGAGGTTTAATTTTTTGACCTTCTCACCTTCGCCTACGGCTACAATTTCGCCTTCGGCCTTCTTTTCTTTCTCGGCGGTCTCCGGCAGCACGATGCCGGACTTAGTGGCCGCCTGCTCTTCCAAAACCCGAACCAGGATCCGGTCGCCCAAAGGTTGAATATTGCTCATATTTTCTTCCTTTCCATTAATTTATTTTTGATTAAAAAATGCCCAGAGTTGAGCATTTTTGTTTTGTCCACCTCTAATTATAATGCCTTAGCGCAAGGATTTCAAGGCCTCATAAAATTTTTCTCGGATCTCAACGCGCGGGTCCAGCGCGTGGAGCTTGAGCATGGATTGGTTGGCTATAGTCGTGGAGGTTGGCCAGTGGTTTTCCGGCAAATTGAACGTGTGGCGGATGTGCACGGAGCGAAGCAGCGGCTCAAGCAGGAAAGCTGGCACAACCAATAAAATTTCCAAAGTTCGTTTCAATACGCTAACCAGCCAACTGCTTTGTTTAATGTAAGCAAGCCTAGTGCCTGGGTCAAAATTCGGGAAGTAATCATTAATCCATCTGTTGCTGCCGACCAAATGCAGGTATGATTTCTGGTTTAAAATAGGTGCAAAACTTGCAAACCAAAACGCAAACAGCGGATCTTCTCCGTCGACAAGCACATCCTCTAGACTTTCGTGATCGGAGCTTACATAAAACCCGAAACAGAACCGTTCGTTGACGTGTTGGCGAGTTTTGTACACGCCCAAAATGCGAAACACTGCAATTATAATTGAGCGGACCAGGTATAATTTGCCTGGAGCGGTAACTACAAAAAAATCAATGTCAGATTCGTGGTCGGCATTGCCCAAAGCCAGCGAATTGATAACCGAGATTTGATCCACAAACGGAACCAGCGACAGTACCCAAAAATATCGCCAGACTTTGCGCCAACGTTTGCCGATCTCTTTTTTATTTCCCAAAATCCGTCCCTCATCCCAGGATTTCAAAGCATACAAACCATCTTGCGCTTGCACTCGCCCCTCTGACGTAAGTTTGGCAACTTCTGCGCTGACCTGCTCAAAACTTGCTCGCGCTTTGTATAAAAGCTGGTGGATGGTGGAGAGATTTACCGGCAGTTCATAAAGACTGAAAAACGCCATCGTCTTTAGAATGGCCGCCCGGATTGTTTCCTCTCGAGGTTCTTTCAAAGACTCTTCGATAGTTCGTGTTTTAAGAAAAGTTTCCTGCATCTATTTCTTTCCAATCATCGTCAACATCGTCCCATTTGTAAGCTTTTAGTTTATGCGAAAATTCGGTGTCGGAAAATTGGTATTCGGTACGCGCCGCTTTCCCCTGCTGGTGGCTGTAAATTTCTTTTTTGCCCAGGACGACCGGGTGAGATTCAAAAGCAAGTTTGACGCGCCCTATAGGAGTTTCAAAGATCACCACGTCAGCCTTGCCGTTGAGAACCTCCCCGTCGGATGTGGCCACAGTCAAATCTTCCGCAGCTTCTTCCAAAACTTGAAACTTGCGGCCTAATTCTTCTTTCAATTGTTCCCATTTATCGATGTCCATAGTTTATTGGGCGGGTGGCACGATTCGGGGACCCCGTTCTCACGCGCAGCGTAAGCGAGCATGTAAACGGGGTGAATCGTGACAGGACCCGCCGATTACTTTTGCTCTTTAGGGCAGAACGATCCTGTTCTACCATTAAATTTTAGGCTTTTAATAATCGTGCCGCAAGCTTTACATTTTTCTCCGGCGCGGCCATAAACCATATGCACTTTGCCGTAGGTTCCCCAGTCCCCGTCCGGACGGATGAAATCCCCCACCGATGAGCCATGATGTTTGACGGCGCTGGTAAGAATAGCTTTGATGCCGCGGAAGAGCAGCATTTTTTCTTTGGGTTTGAGACTTTTGACAGTGCGCGCGGGCCTGATCTTGGCATAATACAAAATTTCATCGGAATAAATATTGCCGATGCCCGCAATAATTTCCGGATCCATAAGCCAAGACTTGATGGGCGCGTTGGACCTCTTGGCAAATAATTTTTCTAATTCCTTGTAAGTAAATTTCTTGTCTAATGGCTCGGGTCCATAGCCTTGGAGTTCTGCTACTTGTGATAACTCTTTGTCTGTGACAAGTTTGAGATATCCAAACTGGCGGAAGTCGTTGTAATAAAGCCTGGAACCATCCGTGAATTCAAAAATTATATGAGTGGATTTGGCTGGCAGGCGCACTGGAGTAAGTTTTGGGATATTCAAAAGCCTGATTTGTTTGTCCAAATGTTTGCGATCGAGAAAAATTAATTGTCCGGTCATCTTAAGATGCACCAAAACTGCGAATTTGCCAGCCAGATCGATGATGATCATTTTTGCGCGGCGCGAAACGTTGGTGATCTTTTTGCCCTTGAGCGTTTTGGAAAATTTAGTCGCGACAGAGGCATCGGTTTTTCGCAGATTGGGCAAGGTGGCAGGACCGACTGCGACCATTTTGGGCAGCAGCACTCGGACTTCTTTGATTGTTTTATTCTTGAGTTTCGGCCGTAGTTCCAAAACTACGGTTTCAACTTCTGGTAGCTCTGGCATTTGGTTCTCTTCCTTTTAGAACTCCTCTATCCTCCCAGGAGAGAGGTAATATTTGCATTATAGCAAAAACCGCCCATGGGGCGGTTAAATTATTTTATTCTCGTTCTTCGTCTCCGTAGACCCAATCAAAGTCAATTTTCTTGTAATCAAATAGTTCTTCCGGTTTAAAGAACCTCTTTATCTCTTCCTCGGGATTCTCGGACGGATCGGAGGCGTGGACCAAATTTGTTTGAATACTCATAGAAAGGTCGCCGCGGATGCTGCCGGCATCAGCTTCGTAACCCTTGGTCTGACCAACGATTATGCGCACCGCCGAAACAGCTTTAATGCCGGAGACCACCATGGCCACAATAGGCGATGAGGACATGTAGTTTTTTAATCCTTCAAAAAACGGTTTGTCTTCATACTTGCCGTAGTGCTCTTTGAGCAAGACATCATTCATCTTGAGCATCTTCAAACCGGTAATTTTGAGTCCTTTTTTTTCAAACCGGCTGATAATCTCGCCTAGCAGATTGCGCTGGAGCGCGTCCGGTTTCATCAATACGAGACTTCTTTCTTCTTTTGGGTGCGACATATTTATTCCTGAATTGTGATCTTATTAATTACTACCGGTGTCACGGGGAGGGATGCTTCGCCATAGAGGTTTGGTTCCACCTGGACTGCAGCAATTTTGGTGACTACGTCCATGCCGGATGTGACATAACCAAAGAATGTGTAGTTGCCGTCCAGTGCGGTGTGGGTGTCGGGAGATTCCGTGGTGACGACAAAGAATTGGCTTCCGGATGACGGCCCTTGGGCTTGCGTGGAGGCCATGCCGATAGCTCCGACATTGGCTTTAAGTTTGATCTCTGCGGGGACGGTGTAGCCAGGCCCGCCCTGACCCCACGTGGAGGGATCGCCGGATTTGGAATTTGGGTCGCCGCCCTGAATGACGAAATCTTTGAGGATGCGATGAAATTTGAGTCCATCATAATATCCTTCATCAGCCAATTTTACGAAATTTTCTACAGTCTTGGGTGCAGCGGTGTGGTCTAGCGTCACCTTGAAACTGCCCAGGCTTGTATCAATTGTAGCCACAGGATGATCAGACACCTGAGGGGTTTGTGAGTTGGAATTGTCGGAGGAAGTGGAATCAGACGGCGGTGGTGTAGTTGAAGAATCCGAGGTCTGGCTGGAGGTTTGATCCTGCTGGCCCGTAGTGGTTTTGGATTTGCTGTTATGCAGCCAAAAATATCCGCCCACCAAAATAATTGCCAAAACAATGAGCCCTAAAAATGTTTTCATAGAAATTTTTCGTTAATGCCTATAAAGACTAGCCAAAATTTTCCGGTTTGTAAAGAGCCGCGTTTTCAGGCACTGGAATGGCGGGCGTTTTCTCCTGCCGCAGCCGCAAAAACCAGAGCAAAGATGCTAGCGCCGCATAGTACGCCGCAATTCCTATGAGGTTTAAGTTGACATTGATGGATGATGCTGGCCAGAGAGCAGTCCGGCGGATAATTTCGATGATATATGAAAGCAAAACCCAGGCCGGCCACGCCAAAACATTGGCCAGTGGATGAAATATATATCCGGAAAGACCGGTAACAAATCCGGCAAGCATCGTCAGCGGCACGAGCGGCAACACCAAGACGTTTGTCAGCGGCGCGACCAAAGACAGTTGGCCGAAATTATAAAGCAGGATCGGCAGAGTAAAAATTTGCGCCGACAAAGTGGCCAAAAGATACCCCGAAATCACGCGCGGGACAGAACGGAAATATTTTACAAGCAAGGGCTCCAGATAAACGATCCCCATAAGCGCCAAAAACGACAATTGAAATCCGACATCAAACAGCAAAAGTTTGGGGTTGATAAAAATCATAATCGCCGCAGTCAGGACTAATGCATTTGTAATGGCAAACCGCCGGCCGAGGTTGACTGCCAAAAGCGCCAGCACGCCCACTATAGCGGCGCGCACGACAGAAGCCGTGGCGCCGGAGAGGATGACAAACCCGACAATTATAAGAACTGCCAAAGTGGACGAAACGCGGCGGCGAAAATCGCGCAAAATCCAAGCCAGACCCGCGATTATAATGCTTATGTTGTACCCCGAGATGGCCACGATGTGCGAAGTCCCTGTGGCGGCAAAGGCATCGGTTAGATCCTGCGGAATGCTGTGCTTGGCGCCCACCAAAAGCCCTGCCAGAAACGCGTTCTGCGGTTCGGGCAAAACGCGCGAAAGATTCTCCACAAAACTTTCCTTCACGGACAGCAGCATTGATTTAATTTTGTTGCCATGATCCGCAGCCATAATGTCGGGATTGGGATAGTAAACCACGGCGTCGATGCCAAACCGCGACAGATAGTTTTTGTAATTAAAATCATCAAACACCGAAGGCTCTAAAATTTTTCCGGTAAAAGAAATCTGCTCACCGTAGGCAAAGTTTCGCGACGTATAGACGGAAACCAAAATTTTATCTCGGACCGGTTCGCCGTTTATGGAAAGTTGGTCTACCGTCAGGTAAATTTTGTCGGAACGTATATCCGGCTCTTCGGAAATCACACCGGAAACTTGGGCCTGCTGGTCGTAGAAAGGTGCGAGATTATTTTTGGCAAAAACTGTCTCAAACCGCAAACAGCCGGCAAGCAGTATAAGTCCGGCAAACCCGGCAAGCCTGACGTATTTGTCGTCCCACCACACGCACGCGACAGTGACTAAACCTATAGCTGCAAAAATTATAATCAACTTAGACAAAACCGGAGCGATTAACACTCCGGCTATAAACGACAAACAAAGAATCAAAAAGATTTTAGATTTTGTGATCTTCATATTTGAACTCACCTCTCCTCCCAGGAGAGGGGTTGGGGGTGAGGTATACAATTACCAGAGTTGGGATTTAATTTCTGTGGCGAGGTTGTCCAAGTCTACCGTAATTTGAGTTTTCTCGTTTAGATTTTTGAGATTGGCCTGGCGCTTTTCCAATTCGTCTGCGCCGACGATGACTGCAACCTGGATATTTTTACTTTCAGCATATTTAAATTGCTTATCCAGCTTGGCAGCCTCATAGTAAAGTTCGGTGTCGATGCCGGCATTGCGCAAATTAGTTGCGATGTTGAGGTATTCAGGCATCAACTTTTCATCGAGATTAAAGACAACTACTTCCGCGGCAGTCTGCGGGGCAATTTTACCGGAGCCCGAAAGCGCAGCCAGAAGCCGATCCAAACCAATGGACCCGCCCACGGCCGGCAAAGGCTTTCCGGAAAGTTTGCCGATAAGATTATCGTATCGTCCGCCCCCGGCAATTGATCCGAATTCCGGCTTGCCGCGAAGGATAAACTCGAAAATCGTGCCTGTGTAGTACGACAGGCCGCGCGCGAGAAATGGTTCAAATTCCAAATTCTCTACGCCAAACCCAGAAAGCAGGCTCATAAATTCAGCGGCCCAGGGTTGGCCCAGCTCGGTCATCTTTGTACGGAATTCATCCAAGCGCACGTCCAGACCTGCTTCTTCCAAAAGTTCTATGACTTTCTGCTCCCCGACTTTGTCCAGTTTGTCGATGAGCCGCAAAAAAGTTACAACGTCGTCTTTGCCAAATTTCATGCCGGACAAAACTTTATCCACGATTTGGCGGTTGTTGAACTTAAGCACGACTTCCCCGACCTCCAAATTTTTGAACGCATCCGAAATGGCAGCGATGACTTCCGCATCGGCGACATTTGAATCCGAACCGATAATGTCCACATCGCATTGCGTAAATTCACGAAACCGGCCGCGTTGCGGATTTTCCGCGCGGAAGACATTGGCGATTTGGTAGCGCTTCAGCGGCTTGGGCAATTCCGGATAAATTGCCACCACGCGCGAAAGCGGCACAGTGAGGTCGTAACGTAATGCCACTTGTCGTCCGCCGAGATCTTCAAATTTGTAAATCAGCTTTTCATCTTCGCCAATGGAACCCTTAAGCAAGTCATATGGTTCCAGAGCCGGCGTGTCCATAGGGGCAAACCCGAAGCGTTCAAACACTTCGGAAATTTTGGCCATGACCTTGCGCCTTGCCGCTTGTTCTTGCGGCAAATAATCGCGAAAGCCTTTGAGAATTTGAGGAGTTTCTTTTGACATACGCTAATTCTACCATAAACCAAAGCAATAAAAAAACCGCGACTTGAGTCCTTGCAAATCGCGGTCAAAATGGTAACTCCTGTTGTAGTTCCGAGTCGCATCTATAACTAAAGCTATCGATAAACTCGATGACTTCAGAAATAGATTGGAACTCGAAATAGTTCGTCACAAAACCAAGTATGTCGCCGCGGACACCACAGCCATAACAGATGTAGCGCGGTACCCGTGGTGCCGGCAAGAACTTGAGCGATGGTGTTTTTTCGAAATGGAAAAGGCATCGACAAACAAAAACACCGGCCCTGCTCTGTTTTACCTGAATGTGCAAAAGAGGTAAAATATTGCTCCAAATTAGACGGCCCTTGATTTGTTCGTACAGTTCGTGGACCTCAGCTATATTCGCATAGCCGAACTGTTGGATTAGGCTATCCTTATAAGCTATTGCGTTCCTAAACCAAGTCACCTCTGGAACATGGAAGGAGTCCAAAAAGGTTTCGCTAACATCAAAGTCAAGCAAATCTTCATCATCAAATGAATCCATTTCCCCTCCTTAGGTAATGGGATGGAGGTGATCTCACAGCAAATCACCTTGTAAAAAGTTGCTCCGCTGCTCTATACCACCTCCATTGAGACATTATACAACATAAAACGCCCTATTCGGACGTTTTGTCGATTTCTATAAATTTATGTTTGCCGTGCATGCCGGATTTGATTTTGATGTTGGCAGGCAGCGTATTGAAGTAATCCGCCAGAAGTTCCTTCACGGCAATGTTGGCTTCGTTGTCCGCAGGCGCAGCTGTGACCCAAACTTTGTACGTGTCCAAATCCAATTCTTCTATTTTGTCTTCGCGCGCTCGGGTATTCACCGTGACTCTAATAATTCTTGACATACGCGGCTCTCCTTTTTGCCCAGGCCTGGATCAGTTCGTAGGAGCCGAAGAACACTGCTGTGTACAAAAGGTCGGACAGCAAAGTCGGGCGCAAAAATGGCAAGCCGTTTACATACGAAGCAATCTGGCCGGAAAGGTTATGCGCATACATGGTCGGCGCATAAAACAGCACGCAGTTCGTGATAAGGAAAAATGTAATAGATGAACCCACGGCTCCGCCAATGACCGTAATGATATTTTTGCGGCGGCGCACCAGCATGCCGATGCCGGCAATTAGCGCCAAGGATCCGTAGACGGACAGCCGCGACTCCAGCGAATCAAAGCCAATGAAAAAATCAGAAATGATCATAGCCGCAATCGGCACTACTATTGCTAATTTTTTATTTAAGTAAGTGCCACCAAAAAGAGCAATTGCCCCAAGCGGCGCAAAATTTGCGGCGTGCGGCAGGACCCTTAGAAATGCTCCGATAAAAATTATAATGTAAGCCATATTTAAAATTGCTCCACTTTCCACTCCAGCTTATCTTGGGCTTTGGTAATATATGTATCGGCTCCGACTTGCGACAGCTGTCCGTTGACATAGAATGCCCAATAGGAATTTGACGGATCAGGGACCACGCCGTCGATACCCACCACCTCCGGACCAAATGATGTGTCTTTGGTTTGAACCTGATGGAAAGTTTTTAAAAGATCCAAAGCGTTGCGGCCATCCATGCCGTCATAAGTGATGTCGTTTGAAGTGGATTGTGCCGCGGGTTGCTGGGTGGTTGAATTGTCCGCAGAATTGTTGGTCGTGTTCATGGGGGCGCGCGTAAATGCGTAGACCACCCCAAACACTGCGATTATAACGACTACGATAAATACTTCTATCCGTTTTGCCCGAAAAAAATTTGCCATAAGAATTTAGTTTAAACGCCTACATATAATACCAAACTACCGTTTTTTTGCAATTGTGGGAAATTGATCTAATAATCAATCCCCCGCTGCGCCGTAATACCTTGATAATATGGATGCTTAATCATTTTCATTTCCGTGACTAAATCCGCAACTTCTATAACTTTTTTCCAGCGCTTGTGGCCGGTAAGGCACAGGTGCACATCCGCGGGCTTGGCATCTATGATTTCCAAAATATCATCTTCGGTAAGCAGTTTGGTTTCCACGGCGGACAACGCTTCGTCGAGCACGACCAGATTATATTTTTTGGATTGAAGAGCAGATATGGACTCGGCTTTGGCTTTCTTGGCGGCATCCACGTGGTCTTTGAGTTCCTTACGGTCACCCAAAATGCCGACGAATCCCAGGCCCATGAGTTTAACATCCACGCCAAGCTTGGCCAATGCTTCACGCTCGCCACTCGGCCAATCGCCTTTGACAAATTGCAGATACAAAACCTTAAATCCGGTCCCGACCGCGCGGCATGCAAGCCCCGCCGCAGCCGAAGTCTTCCCCTTCCCATCACCGATGTAAACAATAGTCAGTCCTTTAGCCATAATTTTAAAACGGCGGGAAGGCCCGCCGTCTAATTACTCTTCTTGTTGAACTTTTGGTGCGGCTTGGTCGGCTAGCTTCTGTTTGAGCTTATTGATCATACGGTCAAGCGCCGCAATATCGGCCCGGGACATTTCCGGAAAAGTTTTGGCCTGCTCCAGACCTTTGATCCGGTAATTGAGATCTTCGCTCAAGCCGTTTTTGGGCATCCCCTCTTCGCGCTTAAAGCCACGTGCTTCTCTTTTATTATGTTCTTCCATAACTTTTCTCTCTTTCTTGCAAATGTGAATAGGCGAGGCCTGGTTTGCAGAAATTAACCCGCGGAACGCGACGGCGCGAGCGAGTAGGCCGCCCCGCCAGCAGGCGGAGACGGCCGGTAATTTCGCAAACTAGGCCGAGCCACTAACCACATTTGCTATATCCGCATACTTCGCATTTCATACACCCTTCCGCCATCACCATCATGCTGGAGCAGTCCGGGCAAGCCGGCGCGTGACCCATATCCGCAATTGAAGCTTTCTGCGTGTAAGTCATGCCACTGGAGGCTTCAGGTTGCGTGGTCACGGTCTGGTACACAGGCTGTTTAACTTCAATTTTAGGTGATTCCCGCTCAACTCCGTTGAGCGAGGCTCGCCCCTCCGGGGCGGCAACTTTGGGAAATTCAAGTTTGAGTTCAGTTTGGCCGCGCTTGAGGTGATTTTCCAAAACATTAGCTATGGCATCCGGCAAGCTTAAAATCCGTTCGCCGTTGTGGAATACCGGGTCCGGTCCGCGAATGCCTTTGAGCTGTTCGATGACGTTGCCTATGGAAATGCCGGAGCGCAGCGCCAACGAAATCATACGGCAGATAGCTTCGGTCTGCGCGCCAAAGAATCCGCCTGCTTTGCCCAGCTGGCTGAATACTTCAAACGCTCCAAACTGATCTTCGTTAATCGTCACATACAAATTACCGTAAGCAGTGGTGATTTTGTAAGTTGAGCCCTGCATTACGTCCGGCCGTTTGCGCGGAGAAATATTATTTACGACCATCTTGGGTTGCACTGGTTGTTCGGGTTTGATTGGTTCTGGGTTGGGCATAGGAGTTGGTTGTGGCTGGGGTGCGGGGGTTGATGGTTCTTGCTGCGCTAATGTTTTGGAAGCTTCAGTCGGAGCTATGGTCTTGCCATCAGCCGTCATATTCTTATTTATATTGAGAACCTGCAATTCACGACTGCCGTCTCGATAAACAGTACAGCCTTTGCAACCCATCTGCCAAGCTAAGATATAACCTTTGATGACATCCTCTTGTGTTGCCGAGTATGGAAAATTGATTGTTTTGGAAATCGAATTATCAACCCATTTTTGGAACGAAGCCTGAACCCGAATATGCGATTCAGCGCTTATGTCCATAGAGACTCGATATGTCTCCTTTATGTCTTCAGGCAAACCGGAAATGTTGGTCACGGAGCCTTCCTGAATAATTTGATCCATCAGCTCCTGGGTATACAATCCCCGATCTTTGAGTTCCTTCTCTAAGTATTGGTTGACATATAGGTACTTCACGCGATCCTTGTCTTGTTTAGTGTAAGCCAACGCAAAATTTGGTTCGCAACCCGAAGCCGTGTCAAAGAACATGGAGATGGAGCCGGTCGGCGCCACAGTCGTAACCATGGTGTTGCGCATAGGAATTCCCAATTTTTTGTAAATGGAAAGATCGTAAAGCGGAAACACGCCTTTTTCTTTCGCCAAATCCTGAGAAGTCTGGTGTGCTTCTTCCTGGATCGTGCGCATTACGGATTCGGCCATGGCATAACCTTCAGGTGAATCATAGCGGATATGCATTTGATAAAGCATATCGGCAAAACCCATAATTCCAAGCCCCAAACGTCGGGAGTTGCGGGACATATCATCGACAGCCTTCACCGGGAAGTTGGTGGAATCCACCACGTTATCAAGCAGTCGTGTGGCAGTACGGGTGACAAACCGCAAACGGTCGTAGTCTACGCGGCCATTTTTGACAAATGCGGCCAGGTTAATCGAGCCTAGATTGCAGACATCATAATGGTGCAAGAACTGTTCGCCACAAGGATTGCAAGCGTCAATCTCGCCCAATTCCGGTAATGGATTAGTCTTATTTACAACATCCAAAAATACCACGCCCGGTTCGCCGTTGCGCCATGCGCCATAAACGATTTCATCCATCATTTCTTTGGCAGTCATGTCCAGTTCTTCGATATTTGTAATCAAACCATGGCTGTCGCGGGTAATGCGACGCGGTTTCATGATTTCGCCATCAAATTTGCAAAGCCAGGGCTCGTTCGGCCGATTGATGACCGCATCCATAAATTCATCAGTCATCCCCACGGAAATGTTGAAATTACGGATGTCGCCCTCAACTCTTTTGCAATGGATAAAATCAAGAATGTCCGGATGGTCAACGCGCAAGATTGCCATATTGGCGCCGTGTCGGCCTTGCTGTTTAATGACTCCAAATGCCTGGTTATAAACTTGTAAAAATGAAATTGGTCCAGAAGCCATGCCTTGCGATTTTTTGACTATAGATCCGGCCGGACGCAGATGGGTAAACGAAAAACCCAACCCAGAGCCGGCCTTCTGGAGCATTGCCGCGTCTTTGAGGGTTTGGAAAATACCGTCCATTGAATCCTTGATTGGGAGGACGATGCAATTGGCCACCACAGGACTTGGCGCGCCAGCGTTTGTAATTGTGCGGCCAGCAGGAGTGAATTCCTTATTGGCCATTATATAAAAGAAATCTTTTTCTATCTGTTCAGTATCATATGGGTTCTTGCCATATTGTTTTTCTACATCAGCCAACGCGTGAGCAATTCGATGGAGCATCTGAGCTGGATTTTCGAGTATAGTCCCCTGCTCATCACGCAGCAGATAGCGCTTCTTCATCATCTTAAGCGCATTTTCTGAAAAAGAATTATTGATCCGTTCCTCTTCTTCCGGTGTTAATAATCTGTGCTGTCGAATCGCTTCGTACTGTTGGATTTTGTTTCCATCCATATAGATTGTCTTTTATAATTAATAATTATTTTTAAGTCGGATTTGTATTCTACGCTATTTTATTTAATTTTGAAAGCACTTGAGTGTAGGATCGCTATAGCTTGCGGGCCTCTTTAATAAACTCTTCTACATCCGCAAATTTACGGTACACGCTCGCAAACCTTATGTACGCCACCTGATCGCGCGATTTGATGCGCCGCATGACGATGTTGCCGATTTCTTTGGTGGTGATTTCTTTTTTGTCCAATTTTTGAATATCTTGTTCTATTCCCGATATGATTGCCGCAAAATCTTCGCGAGACAGAGGTCGTTTTTCAAAGGCTTTGCGGATGCCGGACTCGATCTTTTCGCGAAAGTATGGCTCCTTGCGTCCATCACGCTTGGCTACTGTGAGGTCCAAAATTTCCATTTCCTCATGCGTGCTAAATCTAAACTCGCATTTGGTGCATTCTCGGCGGCGCCGAATTGCCAGACCGTCTGTAATCGGTCGGGAATCCAGAACCTTTGTGTCATCGTTTCCGCAGTTGGGACACTTCATAAGCGTTATTCGTTTTACGTTGGCGCTGCGCGTAGCGTCTTACGGTTTTCGGCTTACGGCCGCTTAACGCACTACGTTAACCGATACGCGCTGCACTACCGTATACCTTAAGCCGCTTTTACGAGCGCGAATAAAAAAGCCCGCTACTCTCGCGTTTTGCTCTCAATATTGCATTAAATGAACAAATTTTCGTTTAAGTTTGTGTTTTTGTATCCAGGCTTTGGCCTAGAATAGCCTTGGAACACAAGATGTTGTGTAATCCGAAGTTACTATAGCCCCATATGTAGAAACTTGTCAAAATACGTATTTTTGCCAATTTTTCCCGGCCAATCTATATATAGTAAGACTTATCAACAAAAACGAGTCGCTTTAAATTTGGAATGTCAAATGTTATTTGAACCGCTATTTTGCAAAAAAATCGGCGAACAAGACTCAGGTCTTACTCGCCGAACTAACTGCCATGGCCTAATTCCAAACTGATGGGAATCCCGGCTTGGCACATTGGACATTCTGCAGGAGTGTACGCACGAAGGCCGGACAAATCAACTAAAGAACGCAAGGCTCCTTGAGGCAGACCTAAATCCTCAGGCTGGATGCTACCCCGGTTGCATATAGCACCGACACCTATGATAGAGGCGCCGGCCCGGATGGTTGCTTCAATTGTCCTTTTAACCGAACCGCCAGTGGTGAGCACATCCTCGATGACTAAAGCCCACTTCCCCGACACGTACTTACGCATGCTTGGGCGGATTTCAAAGCCTGCGCCGGATTTGACGGCAAATACCGCGGCTACCGGGTAACAGCTACCAAAACCATTCAGACATGAAGCCACCAAATGAGCGGCAATCATGGCTCCGTAAGCCGGGCCGACTACCACCTCAATTGGCAGATCCCGAACTCTCTGGCTAATCGGAAACACAAATCCCAGAGAATTGCAGGCTGAGCCGTGAGGCTATCTTTGTCTACGTAAGTATCCAGGTGCAAACCGGACGAAGCTTTGAAATGGCCGGTGCGGATAGCCCCGGCCTCGTTGAGTAGCTCTAAAGCAGTCCCACTACCAGTCATAAGCTCCTCTTCGCGTTTAAACTCGCTTCAATTTCTGCTACGAGTTTTTGTGCGGCAGCTACCGGGTCGGGACTTGCGTGAATCGGCCTGCCCACCACCAGGAAATCCGCACCCAGACCAATGGCTTCGTATGCAGAATACGTCCGGTGCTGGTCGTCGTACTCAGCACCTCTGGCTCGAATCCCGGGAGTTACGATGAGGAACTGTCCGTCACTCACCTTCTGTCGGACGATTCGAATTTCTCCCGCCGAACAGACCACGCCGTCCAAACCGCAATCATACGCCAACTCCGCTAGAGATGCCACATGGTCGGCCAAAGTCCTTCGGGGATCGAATCCGATCTCCCGAAGCGATCCCTCGCTAAGAGAAGTCAGAACCGTCACACCCAAAAGCTTGGGTCGGAAATTCTGCTCCGCCTCGACCTCGTCTAAGGCTCTCCTTGCAGACAGAAGCATCTTCCGTCCGCCGAGCGTGTGCACGGTCATCATTTTCACTCCCAGCATGCCTGCGGCAAACACCGCGCCGCCTACCGTGTTGGGCGTGTCATGGGTTTTGAGGTCCAAAAACTTTATGCCAATATCGCGAACAAGTGCCGGGCCGTCGCGCGTAAAAAGCTTGGACCCGAGTTTGAACCCGCCGACATGTTCTCGAAGTCTGCCGGCCAAAACTCTGGCCTCGTTAGGTGAATCCAGATCCAATGCCACGAAAAGCTGATCTTTGGCAGTCACGTCATCCTCCATAAATCTGTCAAAATCCTGCGCGGAGCATAGCAAATTGTCAGAATTTGGGCAAATAAAAAGACCGGTCGAAAGAAGACCGGTCCAAAGTCAGAACGTCAGCTTGCCCGCAAGATCTTCTTGCTTGATTTCCCAAGAAGCTACGATTGACGCGGCAAACAACTCCAGATGCGGAAGCCTTGCCCCTCCCCAGACAAGATGCGCTCCAAGTGCGGCCAGCGTCTTGCTGTTTAGAGCAGTAAGCTTCTCACGCATCACAGGGTCTGGCTCGCCCGCTAAAAGTCTGGCAAAGTCATACTCGTTGAGATGCTGCTTAATGCTCAACATCCGAGCATACGCGATTACCAACAGGTAACGATCAAGCGTTATCTTCTCCAGTGACTTACGAAAAATCAAAATTCGCTGATCGAATACGTAGTAGAGATGAGACTTCACTGGCCGATGTTCCATCCCAAAATCCATCAACTCATCAGAAAGCACCCAGAGCTTCTCCTTTAGCTCATCGCGGCGCAACGGCTTGAATCCAAACTCCCACAGCAATATGAGCATCACCAGCCCGAATAAGGTCACTAGCAAATCTCCTAGCTGCACCACTTGTCCTGGCGTCACAGCCTGATGCATACAAATCCTCCTGCTTTTCGAAACATACCAAATCCCCCGTTTTTGGGCAAATGAAAAGGGCATCGCGATTTTGCACGCGATGCCCAAAACCTAGACTGCGGTTTCCTCTTCCGGAACGAGATCGGTGTACTCGTCCAGGATTCGATGGAACACGCTTGCGCCTTGTTGCAAATATGCCGTACAGACCTGCACAGCACAAGCACCAAGCCGCTTGTAATCCAGTACGTCTTTGCCCGACTCCACACCGCCCACACCCACGATTGGCATGCCGAAGGGCAGGAATTCATCGCGCAGGAGTTTGACATTCCCCTGTGCCATGGGTTTGAGTGCCGAACCAGCCATGCCGCCGAACTCAGTTCCGATAACGAACTTTCCCTTGTCGTCGAGCATCACAGCTTTGGGGAAAGTGTTGGTATTGATCGTGTAAGCAAACACTCCAGCTCCTACGATTACACTGGCAATTTCTCCAAGCTGAATCGGATTCGAAAAAACCGAAAGTTTCGCGCCGATCCTGTTTCCCCGGCCGATCCGGAGCTTGATCGCCAGACCGATATCGATGATCATGTCAGGGTAAAAACAAACAATCGGCTTTTGCTTTGCCTTTGCCACGTGGCCTTCATCGATCCAGAGATTGGGACAGGCCAGATTCACCTCAACGGCGTCCGCACCGCCTCCAAAGCAGATCTCCACTAATTCGGCGAACTGCTCGGGATCGTTGCCGGAAACACTGAAGATCGCGGCTTTACCAGCATCATGTGCAATCGCGACAAGTTCGGACATATTGGAACGGAGGAACTTCCTACCGCCGTTTGGAATACCGCGCGAGTTGATCGAACGGATTGAATCGGCATAGTACGTTGTGCCTGAATCCCCAAGCTGTTCGTCGTAAGTGTACGACCCGTACACGATGGCCGAGACTGCGGTCGGTACAAGTTTCCTGGCCTCATCGAAGGTTTTGCATGTACCGGCCGCGTTCATCACAGGACTCTCAAGTCTGAGCCCGGCCAAATCCACTTCGTGCATAATTCCTCCTTCACATCGCTCAAACCTTACCAAATCCCCGACCTTTGAGCAAATGTTCATATATAAAAGAGCAGTGCGGAAAGCACGCACTGCTCGAAGTTCACCCCAGGCACACCGCCGGCTGGCCCAAGGATTTGTAGATCAAACGCGAAAGCTGAACCTCCATGGCCATACCCGGGAGCACTTGTTCGAGGGCATCCAGCAGTTTCTCAACGTTGACAGACTCCTGGTTAAAGGATTCGTTGAGATGACGGTACAAATTCCGGACGCCCTCGATCTCAAATCCGGTGTACCTCTCTTCTTCCGAGACCAAATTCACATCCTTGTACAGGGTAAGACTCCCGTACCAGATATGGAGGATGTCGACCCCCGGCCCACGGACTACCACTCGATCAAGCGCCGCGTTGTAGATTGCCTGCGCGATGAAGCCCGGAATTTTCGCGGCCGATTCCGAATTCAGTATGGCGTCCATACTCCTCCTCCTGATGCGTCAAGTATACCAGCCGGACATCTGCCTAGCAAATAAAAAAAGCGGGCAGGTCCTCCTTCTGGAGAACCTGCCCGAAACCGTTACTTGTTGGCGTGAACCTTCGGCTTGATAGTGAAATCCGTGCTGGCGTCGATTGCCGCGCCGCTGGGATTGAAAGCGGTGACGCAGACCGGGCCCGAGATCCGGTTGGTAACCATCTTGTCGTTGTTGCCCTGATCCGAGATCGCGGCCTGGTATGACCCGTTGAAGCAGAGGTCGTCGCTGATCGTGTTGTTGACCGACTTGATGTTGGTCGCCGAGTTCGGAGCCGAGAAGTCGGCCTGAACGTTGGACAGGTAGACGCCGACGTCGTTGTTGGACAGGACGTTATCATCGACCTTGGTACCGACCGTGTACGGACAGTCGTTTCCGTCGGGGCAAAGGCCGTAACCCGGACCGCCGACCACGAGCACGCCGCCGGAAGCGGAACCATCGCCATGACCGTCATACGAATTTCCCGACACGCGGTTGCGCATGACTGACGCCGCGGCGCCGTAACCAATCTGGATGCCGTTCTGGGCGATGAACGTGACGTGCCCGTCGCCTGTGACCGTGTTGTCGGTGATGGTGGCCTGGGTCCCCATGCCATTGGCGACGATGCCGCCCTTCTGATAGCCCCAGATCTGGTTGCCCGAGATCTTGGCCGTCACAGCCGAAACCGCGAAGTAGCCGCGCATGTAGACTGCCACGCCGTGCTGGGCGCCGTTGTGCGGCACCTCGCCGATGTCGTGGATGGAGCTGTTCGTGATTTCCACGTCCACCGAGCCGGAGTCGCCGTTGACGAGCACACCGAAGTAATTGGCACCGAAAATATCCGCATCCGAGACCTTCAGGCTCGCGCCGGCAACATCGACGTAGACACCGATGTTGCAGCCCGTGGCGTCCAGAGTGCCGCTCACCGTACCGGTTGGGTTGATGAGCGCGGCGGTCAGGTTGACCCCGCCCTGCACAAACCCTGTCGGCGTGCAGACTGCCGCCTGGGCCACGCCAGTGAGCATTATGACCGCAAGCGCAGTGAACAACGAAAACAATTTTTTCACGCATTCCTCCTGTCGATTCTTGCCGCCCAAAATGGACAGCAATTCAGACACGCGACTTAGTATATACGATTTGCTTCAATTGGTCAAGACTAAAAAACCCGCCGTACAGGCGGGCCAGAGAGGATTTTATCTGATTTTTTTTCTTATGAAGGCGGGAATTTCCAGTTCGTCGGCATCATCGGACTCGCGCGAGACCATAGGCTCTTCTTCCTGCGGCGGCGGCATTGGCCGCGGCGCAAACACCGGCTTTTTTTCCGCAACAGTCACAGGCTCGGCTTCATTGTGGCTTACCGCCTGCTGCGGTCTGGACATTTCGGAATCAAACCCCGTGGCTATGACCGTGATTTTAATTTCTTCGTCCATCTCTTCGTTGATGACCGCGCCAAAGATAATACGCGCATCCGGGTCCGCGGATTTCGTGATGAATTTAGCGGCCTCATCCACTTCGTACATGCCCAAATCTTTGCCGCCGGTAATGTTAAACAAAACGCCTTTGGCTCCGTCAATGCTCATATCCAAAAGCGGTGAATCAATAGCCGCGCGTGCCGCATCCAACCCGCGATTTTCGCCCGTACCACGCCCTATGCCCATAAGCGCGGATCCGGCATTCTGCATTATGGATCTGACATCGGCAAAGTCAACATTGATCATCCCCGGGGTAGTGATAAGATCCGAAATACCGGCCACGCCTTGCCGCAGCACATCGTCCACGGTCTTGAATGCGTCCAGTAAGGAAGTTTTCTTGTCAATAATTTGTAAAATGCGGTCGTTGGGAATGGAGATGACTGTGTCCACATGCTGTTTGAGCTGTTCCATACCCTTGTTGGCAATTTCCATGCGCTTGGCGCCTTCAAATGCAAACGGCCTGGTGACTACGCCTACGGTGAGGATGCCGGTTTTTTTGGCAAGCTCGGCCACGATGGGCGCCGCACCTGTGCCAGTGCCTCCGCCCATGCCGCAGGTGATAAAGACCATGTCAGCGTTGCGGATGACGTCCAAAATTTCTTCTTTGGATTCTTCAGCTGCCGCGCGGCCAATGTCCGGGTTCATACCGGCGCCTAAACCTCGGGTAATAGTTTTGCCAATATGAATTTTGTGGTCAGCAGAGGATTCATGCAAAGCCTGGGCATCGGTGTTGATGGCTACAAATTCCACGCCGTGAATGCCGGTTTCCATCATGCGGTGAATTGCATTCTGTCCGGAACCTCCGACACCTATGACTTTGATGCGGGCAAATGATTCTATCTTTGGCTTAACTTCAAAGGATTTATACTTCATGAAGAGTTGTAAGTTGAAAGTTGTCAGTTGTCAGATTATAACAGAATAACCCAATTTCATCAACTTTAACGTTTAAACTTAATCTTAAATTATGGTAAAAATGATTTAAACCACTTGCGCATTTTATTGACAGTGTCATTTTCCAGTACATGCTTGGCGAATTTATTGACGTTGCGCGAAGATCCGAGCAAGTATTCGTGGGCCCAGAGTACCAGCCCGATGCTCGTGGCAAACGACGGATCGTCCACGCGATCAATGACCGTGGTCACGGATCCGGGAAGACCGATTGTGATAGGCAACCTCATTTGCTTTTTGGCCAAGTCAACGATGCCGGGCATCTTGGCGCCGCCGCCAGTAAGAATTGCGCCGGCTGGCAGCTGCCCGTCGCGTCCAATGTGTTTGAGTTCCTTGTTGACGAGGTCAAAAATTTCTTCCAGACGCGCCTCTATAATTTCGGCAACGTGTTTGACTGAGACCCTCCCCTCTTCTTGCTTGTCAATTTTGGACAAATCAATTTCCACGTCTTTTTTGACTTCGCGCATCTGCGCCTGACCATGGGAAAGCTTAACTTTCTCGGCCGTGTCCACGGATGTCCGCAGGCCAATGGCCAAATCATTGGTGACGTGCATGGACCCGACCGGCAATATATTGCTTGTGACCAGCTCGCCTTCCTCAAATACCACAAGCCCGGTGGTGCCGCCGCCCAGATCAATTACCGCCACGCCCAATTCTTTCTGTTTTTTGGTGAGCACGGCAGTGGCTGCGGCCAAAGGCGCCAAAACCAGATCATCAATTTCCAAACCCGCTTGCAGAATGCATTTGGTAAGGTTTTTTATAAACGGCACGGAAGCCTGAATGATTTGGCAGTCGACTTCCAAGCGGATGCCAGACATGCCGACTGGATCCTTAATGCCGGATTGACCATCCACGGTGAACGTTTTGGGAATGACATGCAAAATTTCTCGGTTGGGCGGTATGGAAATGGCTTGAGATGCGTCTACTACGCGCACGACATCGCCTTCGGTGATTTCGCCATCGGCGCGGGAAATGGCAACCACGCCATGGCTTTCCTGCGAGGTTATCTGGGCGCCCCCTACGGAGACTACGGCGTGATCAATCGTGAGGCCGGTCATACGCTCGGCTTTTTCGAGTGCTTCCGAGATGGCCGACACAGCTTCGTCGATGTCCACGATGACGCCGCGACGAATGCCGGATGATGGCGCTTCGCCGACCCCGATGATACTCGGAGAACCGAGTTCGGATTCCTGTTTACCGATAATGCAGCGGATAGTTGATGAGCCGACATCTAGGCCGACATAAATATGTTCGCGAGCCATTTTTAAAATAATTTCTAATTACTAATTTCTAATTGATTAGGTTTGGAAATTACCGGCCCGACTGCCGTCAGGCGGGCGGGGTCAATTAGCCACTAGATATTTTATTTTAGTTCTTCTTTCACAATTCTCGATACGATTGAGCCATCGGCAGCACCCTTGGCTTGGGATAAAACCTGCTTCATAACTTTTCCGAAATCCGAAGCTTGCGCATTGGTTGAGGCAATCGCCTCCGTCACCAGTTTACGGATTTGCGATTCGTCCAGCTGTTTAGGCAAATACTTTTCCAAGACTTGCATCTGAGCCGTTTCGTTGTCCACTAAATCTTGCCGTCCGCCCTTGGCAAATTCCGTAATGGAATCGCGATGCTGTTTGACTTTCTTTGCGATCACAGCCGAGACTTCATCTTCGCTTAATTTATCGCGTTTGGAAATTTCAGCATCTTTGAGCGCAGACCGAACATTGCCCAGACTGGATTTCTTTATTTCATCCCTGGCTTTAAAAGCATCTTTGAAATCTTGTTCGATTTGGTCTAATAACATCTTATTGGCAAGGCATGAATTTTTTAGAGGACAACATGCGAGACTTTCCAATGTCGAGCGCTTTAGGCCGCCCGAAGCGGCCGCGTCTGACAAAAAATTCATGCCGAGCGGATTTTAGCGTCTTCGGAATGTTGGACGAACTGGTAATTTACCAAGCTTTTTGAGCTCTTCTCTCTTCTCGCGGTTCACGGCGCGGCGCGCGGCGTCTTCGCGCAAAAGATTGCGCGAACGGCCCGGCTCATAAAAGCGGATTCTGCGGGCGCGCACCAAAACACCGCTCTGTTGGATTTTGCGGTTGAAACGTCGCAATAAACTTTCGAATGATTCGCCGTCTTTTCGTTTAACTTCTACCAAATGTATCACCTCTTTCTTGTAAATCACGACTCGCCTAAACTCAAAACTGAAATTAACAGGCGAGGCTGGCCCCAATATACCACAAAATTGACCGATTGGTCAATCTTTAAGCGAATCAACAGGAATTCGGAACAAATTGCTGCGATTTCTCTCAGCCACTCTCTAGCCAAACAAAAAATGGCCTCTCGGCCATTTAAAGTCCAGTTATTTGCCTAAGCGTTTTTTGACTTCTTCAATAATTCGTTCGGTCGTAAATAATTCCTGCATGCCGGATTTGACGTCGCGTAAAATAACAGTGCCTTCCCGCGCTTCTTTCTGGCCTATGATGAGAGCGATTGCAACTTTGTTGGATTCAGCAAGTTTGAGCTGGGTTTTTATGGAGCCCGGACCTATAAATTCGGATGCGACAATGTTGTGATTCCACAAATCCGTAAACAGGCGCAGGGTTTTTTTGGCAGCCAGTTCTCCCAAAGGCACGAGAAACACGTCGGCTTTATGCTGAACGGCAAATTTGACCTGAGATTGGTTGAGCGCGGTGAGCACGTTCTCAACGGTGCCGCGGAAACCTAAGGCCTGCGCAGGGTTTCCGCCCAAAGACTGGATCAAATCGTCGGCGTGGCCGCCTGCTCCGACGGTGACTTCGCCGTTGGGATGCTTGGACCGGACTTCAAACACGGTCTTGCGGCTCCAAGGCTTGCCAATAACTTTTTGGTTGAGGTTGTAGGCAATTTCCAGTTCATCCAAACCCTCAAGCACGCCGATAAAGTGCCTGCGGCAGGCATCGCAAAGGAAATCTACGATTACCGGCGCTTCTGCAGCTACAGTTGAGCACGACAAATTGTTGCAGGCTAAAATCTGCAGCGGGTGCGTATCCAGCAGTTCCACGCAATTTTCGCACAGATCATATTTTTTTTCTTTAAAAAAGTTGCGCAGGACGTCTTCATACGCGGGCTGGCACTCCAGACAGCCGATATTGTTGACTTCCAAAGATAAATTGCTCAAACCCATTTCGGTAAACAGCCGGAACACCAAATTTATAAGCTGGGAGTCGGCGATTGGGTTGGATTCGCCGAACGTTTGAAACCCGTACTCTGTCTCTTGCCGGATTTCGGATTCATTTAGTGCTGTTATATCGGAGGCGTAAAACCATTTGCTGATTTTTTCCCGTTCAAAAAAATGATACTCCAGATAACAGCGCGCTAACGAAAACACATTCGTGGGCTTTAAAGCAAAGGTCACGCCGGAATTCCCTGGAAAGCTTATGAGCTTGTCCTTACTTCCCGCTTGCCAGGTGCGGAACAGGCGGGCGTCTTCTACAACAGGAGTTTCTATGCGCGAGTAGCCGAATGTGTGAGCCAGGGTGCTGAGCTTTTCCAAAAAGATTTCCCGCGGCAAAATATCTTCCGGCAAAATATCCCGGGTGCCGGGCAGGCGCGCCGGCGCTTTTTCTACAGTTGGGGTGATTTTTTTGGGTCGGCCCATATAATTTAGGTTAGAAAAAAATTAACGTGAAAAAATTAAAACAACAACTGCCCAAAATCTTGCGATTTTAATTGTTGGTTGTTGTTTATTTTAGTAATTGATTTTTAGAGATTCGGATAACTCGGGGTGGAAAAGAGCTTAAATTCCGACAATGGCAGGGCGCGCACCAGAACTTTGCCTACTATGTCATTTTTCGGCAGGATGCCCCAGTCGCGCGAATCAGAAGAAGCCAGCCGGTTGTCACCCATCATAAAGTATTGGTCCGGCCCAAGGGTGACGATATTATTTCCGCCCACTATCGTACTATCATGTGGGAAGCTTATGGTTTGGCTATCCAGATACGGCTCATTAAGCGTGAACCCGTCCGGGTGGCTGGTATTGTAAATAACTACGTGGCCGCTCGTGGTCACCTGCACTTTTTCGCCGGGAAGACCGATAATGCGCTTGATAAAGTATTGGCTGGTGTCTTTGGGGTATTTGAGTACGAGCACATCCCCGCGCTTCGGGTTTCCAAACCGGTATGAGAGCTCGTCTATAACCAGATATTGCCCGTCTTTGAAGTTCGGCTCCATGGACGAACCCGAAACCAGAAACGGCTGGAAGACAAAGTATCGGACCGGGAGGATAATAATCAGAGCAATGATGATGACCTTGAGGAAATCCCAGATAAACAACAACCCGGACACAAACGAACCGGTGGATCGGGTCTGCCCCGATGGGAATTTTGGATTGTCTTCCATAATTTTATTTAAAAACTGCTGCCTTCAAATTATTTTTATAGAAACCGGGAATATTGTCAAGGAAAATTTCCTGGTGGTCATTGCTGGACTCGAACCAGCGACCTCTTCGATGTGAACGAAGCGCTCTAACCAGCTGAGCTAAATGACCAATTTAAGCCTTTACCAGCTTAACAGATATCGGCATGCGCATCAACTGCCGTTTTAAGCCAAATTCTGGCTTTGGACAGCAAATTGGAGTATAATGCCTAGAGACAATTTAGCATATGGCAAATTTGGACGGAATAAATTCAAACCCAGAATACCTGGGCGTGCAACGGCCGCGCAAGCCGAAAAGCAAACTCAAAAAGTTTGCGATTTTTATCGTCGTCCTGGCAATTCTGGGCGGCCTCGGATTTGCGGCCGCGCACTATCTCGGCGAAATAAATAAAATCTTTACGGGCAAAACCAGCATATTCACCCGCGTCGGCGGATTGTTTATCTCAAACGACAAACCCCTCATCGGCGAAGATACCGGCACGGTGAATGTCCTGCTTTTGGGTGTCGGCGGCGAAGGCCACGACGGCGCGTATCTCACCGACACCATGATTGTGGCGTCTATCAATATCAAAACCAACGAGGTTGTGCTGACTTCTATCCCCCGCGACTGGGTCTACCAAATCCCGGGGCACGGCCTCAACAAGATCAACGCCGTATACGCTTTTGCGCAGCAGGATAACCCCAACGATCCAAACGCCGCAGGCGAAGCTGTAATTGCGGCAGCCGAAAACATCACCGGCTTCAACATTCCTTATTATGCGGAGATTGATTTCAAGGGATTTGTCCAAGCCGTGGACCATGTCGGCGGCATTGATGTGACCGTGGACCGGACATTTAGCGACTCAACATTCCCTAACGACTTTCCTTACGACACGAAGGGCTATTTAAGCACAGTGACATTTAATAAAGGACCGCAGCACATGGATGGCCGGACCGCGTTGATTTTTGCGCGCAGCCGCCACGGCACCAATGGTGAAGGTTCGGACTTTGCGCGTTCCGAGCGCCAGAAAAAAGTCATCCTGGCCATGAAAGACAAACTGCTTGGGTTAAACATCACCAATATCGCAACACTCAACAGCTTGCTCTCGGACTTCACCTCAAACTTCAAAACCAATCTTGAACCCTACGAACTCCTTAGGCTGGCCGATATTGCCAAAAATATTTCCGGCGCAAATGTGTACTCTCTGTCCTTGGAGCCGCAAGCGAATCTAATCTGCGATACCACCATCGACCAGCTCACGGGCAGGCCATATATTGCCCCGGCCCAAACTCAAGAGAGCACTTCAGACGACTCGACCGATACGACTAAATCTTCGGATACCAAAACCGATCAAAGTTCCGATACTTCAAATAGCCAAGAAACGTCGCCTCCGCCTGCCCCAACTCAAATCCCAATGTACATCGTGGAGCCCTGCAGCGGCAGAACTTTGGCAGATGTCCATCAATTCCTCACAGATTATTGGGATGTCGCAAGGCTTAAGTCCGAAGGAGCTACAATTGAAGTCCAAAATTCCACCGGCAAATCCGCAGCTGCCACCGCCTGGAAAAATCTGGACCTCGATGGAGTCACTATAAACTTCGCAACATACACGGGGCATACGCCATTTGATCGGACGATTATTTACGACAACTCCAAAGGCAGCAAACCCCGCACCCTGCAGTATCTGGAAAGCCACTTCACGCTTTCACCGGCTGATGTCACTTACCCCAGTTCCAAGGCAGACTTTGTGATAGTTCTCGGTAATGACGCATTATAAATATGAAAATCCCACTTGTCGCCATTATCGGCCTGCCTAACTCCGGCAAATCCACGCTTTATAATAAAATCCTTCACTCTCATAAAGCGTTGGTCCACGGGGAAGCCGGCACCACGCGCGACCGAGCCTACGGTCCGACCTCTTGGAACGGCCTGGATTTTATTTTGATTGACACGGCTGGAATAGTTAACCGTCCGGATTCGGAATTGGAACGCAATGTCCAGAAACAGACGGCAATTGCGGCCGGAGAAGCGGATATGATCCTGTATGTCGTGGACGGCCGGACACCTGTGTCGGACAAAGATTTTACAGTCGCGCAAAATCTAGGCAAACTTGGCAAACCAATCGCCCTGGTCATAAATAAAATTGATTCCAGAAATGCCAAAACCGAGGAGATGATTGGCGCGTACCAAAAACTCGGCCTCTCGGGTTTTGCCACGTCCGCGGCCAATGGCGTGGGGATTGGCGACCTTTTGGACGCCATAGTTATTGATTTAAAACAATTCAAGACCGAAAGCTTCGGGGCCTCAGAGGGCATTAAAATTGCTTTTTTGGGCAAACCAAACGTTGGCAAATCGTCTTTGATTAACGCTCTTATCAAACAAGAACGATTACTCGTCCACGATACTGCCGGGACTACTCGCTCTACGGTTGAAATACCATTCGAATGGAACGACAATAATTTTGTTCTCCTCGATACGGCAGGAATAAAGAAAAAATGGAAGCAGGAATCCGACGTGGCTGCCGCGGCCGCGTTCCAATCCATTAAAACTTTATCCCAAACCGATGTCGCGCTGTTCGTGGTGGACGCATCTGCGGAAATCAATGTTGCGGATCAGTCCGTGGCCGAAGATATACTGGAGCAAAACAAACCGGTGGTGGTCCTGCTCAACAAAATTGATCAGCTGTCCAAAGACAGGCAGGAGGAATTGCTGGACGAGCTGCCAAATTTTTTGCCGCAGCTGTGGTTTGCGCCAGTGCTTTTTACTTCCGCCAAAACTGGGCTTGGTTTGGACCTTTTGCCCAAATTCGCGTACGATGTCTACAGCACTGCTGACCGCCAGGTTGAGGCTTCCGAACTGGATGAATTCTTAGATAAAATTATAAAAGGACATATGCCTGGCAAAATGGAAGACGAACGCGCACCGAAAATCTTTAACTTCAAACAAACTGGGACCAGGCCGCCTGTGTTCCGGCTCACAGTCAATTTCCCTTCGGCCATCGCCTCTTCCTGGAAACGCTGGTTTGAAAAACAATTCCGCCTCAAATTCGGATTTGAGGGAGCGCCAATTTTAATTAAATACGCAAGGAAACAATAATGTACCTGATCGTAGGTTTAGGAAATCCCGGAGAAAAATATCAAAACACCCGCCATAACTTTGGTTTCAAAGCCTTGGATCTTCTTGTCGGCGTGGAAGCAGCCTGGGAATCCAAATACGATTCGTTTCTGATCAAACTGGACGATATAATTTTGACCAAGCCTCAAACGTTTATGAATAATTCAGGTAGGGCCGTGGCGCAAATCCTTAAATTTTACCCTGCCGCAGAATTGATTGTAGTGCATGATGAACTGGATTTGCCACTCGGAAGTTTGAAAATTCAAAAAGACACATCAGCGGCTGGGCATAACGGTGTGCAATCGATAATTGATGAGATCGGTAGGCAGGATTTTATCCGCATCCGGCTCGGCATCACCAATCCGCAAACGCGCGGACAAAGCTCTGGTGAAAGCTATGTTCTACAAAAGTTTGACCAATCCGAAGAACCAATTGTCAAAGAAATATTGGAAAAAAGTATTCAAGCAATAGAAACTATTCAAACTCAAGGGTTGGACATGGCGCAATCCAAATATAATGGATAAATTAATTTAAGCAAAGAAAAAAGGGCTCGCAGTACAGGACTGCGGGTCCTTTTGTTGGAATGGCCCAAGCTGGGCACCGGGCCACAAAGGCGGGGATCAATGAGTGTGGCAGCGGACTTCCCGGACATTGCCGATGAAGTCCAACTGTTCGAGGTCGTTGAGCACGAGCTCGTTGAACGAACTCTGCTCGCGTTCCTGCGCAAATTCGGCCTTCATGAGTTCGCGCATCCTCTGCTCGTCCAGTTCCACTAGCCGAGCAAGCCTTGCCTCCGATGGAATTCTCATCCCTCTCCTCCTGATTCTGCGATTATCTGTCCCGCGTCCTTCTCTTCACCTCCATTCTGTCCTGCAGGCACGCACCACGTCCCATAAGAACGATGGCCAACAACACCAGCAGGATCGCCGCAATACCAGCTTCGGCGAAGTACTTACTGTACAACGGATTCGCGGCCTGGACACCGATCACAACTAACGCGGCGACGCCGAGTAGCACTTCCAGCAGCCTCGAGTCTTCCATGGCGTCCCCCTTTTCCATGTTACCGTCCTTAACCCTACTTACGAGCGTAGGACAATTACGGAAAACCGCAACGGCCCTAACTTTTGGTTACTTGCAAACAATAGGAGGGATGCTGTTTGCTTTCGCCGCTCAATAAGTAGGATGAAAGACGGTAACAAAACTTTTTGGACTAAAATGAACTATTCCAATATATTATATCCAACGGCTTATGTTAGCAAATCTGAAGCCGTTTGTCAATATTGTCCTGAAAATATGAATAATCCCCAAGAACAACTGTTTGGAAACGCCCTCAATTTGATACCCCAGCTGGGTCCATTAAGGCTTTCTCATCTGCTCAAACACTTCAAAACCTTTGAAGCCGCCTGGCATGCCACTCGCGCCGCATACACCACCTGCGGGTTCAATCCCAAATTGGTGGAGCAAATGGTCTCCCAAAAACAGACAATCGATCCGAGCCTCGAATTCGCCAAACTGGGGAAACTGGGAATCGAAACCGTAATCGTCGGCAGTGTCGAATACCCGGACCTGCTGCGTGAAATTTCGGCCTTCCCGCCCGTGCTGTACGTACGCGGAAAAGTTGATGCACTCAACACTCCCGCAATTGCCATGGTCGGTACGCGCAAGATGAGCGACTACGGAAAATTGGCGGCAAGTGAAATTGCCGCCGGACTTGTGAACGCCGGCCTTACGATTTGCTCGGGGTTGGCTTTTGGCGTAGATGCGCAAGTCCTTACTGCGAGCATCAATCTCGGCGGCCTGGCAATTGCTGTACTGGCATCACCTTTAGATAACGCTAGTATTGCTCCCAAATCCAATTTCCAATTGGCGCAAAAAATTATGGAGCATGGCTGCTTGGTTTCCGAGTACCCGCTGGGCGCCCAGGTCCAAAAACAAAACTTTCCCATCCGGAACCGCATCATCGCCGGTTTATCGTTGGGCACGGTTGTGGTTGAGGCCGATGTCGACTCGGGTTCGCTTATTACTGCAAACTTTGCGCTGGAGCAAAATCGTGAAGTCTTTGCAGTGCCAGGGAGCATTTTCTCGGAAGTTTCGCGCGGCAGCAATAACCTTATTAAAAAAGGCGCCAAACTTGTGTCCTCATACCTTGATGTGTGCGAAGAGCTCAATTTGGACTTGGTGCCTGCACCCGAACTTGAGCTTAATTCTGAAATCAGCGCGAATGAACGCCAAATTCTGGAAACACTCACTCGAGAACCGACGCATGTGGACAACCTGGCCCGGAATCTTCGGATGCCCGCAGCAGAACTCAACTCATCATTAGTAATGCTTGAGATGAAAGGGCGCGTGCGCAATCTTGGCGGCGCTAAATTCAGCAAAATTAGGTAATTTTATGTCCAGACTTCCAAAAATTTATATCATTTTGGCTGCCGCAACACTTGCTGTCGCAGGATTTTTTATTTGGACCAAGATCCCAACTCCGGAAAATTCCGCCGCTGGAGTCAGACACCAGCCCAAAGTCACGACATTTATCTTTGGCGGCGATATAATGCTTTCACGAAACGTTGATCAGGAAATGGAACAAGTCCAAGATTTCACCCTGCCATTCGCGGGCATAAAAGCCAAAACGAGTACCGCCAGCCTGGCGTTTGCAAACCTGGAATCCCCTTTTTCGGATAGAGGCGCACATTATGTGGCTGGCAGTCTGACGTTTGACGCCGACCCGCAGGCTATCTTGGGTTTGCAGGATGCAGGCTTTGATGTTTTATCTACGAGCAATAATCATTCGTTAGATGACGGCCAATATGGAATTAAATATACGGATGATTTGCTGGCTAATCACAATATCCTGCCTGTGGGTACGGGCACAAATTGCCACTTGGGACAAATTATTACGAAAAATAACATTCGGTTTGGATTCTTAGCCTACACTTACGGCACCAACACCGGACTGATAAGTTCAGATATCTGCTATGCCACGGATTTAGATATACTTGCGTCAGACATAAACACCATGCGGCCGAAAGTTGATTTCCTTGTGGTCTCCACGCACATGGGGGTTGAGTACACGCGCACTCCCACAGACGCGCAGGTTGCATTTGCCCACGCAGCCGTGTCCGCGGGTGCGGATCTGGTCATCGGCAACCACCCGCACTGGGTCCAACCCATCGAACACTACACATCTTTGGACAAAAAACACCAGGGTTGGATTTTCTACGCCATGGGAAATTTAGTGTTTGACCAAATGTGGAGTCAAGATACAACACAAGGACTTACAGCAACCATCACTTTCTCCGCCAAAGGCGGATCCGCCTCCGGCGGAAAAGACACTATAACTCTGGACAGCATTCAGCTCGATCCGGTGATTACAGAAAACTATTGCTGTCCAAGATTTACAGATCCCGACGAAACAATAAGCATCCTTTCGGAAATTAACCCCCTGGCCCGCACTGGCAATCTTATGACCAATGGTGAAATTTCTTCGGATTGGCACGATGCGGTGATGCCAAAAAATTAAAAGCAAATCACTGTCGGATTTGACAAGCATCGTTCAATTCTGCACAATTAGAAAGTCGCGTCCACTATATGATGCGATCCGAATCCAAAATTGCTTTAAATAATTTGCAGCATTCGGATGATTCGTAGATTATGATCGCTCCAGATTTATGCCCAAAACTTTAGTCATCGTTGAGTCGCCAACCAAGGCCAAAACTATTTCCCGCTTCTTAGACGGCAAGTATAAGATAGAGGCGTCTTTTGGACATATCCGAGATTTACCATCAAGCAAAATGGGCATCGATATCGAGCACGATTTTGAACCAACTTATCTGGTCCCGCCCAAAGCCAAGAAAAAAGTCGCGGAACTCAAAAAACTGGCCAAAGAAGCGCCGGAAGTAATATTGGCCACTGACGAAGATCGCGAAGGCGAAGCCATTGCCTGGCATCTTTTATCTGCCCTAAACCTGAAACCCGCAGACACCAAACGCATTGCTTTCCATGAGATTACCAAAACCGCGATTGAGGACGCGCTGGCTCATCCGCGACAGCTGGATTTGCATTTGGTGGACGCGCAACAAGCCCGCCGGATTCTGGACCGCTTGGTCGGTTACGAACTCTCGCCTTTTTTGTGGAAGAAAGTCCGGCGCGGTCTTTCGGCCGGCCGCGTGCAGTCAGTGGCGGTAAGATTGATCGTTGAACGCGAGCGCGAAATCCAAAAATTCAAACCGGAAGAGTACTGGAGCATTGAAGCCACCTTCAACAAAGACGGAAACTTTATAGGCAAGCTGGCCAAAGTTGACGGCAAATCTTTGGACAAACTGTCCATCAAAAATGAAACCGCGGCCAATAAAATTTTGTCGGATCTGCGCACCCAACCCGCGGAAGTTATAGAAGTCACCAAAAAAGAAGTCCGCCGCAGCCCTGCCGCGCCATTCACCACCTCCACCATGCAGCAGGAAGCCGCGCGCAAGCTGGGGTTCTCCGCCAAACAGACAATGATGTACGCCCAGCAGCTTTACGAAGGCGTGGAACTCAGTGACAATTCTGCCACCGGACTCATAACTTACATGCGTACCGACTCCGTAAACCTTTCCGAACAAGCGCTGGCCTCGGCCCAGGAAGCAATCCGCGACAAATACGGCAAAGATTATCTGCTTGAGACGCCGCGTAAATACACGGCGCGCTCCAAAAATGCCCAAGAAGCGCACGAAGCCGTACGCCCGACTGATTTAATGCGCGACCCGGAATCCGTAAAAGATTATTTGGATCGCAACCAGTACCGGCTTTATGATTTGATTTGGAAACGCACCATCGCCACGCAAATGCCCGAGGCAGTGTTTGACGCCACATCCGTGGACACCGAGATCAAAGGCGACAAAACCTATATCTTCCGCTCCACGGGGCAGACCATTAAGTTCGACGGCTTTATGAAAGTCTACCTTGAGGGCACTGACGAGGAGGAAGTTCAGGAAGAAGGATTGCTTCCGGAATTATCCAAGGGCGACAAACCTAAGGTCGTAAAGATTTTACCGCGCCAACACTTCACCCAACCGCCGCCGCGCTACACGGATGCAAGTCTCATTAAAGCTTTGGAAGAACTAGGCATCGGCCGGCCAAGTACTTACGCGCCAACTATCTCAACGATCCAAGAGCGCGATTACGTGCAGAAAATAGACAAAAAATTCTCGCCCACGGAAATGGGGTTCATCGTCAATGATATTTTAGTCGAGCACTTCCCTGGCGTGGTGGATTATCAGTTCACGGCCAAAATGGAAAACGAGCTCGACGAAATCGCCGAAGGCGACAAAGAGTGGGTCCCGGTCATTCGCGAGTTTTACGGCCCATTCCACGACAATCTCAAAGTCAAAGAAAAGGAAGTGGAAAAGCACGTTGAGGAACTGGACGAAAAATGCCCCATCTCCGGCCACACGCTGGTCATCAAACACGGCCGGTTCGGCAAATTTATCGCCTGCTCCAACTACCCGGAGTGCAAATACACGCGCCCTATGCCCGAAGAGCAAAAACTCATAGACGAAAATTCCGGCGAAGTCTGCGACAAATGCGGTCGGCCTATGGTGGTAAAATTCGGACGCTTCGGCGCCTTCCTCGCCTGCTCCGGCTACCCGGAATGCAAAAACATCAAAAAAATCCAGAAAGGCACGGGTGTTACCTGCCCCAAATGTGGCGAAGGCGAACTGATAGAGAGACGATCCAAACGCGGTATCTTTTACTCCTGCTCCAAATACCCCCAATGCAAATTTTTGCTCAACGGCAAACCTACGGGTGAGAAGTGTCCTAAATCCGGCGACCTGCTCATAATCGATCCGCGCTCGGGCGTGCTCAAATGCAGCAACAAAGAATGCGACTTTGAACGCGAGACAACTCCAGCGGAAACCAAAACTTAAATTGCGTCTACGCATGCGTCGACGCAATAAAAAAGGAGCCATGATCATGGTTCCTTTTTCTATTTTACTAAATTTTACTTTATAAGCTTTCTATAACTTTATCAATGATGCCGTAGTTTTTGGCTTCGTTTGGATCCATAAAGAAGTCGCGGTCTGTGTCGGTCTCAATTTTTTTAAGCGCCTGGCCAGTGTGTTTGACCAAAATATTGTTGATCTGATTTTTTGTGCGCAAAACCTCTCTGGTATGAATCTCTATATCCGTGGCCTGGCCACCCAAACCCTGGATCATAACCTGGTGAAGCATTATGCGTCCGTTCGGCAAAGCAATCCGCTTGCCAGGTTTACCTGCGGCCAAAAGCACGGCCGCGGCAGAGGCTGCCTGGCCGATGCAAACCGTGGACACGTCAGGTTTGACGTACTGCATGGTATCGTAAATGGCCATGGCCGCGGTGACGGATCCGCCCGGCGAATTGATATAGAGCCGGATGTCCTTTTTTGGGTTCTCTGCGTCCAAAAACAAAAGTTGGGCAATCACCAGGTTAGCGATATGGTCGTCGATGACATCACCCAAAAAAATTATGTTTTCGCGGAGCAGGCGGGAGTAGATATCAAACGCCCGTTCCCCAAACTGGGATTTTTCCACGACCATAGGCACAAGTTGTGCCGAAATTCTATCGTTAGACATTGCTTGGCTCTCCTTCCGGCTGTCGGGAGTCAGCAGCTTCGGAAACTTCAGGTTCCGAAACTTCTGCTTCGGGTTTGGCTTCATTATTACCGTCTAATTTTTCTTCAATAATATCAATTTTCCAACCGGTTAAGCGCGCGGCCAGCCGGACATTTTGCCCGGCCTTGCCTATAGCCAAAGACAGCTGGTCTGAAAGCACTCCAACTTTGGCCTCCTTGGATTCTTCGTCCAAGGTCACGTTCAGAATTTTGGCCGGCGACAGAGAATTGGCTATGAATTTTACCGGATCTTCGCTCCAGGAGATAATGTCGATTTTTTCTCCCGCAAGCTCTCCCATAACCACCTGCACGCGCGTGCCTCGCTGCCCGACGCAGGCGCCTATGGCATCCACGCCGTCCTGCGAAGACCAGACCGCAATCTTGGTGCGGCTGCCGGCCTCACGAGCAATTGATTTGACTTCCACAATGCCATTGGCAATTTCCGGAACTTCGATTTCAAACAAGCGCCTGACCACGTCCGGATGCGAACGCGAGAGCGTAATTTTCGGACCCTTGGCCGTGGGCTCAACGTGCAGAATCAAAACTTTGACCCTGGCGCCTATAGAATATTTTTCGCCGCGGATCTGTTCGGATGGGAACAATACGCCGGTGGCCTTGCCCAAATCAACCAAGACCGTGTCACCCTCAATGCGCTGAACCATACCGTTCACCAGCTGGCGTTCTTTGGCTTTGTAGTCAGAAAACATTACACCTCGCTCGGCTTCGCGGATTTTCTGGACAATAACCTGCTTGGCAGTCTGGGCCGCAATGCGGCCAAACTTGGCCCCGGTTTTGGGCGTGATGTCCATTTTGATCTCATCGCCGACCTTGACGTTTTTCTTATGCACTTTAGCATCCTCCAAAGACATTTCTTTAACCGGATCTTCCACGACTTCTACGACTTTCTTAACATCAAAAATTTTCGTGCCCATGGTTTCTGGCAAAAACTCCACAACAATATTTTGGTCTTTCTTGCCGTAGTCCTTGCGAAAAGCCGCGGCCAAAGAGACCTCAATCATTTTGAGAATTTCGTCTTTGCTGATATCTTTTTCTTCAGCAATCTGGTTTAATGCCTGTTCAAATTGATCATTCATTTGTTTTACTTCCTTGAGTTTAATTCATTTGAAAAAAGAAACGAGCTTAAGGCTCGTTTAGTAGGTGTCTTCAACAGCGTTCGGAAGTATTATAACAGGTTCATGCTGGTTGTCAATATCCACGGCAGCTACGTCAATGCGGTAATTTTTGTCCCTCAATTCCGGGTGCAATTGCAGGTAAAGTTTAGTCATCTTCACCAATTTCCGCTGCTTGCCCAAATCTACGGATTCAAACGGGCCGCCAAACTTGGCACTGCTTCGGGTTTTAACTTCCACAAACACCAATTCCCCGTCTTTGAGAGCCACCAGATCCAGCTCACCGGTTTGTTTGCCTTTAGGAAAAATAAAATTACGGTCCAAAATCCGGAAGCCTAAATTCTCGTAATGCTTTGCCACCAACATCTCCCCCTGTTGACCGAGGTTCATTTTCGGGACCCAGGGATATACCGGCTGTTGAGCATCTGACGATCATATTCGCGCTTCTCTACGCGGAACTTGGTGAAAACAAACCAAACAATAGCCAAGAGCCAGATGATAAAACAAAGCAAGGTCAATCCGGCCCAGTAGCGGTCGGCCAGTACTGGCGTGTTCTCGTAGCGCAAAACATACCAAATCAGACCCGAGATGCCCATCCAGAAGGTCGCCGCGCCTAGTTTACCATAGAGTTTGACCAGGACCGCATGATGCATCACCGCTTCTGCAATTTTGAAAATAATCCCAAGCAGGGTCAGACCTGCAAATATCCAAAGCAGCTCTTTATCGGCTGAGGTCAAAATTAAGCTTGGCTGTGAAAACCAAAAAAATTTATCAAATGTCATGTTATTTTACGAAGATTAATCCAAAATGAAATTGGCCGCCGTCAACCTTACGCTCAAATTTCAGAGCCTTCGCAAACATTTCCCGGACATTGTCTTCCGACACTCGCCGGGACGACCTGGGGCCGAATACCGATGGCTCACCGTTCCAATCCAAAATACACACGCGACCGCCAGTTTTAAGCAAGCGGTAAATCTCTGCTATTAGGCCGGCTGTATTTTTGATTTGATGCAGGACATTGGCTACAATCACAACGTCGGCACTGCCTGCTGCAACTTGTTCCATGCCCGGTTTTTCCAGATCATGGCGAATGGTACTGATATTTCCTAAGTTCTGCCTTCGGGATTCCGACGCGACATGTTCCAAAGATTTTTCAAGAATATCAACCACATACACATGCCCTTCCGGCCCCACTGCCTGGGCCGCTGCCAGGGCAAAAAATCCATTACCCGCTCCCAAATCTACCACGGTCTGGCCCCGGCCGATTTCGGCATTAAACAGCACCTGTTTTGGCGCAAGAAAACTTTTTGGCTGCGGCATTTATTTGAGTTTAATTATCCGGTGCACGCCCTGAATTTGAGCGGCCCGGCCATTAGTTTCATCTATATCTATAATAACATAACTTAATTCGGCAGACGACACATCTTTGGGAATGTCAAATGCCACATGGGTGCCTGTGGTAAACCGAGCCAGCGACAGTTCTTTCTCGACTCCAAGCACAGAACCGGCTGCGCCGCACATGCCAACGTCGGTAATATATGCCGTACCTGCTGGCAGGACTTTATAATCTGCCGTGGGTATATGGGTGTGCGTGCCAAGCATGGCCGAAACTTTGCCGTCCAGAAAATACCCGAACGCAACTTTTTCGCTCGTGGCTTCGGCATGGAAATCTATGATAGTCGCCACGGGATTTTCGATCTGATTACTGGTCAGCCAATTCTGAATCTGCTCAAATGGCGAGCCGATAGGATCATGAAATTGCCGGTCCATAAAAACCTGTCCCAAAAAATTGCCCACCAAAACCTTGCCTTTTTTGGTTTCCAAAAAGATACTTTCGGATCCCGAATAAGTATCAGGTATGTTTGTCGGTCGTACCAGGATCTTCCCGTATTTAGAGAAGACTTCATCCGTGAAGTCACGTTTGGAAAAAATATGATTGCCGCCGGTGAATCCGGAAATGCCGGCGCGAATCAATTCCTCCAAAGTTTTGACAGTCACGCCTTTGCCGTGCGCCAGGTTTTCTACGTTGGCCAAAACCAGGTCCGGTTGCTGGGTATCCAAAATTTCCGGCAGAGACTGCTTTACCGCACGCCGTCCCGGTTCTCCACAAATATCACCAAAAAAAATAATTTTTAACATAATTTTTTATTATTGAGGGTTTGTGTTCGGGCAAAAAATTCTTGCCCAAGCGTTTTATCTTGCATATTCAACCACTCTTGTCTCCCGAATCACCATCACGCGGATTTCACCTGGAAATTTAAGATCCTGTTCGATCTTGTTGGCTATGTCGCGCGCAAGCTTAGTCGCCGACCAGTCGTCGACTTTCTCGGGCCGGACAAACACACGGATTTCGCGGCCGGCCTGGATGGCATAAACGCGATCCACTCCCTCAAAGCTTGAGGCCACGCTTTCCAGTTCTTCCAACCGTTTAACGTAATTTTCATAAGTATCGCGCCGGGCCCCGGGACGAGCGCCAGAAATATTGTCAGCCGCGTCCACAATTGCGGCTTCAATGGACCCATATTCAACGTCGCCGTGGTGGGCCTCAATTGCGTTGACGATTTTTTCAGGCAAATTGAATTTTTTGGCAATTTGTTTGCCGATCTCCACGTGTGTACCTTCCATATCCTGATCTAAAGCCTTGCCTATATCGTGCAAAAGTGCGCCTTGTTTGACTGTCTGGATATCGGCGCCGACCTCTTCGGCCATAAGCGCTGCCAGCTTGGCCATTTCAACGGAGTGCTTGAGCACGTTCTGGCCATAGCTGGTGCGGAATTTGAGCCGGCCTATAAGTTGGACCAGTTTGGCTGGAAAATTGGCAATGCCGAGTTCGTAAACTGCGGCCTCCCCCGCCTCTTTGATCTGCTCCGCGATTTCTTTTTTGGCTTTCTCGGTAGCCTCTTCGATTTTGGCCGGATGAATACGGCCGTCTTGAATCAATTTCTCCAAAGCAATTTTGGCGATGTGACGGCGAACCGAATTGAATCCAGAAATCACGACCACATCGGGCGTATCATCCACGATAACCTCAACCCCGAGCATCTGTTCAAATGTTCGGATGTTGCGGCCCTCTTTGCCGATGATGCGTCCTTTCATTTCTTCCGAAGGAAGCGCTACTGCGGTAGTCGTCATTTCACTGGTAACTTCCGAGGCACAGCGCTGAATGGCCAGACTTACGATTTCTCGAGCTTTTTTGTCCGCATCTTCGCGGGCATTGGTAATCAGTTTACGTGTAAGCCCGGCTAGTTCCTCGCGCATATTTTTCTCCGTGGCTTCCAGAAGCACTCGTTTGGCATCCTCTGGCGTGAGGTTTGAGATTTTCTGCAATTGCTCCATCTGCCGGGCGCGGATGGTTTTCAATTCCTCATGAGAAGAGGCCAGCTCGTCCTGCTTTTTGGCCAGGTTGGAACGAGTCTGTTCCAGTTCCGAAAGCTTGCGGTCCAAATCTGAATCTTTTTTGCTTAAACGGTCTTCGGTCTTTAAAATTTGATTGCGAAATTCTTGTTCGCTTTTTTTGGCCTGATCGACTATCTCAATGGCGCGTGATTTGGCCTCCAATAAAATTTCCTTTTCTTTGGTGTGCGCCTCGTCTAAAGCCTTGGAAACTTTGGCTTCAATTGAATTGACTTTGCCGGCAATCTGGAGCTTGCGCAAATAGTAACCGGCACCAAGCCCCGCAGCAATAGCAATGATTATGTATACAAACAACATAAAAACCTTTCCAATCCAAAGCTTGGTTTCTGAATGTGTTTTGAAGTTTGTTCTAAGCTGCTAAACCAAATACGCCTCTCTTAGATGAGAAAGGGTTATTTTTGAGTCAAAATTAGATACAAGCCGTAAAACCATGTGATCAGATCAACAAACTTTGAAATTTATATAAGTAAGCTGAAGAAAATATGTACTTAAGTGGCCTCGTGGCCAGTTAAAGCGCTTTCACTATACCATAAACCAACTTCTACTGCAATCTGGTAGAAAATGTATTGACGCCAGCATTCTAGTTGCTTAATATAAAAAAGGAATTAAAAAAGAAAGGGTTAATACTTATGAAATTTGAACTGCCCAAACTTGCATATGCCTACGATGCTCTAGAGCCGTATATAGATGCCAAAACGATGGAAATTCATTACACTAAGCATCATCAGGCTTATATCGACAAGCTCAATGCGGCGCTAGAAAACCACTCGGATCTCCAACAGATGAGCGCAGAAGATCTCCTCAAAAACTTAGAGTCCCTCAAAGTTGATGACACTACAAAATTGGCCATCAGGAACCAAGGCGGCGGGCATGCAAATCACTCGCTGTTTTGGAAACTCCTTGACCCGGCCGGTACTAAAGATGAAAAATTAGTTTCGGAAATTATCGAGACATTCGGATCCGTTGACGATTTCAAAAAACAGTTTTCGGAAATTGCTGCCAAACAGTTCGGCTCAGGCTGGGCTTTCCTGGCGCGCGACGAATCCGGAAAATTGCACTTGCATGGACTACCCAACCAGGACTCGCCCCTTCTACACGGCCACACGCCAGTGCTGGGCCTCGATGTTTGGGAGCATGCATATTACCTCAAATATCAAAACAGGCGCGCCGACTATATCGGTGCCTTCTGGAATGTCCTTAAACTAATCTAAAATGAGAAGTGAAATAGGTTACGAAGGTTCAGGCCTCCGCGCTTTGAACGATAATGACCGCGTTCTCGCAGAAGCCGAGCAAAAACTGGAAGAACTGCGTAAACGCGCGGCAAGCGGCGAAGTGGTGGATGCCGAGGTACTCGCCCTGAAAAATCAAATCGATAAATTACGCCAGGATCGCGGCCGGATCAACTCTGCCAGCATGGTATAAAGATCCTTAAAAAACCGTCATATGGCGGTTTTTTTAATAATCATTTTTCTTGTCCTTGAGTTTACAGTCGGATAAATCGGCATCTGTCCAATTTGGACAGTTTGGGGGACTCGGAAAAAATATATGGCAGTGGTTATTATTGATCAATACTCCGCCGCCGACACAGCTCGTGATCGGGTTTTCTGTGGTGTAGTCAATGTAGGCCACCGCACCGCAAGGACCTTTTTTTACATTTGAAAAAGTCATATAGGAATATGTATAAATTCCTTTATTGAGCGGATCGCGCGGAGTTTGGGCCAGATAACCATCTGTTACTAAAAATTTCATAAATTTCTGATTGACAGAACCATTTGAATTTTCGGAACTGTCGTAATCCTTATGGCAAGGCAACTTGCCTCGTGTGCTTTCTTCTAAAGCCAGGGCATTGAGCAAATTCAATGCATCGGCTTCCCTGCGGGCATCGCGTGATTTGCTCCGGGCCACTGAAACCGTGGTCATTACCGTAGATGATAATAAACCGATAATGGCAATCACCACCAAAAGCTCAATCAGGGTAAAACCTTGTTTTTGTATCTGGTTTGTTTGTGTCATTTTTGTGCTTTCTCCAGATAATTAAAGCACAAATAACGCCAGCTTACAAGAAAAACCACCCTGAGTGGGGTGGTTTTAGGAGGTAATTTTTATTCTCTGACTTTCGCTTCTTTGCCGGCCCGAGTGTAGTACAGTTTAGCTTTACGCGCCGGGGTGGCTTTCACGACTTCGATTTTTTCGATACTTGGCGAATGGATCGGAAAAATGCGTTCCACGCCCACGCCGGAGGCGATCTTGCGCACCGTGACCGTGCCGTTGATGGCTTTGCCGCCGCGAGTGCCTATAACTTGGCCTTCAAAAATCTGGATGCGCTGCTTTTCTTTGCCGTCGGATGATACATCCGTAATTTTTTGGTGGACGCGCACTATGTAGCCAGCCTTAAGCACTGGCACTTCTTTGAGCTGTTCTGGTTTAAATGAGTTGATCATCATATGATATGTTTAATTGGGACAAGGCCTCTTTGAGATCTGCTGGAAGTGTACTCACCAGTTCAATCCAGGTTCTGTCCATTAATTTAAATTTCAATTTATATGCGTGCAGAAACTGCCTGCCGACCAAATCGGATTTGCTCCCATAGACTGCGTCGCCGATAATTGGATGGCCAATGTGCGCCAAATGCGCACGAATCTGGTGTGTGCGACCTGTATGCAATTTTACACGAATCAGGGAAAATTGTAAAGAGAGGTCGGAGGCAACTAAAAAATATTCAGTAATGGCTTGTTTAATCTTTCCGCCGGAGGCGGATCCGTCTCTGACGGACATTTTTTGCTTAAGCGGTACGCGTTCCAAAGGCGCATCGATTATGCCGTGCTTATTTGGCGTTCCGCGGACCAAAGCCAGATACTCTTTGTCTACGCTTCTGTCCAAAAACATTTGCTTGAGGTAATCATACGCGGCTTGGGTTTTGGCAATCACAATGAGTCCGGAGGTGTCTTCGTCCAAACGGTGCACTATCCCCGGCCGATGCGGCTCACCCACCTTTTCAATACCGGGATACTTGGCAAGCAATGCATTGGCTAAGGTATCTTCGGTATTGCCGGCACCCGGGTGCACCACCATTCCCGCTGGTTTATCTATAACAGCCAAATCATTATTTTCAAAAACAACTTTCAATTCAATATCACTTGGCTTCAAATCATCAGTCTTAAATTCCGGCAATAAAACTTCATGAGTTTCTGTTATTTCAAAATCGGGCTCTAGAATTTTTTCGCCATTAACCAAAACCCCGGTATCTTTGATGGTCTGCTGAATCCTTGAGCGCGAAATATTTGGGATTTTTTCAACTAAATATTTATCCAGTCTCATTTTAGTAAATCCGGTCTTCGTTTTGTGGTGCGCTTAAGCGCCTCGGTGCTGCGCCACTCGTTGATTTTGGCGTGGTTGCCTGACAAAAGGACATTTGGCACCCTTTTCTTATTGAATACTTCCGGTCTGGTGTACTGTGGATATTCTAAAAGCTTTTCCGAAAAACTTTCCTCGGCAAGCGATGCTTCTTTACCAACCACGCCGGGAACCAATCTGGCAACCGCATCCAAAACAGCCATGGCCGGAATCTCGCCGCCAGTGAGCACAAAGTCGCCGAGGGAAATTTCAGCATCAACTAAGTTTCGGATCCGCTCGTCGAACCCTTCGTAACGGCCGCAAATAAGCACTAAGGTTTTCAGTTTCAAAAGCTTGCGCGCGTCGGTTTGTTTGAAAACTTTGCCCTGCGGAGTCATTAAGGCAATCATCTGCCCCTTTTTACCTTTTTTAGCTTTCAAACTTTTCAGCGCTTTATCAATAATATCCACTCGCAAAACCATGCCAGCGCCACCGCCGTAAGGCCTGGCATCAACTGATTTATGCACGCCCTCTCCCCAATCGCGTAGATTATACGTTTGGACATCTATAAGGTGATGCGCCTGGGCGCGGCTAAGCAAACTTACGTTTAAGTAAGATTCAAAAGCCTCCGGGAATAATGTGAGAATTATAAATTTCATACGCTTAAATAGATCCCGGATCACGTCCGGGACGACACTTCGTGTCGATTTCATATTTCAAAACCCCAGGGTTTGCCTGGGGTTTTATTTTAGAGTTTGAAGTCGTCTATGTCTGCGGAGAGTTCGCGTTCAGGTGCTTCTTCTCGGGAAGATTGGTGAGGCCTTCGGGAACCTTCCGGCTCATGAATCTTTAAATTGACTCGTGATTTATGTTTGGCTCCCACAACTCGCAAAAGCGTTCGGATCGATTTAGCAGTCTGACCCTGTCGGCCGATAACCTGCCCCATGTCCTCGGGATTTAAATGCAGCGTAATCAACACCCCCATCTCATCCACAGTGCGCTCGGTTTTGACATCGTCCGGATGGTCAACCAAGGCACGGACCAGATATTCAACAAATTCCTGATCTTGTTCCATTGCCGTTTCAAAATTACTTGTCTTAAAGAACGTGTAAGATCTGCGCTCTGGACTAAAAAGCCGATCTTTGTAAGCCTAGTTTACATTTTTGGCGCAGATGTGTCAACCTTTGCAAGTAAAAACCCCGGGTTTCCGAGGTTAAAAAATATTTTAGGCGGTAGGTTCAGCGGCCGGGGTCGGCTCTTGCGGTTTCGGCGCTTCTGCTGCGGCAGCTGTTTCTGCCGATTTTTTGGGCTTCCAGGCTTTAACTTTTTTGCCCTCGGTCAGTTTTTTTTCAATCAACAAATTGTGCACGGACGGAGACAATTCCACATGCTGACCCATCCAATACTTAAGTCTTTCTTCATCTTTGATGCCAAAGGCTTTGGATCTTGGGTTATAATGGCCGAGCACTTCTAAAAATTTCTTTCCTGCGGCTTTTTCTTTCTCAGCCAAAACGAGCCGAAATGCCGGTTTGTTCTTGGTTCCTGTCCGTTGTAATCGAATCGTGAGCATGGGTAATTCCTTTCAATAACCTGCACAGTATAACAAAGTGGGGGGCTTTGGTCAACCCCGCAGACGCTCCTTCCAATGTCTGCGAATCCACCAAGCCACAAACACGACCACCAAGAGAACGATTACTAGATCAAACTTGCGGAAATATGTTTCCAAAACAGTATAATGGTCGCCAAGATTTCGGCCAAGCGCGGCCAAAAAATAAGACCAAATAAATGACCCGGCAAAGGCCGCCAAGGTAAACGGCACTAGCGGCTCTTCGGCAATGCCTGCAGGAATGGAAATAAATGTCCTGACAATCGGAAGCATCCGGCCTATGAATGTCGACCAGGCTCCGAACTTTTGGAAAAATTTTTCTGACAAATCCAAGTCATGGTGCGATATCAAAATATATTTGCCATAACGCATCACTAGCGGCCGACCGCCGAAATATCCTATTGCATAAGTAACCCAGGACCCGATGAGCGAACCCGCCGCGCCGGCTAACGCAAGGCCAAACAAATTGAATCGTCCGGCGGCAGCCAAAAATCCTGCAAACGGCATAATAACTTCAGACGGGAGCGGCACGGCAGCAGACTCCAAAGCCATAAGACCAGTCACGCCAACATAACCGAGCGTACTTATAGTTTGGATAATAAATTGCGTGACCGAATGTAAGGCAGTAGAGAACATAAATTTAGCGGGTGCCCACTTTCTCTGCTTGTTCAAGCTTTATCGACAGAATTTTGGAAATACCTTCGTCCGACATGGTCACGCCATAGAGCGTGTGGGCTTGGCGCATAGTTTCGCGATTATGTGTAATAGTTACAAACTGCGTCTGGTGTGCCAGTGTCCCCAAAATTTTGGCAAACCGGATGGAGTTGGCCTCATCCAAAGCCGCATCAACTTCGTCCAGGACCACAAACGGCGAAGGGTACGAAGCCAGCATCGCGCAAAGCATGGCAATCGCAGTCAGTGCGCGCTCCCCGCCCGAGAGCGCCGCTATAGTGGAAAGTTTTTTTCCTGGCGGCGTGGCTTTAATTTCTATGCCCGCAATTTCTTTGGCCGCCTTTTTTTTACGCACGCCGTCGACGCTGATTTCAGGTTCATCCTCTTCTGAAATTTCAGCCATGTCCTCGCCCGTTTCGGCTGAGGCTTTAAGCAAGCTTAATTGCGCCCGGCCGCCGTTGAACAAAATTCTGAAATACTCCACAAACTTTTCAGAAATTTTTACAAACGCGTCATCAAATTGAGTTTTAATGACCTGGTCCAGTTCTTCTATAATATTTTTCAAATCTCCCAAGCTTCGGGTTAAATCGCCGGACTGGCTGGATAGGTAATTAAATCTTTCCTCGGTCTCGCGAAACTCCACGAGCGTAGATTCGTCTACGCCGCCAATAAGTTCCATCTGGCGCTTAAGTTTGGCAATGCGCTCGGAGACACCTTCCTCCAAATGCAATTTTTTGTAAGCCGACAAGTCCTCCGCCCCAAGCGCCTCGGTAATTTCTTTTTGCAAACCTTCAAGCTTGGTATCAAACCGGGCCTTCTCAACCAGCAATGAATTTTGTTCGTCTTTAAGCCTGGCCAACTCCGCGGATTTGAACCGAAAATTTTTCTCCTCATTGGTCAAAAAACTTTTCTTTTCTCGTTCCTGGGACAAAAGCTGCTGGCGGGCGGTCTTTTGCTCCTCCATGTCCCGGACAATCTGCGAAAGTTCCGTGGTCAAAGTTTTTTGCTTAGATGTCAAATCTTGATTTGAAGACTGGCTAAAGCGCACGACGAGTTCGCGAAGCTGTTTCTTGATTTCGTCCACGGTTTCAGGGTGCAAATTTTCCAGGATCTGTTCAAATTGCCTTTGGAATTCTGAAAAATTTTTCGCAGCCGGAGATTCAACCTTGAGTTTGCCGCGGACTTCCGCCAAAGACTCGGCTAGAGCCAGACGTTTTTCCTCCAAAAGCTTTAATTTTTCATCCAGTTCCGTAAGAAAACTGTCGGTGCGGCCGGATTGCTGTTCTTCGGTTTCAAGTGTTTTGCGGAATCCGGAAATTTCCCGTGCTAATTTCTCAACTTCCTGTTCTCTGGCTCCTAACTTTTGCAGTACTTGGGCGAGCCCGATCTCGAGGACTTGCAGCCCATGACCGAAGTATTGGGACTGTAGTCGTTTGAGCTCCGTGGCCACAACTTCTCGCTCTTCCATGCGCTTGGCTTGCCGCCGCAGGCTTTTGAGCCTCGGTTCAATTTCGCTCATTAATTCCGATACGCGAGACAAATTTTCTTCCGTCTGCGCCAGCCTGCGGGTAGTTCGTTCACGTTTAATATAGTAGGGCTTCACACCAGCCGCTTCCTCTACGAGATTTTTAATCTCGGCTGGACCTGCCAAAATCATCTGGTCGATAGTCCCCTGGCCGATAACTGCATAGTTCGTCGCGCCAAACCCCGAGCGCATAAGCGCATCCACCACGTCCAGAAGCCGGACACGGCTGCTGTTCATAAGGTATTCGGATTCCCCATTGCGAAAAATCCTGCGTCGGATTTCAACTTCTGAATATTCCACGGGAATCTTTCGGTCGCGATTGTCAAAAACTAGAGCCACCTCGGCCACGGACAATTTGGATTTGCGATCAGAGCCGGCAAAGATTATGTCTTCGCTTTTTTTGCTGCGCAAAAGCTTCATGGACTGTTCGCCCATGACCCAGCGGATAGCATCCGCGACATTGGATTTGCCCGAGCCGTTTGGGCCGACCACGGCCGTCATGCCGGGTTCAAAGTCCAAAACAGTTTTGTGCGCAAATGATTTGAAGCCCTGTAATTCTAGTCTTTTAAGATACATTTTATTTGCGATACTAATCTACGAATTCCATGTGCAAATTTTCGTATCGCATTACAATTCTTTTACTTTCAAGCCGTTTTCGGCTGCGGAAATTTCTGCTTCCTGTTTGCTTGAACCCACGCCTTTGGCCACCTGCCGCTCTCCCACAAACACTCCGACTTCAAAAGTCTTGGAATGATCCGGTCCCCACTCCGCAAGGACTTTGTAATGCGGCGTGATGCCCAATTTCTCCTGCGTCAGTTCCTGGAATTTGCTTTTTGGATCCAAAACTTTGCCGCCGGCCAATATAGATTCAAGCTGCGTTATCACGCAGCCATCGATAAATTCGCGCACAACATCAGATCCCGCGTCCAGGTAAATGGCGCCGATTAGCGCCTCCATAGCATTGGCCAAAATCACCTGCCGGGCCCGGCCAGTGTCGCGCGCTTCGCCTTTAGACAACAAAATATACTCTTCCAGCCCCAGGTTCTGCGCAACCTCCGACAGCATCTTATAATTCACAAGAGCCGAACGAAGGTTCGTCAGTTCGCCTTCGGGATTGGGAAAATTCCGGTACAGATATTCGGTGGTAACCAGCTCCAGCACTGCGTCGCCCAAAAACTCCAGGCGTTCGTTGTGTGGCAGCGGCCATTTACGGTTTTCATTAAGATACGAACGATGCGTCAGAGCCGACTGCAGCAAATTCTTGTCCTTGAATTGGATTTTGATTTTATTTTCCAGTTCTGGTAAACCCATTGAAATTCTTTCTGGAATTTCGAAGTACGAAACAGTTAAGAACCCTTTCCCAACTGATCCGAGCCCCTAATTCTTAATTAATTCTAAGCGAGGACCAGAAAAATTTTTCCGACTCCTTGTGATTTCCTCAGAAATTGCAATAGAGCAAAAATCCACCTTAAGGTGTATAAAAATTCTAGATTTTTGCGTTCGGGAAAAAATTTTTCTGGCCCGAGCGTTTTCTGGTGGACGGTAGAGGACTTTCCGCCTGAGGCGGATCCGCCTCATAAGGATAGTTATTGTTGGCGGAGAACCTTCCCTGGTGGACGGTGCTGGGATCGAACCAGCGACCCTCTCTACGTCAAAGAGATGCTCTACCACTGAGCTAACCGTCCGTATCTTCGCGCGAATTTAGCCACCCTGTACAGCCTCCGAAGCAGGCAAGACTTCCTTCTCTTCAATTTTCTCAGGCCGAACCATTTCGGAAAAAAGCAAAGTCCAACAAATCTGCTGATAAGCCGCTATCGCTCCAGTCAGAATAATAAGAGCGATAATCATTATGGCACCCAGTGCCGCGCTGACAATTGAAAGGTGAAACCCTCCGGCATTATAAAATAAAGGGCGGGAAAAAACAACCCAAGAATCCCAGATTAGGACCAAAATGTATTCCGCAGCAGTGGCAATTATCGCCAGCCAAATACTGAACACCAATAGCACGGGCCAGGACTTTTTGATCATATCGAATGTAATGGATACGGCTTCGCGGATTTTCATATTGTAAAAAACAATAAACATTGGCGCCAGGTTATTGATAAGGCTTGCAATTATCGCCAAAGGCACAACTATGACCAGTGCCAAGATACCCAAAATTGCCGCGCGACCGGATAGATTTACCGAATGTAAATACAACACTGGCCCAAACAAAATTATGCCCGCGGCCAATAAAATTAGCATCGTGTAAAACGCGACTCCAAAAACCCTGTCATAAAATACGCGGGCCTGGCGGAAGCTTTGGCCAAACCCCGTTGGTTTATTTTCCATTCGCGCTTTCGTTGCCAAAATAATTGCTGTCCGACAACGGAAAAACATCATGACCAAGATCACAATCACGACGATTCCTGCCAATGCTAGCCAAATAAAATTATCTTGGGGTGCGGACAGATGGGACGCAGAATCATTCCAATCCAGCTGGTAAGACAATTGGTTTACCACCGAACCCCAAGCCAAAAACAGGCCCAATCCCCAGAAGAACTTGTTGCCTGCAAGCAAATGGAGAGCCTGTTTAAAAATTTTGGCGTAATCGATCATGCTACTACACCACCGCTGGCGTAGGAAGGTTGCCGGGCAGATCTGCCTGGCCTGGTTTGAGCATCTTTTCTTTCGGGATCACGTCTGCCACGAGTGATTCAAATTCTTCGCGCTCAATGGTTTCCACCTCCATAAGCCGGTCGGCTATGGTCTTAAGGTGTTTATGATATTTTTTGATAACGTCAAGCGCTGTCTGATACGCGCGGCCGATAAATCCGGAGATCTCTTCGTCAATTTTGGCAGCGACATTTTCGGAATAATTTTTTTGTTCAGCAATGTCGCGGCCCAAAAAGATCATATCGTGCGATTCCCCAAACGTCATAGGCCCAAGATTCGACATGCCGTAGCGCGTCACGAGCTGCCGGGCCAGGTTGGTGGCTACCTTCAGGTCGCTCGAAGCGCCAGTGGTAATTTCCTGAAATATTGTCTGCTCAGTGGCATAGCCGCCCAAAGACACCGCCAAATCCGCCACGAATTCCGACTTGGAATGCAGGTTTTTGTCCTCAGCCGGCAGCTTCATGGTGTAGCCTGCGGCGCGGCCGCGCGAAACTATGGAAACTTTATGCACCGGGTCGGCATGCGGCAAGATTGTCGCCACCAAAGCGTGTCCAGCTTCGTGCCAAGCGGCAATCTCTTTTTCCTTTTTGGACATCAGATGGCTCTTGCGTTCTGGGCCGAGCATGACTTTTTCTATAGCTTGGTAGAGATCAATCTGGAAGACTTCCTTTTGGTTTCGGCGGGCGGCAAGGATTGCGCCCTCGTTCATAAGGTTAGCCAAATCCGCGCCGGAAAATCCAGGAGTACGTTCCGCAATCTGACGCATATTCACATCCGCGCCCAGGGGCTTACCCTTGGCATGGACTTTGAGGATTGCTTCACGGTCGTTTATGTCCGGCGGATCTAAAACAACCTGCCGGTCAAACCGTCCCGGGCGCATGAGCGCCGGGTCCAAAACATCCGGCCGGTTGGTGGCGGCGATAACTATAACATTGGTCTCATTATCAAAACCGTCCATCTCCACCAAAATCTGATTTAGAGTCTGCTCGCGTTCGTCGTGCGAACCGCCTAAACCTGCGCCGCGCTGGCGTCCAACGGCATCAATTTCATCAATGAAAATTATACAAGGTGCCGAACGCTTGGCTTTCTTAAACAAATCCCGCACGCGCGATGCGCCTACGCCCACAAACATTTCTACGAATTCAGAACCGGAAATATGGAAGAACGGCACGTTGGCTTCCCCGGCCACGGCCCGAGCCATTATAGTTTTGCCTACGCCCGGAGGTCCCAGCAGCAACACGCCTTTGGGAATGCGCGCGCCGAGGCTAAAAAATTTCTGAGGGAAGCGCAAAAATTCCACAATCTCTTTCAATTCTTCCTTGGCTTCCTTCACACCCGCCACGTCCGCAAAAGTCACGCGCTTCCGCCGGTCAGAGTTTTCCAAAACTTTAGCCGAGGACTGGCCAAACGACATTGCGCGGTTATTGTTACCCTGCACCTGGCGCATCATAAACCAAATGAATCCGCCGATAGCCAGAACTGGAAGCAGGAACTCCAGCAGGGTTGAGTATAAAAACGATGACGAACCACCGGACTTGATGTCAATTTCGGTATCTTTGACTTTACCCGAATCTACACCATAATTTTTGAGTGTTTCCGAAAGCGCGACTTCGGTTTCCTTAGTTGAAGTCTGCATACTGCCGTCCTTGAGATGAATGGTCAGGTCATCTCCGGAGACCTCAATTTTACTGACGTTGCCCGAATTCACTTCATCCGCCAGTTGCGAGATGGAAACCGGACTGCCGTTATCGCCAGATGAATGAAACAAGGTAAAACCCGCAGCGATAATGATAAAAATAGCAAACACTATAAGAAGATTGCGAAAAAATTTACTCATGAGCTTTTTGGTCCACTAAGATTAATGCCTAAAAATTTTACTGGGGTTTATCTATGATGTCAACTTACCAAACTGACTAATTTATATTTGGTGCCGGGGACAGGAATTGAACCTGCACACCCTTTCGGGTACAAGGTCCTAAACCTTGCGTGTCTGCCAGTTTCACCACCCCGGCTTACGTATATGTGTGATTCTAACAAATATACGAACACTTGACAAAACGGCAAAAATTTCCTATACTTGCATGTTGCAACTCCGCTTTCGCTAACCTCGGAGCTGTAATCAGCTCCTTCACAATTTAGAGGTGCGTCATGGAAATTCCGCAAGATCCAAAAAACAGCGTCACCGTAGGTGAAGGTCACCTGATCAACACACTGTTTGCCCTAGGTCTCTGGTCAGGCATTGAGCAACTCATCAAAAGCGCCCTCAAAGGTATCTTCGGGGGTCTCATTTCAAACCCCCTCGAACAAAAAACTTCGCGGGAGGTTGAGGGAAAAGTTGAGGCAACAGGTGGCGACCGACACGATTTTGTCATGGCCATAACTCAACTGAAGCTCTCTGATGCCAAAAGCGAAGAGACCATCCGACAATTCCTAAGCAACCTTTCCGACGAAGAAGATGCTGAATTCGTCGTCCATACTGCTAAAACAGGCAAGGGAGACGAAGCGGCAAAACAGCGAGTGGCATTTCTGCAATACTTGGCCGGGTTACCAAGTGATGACGAGAGACGCAAAGTTCTAAAAAAATCTCTCTATATTGGTTCCCGTGCAAAAACCACAACGGAGCAACTTGCATCACAAGGCCAAGCACTAGGTGATTTCTTCATGTTGAAGGCAGACGAGATCAAACTTCGCCGAGAGCGGTATCGTATAAAACAAACTGCGCGCTACGGTGGAAGCGTGTTTCGCTACATCTTCGGCTGGCAGAAAAACTAACCCCAACAACTTCAGGAGTTTTCGATGCCTACGAGAGACGCCAATCCCCTTCCTGAATCCGGTCATCTGACCGCCCAAATCTTTGGAGCGGGCAAGGACTGGAGCCTGAACACGATCAAGACTTTGACTAGACGAGTACTATTGTTTCTGGTCTGGTCATTCCTGGTTTTGGGATTAGCGGTACTTGTGAACCTCATCGACAAAATGTTGGTTCCTTACACCGCGTTCCTTTATCTGCCGATTGCCGCCTTGATCCTGATCAATCCTGATTCTGCTGAGATTGCGCTGTTTATGGTTGCAGTGGATGCCCTCTTTGATCTTTTCACAAAAGATCGAGGCTTCACACCCAAGGCAGTACATCACGAAGACCATATCGACGTGACCTACGATCTGAACTTCGAGCGCGCTCGGCAAATGCAGACTCTGAAGGAAGCCGCCAGATGGACTTTCTGGGCTGTTCTGGCCGAACTCTGCATAATTGCTTTTCTTTCTTTTGCAGAACTCTGGGGCCAGAGCTCATGGGCTGGCATATGGTTGCTTCTCACGATTATCCTCGTGCTTTCGTCAACGAAGTGGGGTCAAGGCTCACCCACTGCTTGGTTCGCGGGCCTGCTTGCCATACCATGGCTCATCATCACGGGTAGTTTCGTTTTCAACCCAATTTCACGGATTGCGAACATTGCCTACACTCGAGCAATTGCCCTTGGCCCGGGCTTGATGACCATTCTGGCAATTCTATTCTGGATGGTTATGCTGCTTTCGGGACCTCAAGAACAGAAGAAGTCTGATGATAAGGGAGGTAAAAAATGAGATCCAAGCTCGGCTGGATCGGGCTGGTCGGTACAATCCTCTTTCTTGTTTACACCTACGGCGTGGATTGGCAGGAGTTTGGCTTCACTGATCCTCAGTTTCCCGTGTTGCGACAAATCAATCAACGCGGGAGGCAAGTACAAAAAGCCATCGGCAACCACATGGGCGAGGTTATTGGGTCCAAAGACGCCGCGGAAATTGCCAAGAAAGACGATCCGGGTGCGGTGTTGTACGATGAGCTAAAGACAGACGCGTACAAATCGCGCTCAACGGTTGTGGCCTTAGAAAAGCTAAAAGCCGATGCCAAAGGGCGTAGGGTGCACCAGGGACCAGTCACAAGCGTGGACGCAAGGCTTGCCTACTGGACGGATACCTTCACGGACCTTTTTGAAGGCGAAGTCCTTTGCGCCAGCGGTGTCGTCCAAAACGTCATGTACGAGCAGGAGGGGCAGGTCATAGACATTAGCCCCGATGGCGCTGACGTTTCGTCTATCGATGCGTACGAGCCGTTTGACCATCGCTTTCCAATGATGGCTTTCCTGGGACGCGTGGACCACGACGTCAACAAGACGTTTGTCATCCACAGCGGCTGTCATCCGGTGCCGTATTCGGGACACGACTTTCAGGTCATCGTGAACATCCCCTACTGGTGTCGCGGTTGGGAAGGTACAGGACAATCCAACCACCACGACCGCGGAAATTTCACGTTCACGGCGCTGACGGATCCAGCCGACAGCCCTGCGCCAAATCTCAAGGAGGACAAACAAACACAGTCTGGGCGCGCCAAAACGCAATCAGATCAACCACATATTCAATGGATACGACCCTAAGGGGCCGTATCCATTTTTTATTTACTAGCATTGACAAAAACTCAAATTTGTGGTAGTATACTAAGTTACAAATCCTTTGTAACCAATACGCCCCAAGGAGGGGTTTATGAAAAAATTTATCGTGTTGATGGCGGTCCTGGTGTGGGCGGCAAACGCGCAGGCTCAATCGTTGCAGTTCAACCGCACGCCGCTTTCCGTAGCAGTCGTGGCGATCGCGCATCACTTCAGCGATCCGAATCACCCGTACTTCGTCGTGCCGGATTCACCCATGGAAGATCTCGCTGTCACCAACGACGTGCGTGGACTCTCCCTGGACGCCGCGCTGGCACGGATCCTCTCGCCGCTAGGGTTCGAAGCTCGCATTTCCGGCGACAAGATTCACATCCGGCTCACGAATCCGCAGCCCGCCAGAACCGAAACAGCAGTTGCAGATCATCCTTCTACACGGATCGTAGCAGCCGCACCTAGGGTGTACAATCCATTCCAAGCCTGCATCCAAAGCGGGCCGTTTCCCGGAACGCCGGACCAGTACGTCTACTGCAACCGTATGGAACGGGCGCAGGAGAATTACTCGGTTTACGGTTACGGCTACGCCCGTGGTGCCAGAGTCTATGGCGGCGGCTACTACGGCTACCAGATCCTATCGCCGGAGCCGTGCCAGGACTTCCCGGGCAACAGACGCTGTGTTATGGGCAAGGTCAAGATTGACTACCAGACGACGGTTCGCCTGGTACGTTCAAGGCTTCAAGCTGCGGGCTTGCCTGACTCCACTGACGTAAGCATGTATTCCATGCCCGTGGACCCGCGCAACGGCAAAGTGCTTTCCGCCATTGAGTCGGACGAAGGGCCCGTGACCAAGCACAACAACTGGTTCAACGACGGGTACAGAATTGAGGCAGGCTCATACCTGCTCAAATTCAAAACCGCGGACGGACGATTGCTTTTTCAAAGCTTCGTTACGATTCGCTCCGATTACTACACCGACGGACATCCCCTATTTCTGCAAGTGGCAAGCAGATGATGGGCAACCAAAAAGCCGGGACCTGTTTACAGGTTCCCGGCTCATTTTTTTGGGAAAATCAACCGACAGTACCGAATGCGAGATTTGTGACAATTGTCACGATGACATACGACAAAATTACAATCACGAGACCAATAATAGCATTGATAATAGTTTTCTTGGCCGACTTCGTGACTTCATCATTGCCACCCGCAGTTGTATAACGGAAGCCACCGTAAATAATCATAGCCACAGAGATTAACCCAACTATCCCCAGAAGTATTTGAATGATCCCAAGAATTGTTCCGCCGATTGTTGCTTGGTGACCAAAAATACCTGTAGGCAGAATGCCGCCCGGGTTGTCGTTGGAGTTGATGATCTGACTCGCGGCCGCGAACGCAATTCCTGGAAAAGCAAGCGCCAGTGATAGCAATGAATATTTTAATCTTTTCAGTTTGAACATCTTAGATATTGCTTGGGTTGATAAAGACGTTGGTCACCACGCGTACGATCACAAATGCCAAGATGATGATGATAATGCCGATAATGGCGTTGATGATCATTTTTTTGGCTTTGCCTACAGCCTCTTCGTTGCCAAAACTTGTGACGTAGCGGAAACCGCCGATTATAAGAATAAGCACAGCGATCAAACCGGCAAGAGCGAGGATAATATTAATCACTTCCAAAATCAATCCGGAAAGCGTGGTCGCACCACCGAAGGTATTGGACAAACCAGTACCGCCGGCATCAGGCAAATGCAACTGGGCAAATGCCAACATCGGACTTAAGGCAACCACAAACCCCAAAACTACTGAACCAATTTGAGCTATTTTATGTGAGTATTTTTTCATATTTATTCCTTCCTGTCCGCCAAAGCTTTATGCGTAGGCGGATCTTTTGTTTCTTCGACCTTTGAATTGTTGATTAAATTAATTAATTATCCAACATTGCCAAATGCGGCATTAGTCACAATACTGACAATTACATATGACAGTATAATGATGACTAGACCTATTATAGCATTTGTTAACGTTTTGCGCCCCTTTTCGGCTTGTTCAGAACTGCCGCGCGAAGTAACCAGCTGAAATCCCCCCAAAATGACATAAGCTATGGCCACGAGTCCAGCAAATCCCAAAACTATGGAGATAATCTGAGGAATAATATTTTTGATCTCCGGACTATCGCCAAAAAGATCGCTGAATAAACCCGGCGCGGGGTTTTTCACAGTCACAGCCATAAATATGAGTCCAGAAGTCAACCAGGAAACAAATTTTGTGATTTTTTTCATGAAATTAGTTTTGCTACAGCGCTTACTATTGTATACGCAAATAAAGATATCGCCAGTCCGGCTATGGCCCAGGTCAGAGCACGCCTGGCCGTACTCACCTGTTCGTCATTACCACGGGCTGTCATATACCGGAAGCCGTTAATTATAATCATGAGCAGAGATACAGCTCCGATAACCAGTAAGATATTTTGGATCATCTGCTCGGTAAAGACTTTGAGGTTGCCAAACTGCTGGAGAGGATTTTGAGGCTGAGAGCTGTCGTAGTTTGGGTCCTGCACGCCGATAAAATTTTCCACCGCCACTACAGCGGCGTAAGCCATCACGGATGCCACGAACCCGTACACCGAATACTTCAAAATCTGTTTGGCTTTATCAATTGAGTGCTGTTCGCCATTGGCCGTCACCATGCGAAACCCGGCGTACACCACCATGGCAATAGCTACCAGACCGATCACTCCCCCGAGGTCATTCAAAACATGGGTCAAAAGAGTTGGCACATCTGGAACGTTGACGCCGCCTTGCAAGGGGTTGCATAAACTCCCCCCGCTCGGCATACAAGGCGCGGCGCTAGCGGAAACAATCCAATTCGGGATGGAGAGAAAATTCATAGCGACAATGATTTCTGCAAGGTGTCGAATGACTGGCCGGTAAAGTAGGACGTTATGGAGGTGATTATAAGATAGGATAGGATAACCATCACTAAGCCGATTATGGCATTAACCATTGTGCTTTTGGCTTTCTTCACACCATCTTCATTGCCGGATGAGATAACCATTTGGATGCCGCCGTAAACTATATAGGCCATGGCCAATATTGCCGCAGACCCAACCAAAAAATTTATGACAATGAAGACGAGATTAAGCAAGTCCGCAGAAGTGCATTCCGAATTTTTTCCCGTTCCGCATTGGACCAAAGGTCCCACAAATGGCTTGGCCAGTACAGAATGGTAAGCCAAAATCCAAGGCAATACGATCGATATAATCTTTGTTTTTGCTTTCATTTGGTGAAATGTGCTTCCTAAATTATATCACAGCTAATGCTGCTGCAATTGCAAGTCTATCTGCTGTGCCGCGTTAGTAGCCGCTTCTTCCGGCGTGAGTCCGCGCTGCGAGACATCGTCTATCATTTTGGAAAACACTGTTTCAAATCCGTCCGCGTCTTTTTTGTATACGGACTTCGCGCTCAGCGCTTCTTCGGCAAAAACCCCAAGTGTCGGGTCCGACATTTGAGTCTGTAAAATGTCCTTGCGCGAAGACACCAACTGGTGTTGCTTGTAATATGCGCTCAATTCATCATGGCTGGTTATAAAATTCAAGAAATCCCAGGCCGCTTGCACATTTGGAGAATTTTTATTCACGGCCTCGCCCCAATAATTGGCAAAATTAATTTGCACGCTGTCAGTTGAAGGCTGGGGTACGGGCGCCACGTCCCAATTGAGCGTGGGCGCTTTGGATTGGATCTGCGGTTCCATGTAAAAATACGATAGCATCATACCCACCCTGCCTTGTGTGAAAGAGTCAACATTGTTATCGGAGCGGGCATTCCAGGTGTAAACGGTTTTGGCTGGGTCTGCAAACTGCGTGTAGTATTGGAGCGCCACGGCGCCAGGGTTGACGCTGTCCCCGCCTGCACTTGTTTGAGTCTGATCAAATGTAGCGCCTGAGTAGGAATCGTTATAAAATTGCGTACCATTTTGCAACATAAGCAGAGACATGATATCTACAGCGCGGTTAACATTGGCCGCAGTCCCAAACGCAATTCCCGATCGCGTAAAAGTCCCGGGTTTTGTGAGTTGAGTAATCTTCGGAACGTCAGAGACCAACTCACTCCAGGTTTTAGGTGGCAGGACGTTAGCGGAGTTGAGGATGTCTTTGTTGTAGTACAACGCCATGACATCAACGTTCATAGGTACGGCAAAAATTTGATTGTCTTTTATGAAATCATCCGCAGCCACATCTACAAATGTCGTTTTATAGCTGCGAACATCGCCGGTTGGATCAGGTGCTAGTTTGTCTGCTTCCTGCGGCAGCCAATCATTGTGGATGGATAAAATATCCGGAGCCGTACCCGAGGCGTAAGCCTCAAGCAAGTCCTGTTCATAGGTGGTTTCGTCTTTTTTGACGTAATTTATTGTGACATTCTTGTGAGTTTTTTCATAATCGGCAATCAATTGCTGGACGTTGTCCGAGGTCTCAAAAGTTTTCCACCAAGTCAGCGTGATTGGCCCGGCAGCCTGCGGCTTTTTGCCACTTGTGGCCACGAGCAAAACAACTATGATAATAATCAAAAATAAAATGACGCCGCCAATTATATAGTATTTTCTGTTCATTTTGATTTCAAACATGTCCAAAAGCCAAGATTACTATACAACAATCCTGGTTTTTTTTCAAGTTGAGTCAAATAGAAAGGTAATTAGATCTGCTTTGTGATTATTCTTTGTAATAGGCCCTCCGCTTTAGACTGTTCCTGGGTCCGGAGCAACTCTGTCATATCTACCAAATATCGCAAAAAGTCTTTTTTCAAATCTGGATGCTGCAGTCCCATTTCAACTACGGTTTTTAGATATTCCAATTTGTTGCCACAGTCGTAATATTTGCCGTTTTGAATTTCCACGGCCCAGCAGGCTTTCTGACGCTTAAGCAATATATTCACTGCATCCACATACACCAACTCTCGGGAAAGTTTACCAGCCTCAAAGTCTCGCATAGCTTCTTCGATGGCACTGAACATTTCCGGATCATAAACGGCCGCCGAGACTACTGCGTATGGAGAATCAATCTTCCCCACCCCGGGTTTTTCCACAATATCTTCAATTTTCAAAACCCCGCTTTCCAGTTCCTTACCCGCGGCGTAACCGTAGCGTTTATAATCTTCGGGGGAATTTTTGCGTATTGCAGCCAGCACGGCGCTTCCTCCCAGTTTTTCGTAAGCCGCGGTCAGCTGTTGCGATCTGGTCGGATGGGCATCTATAAATTCATCACCCCACAGCACCAGAAACGGTTCGTCGCCCACAATATGGCGGGCATTCCAAATTGGCGTGGCATTGCCCAGCGGACCCTTCTGTCGGACGTAATGGAAATTTGCCATTTCCGCTATTTTTCGGATCTGCTCCAATTCCGACTCTTTGCCCGAGGCTTCCAATCGTTTTTCCAGTTCAAAAGGATAGTCGAAATGGTCTTCAATGCTTCGTTTATGCCAGCCAGTCACGATAATGATATCTTCGATTCCAGCCGAAACGGCGTCTTCAACGACATACTGGATGATGGGTTTGTCAACCACGGGCAGCATCTCCTTAGGCTGAGCCTTGGTCGCTGGCAGAAATCTCGTGCCGTAACCAGCTGCGGGTATAATTGCTTTGCGCACTTTCTTGGACATAAGGTTTGATTTAATGACTCCAAGATTCTAAATTCTGTGCAAAACATATGCAATTGGGCAGATTATCTGAATTGTTATTCTACTTTGGGTCGGTACTGCAGCGCCTCAGCCAGATGGTTGAGTTGAAGTTTCGGACTGCCAGCCAAATCCGCTATTGTCCGGCCAAGTTTTAGAATCCTGTGATATGAGCGGGCGGAAAGATACATCTTTATAACTGCGGCTTTCATAAATTGTTGTTCAGTCTCATCGAGTTTGCAGAAATCTTTAATCTCCTTAATGCTCATTTCCGAATTGGTTTTGACCTGGGAATTTTTGAAACGCTTGGTTTGTATATCGCGCGCTCTCTGCACGCGCTTCTGGATTTCCTGGGAATTTTCGCCATTGGCATCGGAGGATAATTTATCATATTCCACTCTCCCCACCTCCACGTGCAAATCTATGCGATCCAAAAGCGGGCCCGAGATCTTTTTTTGGTATTTCATAATTTGCGCGGGAGTACAGATGCAAGCTTTGGTCGGGTCCGAGTAGTAACCACACGGGCAGGGGTTTTGCGCGGCAATCAAAGTAAACTGCGCCGGAAACGTTACCGTGCCGGAAGCGCGGGCCACGGTTACGACCCCGTCTTCTAGCGGCTGACGTAAATTCTCCAGCACGCTTCTGGAAAATTCCGGAAACTCATCCAAAAATAATACCCCGCGGTGCGATAACGAAATTTCACCAGGTTTCGGCACCGAGCCGCCGCCGACTAAGGCCACGCCGGAAGTGGTATGATGAGGGCTACGGAATGGGCGGGCGGTAACCAGAGTTTTATTGACGTTCAGCAGGCCAGTCACGCTGTAAATTTTTGTGATCTCCAAAACTTCTTCCACGGTCGGCCGCGGGAGAATTGAAGGCAGCGCTCGGGCTAGTAGAGTTTTGCCAGTACCAGGAGGTCCGGAAAGTAGAATATTATGTCCGCCAGCCGCGGCAATTTCCAACGCACGTTTGGCAGATTCCTGACCTCGGATTAATTGCATGTCTAAAGCCACTTCCGTTTTATTTAAAATCGACCGCCAATCCGTGGGTGCGAGCGGTTCGACTTGTAGAAGTTTTTGTAAAAATCCAATAAGCTGCAGTAGGCTCTCCACCGGGATAATTTCTATGCCCGAAACAAGGCTCGCCTCGCGGCTGTTGTCTTTGGGCACAAATACGGTCTTCATGCCCAAATCCCTAGCCATCAAAACCATTGGCAGGACTCCTGAGACTGGCCGGATGGCGCCATCTAAAGCCAGCTCCCCTACAAATAATTTATCGCTGGGGTCAAAGCTTAATTGGTTCGAACTAATGAGGATTGCTAAGGCAATCGGCAAATCATAATGAGTGCCGTTTTTGTGCAGGTCTGCAGGAGCTAAGTTAATAGCCACGCGGCTATAAGGATAGATGCAGTTGGAATTCTTGATGGCAAATTTCACGCGTTCGCGCGACTCCTGCACTGCCGCATCTGGCAACCCCACAACGATTGTAGCGGGGAGGCCAGAGAGGATCCCGACTTCGACTTCCACCAGGGATGCCGAAAGTCCGAGCACGGAGGCAGAATATACTTTGTTTGGCATAAAATTAATTTAAAAAACTCCGAAAGTCCTGCGCTTCGGAGTTTTTGCTTATTTGCTTTGGTTGACGAACCCCACAGCCTGTTCCACAGCTTGCTTGAAATCGTTGATCTCATTTTCAAACACTGTCATGTAGCTTTTTTTCTTCTCGCCTTCCTTGCTAATTGAAGATTCTGTAATCTTAAGGTAAGGCTTGTTGTTTTTGGCGGACTTAACATCCACGAAGAATGTCCTGGCGCCATTATGAACCCGGGTTGAAAAGAGTGATGGTGCAAATTCCATATGTGTAATTGATTAATAAATTTTAATTCGTAAAGAGCAATCCATTAAAACGATTGTTGACTATAAGCGGCACGCCGGAAAGGCTGGTTATCTGCTCTGCCAGAGTTTTAATTTTGCAGCTGTGGTCTACGCCATTGCTGCAGTGGGCGCAAAGCCCCCGAACCTGGCTGGCGAGATCAGTTTTCTGTTGTTCAAATTCCGACATAAGATTATTCCATCCGGCGGATCACGCCGATTACTTTTCCCTGGATCGACCATTCATGCTCAGGGTAGATGTTTGGGTACTCTTTATTCTCTGCTTTTAAATAGAACCGACTGTCTTTTTTGACCAAGCGTTTAACTGTGGCTTCGTCCTCGAGCAGCGCCACAACTATATCATTTATCTCGGCAATTTTCTGCTGTTTTACAATAACCAAATCGCGGTCAAGAATGCCTGCGTCCTTCATACTGTGTCCCTGGACTTTAAGCAGAAATACATCCTTGCGTCCGCGGACCAGGCTTGCTGGCAGGTTGAGCCAATCTTCGATCTGCTCTTCGGCCAACATTGGGAGTCCGGCAGTAATGCGACCGATAAGCGGCAGGCTGATTGTGCCCAGGCCGATTGGTTCTCCTTCGGGATTTAAGACTTCAATCCCGCGGGCCTTGCCAGAACGGCGGATAAATCCTTTATCTTCCAGAACCCGGAGCAGCTTTGCCACTGCGTTTTTAGATTTAAGGCGGAGGTTTTGGGCGATCTCCGAAATCGACGGCGGTAAGCCTTTCGTGCGAATTTCATCGGTGAGTAAGTCTAATAATTGTTTTTGGCGAGGGGTAAGTGAATTCATAATTTTGTAGGAAGTTCGAAGGAATCAGTTGGTTTGGGGCGGCTCCCAAAGCCACCGATTCCTTCGTTTTACTTTCCATGACCTTATGGTATACGATCGTTCACCTACTGTCAAGAGCTCCTAAATATTAAGAAAATAAGGCAAAATAAAAAACCCTATCCGGGTTTTCCACAAAGTACATTTTGTTTGCAGAACTGACACTTGTTTATTGGTGGGCCAGGAAGGATTCCGAACGACCGAACGATTGATTGAAATTATGGTGGGCATGCCTGGATTCGAACCAGGGACCCAATGTGTATAAGACATTTGCTCTACCGCTGAGCTACATGCCCATAAAGTCGTTCGGTCGGGCGGGTAAGACATTTGTTCTACCGCTTAAATTAAAACAGAAAGATTTAACTTTCTGCCATATTATAACTTGTTTCCTCTTACATAACAAACAGGCGATTTTTAAAACCGTCTGTTTGTCTCTCCATAAAATAAATTGGGGCTTTAACTTGAACTTGAATTATTCCTGTTTCTGCCGCGTGCGCGCCCACCTAGACGTCCGGCTTTGGCGTGTCCTACGCTATCCCCAAACCAGCCCCGGCCGCTTCTCTTTCGTTCTGCCATATTTTGTAAACACCTCCTTCCATACTAATGACTTTTTCATCCTACACGGCCCGAAATTTTAAGTCATCAGTAAATTTGCCAAAAAACCTTCGCAGCATAACTCAATTTTGAGGCATTTGGCGCATGGCGTCTGTATTACTATCCGCATTCGGCGATGTTTTACTGTAATCTTTGCCGAACAACAGCATAAGCAACCCAATAAAAATCAAAGCATCGGCAAAATTAAATGTAAATCCCAGTCGGATATCCCAAAAATCCCGCACAAACCCCAATCGCAGCCGATCTATCAAATTTCCTGCAGCGCCGGCTACCACCAGGAGCACGCCATAATTAATTTTTCCAGAACTGGAATTGACAAATAGATAAACCAGGAACGCCACAAGCGCCGCTACGATGATTCCCAAATCCAAGGCGTTGCCGAAATTCAAACCAAACGATAGTCCATAATTTTTTACGAGATGGAAATGCATGCCCAGAAAATAAAAATCACGATTGGCAAAAATCGCCTTCGTGATTTGGTCTACAAACAAGAGAACAGCAAGCAGTAAACAGTAAACAAAGAGTTTGTTTTTCATAATTCTGCTTCCTGTCCTGATTACTGTTTACTGCGCGTGTCTAACGCAAGTCTCGGCTGTTGGCAGAGCACGCAAACGATCTTCTTCTATCTCATCTCCTTCGGCGCATACGCCGTATGTGCCATTTTCAATTCGCGCTAAAGCCCATTCGACTTTCTTGAGTTTGCTTTCCAAGCTTTCGGTGACGCCGAGCTGGTTGCTAAAATTTTCAACTTCGGAAGCGTTATCCCCTTCCTCGTTTCCAAGCTCATCATATTTTGGTTTGTAGTCGCCGGGAAACTCACCCTTGCCGTCTTTGATATCTTCGCGATTTAGCACAGCGCGAATTTGTTTTTGCTCGGCAAGCAATTTTTGTTTATTTTCTTCAATTAGTTCTTTGGAGATCATATCATCTTGGTTAATTTAAAAATATTATAGCAAATTTACAGCATCAGACCAAATACCTCATCTCCGACCCTTCTCCTAATTTAGGAGAAGGGAGTTTATTGGGTAAACAAAAAAGCCTTCCGTTGAAGACTGTAAATTTGGCTGCTAAGTAAAATTGGATAGCAGCGGTATCGAACCGCCCAATATATAAATTATGTAGCGTGATACCGCTGCGGAGATCTCTGTTCTCAGCTTATCTCCGTTCTCAGGTTACGGGGCTTAAAGCAAAATTTTGTTGCTTTCAGCTCCAAAGCCTGGAACAGAGGTAAACATGTTAGATCAGAAACCTTTTTGCTGCTCATATATCTAATCGCTTTATAAGCATTGGTTCAATCACTGTTCTTATGGTCGTGAGACCTCAAACTTTTTGTTTTATTTTTGTTTGTTTATATAAAACTTTTTGATTTTTTATTTTTGTTTTTCAAGCAGCTGGATTAGAACAGCTATGACGAATAGTGAAAGAACTTACAGCCCACAAACGTGCGCTTGAGAACTGAAAATTCTCTCCTATCCTTATTCGGCCAGTGATTTATATTCGGTTTTTAATGTTCTGAAGACATTATAGCAAAAAAAATTGCTCCTGTCAATTTTCAGGAGCAATTTTATAAATGTTGGAGTTTTGATTCGGAATTTAAGGCTTACACCGCGGAAGTTTCACCAAATTCTATGGTCTTAGACTTCAGCCGGACCGCTTTGTCTAGCTCTTTTGCTAGCTTTGGGTTATCCAGTAGGTATTTTTTCGCGTTTTCACGGCCCACTCCGAGTTTCGTTTCACCAAAACTGAATGTATTCCCCGATTTGGCCACGATATTGTAGCGGGCGGCTGTATCGAGCAGGTCTCCGGCGTACGAGATGCCGCCTTCCGAAAACATAATATCAAACTCCGTGGACCGGAACGGCGGCGCCACCTTATTTTTCACAACCTTGGCCTTCACGCGGTTGCCTACGATCTGTTCGCCCTGCTTAATCTGTGCCAGGCGGCGGATTTCGATGCGCACCGAAGTGTAGAACGGCAAGGCCTTGCCGCCGGTTGTGGTTTCGGGGTTGCCGAACATAACGCCGATCTTCATACGGATCTGGTTGATGAAGATTACCGTGGATTTTGATTTGGAAATTATGCTGGTCAATTTTCGAAGCGCTTGCGACATTAATCGCGCGTGCAACCCCATATGCGAGTCGCCCATCTCGCCTTCAAGTTCGGCGCGCGGCGTGAGCGCGGCCACCGAATCGACGACAATGATGTCCACGGAATTCGACCGCACCAACGCTTCCACAATATCCAAGGCTTGCTCGCCGGAGTCGGGCTGCGAAATCAAAAGTTTATCTATCTTCACACCCACGGCTTTGGCCCGTTCCGGATCGAGCGCGTGTTCGGCATCCACGAACGCGGCCACGCCGCCGTCCTTTTGAATTTCAGCGATAACGTGCATAGCCAAAGTTGTTTTGCCAGACCCTTCTGGTCCGAAAATTTCTATAATGCGTCCGCGCGGGATGCCGCCTCCCAAAGCCAAGTCGAGCGAGATCGATCCGGTGGCAATCGTCTCGACATCCATAGAGCGCGCTTTCGATAAGGTCATAATTGCGCCTTCGCCAAATTTGTCACGGATAGACGCAAGCGTCTCCTCCAAATTTCCCGAAGCTTCTATTTTGTTGCTGCCCTTGGTCATAAATTTTTTCTTTCCTGTTCCGGTTATATCGGAACTGCCGCTGAATTTTTTTGGTAGGTTTAGTATAAAGCCCGCCTGTTAATTATGCAACCATTTATGGACTTGCAGTCTGAGAATTAAATTCCACATTGCGGATGACTTCGCCCTCGCGTCCAAGCTTGCCCAAATCTTTGCCGTTGTAGAGAACCTGCGTTGAACCGGCATTGGCAGAAGTCAAAACAATTTCGTCATTGGCCGAAATAGTTTTTGTGGAACCGGCCAGCATCGTCCCGCGTTGGAGCGTGACGCCGTCGGCCTCAATAGAAAGCCAGGCCGGATTCGGACCAATGACGATAGTTAAGTTCACGGGGCTGGCCGGAGTCTGCGGCGCCGTGGTTGGAATTTGAGCATTGATCTGTCGTGTGACTGTGGTAGCTTTATTGAATCTGTTTTTGGCCGTGATTTGGATGATGTTAATGCCGTCGCTTAAAATGACATTTTCATTGAACTGGCCATTGGGATCCAAAAACACGGCCTGGTCATTTATGGCCACATCCGATCCGATTTCCGCATTGCCGGAGATAACCACGCTGTTGCCGGTAATAGTTTCATCGCCCGCAGGCTCATCTATGGTCAGTTTCGGCGGCGTCAGAACCGAGCTCACCTGCGTGGCTACATATATAAACCCGGCCAGAAACAATGCCACAGAACTCAAAATGATGATCATTCTTGGCGTAAACCAAGCGCGTTTCGGGTGGAGGGCGGCCCGTACGCTGTGAGCTTTGGCAAAGCCGTGCTCTTTTTCGAATTGCTCCACGAGCGGCTCCTCCTCCACGCGGTAAAGCTGCGATAAATTTTTGATAAACCCGCGGATATACACATCAGCCGGCAATTTTTCATAATTCCCGGATTCAAGATTTTCCAAATACGCGGGTTTGATCTGCGTCAAAAGACTGACAGTCTTAATGTCCAAATTTAATTTCTCTCGCAGCTGTTTTAAATAAGCCCCGAGAGTATCAATCTTAATTGGTTTTGATTTGAACAAGGGTTCCGACATCTGTTTACTACTTACTGTTTACTTTTTATTTATCAAATTCACAATTAATTTTACCATGACATCCTTCTGCGACGGTTTGGATTCAGCCACAAGCAACGCCAGCGCGGCCAATGCTGAATCGTTAATGCGGCGCTCGCCTTTGCGGTTGTACAACAAATGATTTTCAATGAGGAATAAAATAAAAATTAGAGATGCGATACGTTTATTGCCGTCGGCAAACGGTTTTTCTGAAATGAGAAAATAAAATAAGTGCGCGCCTTTTTCTTCGGCTGAAGGATAAACATCAACCCCATCCAAATTTTGTTTGACGCGGGTCAGGATCTTTTGCAGTTTGTTTCCATTTGGTTTCCCAAAATCAGCTGTTGCCAGTTTGTTTGCCTGCAGTCTGTTTTTAAAACGACTTACGGAATCCGTGACCTTTCCAAAATCCAAATAGCTCGTCTTGTTTTTACTGACATCAGAAATTTTCAGCTTTCCACTGTCGTACTCGTTGAGCACAATCCAGGTATTTGTATAATCAGTGATGATGTTAACCAATTCCTTTTCAAATCCATCCAACCGTCTGCTTTCAAGCGCTTGTTGAATCAAAAGATGTGCTTGTTGTAATTCTTTTAATTTGGCATCCTGATTTTCCCGCAACCTTCTCTCGTTTATCAAATAACCTTTAAGCAAATAACCACGAAGGTGTTTAGTTGCCCAGATACGAAACTGTGTGCCACGTTTGGAATTCACCCGATAACCCACCGAGATAATCATATCGAGATTATAGTGCTCAACATTATAGCTTTTACCATCACGGGCAGTTACCCGGAATTTCCGGGTAACTGAATTTGGGCTTAGTTCTGCGGTTTTATAGACATGCTGAATATGCTCCGAAATAGTATCCCTGTCCCTATCAAACAGCTCAGCCATTTGAGCCTGTGTCAGCCAAACCGAATCGTTCTCCAGTTTTATTTGAAGCTCTGGACCAGAATCTGACTTGTATATGATGATTTCACCCTTATTTTCTTGTTTTTCCATATATTTTGAATTGTTGCACTTTTTGCACATTGCTTTTTGGACTACCGCATTTTTTGCGGTAGTCCAATTTCAATACTCACATAATACCATAAATCCCCACCTTTTTTGCGCTTACTCCTCCACTTGACGAAAGGTGTGGGGATAAACAAAAGCGGCCTTCTTGTCCGCCGAAGCACGTGGTGCGTAGGTGGATGAGCCGCTTTGAGATATTCACTTGTGAATTAATCCTAGACCCAAGCAATCAAGTTGTCAACTTACTGGAAATCATCAATAGTTGATTCGCCGTTCTCGCCGGAACCTTGAGTACCATAAACTTCACGCGGTTTGGCGCCGTCGGCCGGACCGACAATTCCTTTTTCTTCCATTATATCCAGAAGTCTTGCGGCGCGCGCATATCCCACGCGCAACCTTCGCTGCAGCAGTGATGCCGATGCCTTGCCGGCTTGTTGCACAATCTGTGTTGCTTCTTGCATCAATTCATCTTCGTCGCCGTCCGAATCATAACCCGGTGCGCCGCTTGCACGTGCCGGTTTTTCCAAAATCTGTTCGTCGTAGATTACGTCCCCGGCTTGTTCTTTGATAAACTCCGTAACTTTTTGGATTTCCTTTTCGCCGACATACGTACCCTGCACGCGCTTGGGTTTGGGCAGATCGGAAGTTATATAGAGCATATCGCCTTGGCCGAGCAATTTTTCCGCGCCCGACATATCCAAGATAGTGCGCGAATCCACTTGCGATGCCACGGCAAACGCCATGCGCGCGGTGATGTTGGCTTTAATCAAACCCGTGATGACGTCCACGCTCGGCCGCTGTGTGGCCAGCACCAAATGAATGCCTACGGCGCGGGCCATTTGCGCCAGACGGACAATGGCTGCCTCAACTTCGTTTTGCGCCACGCTCATAAGGTCCGCCAATTCATCAACAACCACTACCAAGTACGGCATCTTTATAAGACTCGATTGGTTGAATTCGCCAATGTTGCGCTTATGGACTTCCTGGAGCATTTTGTAGCGGCGATCCATCTCAAGCACTGTCCAGCGCAAAGCATTTACGGCTTGCTGATGGTCGGTGATTACCGGCGTCAGCAAATGCGGCAGACCGTTGTACATGGATAGTTCCACGCGCTTGGGGTCCACCAAAATCATTTTCACTTCCGAGGGCGTGGCCCGGTACAGGAAACTTATAAGCATGGAATTGACGCCCACGGATTTGCCCGAGCCCGTGGCGCCGGCAATCAGCAAATGAGGCATTTTGGACAAATCAGCAATTATGGGATGTCCGGCTACGTCGCGGCCAAGCGAATATGCCAGTTTCGATGAGCTTTCTGCAAATACAGAGGAGGAAATAATCTCGCGGATGCGGACAGTGGCATTGGACTTGTTTGGAACCTCAAGGCCGACTAATCCCTTGCCGGGAATTGGCAACTCCATGCGGATGCTTGAAGCGGCCAGAGCCAGCGCCAAATCGTTTTGGAGCGCGCCGATTTGCGACAGCTTCACGCCCGTGGCCGGCCGCAGCGTGTACTGGGTCACGGTCGGGCCGACATTGACCTCGCCCATCTCTACTTCAATACCAAAATCCGACAAAGTTTTTTGGATGATCGAAACATTAGCTTCGATATTGCCGGAATCCACGCGCGTTTTGGCATCGTCCAACAAATCTATAGGCGGAAATTTCCAATTCTTGTCCGCGGCCGGCGGTCTTGTGTTGAGTTTCATCAAAGGCTTGTCATCGGAAGGCGTGTTGACCACGACTTCGGAAGGTTTGTTCGCCCGGCTGTCCACGGGCTCTTTGGTAAATCCGGCCACTGCGGCATTGTTGATTTTCAAAGGCTTAGGAGCAATTTTTCCAGCCTGCTCGCCCGCTGGTTTTTTACGGAAGAGCGACATGAAAGAAATATTAAATGTCACAAATAAACTAATAATGATGCCCGCCACCAAAATCACAAGTGTGGCAACAAATCCAGCCACGCGCATAAGCGGGTAGGAAGTCAGAACCCCCAGGTAACCGCCGCCGCGGCCGGCACGCACCAAATCAAAAGCCGCGTCGACATTGGTCCGGATCACCAACAGGTGCAAAAAACCAGTCAGAGTCAAAGTCAAAAGTACGGCGCCGACATAGGCGTGAGTCGAAACCGTGTTGGCTTCCTGTTCGTCGTTGCGGCGCATCAGAGCCACCGCGACCATCAAAAATATAACTGGCACGACATAGGCCACCCAGCCGAAAGCCAGTTTGAGCACATCGTTGGCTACTTCGCCGAATTTACCCGCCGCACCAAATAAGCTAAGCGTAAACAAAATCGCCAGCACAATGAAAAAGACCACAGCCACGCCGATTCGCGTTTCTTTTTTGAGATTGAGCTGCGGCCGTTTAAAAGCAACCTGGCTGGTTTGAGTTTGGTTTCGTCTGCGAGCCATTTGTTTACTTCAGATTAGAACTCCCCTCTCCTTCCAGGAGAGGGGTCGGGGGAGAGGTGGAAATAAATTTCTTATTTATTTTAGCACAAAATCAAACTATTCTCCAACCATTCCCCTTTTTGACCAAATGCCCGCGGACTTTGAATCCGGAAGCCAGTTCGTGTCCGCCGCCGCCGAAAATTCGCGCGATTTTGTTGACGTCCGTGCCACGATCCAGCTCGGAACGCAAACTCCCCCGCACAACGTCCCCGTCCTGGCGCAGAAGCATGGCGAATTTAGCTTGCGGAATAGAAATCAAAAAATTTACAAATGATCCGAGATCGTCATCCGTGGCGCGGGCCGCGGCAAAGTCTTCGGCGGTGAGCACGCTGTAAATCATCTGGCGTCGCGAGTCAAAGCGCGTGTTTTCCAAAGCGCGGGTCCAAATGCGGATACCGGCCGGGTTTTTGCGGCCCTGGATAATGCGCGAAATTTTTTCCACGCGGGCACCTCGCGACATAAGCTCCGAGACCACAGCCAAAGCTTCGGCCGTGGTGTTGGCGTGCCGGAACCCGCCCGTATCCGTAAAAATTCCAGTCAGCAGGCAGGTGGCAGTGTTTTGGTCCACGGGCAGATCACAAACTTGAAAAAAATAATACATCAGCTCCGCAACTGACGAAGTGGAGGGTTCGACGATGTTAATTGTACCGAACAGCTTGTTGTCGGGATGATGGTCAAAGTTTATCACTGGTCCTTTATAATTTTTGAGCGCGAATAGTCCGGTGCGCTCAATTTGATTGCACCCAAAAGTGATAAGCAAATCAAATTCAATATTGGAAAGTTTGTCGCCAACCTGGTTTGAACCTGACAAAAATTCCAAATATTGCGGTACGCCTTTGTGCACGGCAGCGGAAACTTTTTTCCCAAGCTTAATTAAAACCTGGCGCATGGCCAAGAGGCTTCCCAAATCATCGCCGTCCGTGCCTTCGTGCGTGGTCAAAAAAATCCGCTGCGACGAATTTATAAGCCGCAGGGCTTTTTTCATATCAACTTTAGTGGAATTGGAAATCAGCATAGCCAAACATATTAACAAAAAAACCCAATCCTGGCAAGCCTCTTGGGTTTGATATATGAATAAACCGATTTATGAAATTATTCTTCTGTTTCTTTAAGTAATTTGTTTATGTGATCGGAGTATTGTTCGGAGTGATCAAGTTCAAAGTGTATGCGGGGCACGTTTTTGCTTTCGAAGTATTTATACATCTCCCCTTGCAATTCATATTTATGTTCGGCCAAACTTTCCAAAACAGCCGTTTCGTCCTCTGGCTTGTCGGAAAAAACGGTAATCCAAACCTTGGCGTGCTTTAAGTCTGGCGTGACTTCCACCTTGGAAATCGTCGTCAAAAAAGGCAGTTCGAGCTTATTGATCTGTAAGCCTAACTGCTCTTGTAATGTTGCTGCAACTTTTTCAGTTCTTCTGGACATGGCTAACTATCCTTCCAATCCCCGCTTTCGCACGGACTCTTCGTAAATTATAAGCACGTCGCCTTCCAAAATATTGGTCGTGGTTTTGATGCTTACGCCAAACTCCGAACCCCTCAAAACCTCGCTGGCTTTGATTTTGTTTTGTTGCAATTCTGTAATCTGACCGCGTCCGACAATTTCTTCACCGCGTTTGATCTCAACGGAAGTTTTTTCTTTAATTTTGCCTTCCGCCACCTGGCCGCCAACGATCATTTTGTCTTTTTCCGTGCGAAACACGGCCAAAATTTTGGCCCGACCCAGGTCCGTGCGCATAACCTCCGGCGTGAGCATGTCTATAACCTGGCGCGTGAGATCTTCCACCAATTCGTAAATGATGTCGTAAAGCTGCACTGGCACCTGGCGCGACTGCGCCAATTTCGCCGCCTGGGCGTTAAGCCTGGTATGGAAGCCAATGATAACGCCATTGGCCGACTGCGCGCGCAAAATATCATTCTCGTTGATTTCTCCCACGCCCTGCTCGAGAACGTTAACTTTGACTTCGTTGTTTTTCAATTTGTTGAGGGCGTCATTGATAGCCTCAAGACTTCCTAGCACATCGGCCTTGATAATCAAATTCAAATCCTTGCCTGTAACATTGAGTCTGGATGAAGTCTGAAATTTTTTCGCGCGTTCGGATTTGACGACTTCCAAAGCCTGAGCTCTGGCTGCCTCAACGGTCGGATAAATCCGCAAAATATCGCCAACTTGCGGCACTTCCGAAAGTCCGGTAAGGAGCACTGGTTGGGAGGGTTGCGCCTGTTTTAATTTTTTACCAGAAGAGTCTTCCATGCTCCGAACCCGTCCATAAGCACGTCCCAAAGCAATGATGTCTGAAACTTTCAGGGTGCCATTTTGCACGAGCACTGTGGCAGTCGGGCCTTGTGTGCGCGAAAGTCTCGACTCAATAACGGTGGCGAGCGTCTGGCCGCTTGGGTTGGCTTTCAAATCCAAAACTTCGGCCTGCAACAGAATTAATTCCAGCAGTTCGTCTACGCCCTGGCCAGTCAAGCCGGAAATTTTAGCCACAGGGACTGACCCACCCCACTCTTCAATTAAAACCCCATAATCGGATAATTCTTTTTTCACGCGCTCGGGGTTGGCATCGGGCTTATCTACTTTATTCATGGCGACGATCAAAGGCGTACTCGTAAGTTTGGCTCGGTTGATAACTTCTATAGTCTGAGGTTTGACTCCGTCGTCTGCGGCCACGACCAAAACTATAATGTCCGTGACGTTGGCACCGCGGGCGCGCATGGCCGAGAACGCTTCGTGTCCGGGCGTATCCAGAAACGTTACAGGCTTGCCGTTATGCGCCACTTGGTATGCGCCGATATGCTGCGTGATACCGCCGGATTCACGCTCCACGACTTTAGTTTTGCGGATCGTGTCCAAAAGAGTAGTTTTGCCGTGGTCAACGTGACCCATAACCGCCACGATCGGAGGTCTCGTTATAAACGCGTCCGGCTGTGCTTTCAATTCATCAGCAATCGCGTCGTTGACAAAGCCCAATCCCAATCGCGTAGTCGCTTGCTTAGTTTCGGAAACATTAAATCCCAAATCGGATGCCACAATTGCGGCGGTATCGTAGTCAATCTCCTCGTTGATAGTGGCCATAACGCCGTTTTGGATCAGTTTCTTCATGACCACAGTCACATCCAAAGCCAAAATCTGAGCAAATTCTTTGACGCTCATAACCTTTGGCAGACTCACTTCCCGCGGCTCGGTTAAATGGACTTCCGGTTTCGGTTTGTAAGCCAGCGCATTGAGGACTTGCTTAGCCAAGAGGTTGTCAATTTTATTCGCTTTGGGAGACACGCGAAAACCAGCCTGGCCCATACGAGCCCGCAGCTGTGCCACTGACATATTGAGTTGTCTAGATAAACTTGAAATGTCCATAGGTTCTCTTCAAAATAGAATTCCTCTCTCCGAAGATCTTCATTATTTCCCTCTCCTATCAGGGGTACAAATTATTCTGCCAGATTTTCAGAGAAAAATCAAGTATCAAAAAACCGAGATATTGATCTCGGTTTTTTAGGTTTATAAATTAGACCTTGGAGCCGACTCGAATCTTTTTGGCTTTGGCTTTGGCAGCCTTGGGTAAAATTACAGTCAGAATTCCGTCCTTGAGGTCGGCCGAAACATTATCTATGTCCACGTCCACCGGCAGCACCACGGAGCGGGAAAATGATCCCCAATAACATTCCTGATAAAAATAATCTTCGCTTGATGCTTCAAAATCCTTTTTGCGCTCGCCGCGGATAGTTACCATGTCGTTGGCTATCGTAACATCAATGTCGTCACCCTTCACTCCCGCAATCGTTGACTTTATGACAACGTTGTCCTTGGTCTGATACATGTCTATGGTCAACTGACCTTCGTACTCGGACAGCCAGTCTTCGGAAGGTTGCTGCTGGGCCGATATGGCCGCAGACTCTGTCTCCTCTGTCTCATCCTCGCTGACAGGATAGCTGTTTCCTTCTTCGTCGGAAATTTCCTGCGTGCCCATAAGTTTGTTTATCAAATTTTTGTCCTTGGCCATATGGATTTCAATAATATTGTAGTTAGATAGTAGTAAATCCGGATGCTTGTGTCAAATTGAACCCTTAACTTTATCTAATTAAACGTAATCCCAACGCAGCCGGGATCTAATCGTTACTGCTCCTGGTAATTCCGCACCAAAGCGCGCGGTCTAATCGCGTGGAGCGCCTCTATTGCGCCCACCGTTCCTTCCGGTTTAATGATTGTACGGAATGCTTGCTCCCAATTGGTGGCTTTCCTTCCGTCCAAGATCTCCTCCACCAAAAATACGACCTCGCGCGGGATCCGGCCGTAATGAGCCACGCCGTGTCTGACCAAAAATTCCAAATTTTCTTGTTCATGACCCGGCGCGATATCGGTTAGAACCAAAGGCAATTTTTTTAGAACCGCCTCTCCCATAGTCGGTCCCCCAGTTTTGCCTACCAGCACGTCGGCAGCGGACATAAGCTCGGCCACGGAATCGGTATAGCCGTAAATTTTAACCGGATGATTTTTGGGCGCGGAAATTTTTTCCAATTCCGATTTAAGCTCCATATTGTTGCCGCAGATGGCAATAACCTGAAAGCTTTTCGGGCTGCGCAGCAGCGCGAGAAAAATTTCTTTATTGGACATCCTGGGCCGGGCACCAGAGAACAGCAAGACTTTAGGCATGGTCAGAAGCAGCCCCAGGTCTTGGCAAGCCTGCTGGCGGTCGATTGGTTTATAAAACTTCTCGGCAACAAACAAACCCGTGATTGCAATTTTTTCCACAGGCACATTTAGACGCTTTAGGCCTTCGGCTTGTTCGGCCAGATTGCAAAAGTATAGATCCACCTCATCAAAACACCAAAACGGATGCAAATGATAATCCGAAAACACGGCCACCAATCGTCCGCGGTACAAATCCTTTGATTTCAGGTAGGCAATTATGCCAGTTGAAACAGCTTGCGTGGAGATTACAATCGCCGGCTGGAATTGCCGCAGTAATTCTAAAGTTTTTTTAGACTGGAACGATGCTATAAATTTGCGCAGCGGCATCATTATGCCAAGCACCAAGCGCGAACGGTATAAAAATCCCCACAATCCCCCAAACCGGTCCATGATTTTCTTGTACGCGGCTTCTATGCTTTTGGCAAATACCGAAGCCTCGACCCGGCCTATGTCTTCCACGCGGATCTCAAACTCCGGATCGTGCCCCAGAGTTTCTGCTAAATTGTAAGCCGTGGTTTTGATGCCGTGGCCTACAGATGTGTGTAAAATTAGAATTTTAGTTTTAGTCATATTCATTTAGAACTCCCCTCTCCCTCAAGGGAGAGGGGTCGGGGTGAGGGTGAACTTTATTCTGCGATCAAATCGCGCACAGTCCGGGCAACGGTATTAGGATCCTTTGTCCCGTCCACTATATGGTCGGCGTGAATTTTTTGGATCATGCCGTGTCGTTCAAATTCAGGCACTACGACCTCGCGGTCGTATTCGGGATCGAAAGATTTACCCATGCGCTTGGCGCGGCGGGCCAGCATTACTTCAACTGGCACATCCAGATAGATTTTTCTGTCAAAAATTGAGACCAATCTTTCGTCGGCCAAGGCCAGTGCGCCTTCAATCAAAATATATTTTTTTGGTTTCAGATAGAATTCGTAAGGCAATTCTTCTGGTCGCCAGGTGAAATTCCTGCTCAAAACTTCCCTGCCCTCCCGCAGTTTTTGCAGATGGGACAAAAGCAAATCAAATTTGTAATTATTCGGGTGCTCCCAATTTCTAAATTTTCCTTGCCTGGGAAACTCCGCCGGGTCGCGCAAATAGTCATCCAGGCGGATGTGCTCAAATTCGTTGCCAAAGTAAGTCGCCAGGTAATTTGCCAATGTTGTTTTGCCCGCGCCCGAGGGCCCGGCCAGTCCTATGAATATCATACCAAAATTTTACCTATCCTTGAACTTTGGTAAATTGGACTTATTGCTGCAAGCAATTAAATGTTATATAGTAAAGGCAAATATTAATAACAACTTATGGAACCCAATCACGAACATCAATCTCACCACGCCAACCACGGTAAAAATTCCGGCATGGCACTCCTATCGTACATTGGCATCTTGGTCATAATCCCGCTGGTGTCCGATTCCCGTCACGATCCATTTGTTAAATTCCACGCCAAGCAAGGATTGGCCCTGCTGATTGTCTGGGTTTTGGGTTCGGTTTTCTTTTGGATCCCAGTTATCGGCTGGCTGCTCTGGCTCTGCGTATTCGTGCTTATGATTCTTGGTATTATGAATGCGGTCAATGGCCAGGAAAAAGAGCTTCCAATAATCGGCGGCTTTGCCAAAAACTTCAACTTTTAATAACGGCTCTAAAAAACTCCCTTTCCGGGAGTTTTTTTATTTATGAATTTTCCGCTAATTTTTTGAAACTTTCCAAAACGGTGTTCCAATTGCTTTCCGAATGCTTGGCCGATTCCTCTGTTGGATTACCTTCTTGGATAATGGTCAGTTTTGTTCCATCATTTGCTTCAGAAAGGATATAACTCACCTTTTGATAATTTTCCGGCACATCCGGCAAACCCGACATGCCGCTCCAGTAAGTGCTCGCTAATTTTTGCTCTGGTACAAGTTCCAAAATCTCGCCTTTATCTTCGTAAGTTTTGCCTTCCCAAACTCCTTTATAACTTATTTTCCCGCCAACTGCCCATTCGCTGACAGACATCTCCGTGCCAAACAGCCACTGTTTCACCAATTCGGGATCCGTAAGTGTTTGCCAGACTTTCTCAATTGGTGCGTTAATTGTAGTCTCGGATTTCGCTTGATATGACATCTTAATGTAGTTTCTGCTTTTTAGATAGCATTTTAATTATTTCCCCGATACGGCGCGCGCGGTTTTCCGGCTTCACGTTCTGTATTCGCCAGGCAATTGCGTAAGTATTCGCTTTATTTAAAGTCGCAAAAAATTCTTTGGCAGTTTTGTTCTTGTTTAACAGGGCCAAAAAATCCTCGGGCATCCTCATTTGGCTGGGGCTTTTGTATGCCCGCTCCCACGCACCCGAGGCCTTGGCCAGTTTCACTGCGATCATTCCAGATGGTTTCATGCGGCCCGCCCTTTTGAGCCGTGCGATATGTTCTGTGTTTCGCTTGGACCAGATACTCCCTTTACGGCGAGGCGTGAACCGTTGTAAGTATGCCTGCTCGTCAAAACTTTTCAATTGGCCATCAATCCAGCCGTAGCAAAGCGCCACGTCCAATGCTCCGTCATATTTGAGTGAGGCAACGCCCGATCTCTTCTTATAAAATTTAAGCCAGATGCCGTCTCGTTTATGGTAATTCTTGGCGAGCCATTTTTCCCAATCCTTGTCGGTCCGAAAAAATTTTACAGGCAAATCAAATCGTTTCATTCGTTGAGTATGATTAAATCGTTCGTCATAAAAAATTTTTCTTGGCGGAGACGAGAGGATTCGAACCTCTGAAAGGCGTTAACCTTTACCGGTTTTCGAAACCGGCCCGTTCAACCACTCCGGCACGTCTCCATAGTTCTATAAGTTTACCAAACTAAAGGCTTTCTGAAAATACCTCACGGATTGCATTTTTTTAAGATACAGTTGCACAAATCCAAAGCTTGTACGGTGCTCCGGTGTAAGCCCACACTCAATGATCGCTGCGCGATGCAGCTTCGTTGGATATCCTTTGTGCTTATCAAATCCGAATTGCGGAAATTGTTCATGTAAATTTCTCAGCGCGCGGTCACGTGCAACCTTGGCGACGATTGACGCCGCAGAAATTGAAAGTATTTTTGCGTCGCCGTCCACAACTGCCTGCTGCGACAAAGAGATAGATTTTATTTTATGCAACCCATCCAAAAATAAAAAATCGGGGGCAGTGCGTAGGCTGTCCACGGATCTTTTCATTGCCAGCATCGCGGCCTGGTGGATATTAATTTCGTCTATCAATTCCCTGCCGACAATGCCCACACCCAAATCCAAACAATGGTCTTGTATAAACGCCACCAAATCCTGTCTTTCATTTTCATTTGTGGTTTTGGAATCGCGCACGCGGTACCACCATTTGCTTTTGCTTCGCTGCCTACCTATGGTCGCTGGGTCAAGAATTACAGTTGCGGCCACCACCGGGCCGGCAAGCGGGGCAATCCCCACTTCGTCGCATCCGGCCACGCGCAAAAAACCCAAGGCTTGTTTTTCTGTTTCGTTTTTGTAGGTGGGAAATTGCATTTAACCGCATTATAGGAGAGTAAAACCTGTTAGACAATCGGCAACAAAAAAGACCCCACGAAAATTCTTGAAGTCTTTTTTGGTGGACCCTACCGGGCTCGAACCGGTCACCTCTTCCATGCCATGGAAGCGCTCTACCAAATGAGCTAAGGGCCCGCAATTTGCACACCGGACCGAAAATCAAAACCGTTTGAATCCGTTTGGTTCAATTTAATTCTCGATTTTGATTTTACCAAAAATTACATTTGCGTTGGCGGCGGCAGAGTGGCTTTTCGCTTGCTGAAGACATACAGATACAAAATTTCAAGTATGCCCAGAGTATTTACAATCAGCAGCACGATGTACCAAACTTTTGCGCCATTGCGCGCGGCCCGCCACAGAGCCAAAGCCTTCCATATAAAACTCCAGACAATCACGATTGCGATAATCGGACCGAGGAACTTTATATTGTAAGGATTGGCGTACGAGCCAAAGTAGTTTTGCAGATGCATATAATTTTATTTTTATGGTTTCGACCTTTTTTGGCGACCTCAAAGGGAATCGAACCCCCATCTTGCCCAAAGGATCGGGCCTGCTCCCCGCCCGCCTGACTCCTCTGGTGGCCTCGGCTGGAGTCGAACCGGCATCAACGCCTTAGGACGGCGCTGCTCTATCCATTGAGCTACGAGACCGTCAGGCGAGTCGGGCGGGTATCCATTGAGCTACGAGGGCTCGAGACTTACCTTGCGAACTTCATTTTACAGAAAATCCGTATGATTGACAAATCGCCTTCAATCTGCTAAACTGCGAAGTCACAATCGTGTGACTGCTCTCTGAAAATTTAGGAGGAAACAGTGGCACAAGCCATTGACGCCGAAACCGTCGCACGCGTGCGGCACGATTACTTCCGACCGTGGAAGAACGCGTGCCCGAGTCTCGGCAACATCCGGGACGCAGACTGCTTGTGGGTGTTTGCGTTCGGTCGCAACACCTACACCGACACTGAACTCGGCGCCGAAATTGCCAAGGTCCGTGAAAAGACCAAAGGCAACGACCTGGACGCATTGAAATTGCTCAATGCGCGGGGGCTCGATCCGGGCCGACCAAACCTGGCATTGGCCCATGTGGCTGCCAACATCCTGGATTTCTGGAAACCAGGCATCCCCATGATTGCCCAGTTCGAGGTCCCGCTGGCCATGCTCAAGGATGATCCGCAGTGGATTGAAGAGTCCACCGCGCCGATCATTCCCTTCTGGCCGCCTGCGGACAAACCGTACTTCTCAACCGTCGACGGCATGCAGGAATGCATCCGCATTTCCAAGTTGCGCGGGTGCAGCAGGCCGGCGATCATCGCGCACAAAGCCATGCTCGTGCGCGCGCTCGCGATTGCTTGGAAGATGGGCATCTCTCCAATCGTGCCCGAGCAGAACGTGACTGAATTTGATTCGAGATCGATCCAGTCCGGACCAGCCAATCCAAAAATCTGGCTGGTCCGGGAGATTGCGGCTCGCTACGCCCACCATCCGCTACACCACCTGGTGTCGTTTACCCCACCCACTCAGGCGTGAACACACCGCAGCATGCGTACTTAAATGTACAACGTCGCTGCGGCTTGCCCCGTACCGTCCGGTCAACTGACTGGACTGGTGCGGGGTTTCTTTTTTTGTTGACGAAGCAATTAGGCAGGTGTAGAATTGATAAGTTCGTTTCAAGGAGGGGTCACATGGAGGAGCATGCAAAAAACCTGTCGGAAACCCACCCAATCCAGCCTCGACTGGTGCAACTTGGAGAGTTGCTCCTACTGTTCCTGGTTCTCATCGAACTGTCAGGGATTTGCGACCTGGTGGGACACTCTGGTCTCAGCCTGGCCATCAAGATCCCGGCCTTCGTCGTAGTCGCTGCGGCCATGGTCTGGGCCAGCAAGAGTTTCTACCAGAAGTAGGAACTCACCGTGAAACCGCATCGCATGGCCCTCGGCTTCGCATGGCTGCTGCTGCAACCAGCTTTAGTGGTTGCCGTCGTTGTCCTCGTTTCACCGTACATGCGCTGGGACAGCAAGTTTTTATCCCTGTGCCCGTTGGCTGCCCTTGTCCTCACCGGCGTTTACGCCAGTGAGCGCTTCCAGCCACAAGCCTGACCAATTTCGAACCGCTACTTGTCCTTCCGGATGAGAGCGGTTCTTTTTTATGCTTTATAATACTTGGGTCCGCAGACTTTCAACTTCTCACTTCTAACTTTTTACTTTATATGATTGCCACTTCTCATGTTATTATCGGCGGCGCAGTTGGTGTAGCCGTGGGTGCCGTTTCACAAAATCCCGCTTTGGGTCTGGCTACAGGCATCGCATCCCATTTAGTTTGTGATCTTCTCCCCCATCTCGACGGCCCGATTAATCCACCATTATCTCCGGATGGAGAAATTCAATGGTCCAAAGGCCTCCTCACATTTGCTATTGCCGATTCCCTGCTTGCGTTCTTAATTGTGTTAGTAATTTGGCATTATCGGGACAATTTTAATTTCTTCTCCATGTTTGCCTGGGGTGCAGGCGGCGGATATCTGCCAGATTTGGTTGACAATCTTCCGCTTTGGGCCAAAAAACTGCACCAATTCTCCCTTTTTAAACAGTTCCACACACTCCACTTGGCAATTCATGAAACATGGCGTGCCCACTTCCCTATGTCTCGGTTCTGGCCACTTGGGATTGCCACTCAAGTAGTCACGGTACTCCCCTGTCTTTGGTATTTGCTTCGTAAATAGTGAACAGTAAATAATCAGAGTCCAAAAAACCGCTGATAAGGCGGTTTTCTTTTGTGTCAAAAAATAATATAATGTCTGCGATGACCACGGGGTGTCGTATACCGGTAGTACGCACGATTCGGGTTCGTGTAGACTGGGTTCAATTCCCAGCACCCCGACCAAAAATCCAATGTTCTGGGAATTGAACGGGCATAAGTGAGGCAAGGCTTAAGCCGCAGCCGAACGTCGGCAAAACGTTCAGTGAACGTTTTGACGTTGCCCTGGAAGAGCCGCATAAGCGGCGAATGAGATTCCCAGCACCCCGACCAGAGAACGCTCGGACATCAGTTTTTTTCGGACACGTCCCGCTTGCCGCGGGACTAAATGCTCGGCCATTGGAAAGACCTCGCAGTTGTCCTCAAAAAACTGCTGTCCTCGCTTAAGAATCTTATCCTCAAAAATATCTGTCTCTCGCTAATAAAAAGTTGGCAAAATAAAGACGCCAGTGCTTGTAAACAAAACACTGGCGTTACCGAAATTGGTGGTGGGACATCACGCCTCCGGCTTGGACAACTCTTCAGCTTTCTGCCGCAATGCCACCATTAGAGACCTTATGGCAATTGCAAACGGTCCTGCTTGCGCACAGCTATTAGCCGAAGCTTCACCAATCCAGGCGCGGATCCGATCCGCAAGATGTTCTGTCTCGGTCTTGCTTGCAACACTTTCGCTTAGCAAAATTGCACCCAAGTCTTTCAACTCCGTACAACGACGTAAACTACCCACTTTTTATCACCTCCTCCTATGGAAATGAACCTTATAATACAGCATAAATCTTAAATTCACAACCATTCATGATTAATTTTCAAATTAGAACATAAATATGTCTATTTTGTCAATTATTAAAGCTCAAAAAATTAATCAGATATTTTTTTGGGCTTTTCTAATAACCATTCCTTTTAACCTGCGTGTAATCTACCAACCAGAATCAGCTTACATTCACGGCTATTTTTCTTCGTACTTGGCAATTTTCTTATATATTTCTGATCTTTTATTGATCTGCTGTTTCGTAGCGTTTCTTGTGGAAAACATAAAAACTTTTAAAACAACGTTAAACTTACGTAATCCCATCTTTTGGCTTACATTAGGCTTAATATTCACATCATTAATTGGCTGGTTGCATGTGCAACACAGTTTTTTTGAAGTTTATAGCTTATTTAAACTGGTTGAGTTTATATTTCTGGTCTTTTATGTGGCCAGTACGTTCCGAAATCTTATGTTCTTCCGAATTACAGCTGGCATATTGTATCTATCTGGAATTTTTCAAGCTGTACTTGGAATAATCCAGTTTCATATGCAACACGATATCGGATTGCGTCTCTTAGGCGAATATATTGCTCCTTTGGGAACAGGCGGATTAGCTACTTTGGATTTTATGGGTGGTAAAGTCATTCGAGCCTACGGTACATTCCCCCATCCCAATATATTCGGCGCATTTTTATGCTTGAGTTTAATTATGGGATATTGGTATGTCTCACGTGAAACAAACCAAAACACCCGTATTTTATTGGGGATTGGAAGCATTTTACTTATCGTGGGAATATTTCTAAGCTTTTCACGAGTGTCTTGGCTAATTGCAGCTCTGACAACCCTAATTTATATAATTTATAACTTTTCCTTGACAAAATGGAGAATTTATGTGCAAATAATAACTTCTGCTGTAATTTCTTGTTTCATAATCCTTGTCTCCTGGCACAACTTGCTATTTGGCCGAGTTTCCAATATCTCCAGTACGAATTCATATATAGATCGCGGGACCTACAACAATATTGGATTACAGATTTTACGAAATCACCCATGGGGTACAGGTTTAGGCAATTACATCCAAACCATGGTTACCAAGTTTAACATGCAACCTTGGGATTATCAGCCACCGCATAATATTTTTATTTACATTGCAGCCAGCATGGGAATTTTGGGATTGATATTGTTCTTAAGCTATTTGATTGTCATTGCAGTTCGGCTGGCAGCTTCTTCGCCGACGCTTTTGCGTTTCACATTATTAATTTTAGGCGGCAGTTTGCTGATTATGTCGCTGTTTGACCATTTTCTTGTTACAATTCAGCAGGGACAATTACTTTTCTTCTTAAGTTTGGGCCTTATAGCCGGATATCGCGACTTTGATGAACACATTGCATAAATTAAAAAAAATCATCAGAAAGCTGACGCCAAAGTTTGTGCTTCAGACCTACCATTATTTGTTGGCGCGAGCGGCCTGCATACTGTATGGCAATCCGTCCAGGAAAATGTACGTCATTGGGATTACCGGCACAAAAGGTAAAACGTCATCTGCGAATTTCATTTGGAGCGTACTCACGGCTGCCGGATTCAAAACAGGACAAATTGGCACAGCAAATCTAAAGTTAGGGGACAGGGAACTGCTCAATAATATGCATATGACCATGCCCGGGCCGTTCCGGCTGCAGAAGATGCTTTCGGAAATGGTTCACTCCGGCTGTACGCACGCGGTGCTTGAGGTAACGAGCGAGGGGATTCTGATGTACCGCCACGTGGGAATTATCTTTGATTGTGCGGTGTTTACAAATCTTTCACCCGAACATTTGGAATCGCACGGCGGAAGTTTTGACAATTACAAACAGACCAAGGGCAAATTGTTTGCATCGCTCATGGAAAACGCCAAACAACTGAATGGCAAGTACGTAAAGCGGGTGAGTATTATAAATTACGACGATCCCCGCAAAGAATTCTTTTACAATTTTCCAGCTGATTTGAAAATTACTTACGGCTTAAATCCAAAAGCGGACATCGTTGCGGAAAATATTCGGGAAACCTCGGAGGGTGTGGATTTTGATGTAAAAAATAAACCAGCGCATCTCTCGGTGCTCGGAAAATTTAATGTCTACAACGCGCTGCCAGCTTTGGCTTTGGCTGAAACGCTTAAACTTCAAGGAGATGCCACCAGGACAGGGATTTCCAATGTAAAAATAATTCCTGGTCGCATGGAAAAAATCGACGAAGGTCAGAATTTCACGGTGATCGTGGACTATGCTCACGAAAATTTAAGCCTAAACACCGTACTTGATGCAGCCAGAAAAATTGCAGGGACAAATCGCGTTATCCTAGTCACCGGCGGCCAGGGCGGGGGACGCGACCGCGCCAAACGAGCGCAAATGGGCGAAACCGCCGCCAAAAAATCGGATCTCGTTGTGGTCACTAACGAAGACCCCTACGATGATAATCCGCAGGATATAATTCACGAAATAGCAGACGCGGCCGTAGCGCACGGCAAAATCATCGGGCAAACACTATTCCGCAATCCGGATCGCCGCGGCGGCATTGCCAAGGCCCTATCGCTGGCAAAAGCGGGGGATGTCCTAATCATTGCAGGCAAAGGAGCAGAGCAGACCATGATGACGAAAAACGGTGCGATACCCTGGGACGAACGAACTATTGTACGCGAAGAATTACATAAATTAGTGCAAACTTAAAAACCGCCTTCTGGCGGTTTTTTGAAAACAGATAACTAATTTTTTGAGCGAGGACAGCAGTTTTTTGAGGACAACTGCGAGGCCATTCCAATGGCCGAGCATTTAGTCCCGCGCCAAGCGGGACGTGTCCGAAAAAAACTGATGTCCGAGCTTTTCTGGTGGACCCGTGGAGAATCGAACTCCCGCCTCTGCGACCTGCCCCCGACCTTACTTCTGGTGGAGATAGAGAGAATCGAACTCTCGCCTCCGCAATGCGAATGCGGCGTAATGCCACTTTACTATATCCCCGCCACAAGTAAGGCAGGCGAGTGCGAATGCCGTGTAGCACTTTACTACGGGCCCCGATTTAGAATTTCAGGAGGTGGGAGAAGAATGAATCCACGGATCCGGTGGAACGATTATAGAAATATAGTCCGAGCAAGACGCCGAAGAATATAATGTTCATGACGATTACAAATATCAGGTCGCGGCGGACCTGGCGATATTCCTGCGCGTCAGATTCAGCGGATATAGAAATATTTTTGGGCATGTGAATTGGTTTAAGTGCGGTCAGTATATCAAAAAGCCGGGGATTGTCCAAGCCCGGCCAAAGCATTATAATGTGCTTAATGACAACCGAAAATATATTGTACGCCAATTTAGGATTGAGCCTACTGCTGCTGATAGTGGTCATCTGGCAATTTTTCCGAATTCAAAAGCTTGATTCCGTGCGCCGGCATTTTTATTCCCAAGGCATGAAGCGAAATTTAGAATTCTTAATGGCCGAGCACGACGAGGAATTAAAAAAACTCAATGCGGCGGCGGTTGACCTCAATAACCAGACCGAATCTTTGCGAACCAGTAACGAAAAAAATTTCCAGCGCATGGGATTCGTACGGTATTCGCAGTTCGGGGAAGCGGGGAATTTAAGTTTCTCGCTCGCCGTGCTCAACAACCATCTCAACGGGTTTGTGATTACAGTCCTCCACAGCCGTGGAGAGTCGCGCGTCTATTCCAAAGAGATCCAAGCCGGCAAATCCCGCGTCAAACTGACTGACGAGGAAACCAAAGCACTCTCGGAGGCTGCCAATGGCTAAAAACGAGTCCTTAGAAACAATCATCGCCCAAGGCATGCGCGTGGAAGGCGAACTGAAATCAAGCGGCACGGTGCGCCTGGATGGTACCGTGAGTGGACGCGTGCAAGCAGCGCAAAATATTCACGTCGGCCCTGCGGCGCAAGTTGAAGCCGATTTAATGGCACAAAGCGCCTACATAGCCGGCGTGGTCAAAGGCAATGTCACTGTCAAAAATTCTCTGGAGATATTTGAAACCGGAAAAGTTTTAGGCAACATCACTTGCACCCGCATTGTCATTCACGAAGGCGGGTATTTTGTAGGGAACTGCCAGATGCGGGAACCAAAAAATGAAGCCCAAAAATTAGAAGGTTCTAATGTTTGAAGCATGTACTATTACATTGTCGATTCTTGCGGATTAAGCCAGCGGCAATACGAAAAAGTGCAGCACGAGCTGCACTCTTGTATTTCCGATTACCACATCAGCGGTGAAATTGTGCGGATCACCGGCATCCGGACCGTGCGACAGCTGGTTGAGACCGCGTTTTTTCATCAGGCCAAAACCATAGTCGCGGCCGGTTCAGACCGGACACTGGATGACGTTATAAACTCTGTCGGCGAAAGACCGGTTTCGGTCGGTTACATTCCGCTGGTAAAATCAGAACTAGCCCAAGGTTTAGGACTGCCGGATGTAGCCGGCGCGTGCAAGGCTTTGGCCCTGCGCCGAGTTGAGGAATTGGATTTGGCCAAGGCTAATGGAAAAAATTTCCTGACGAAGCTGTCATTTGGGTTTCTCCCAAACCGAGAGACTTTTGAAGTTCAAATCCAAAGCCCGGGATTACGGGTCCAATCATCAGACGTGCTCGGCGGCACAATCGTCAACTGCCAAACGCAGGCGCATGAGGGTTTGGGGTTACCCACGGACGGCCTACTCGATGTTGTGCTGGTGCCTCGGCTTTCACGTTGGGAGGAGTTTAGGCACCGAGGCGAATTGCAATCCGGACAGCTGGAACATATTCCCGGAGCCACTGTATTACATCTCAGATCCCTAGAAATTACCGCGCCTGCAAATATGCCCATCCTCACGGGAGGAATCGAATTTGGCACGACACCTTTGCAGGTTGAAGTTAAATCCAACGCCGTTAAAATGATAGTCGGCCGGACACGTACATTCTGAACCAAAAAAGCCGCTCGGAAGTTCCGAAAAACTGTTCAATTTGCCACTTGAGAAATAGGGCTATTCGTTTAGACTGGTATCAGAAGGGGGTGATATTTATGGCAAGAGCAACAACCAATACCGCAAGTACCATTAACCTGCTTGCGGGCATATGGCTGATCATTTCACCGTTTATTTTAAATTACTCGGGATTGGGCGTGTCAGCGACCAACTCCGTGATTTTAGGGATCATTATCGGAATCCTTGCGATCATCCGTATGAGCACCCCCAATTCGGCCTGGGCTTCATGGATTAACTTCCTGCTTGGGCTTTGGATGATCATTGCGCCGTTCAGTTTGGGACATGGCGCCGTTTCCGCGGTGGTGACCAACAGTGTCATTTTGGGAATCATCGTCGCTGTGTTCGGACTTACCAGCGCGCTTACCTCCAACCGCACAATGCAGACTATGACCTAAATAAAACCCCGCAGCTTGCGGGGTTTTATTTTTGCGTTACGTGTTCAGGCCGGAAGCCTACGCCGATCATGCGCGCCGGAATCCTACGCAGCGCAGGGAAGCGAGATAAAAGTTTAAGAAACCAGGGGACTTGAAGTTTGAGGTCGCCGGCCACGACGTGGTATATGAGATGGTTTTGGATATAAATCTGCATGCGCTGGATAATTTTGGTAGGCAGTTGCCGACGTTTCTGGATAGCCTGCAAGTCTGATAGTTTCGGGCCACCGCGCCGGAAAGCTGGGATGAGAATATTAGCTGCGGCAACCGCATCCTGAATGGCCAAATTAATGCCGACGCCGCCGATAGGCGACATGGCATGCGCGGCATCGCCAATGCAAATAAGTCCGTCCTGGTACCACTGGCTAAGCCTCTCCACGGCGACGCTCAATAATTTGACTTGTGACCAATCGGAAATTTCCTGAGACCGGCTTTCCAAAAACGGAGCCAGATCCAAAATTCTGGTATGCAGGGAACCCAAACCTTGCTGTTTTGTTTGCTCAAAATTTCCTTTGGGGATTATAAACCCGCACTGCCAATAGTCATCGCGGTCAATCATAATCATCATCTCGCCGCGCTCAAGCCTTCCCAACACGGGCACTGGGTCGGATTTTTTGCGCGAGATGCGGAACCAGAGCACATCCATGGGCGCACCCAAACTTTGGTTAGGTAAATGGGATTTTTCACGGACCACCGAGTGCCGACCGTCTGCGCCCACCACAAGCTTGGCACGGATATCAAACGTACCCGATGAATTGCGCGCGGTTAAACCTGTGGCTTTGCCATTTTCATAAATTAAATCCAGGGCTTCGGTTTCCATAAGCAGGTGGAAGTTGGAAAATTTGCGGCCATACTCTGCGATAAAGTTCAAAAAGTCCCATTGCGGCATAAATCCCAAAAACGGACAGCGCACGTGCAGGTGCTCAAAATCCGCGATGGTGATTTCCTGGTCGCCAATGGCCGCGACCACACGCGGGATTTCCTGGTGCGGCAATTTCAAAAATTCATCCAACAATCCCAGCTCATTTAAAATATCCATAGTGGAAGGATGGATGGTATCGCCGCGGAAATCGCGAAAAAAATCCGGCCATTTTTCTAAAATAGTGACGTCCACTCCGGCTCGAACCAGTAAAAAGCCGAGCATAATGCCGGCCGGACCGCCGCCAGCGATACAGCAATCGGTTTGAATATTTTTTGTGTCAGACGTAGAATCCATACCTGCACTATAACAAATATTTTCTGCTCCCGCTAATACCAAATTTCTATCTCCAAGAAAAAAGACCCGAACAAGTCGGGTCCTTTTTCTGGAGCAGGTAGCGGGAATCGAACCCGCGCATCGTCCTTGGCAAGGACGTGTTCTACCACTAAACCATACCTGCTGGTGCCTCGGGTCAGAATTGAACTGACGACGCCAGCCTCTTCAGGGCTGCGCTCTACCACTGAGCTACCGAGGCGTCGTCGCAACTGATCGACACTTCGCAAATTGCAACCGCAATTGTGCTACGGTCGATCGTTGCTCCTCTCAAATCAAAAATGCACTTCGTTGGCATTTTTGATTTGTTTTCAAAACAACTGCCTTTGGATACTTATTATACCATTTTTTGGTGGACGCTAAAGGATTCGAACCTTTGACCTTCTCGGTGTAAACGAGACGCTCTAACCAGCTGAGCTAAGCGTCCTTTGGTGCACGGGAGAGGACTCGAACCTCCAAGCCCTTGCGGGCGCTACCACCTCAAGGTAGTGCGTGTACCAGTTTCGCCACCCGTGCATATGGAAAATCTTAACAATTATACGTAAAAATCGGGCTTTGGTCAATTTCAGGATCCAAGCGTAAGCTATTGACAAAACTCCCGTTTTATGCTAATATCTATAGTTGCGTACCCCATCCCTCTCCGGAGGGTGGGGTTGGCAACAAAAAAGCCCAATAAATTAAGCTTTTTTGTAAAAAGCCCGCAACCTGTTCTTTAAGTCCTTAATAAAGGTCTGACCAAACTATCAACTGCCTTTACCCATAACCTTCCGAGCTAAAATTCGGCGGGCGGGAACTATAAAGGGAGATTGCTGGTAAGGAATTCCAAAGATGACAAGCCGATTTGAGCGCTTGAGCACCTTTGATCGGGCGTTATTTATACTCCTGATCATTGCGACATCTTCGCTGTTATTGCCGATGTCCGCTTCTGCCCAAACGTCAAACCAACAGCCAATCGTCTTTGAAATAAACAGCACAACAAAACTTATAATCCCGAGAGACTACACGGCACAACTCGCTTCGTCTGAACTGCCCGACGTAGACAACTCACAGCAAATTTTCAACCAAAACGTGGTTATCCTGCATGACTATCTGGTTAAGAAAGGTTCGCCGCTGGCTGACCATGCCGCAACGCTTCTAGCGCAGAATAACTGGCAACTTGTGGTCGCCGTCTCAAACGGTGAATCCACAATGTGCAAACATTACAAGTACAATAACTGCTGGGGCATTGGTGGAGCCTGGAACCTGAAACGATACGACAACCTTGATGATGCCATTGTCGACGTCAACCGCATCATTTCCCAAAAATATGTGGCCGACGGACTGGACACTCCGCAAAAGATGGTTCATCGCTATGTCGGTCATACAAACGCTAACTGGGTTTTGGCTGCCAACAAAATTTTAAACGAAATAAGCCAACTGCCTTTGCAGACGTCATAACTAAAAGCCCTCCATTCGGAGGGCTTTTAAATTTATAAAAAATATTTATGGTGCCTGGGGAGGGAGTTGAACCCTCAATCCCTTGCGGGCCTGGGATTTTAAGTCCCATGCGTATGCCAGTTCCGCCACCCAGGCTTTGTGGAGGTGTCGACCGGAGTTGAACCGGTGTAAAGGGTTTTGCAGACCCACGCCTGACCGCTCGGCCACGACACCACAAATCATAACTATTATAGCTTTTTTGCTGAATTTAATAAAGACTTCATATTTGAAGTACCACATTTTTTTACACAATGAATCCACATATACAAAGTTGACCGGAGTTAGTATTTTTGGTAGAATTGAGCCGAACTGATTTCTGATTTTTGAAATTCAAACCAAACCAAATGATGGATGGAATCCGAAAAATTCAACGCCAGCGACAGAGCCCAAAACCGCGCGTAAGGATAGATCCGCTGCCAGAGACTCCCTCTGCCAAAACCAAAGAACTCAAAGCCTCGTATTTAACTTTGCCATTGCGACACAAGTTTGTGTCCCTGATTGCATTAGTAAGTCTTTTGACTTGGGCTTTTCCGCACGAGACATTTGCTTCTGTGGTGCCCGAAGCGCCATTAACTGGACCTATGGTGTTTATAATTGGCAACAAGATCGCGCATATTGATACGCTCAACCTGCAGCTGTCAAAACTTTACACGCACGAACAAATGCAAAATGAAATTGACCGCCAGTTGGAATTGGAAAACCGCCTTCATGATTACTTGGCAGCGCAAGGTTCGCCGCTGGCTAATTATGCCCCGACCTTGATTCAATTGGATAATTGGAAAAAAATAATTTCCCTGGCCAATGCCGAATCGGGACTATGCGAACATTATCCCGTGGACAAAGCCAATTGCTGGGGAATTGGGGGATCCAATCTTTGGTATATGGGTTCCAACCTGGAAGAGGGGATACTGTCCATGAACAGATTCCTCAATACTTATCCGGCCAATTCCATCATCAAATACTCTCAAATGACATTTGCCCAGATGAACGGCCTATATAAACAACCGCCAGCCCAGCACTGGGTGGACAACAACCAATCCGTATACAGTGATTTAACAGCGATAGAAAATAGTTTGTAGAAACACAAAAAACGACTCAACCATATGAGTCGTTTTTTAAACTATAGGCATCTTGACTTAAACTGGTTTTTGGAGTATAAAGCCCTTGGAGCAACCCCCATAAATTGAGGGTCAGCCGGCACAAAAATGCTCGTTGATGAATCAGGCGCTGGTCCAGACTTCATCTGTTCCCTGGGAATTGTCAGCCCTTGGTCCGAAAAGACACGCAAAATACAAAAGCCTTCACTACAGTAGTGGAGGCTCTTTCTTTTCCAATAAAAAACCCGCCGGTTGAGGCGGGCTTTCTATTTATTTGGCTTCTTCTTTTTTCTCTTCTGGTTTGGAAGTAAGGGCTCGCAGCGAGAGACCGAGACGGTGTTCCTGGGGTTCGATGGAGATAATTTTAAATTCCAACGTCTGTCCGACTGAAACTATGTCCGATGGATTTTTCCCTTCGTCATTGGACAGCTCCACAGAGTGAACCAGGCCATAGATATCCGGATCAAGTTCCACGAACGCTCCAAACTGCATAACTTTCGTAACTTTCCCTGTGACGGTTTGGCCAACTTCGTACTTTTTGATGGATTCAAGCCAAGGGTCTGGCTGCAGGCGTTTGACCGAGAGCGAGATTCGGTCGCGATCTACGGAAATAATCTGAGCTTGGACTTTCTGACCAACTTTGTACAAATCTTTTGGATGTTCGATGCGGGACCAGGCCAGTTCGGAAATGTGGACCAAGCCTTCGAGTCCATCGCCAAATTTGATAAAGATGCCGAAGTCAACAATACCCGAAACCGTGCCTTCCACGACGTCGCCGATTTTGAGTTTGGAAATTTTACTGCGCAATTCCTCTTCGGTTACGGCTTTTTCCGAAACGATCAGTTTTTCCTCTTCGGCATCTGCGGTAATAATCTGCACTGCGAATTCGGAACCAACATAACTTTTGAGGATTTCCAGAATTTTGGATTTATCGCCTTCTTCCACTCGCGGATAATGCTCGCTTGAGAGTTGTGATACCGGTAAGAATCCCAAAACGCCGTTGACCTCGACCATAAGTCCGCCTTTGTTGGCGTCTAGGATCTTGGTCGTGATGACTTCACGGGAACGCATGCGGTCAGAGAGCGTTTGCCAGACTCGTTCCTGGCCGGCTTGGCGGAACGACAATTCAATATTGCCTTCTTTGTTTTCCGGTTCCAAAACCGAGGCGAACACCATATCGCCGACTTTAAGAGTTGAGAGTCTCACGGTTTCGTCGTAAAGCTCGCGCCCGCGCACCACGCCCAACCCGAACCCGTCGATATCGATATAAACCTCGTTTTTCCCGACGGAAAGAATTTTCCCTTCCAAAACGTCGCCGACTTTGGGAACTTTAATGTCCACTCCCTCTTGGGACAAAAGCTCTTGCATTGTAGTAGCCACACTGGTAGCTGTTTGTGCCATAAAATAGATGACCGTAAGGGCATTCACGCTGTGATGCACGACTTACGCCTTCTTGATAAGCTTCCAAATTATACTCAAATCAGGGAATAAAATCAAGCCCTAAACGGCTTCACAATTGGGCCAAAATTTGCTAAAATAAAGCGTACCCGAAACATTAAAAATATAGCACAAAGGCCGAAGCAAATTGGCTCCATAATTGTGCTCTAGATTCATGACAATAACCTGGTTTGGCTTGGGGAGCTTCAAAATCACAGGAAAGGACATTACAATTATTACCGACCCGTTTGGCGGCGACACCGGGCTTTCGCCCGTGCGAGGCGCCGCAGATGTTGTAATTTCCACCAACCCTGAAAACCCCTGGAGCAATAACTTCTCATCGATTCAAGGCAGTCCGTTTATCATCCGCGGTCCTGGCGAATACGACATCAAAGGCGCATTTATAATGGGTTTGTCCGCGGAAAACAAAGATTTAGGGAATGTCACGATTTACTCAATTGAATTGGAAGACATCCGAATCGCCTTTGTGGGTCCCATTCAACAGCCCGCCCTAACCGATGAACAAAAAGAGTTATTTGAGGGTGCAGACGTAGTGCTAGTGCCGGTCGGCGGGAAACAGGTTTTGGATTTTGAGCAGGCGGCAAAAATTGCCACGGGCTTGGAACCATTTATAATCGTGCCGCATACATATATGACTGCTGGTTTGAAGCTGCCCTTTGAAAAAAACGATAAATTCATAAAAGAAATGGGGAGCAAAACCGAAGAAATGGAAAAGCTCACAATCAAAAAAAAGGACCTGGTGGGAGAGACTACCCAAACAGTTGTCCTAACGCCACAACGCTAATCTATGAACATTTCCCAATTCATCAAAAACTTGCAAGACAAACCGCTTAAAACCCGCAACCGCATTCTGTTGGCAGGTTCAAGCGTGGCCGTGGTATTGGTAGTCGGCGTTTGGTTTACTTCGTTTCGGAAGGAAATCAAAAACATCAACGTCAGCGACATCAGCTCATCGATTACGCAGACTGTGGCTGACTCAGCGCCTCATTACTTAAGCGTCGACAGCGCCGAAGTTTCAGGCGGCAACCTGCTGATTTATTTTTCCGTGCATAACGACACCACTGATATCCTAAATTTTTCCACGGCCGCAGATGTTAAACTCACTGCAAGCGGCCAAACTTATACTCCGTCTAAAGTCACAGGCCGAACCCAAGCCCCATTTGTCCAAAAAGTCCTTTCCAACACCACGGAATTCGGAATCTTAACATTTGACACTGCCGCTAGCGGCAGTGGGACAATCATTTTTGATAATTTATATTTTGAACAGAGCCCGGACAGCATCTTTAAAGAAACGGACAATTTGGATTTATCCAAACTGCCCAAACCAGATGAAGTGAGGAACTAATGCCCAAAGAACCCAGCGAAAAATTTGCAATCGGGACTATAAACGCCCGGCCGATTGAGCGCGAGATGGAGGAATCGTATCTGGATTACGCCATGAGCGTAATCGTGGCCCGAGCCCTGCCGGACGTACGCGACGGCCTCAAGCCCGTACACCGCCGCATTCTGTACGCCATGAGCAACATGGGACTGCGCCACAACGTCAAGACCACAAAGTCCGCCAAAATCGTCGGAGAAGTTCTCGGTAAATACCACCCTCACGGCGACATCGCTGTATATGATTCGTTGGCCCGCTTGGCGCAAAACTTTGCGATGCGCTACATGCTTGTGGACGGCCAAGGCAACTTCGGCAGCATGGACGGCGATTCGCCAGCCGCCATGCGTTACACCGAAGCGCGCATGACTGCGATTGCAGAAACCATGCTTGAGGACCTGGAAAAAGACACCGTGGAATGGATGGACAACTACGATGCCACGGAAAAAGAACCAAAGGTTCTGCCGGCCAAAGCGCCGCAGCTGCTGCTCAACGGCACACTCGGCATTGCCGTAGGCATGGCCACCGACATTCCGCCGCACAACGTCGGGGAAATCGTAGACGCGACCATAAAGTTAATCGATGAACCTGAATCCACGACCGATGATCTGATGGAAATAGTAAAGGGTCCAGATTTCCCAACTGGCGGAATTATTTATGACTCAAATGCCATCAAGCAAACCTATGCCACAGGTAAAGGGCCGATTGTCATGCGCGCCAAAACGGAAATTATAGAAGAAAAAGGCAACCATCAAATAATTATTTCTGAGATTCCATATCGTGTAAATAAAGCCACACTCTTGGAACAGTTTGCCGCGCTTGTGCGCGACAAAAAGATTGAAGGCATCCGCGACCTGCGCGACGAGTCGGACAAAGACGGGGTGCGGATCGTCATTGACCTCAAAAAAGACGGTCTCCCAAACAAAATTTTAAACCAATTGTTTAAATATTCCTCACTGCAGGAAACTTTCCACGTCAACATGCTGGCGCTGGTGGACGGCATCGAGCCGCAGGTTCTGAATCTCAAAAATATCCTGGAATATTATCTCAAGCATCGATTTGAAGTCATCACGCGCCGCACCCAGTTTGACCTCAACCGCGCGAAAGATCGAGCCCATATTCTGGAAGGGCTAAAGATTGCCTTAGACCACATCGACGCGATTATAAAAACCATCCGCGCTTCGGACACCACCGAAGAAGCGCACGCGGCCCTGATGAGCAAATTCAAACTCTCCGACAAGCAGGCGACGGCGATTTTGCAAATGCAATTGCGCGCACTTGCTGGACTGGAACGCAAAAAGGTTGAAGACGAACTTAAGGAAAAGAGAAAATTGATCGCTGAACTAGAAGATCTTCTGAAAAACGATAAGAAAAAACGCGCGCTCATAAAAACTGAGCTTTTGGAAGTCCGGGAAAAGTACGCTGACGAGCGCCGAACCCAAGTTGTGAAAACCGGCATTGGCGAATTCAAGGCCGAGGACCTAATCCCCGAACAGCAGGCGATAGTCATCGTCACCAAATCCGGATACGTCAAACGGCTGCCGCCCGATACATACAAAAGCCAGGGACGCGGCGGCAAAGGTGTCATCGGTATGACCACCAAAGAAGAAGATGTAGTGGAATGGCTCAAGACCACCAACACTCACGACGATATTTTGTTCTTCACCAACAAGGGCCGGGTGTTCCAGACGAAAGTTTATGAACTGCCGGAAACCTCGCGCACGGCCCGCGGGCAAGCGCTGGTTAATTTCCTGGAACTGCCTGCCAACGAAATGGTTTCGTCAATTTTGACGATCGGCAAAAAAACCCAAGCCCAATTCTTAATTCTCTGCACCAAACAGGGTTTGATTAAAAAAACCTCAATTGATGAATTTGCCAAAGTCCGCCGCAGCGGGCTTATAGCCATCAAACTTCACGCAGGCGACGAATTGCAGTGGGTCAAATACTCCAATGGCGCCGACGACGTTATTCTCTCCACCGAAGCCGGGCAGGCTATTCGCTTTGACGAAAAGTACGTTCGACCTATGGGCCGAGCAGCCAGCGGCGTGCGTGGCATGCGCATCAGAAAGGGCGATTCGCTCATGAGCATGGATTTGGTCAGCCAAAAAGATAATCAGGACCAGCTGCAAATTCTCGTCGTGACCGAAAACGGCCTCGGCAAAAAAACAGACCTGAAGTTCTACAAGCGCCAAGGCCGCGGCGGTTCGGGAATTAAGACGCTCAAAGTTACACCCAAAACCGGCAAAATCGTCTCGCTCCATGTCATCAACAATACCGAAGAACACGATATGGTTGTCATCTCAAAACTTGGACAGACTTTGCGCACGCCAGTAGCCAAAATTTCCACGCTCGGCCGCGCCACACAAGGAATCAAGGTCATGACATTGGATGCTGGCGACAAAGTAGCAACTACGACAATAATTTAAATTACGAATTAGCGAATTACGGATTACGTGTGCACTTCGCAATACGTAATTCGTAATTTTATTTTCTATGAGCGGACATTCTAAATGGGCGACAATTAAACGGGCCAAGGCAGTTACCGATGCCAAAAAAGGCAAGGCGTTTACGAAAGTTGCCAAAAATATTACGATCGCGGTGCAGACTGGTGGCGGCGGCGATCCTGCGTTTAATTTCCAGCTGCGTCAGGCTTTGGAAAAAGCCAAAGAAGCCGGCATGCCCAAGGATAATATTGACCGTGCCATTAAACGGGGCACTGGCGAAGGCAAAGACGCCATAAAATCTGTCACTTATGAAGGCTACGGCCCGGCGGGCAGCGCATTTATAGTGGATGCTGTAACTGATAATTCCAACCGCACTCTTCAGGCCATCCGCACAATTTTTACTAAACACGCTGGACGCATGGGCGAACAGGGCAGTGTGGCTTGGATGTTTGAATCCAAAGGACAAATTCTGTTGGAAAATCAGGCAGGAACCGAAGGTCTGGAATTGGAACTCATCGATCAAGGCGTGGAGGATGTGAAAGAATCCGAAGAAGGTTTGGAAATTTACACCTTGCCTGTAGATTTGGAAAAAATCAAGAAATATCTGGAAGGGAGGGGTTTCAAAATCGCTTCTGCGGAGATCATAATGAAACCGAATCAAGGCCTGGAAGTCTCCAAAGCTGATGCCGACAAGATTAATGCCTTAGCCGAAGCTTTAGAAGAAGATGATGATGTTATAAATGTGCACACAAATGTAAACTTATGAATCCCGTTATTAAAATATTAGGCATCGATCCCGGAATCGGAAGATGCGGGTTCGCCGTACTTGAACAGGACAAAAAAAATATCCGGCTGCTTGAGGCCGGATGCATAGTGACCAAGTCAGGCAATCCCGAACCCGCGCGTCTTTTGGAAATTCAAACCGATTTGCAAATTATCATCCAGAAGTGGAAACCGCAGACTATGGCTGTGGAGTCCTTGTTTTTTATATCCAATCAAAAAACAGCTATAAGTGTTGCGCAAGCCCGGGGGGCTGTGCTCGTCACTGCCGCAGCCGCGGGATTAAAAATCCTAGACATTACGCCTTTGCAAGTCAAAATGTCGGTCACGGGTTATGGCAAAGCTGACAAAAAACAAATTCAAACTATGATCGTAAAACTTTTGAATTTAAAAAAATTACCCAAGCCAGACGACGCAGCAGACGCTGTCGCCGTAGCTTGGGCAGGCATAGGTCGTTCGGGGCGGAATTTTTAGAACGCAAAAAACTTCTCTTTAAATGCACTTCAAAGTTGTTTTTTGCTCACGCGTCAATTTCTTAGGAAATTGTCGAGTGTCAAAAAATTCCATCCCTCACTTAAAAAACCTGATCGTATGCTTGGTTTTCTTATTTCACCTAACTAGTTTTACGAATTTTCTTTTTCCAACTTGTAAAACCGTGTCTTTTGTAATGGGCTGGATGCGCAAGGTTTCGTCTGTGACTTTTTTACCATCCAGAGACACTCCACCTTGCTCAATTAAGCGTTTGGCTTCGGACTTGGATTCAACCAGGCCTGTCTCCATCATTACTTCTACGATGTTTGAAGCTTTGACCTTCACCTCCGGCATGTCCGTTGGCAGCTCTTTGTTGCTAAAGACTTTTTCAAATTCATCAGCCGCGGCTTTGGCGGCTTTTTTACCGTGGTAAAGTGTCACTAATTCCGTAGCTAATCGTATCTTAGTATTGCGAGGATCAGATTTGGCCTGGTCCTCCATATTCTTTATTTCGCTCAAGGGTACGCGGGTTGCCAGCACAAAATATTTGGGCATTAGTTCATCTTTAATGCTCATGACTTTGCCGAACATATCGTTTGGCTCGTCAGTGATATTGATGACGTTGCCCCAAGAGGATGACATTTTGCGGCCGTCAGTGCCTTCCAAAATTTCAGTCATCATTATATCCTGAGGTTCCTGTTTGTAATCTTTTTGGACATCACGACCTGTCAGCAAATTGAATCTCTGGTCGGTCCCGCCCAACTCAACGTCGGCTTTGACCGCCACGGAATCATATCCTTGAAATAGTGGGTACATTAGTTCTAGGTAAGAAACTCTTTTGTCAGCCTTCATTCTTCTGGCAATGTTTTCGCGAGCGGCAAATTCGTGCAGTCCAAACTGGCTCGCAATACGGGACAACTCCAAAACATTTAATTTGCTCAACCACTCCGAGTTGTGGTGGACTTCTGTTTTTTTCTTATCAAGGATTTTAAAAGCTTGTTCAAAATAAGTTTTCCCATTTTCCTTCACTTGTTCCAAAGTCAACATCGGTCTTTCCGAATCCTTATCCGATGAATCCCCAATAATCCCTGTGAAGTCGCCGACAATAAAAACCGCGGTATGGCCCAAATCCTGGAACGCCCGCATTTTCCATAAATTAATGGCGCGGCCGATGTGGATGTTGGGAGAAGTCGGATCAATGCCGAGTTTGATGCGCAATTTCTTTTTGCCGCGAAGCTTCTCGGCCAGATGCTTGGAGTCAATTACTTCTGCCACGCCGCGGCTTAAGATTTCGGAAATTTTATCATTTGTATCCATAAATATAATTGTTTCTCCTAATTCATTCCAATTATACCAGTTATTTGGTATTATTAGTAGGCACATATATGATTGAATTCTTTAAGCGTTATTATAACTTCCTTATCCGCCGGACTCGCGCCAACTGGCAGACCATCAAGAGCGGCACGCGCAAACAGCGGGTACTTTTGGTTATTCGCTTGGCGCTGTATTGTTTCGCGTTGATTTTAATTCTGGGCAGTGTGACTTTTGCCGTGGTTGCTCTTTCTTTGCCCGACCCCAACAAGCTCAATGACCGCCAGGTGGCACAATCCACAAAAATCTACGCCAGCGACGGCCTGCATCTGCTTTACGAAGTCCACGGCGAAGTCAAACGCACATTGGTTGATCCGAAAGACTTGCCGGCATATGTGGGAGAAGCAAGTATTGCGATTGAGGATAAAAATTTTTACAATAATCCTGGTGTGGACTGGCGAGGAATTTTGCGGTCGGTATATGTGGATGTCACTAGCGGGTCCAAATCCCAAGGTGGTTCAACAATTACCCAGCAGTTTGTACGCAACGCGATTTTGACCAATCAAAAATCATGGATTAGAAAAATTAAAGAGGCAGTGCTGGCCATAGAAATTGACCAAAAATTTTCCAAAGACGACATCCTCAAACTTTACCTAAATGAAATTCCGTACGGTCAAAATGCTTACGGCATCCAGGCCGCGGCCCAGAGTTACTTTGGAATTGACGCCAAAAATTTAGACCTGGCCCAAGCCGCGTACCTGGCCAGTCTGCCGCAAGGACCCAGTCTTTATAACCCAAACGGCCCCAACCGCGACCTGCTGGATGCACGCCACGAACAGGTTTTGGATAATATGTATGAGCAAGGTTACATCACAGAGCAACAGCGCGATGATGCCAAAAAAGAAGTCGTAGTCTTTAGTAAAATCAAGGACGCTATCCAGGCGCCGCATTTCGTAACTTATGTTGAGCAGCAATTGGCCGCCGAGTATGGCGAGCAGACGCTTGAGGAAGGCGGTCTCACTGTAATCACGACTCTAGACTGGAACCTCCAGCAACTGGCGCAACAAGCTGTGGATGACGGCGTGGCGCGCAATACCAAATCCAATAAGGCAGATAATGCCGGCTTGATTGCCATTGACCCAAAAACGGGCAAGCTCTTGGCCATGGTTGGTTCGGCCGACTACTTTAATGATGACATCGACGGCCAGGTCAATGTCACGCTTCGGCCGCTGCAGCCCGGATCATCAATCAAACCATATGTCTACGCCACCGCATTCAAACAAGGCATGGGTCCGGCCACCATGCTCACTGATGTAGTCACAGACTTTGGCACCTACGGCGGCAAGGATTACATACCGCACAACTACGACAATTCAAGTCACGGCGTGGTTAGCATCCGCACGGCTCTGGACGGATCATTGAATGTCCCAGCGGTCAAAACTTTGGATTTAGTTGGAGTTCAAAATGCCATTGATACCATGAAGGACATGGGTATTACCGCGGACATTAGCGCCGACAAATGCGGTCTGTCATTGGTCTTGGGCGGTTGTGAAATTGAACTTTTAGACCATACGTCTGCCATGGGCGTCTTTGCAAATACAGGCGTCCGGCACAATGTCGCCGATATCCTGTCCGTAACCGATCCCCAAGGGAACATCCTCCAGCAATGGCAGGCAGACGAAGGCACCCAGGTTTTGGACCCTCAAGTAGCCTACGAAATTAACAACGTGCTCTCAGACAATAACGCTCGAGCCTTCGTGTTCGGATCCAATTCACCGCTGACCCTTCCCGGCCGGCCCGTGGCTGCCAAAACCGGCACCACACAATCTTGGAAGGACGGCTGGACGCTCGGCTACACGCCATCACTCGTGGCTGGCGTCTGGACCGGCAACACAGACGGCACGCCTATGCGCGCCGGAGCCGACGGCGTAGTTACAGCCGGCCCGATCTGGCATGAGTTTATGGCCAGCGCCCTAAAAGACACGCCTGTTGAACAGTTTCAAGAACCAGCAGGCATTCAACACATACTCGTAGACTCGCTCTCCGGAAAATTGCCGACCCAATACAGTCCATCAACCAAAGAAGAGGTTTTTTCAAGCTTTGCTAAATTAGAAACCGATGACGTACATGTGCCAGTACAAATCAATAAACAAAATGGTCTGTTGGCCACCGATCAGACCCCGCCAGATCTGGTAGAGACCAAGGTCTACACCGTAATCCATTCGGAAAAGCCTAATGACCCAGCCTGGGAAAACCCGGTTGAAGCTTGGGCCAAAGCCGCCGGTTACAGTTATCCTCCAACACAGCAGGATAACGGATCCGTTGACCAAAACTTCATAACCAACCAGGTGAAATTTATTACGCCGACGTCAAACCAAGAAATAACATCCCTGCCTTTAAACGTGCAGGTCGATCCGGGGGCAAGTAATGTCTCGGAAATCGATCTGGATTTGGATGGTATTCCGGAAGGCTCAAAAAATTCCGCGCCATACACGTTCACTATTGATTCCGCCAAAAAAGGCTGGCAGACTCTCACTGCCACGGTCAAACTTTCGGATACCAGCAGCATAACGACCAGTATCCGCATCCACGTTAATATTCCGAAATGACAATTCTGGCTATTTCACTTCTAGGGTTTGCACTTATAGCTTATTTTAAGCCGACGTTTGCAGTCGGCTTAATTTTGGCACTTCTGCCAACGTACCTAGTACGATTTCAATTCGGCGCACTCCCCACGACATTGCTGGAATTATTATTGATAGTTTTTCTAGCGGTAACTTTGGCCAAAAACTTCTGGAGGCTTGCTGAGCTTAAAAATTTAGGAAAGCTCAATTGGTTTATTGCGGCTTTTGTGCTGGCCGGGATTATTTCTGCGGCTATTTCCCCGGACCGGCACGCAGCCCTGGGGATTCTAAAAGCTTTTATTCTAGAACCGGTGCTTTTTTTCTATGCGTTGCGTCTGACTCTCCGCAAAATCCAGGATCTTACCACACCGCTCAATCTTATGTTTCTAAGCGCAATTCTCATAAGCCTGGCCGGTATCCTGCAGTATGCTACATTCATCCACCTGCCGCTTAGGTTTTGGGGCACGGGCGCGGAAGTCGAGCGCATCACTTCGGTTTTTGATTACCCCAATGCACTTGCATTGTACCTAGCCCCTTTATGCAGTTTCTTTTTTGCTGGATTTGTGTTTGGAGGACGCGTCCTCAACCGAAAAAACTTATTTATAGGGCTCCTAATTATGATCGCCGCTTTGGCCCTGACTTATTCGCGCGGCGCTTGGCTGGCGTTTGCCGTCAGCGTTTTGGTAATATTGGCGCCCAAATACCCAATCAAAAAAGTGGCACTCGCCGCCGCGGCCATAGCCGCCGTGCTCCTGATTATTCCCCAGAGCCGCCAAAGACTTGCTCTTACGGCACATGATCCATCCTCGGAAGCACGAATTGATTTGATGCAAGCGGCAGAGGTCAGACTTGAGCGGAATCCGATTCTGGGCAATGGCCTGGCTGGATTCCGAACGACTTTAGAACAGCAAAATTTTCACGGCGAAATCCTCAATTATCCGCATAACATATTCTTTAATTTTTGGATTGAAATGGGCGCGCTTGGACTCATAAGTTTTTTTGCAGTTATGATTGCGGCGATCGCGCGCTGGAACATAAACCCGGCCTGGTTTAAAACCGCGGCGCTCGTCTATCTGCTAGCACTTTTCATCCACGGTCTGGTGGACGTGCCATACTTCAAAAACGATCTCTCGATTTTGTTTTGGTTTGTAATTTCTATTTTCTATATTTAAAAAGTAAGTGCTTTAGTACTTACTTTTTTACGAATTTTCTATAAAGTTGAAGTCATCGCCGGATTTTTTCGGCTTTTTTTGTATCCGGATGATAATCCTGCGATGGGGATCCTGTCCTTGGGATTCGGAATGTAGATCAGAAAATAACGAAAGATAGTTATGCACGACACGCCGCTCCGAAGGCGGCATGGGCGGCAATGCCACGGATCGGCCGGAAGTTCTGGCCTGGTTTGCGGCCTTGCGCGCCATCTCTTTGAGATAGATTTGGCGCTGCTGCCTGTAGTCATCAATATCCAAGGCAAACGACACTCGGTCTTCGGAGTCAGTGCGCGACAAAAGCCTCACAATATGCTGGAGAGCCTCAAGGTTTGCCCCTTGTTTGCCAATTAAGATCTGAGCGTCTGAGGTTTTAAGGTTCAGCACGGTCCGGCCTTCTTCCACGCGTTCAAAAATTTCCACTCGGATACCCATGTGGGAAAAGAGTTCTAGAATTTTGGCTTTGACTGATTCCAAATCTGACATAAGCTTAGACTTCGTGCAACGCTTCGCGCGCCTCTTTCCTTAAAATATAATATTGCTGCCCTAGGCCGAAAAGAGTCGTGACAATCCAGTATAAAACCAGGCCGGCCGGCAGCCTGAACCCGATAAACAATGTCACTGCCGGAAAAAGGTAGAGCATTTGGGTGCGCATCATATTGGCCATAGGGTCTTTGGACCGGGTCGGCTGCTGCATGCGGCCGAGGAAATATTGGGACACTGCGGCAATGATTGCCATATATATATTATGCGAACCGAGATTAATCCAATGCAAAAACATCGGGTTGATTTGGCCGGGATTGGGTACGAAATGGTACAGACCTTGCAAGGGTTTGCCGTTGAGACTCTGGATAAAAACTTCGTATAAGGCAATTAGTATTGGAATCTGGATTATAAGCGGCAGACAAGAGCTTAGGGGATTAACCTTATGAATTGAGTAAAGTTCCATAATGGCCTTGCTTTGGGCTTCTTTGTCGTCTTTATATTTCTCCTTAATCTCATCCATTTTGGGCTGGAGTTTTTGCAAAGCGCGCTGGTGCTTCAAAGATTTATGGAATGACGGCAAGAGCAACAGTCGGATTATGACAGTCAGCAAAATAATAACCAGGCCCACGTCCGGAATATAATGGTACGCAAACACCATAAGATTGATGAGCGGGTAAGTTAAAAAGTCGCGAAAGTAGTGGGTTATGAAATTCATGGAAGGTCAACAGCCGGCGCCGTCCAGGGGCCGCATTTAATAATTCTTATAACTATCGCCGGCAAAGCCGTAAGTCCGGATTTCCGCAAAGAGAGCCTGGCATATTCCGAACAGCTCGGATAAAAATGGCAGTACCCTTGCGGATGCAAGGATTTAAGTAGCCCGTGGTCCGGAGATATGGTTTTCTGATATCCAGTCACAAGCCAAATAAGCGGCTGGGCTAGAAAAATATTGATTTTATTTAGGGTCGCCATAGATTTAATCGTTTGAGGTTTGCAATAAATTCCGTTTCCAGCTCGCGAAAAGTTAGTCTAAGGCTTCCTTTCTGCGGCAGAAGTAGGATATCGGAAGGCTTGACGTGCTCAATATTTTTCGAAGCGCACGATTTAAGCCGCCGCCGGATAAGATTGCGATCAGTTGCATTGGCAAAAACTTTTTTTGGGACAATAAAACCAAAACGGGTGATGTTTTGGCTCGGAACCGCCATTCGAATACGCATGCTCGGGGAGGAAACAGAGCGTCGGAACCTGTGATGCGCGAAATCAGCTTCTTGCCTTAAGAATTCCGGTTTCACAAATTTAGACTGTAAGTTTCGCCCGGCCTTTGGCTCGTCGGCGGGCCAGAACTTGTCGTCCATTGCTGGTGCGCATGCGTTTGAGAAATCCATGAACCCGCTTGCGGCGAAGCTTTTTAGGATTATATGTTGGCTTCATAGTCGAAAACCGTAAAGCTTGGACCGTAAATTAATTTTTTAATCCACGATTCACCTTGCACGGCAATTAATGTACTGCCACATTATACTTGAATTTTGCTTTTTTGTCACCTGGGAAAAAAGCGCGAACATACTTTGCACCAGCAATCCACAGCTTATACACATGAATTACAAAAATTGGCTAAGGTTAGCCAGTTTTTATTGATTTACATGTTGATAACTTATCTGTTAGAATAGATAAGAAGAAATTTTATTGACTCGCGACGACATGACCAACCAACAATTATGGCAGACAATCTTAGGGAATCTAGAACTGAGCCTAAGCAAAGCAAATTTTACAACATGGTTTAAAAATACTTCTATTATAGAAAAAAGTGACACTGGGATTGTCGTTGGAGTGCCAAGCGCATTTTCCCGCGAATGGCTTCAAAACAAGTACCATACCGAAATTGCCAAAGCCCTAAAACAGATCGCCCCCGAGATAAAAGAAATCAAATATCAAATAGTAAGCCCCACGTTTAACCCAACCGCGCCCGCAGCCAAGGAGGTCGCGCGGAGCCATCCGAAACCTTCTGAAAATCAAACGTTAAATCCTAAATACACCTTCAACACGTTCATTGTTGGTTCCCACAACCAGCTGGCCCATGCTGCAAGCCTTGCCGTGAGCAAAAAACCAGGCCAGGCTTATAATCCGCTGTTTATTTATGGAGGCGTAGGCTTAGGTAAAACTCATCTTATGCAAGCCGTGGGTGCCGAAGCTCTAAAAAAAGATCCGAATGCCAAAGTTTTGTATGTCACCAGCGAAAAATTCACGAATGAGTTTGTGACCGCGCTCCAAACCGGACGCACCGACCAATTCAAAAACCAATACCGCACCGTGGATGTCCTGCTGGTAGATGATATCCAGTTTTTGGCGGGACGTGAGGGAACGCAAGAAGAATTTTTTCATACTTTTAATGCTTTGCACCAAAACAATAAGCAGGTTGTCATGACCTCGGACCGCCTGCCCAAGGAAATCCCGGCCATTGAAGACCGGCTGGTTTCGCGTTTTGAGTGGGGGATGATTGCAGATATCCAACCTCCGGATTTGGAAACCAGAATTGCTATTTTGCGGACCAAGGCTCGTGAAAAAAATTACAGCATTGAACCCGAGATTTTGAATTATATCGCTGAAACTATCCAAAGCAATATCCGCGAGCTTGAGGGCGCGCTCAACCGGCTCATGGTTTATTGCCAACTCAACAATACCAGACCCAGCATTGAGCAAGTTAAGAGCATTTTGGTCAATGTCATCACGCCGCCGAAGCGACGCGGGGTTTCCGCCAAAAAAATCATTGAAGTGGTGGCGGATTTTTACAACGTTTCCATAGAAGACCTGCTTAAACAGTCGCGCAAAAAGGAATATGTTAACCCGAGGCAGATTGCCATGTACATTATCCGCCGCGAGCTGGAAACCTCCCTGCCTTCCATTGGTGAATTTTTTGGCGGCCGCGACCACACGACAGTCATCCACGCCATTGATAAAATCGAACGCAACATCAAAGAAAAAAATAATCTCAAACAAGAAATTGAGCTTATTAAGGATCGGTTATACCTCACATGACTGTGTTTAAGTTGTGGGTTGGGTGTGGGGCATAAGGAGAATAACTGTTGAGAGTGAGATGGAAATTTTTGAAAACTTATTTTTATCCTAGCCTTCCCCACAAGATCCAAACAGATAGTTAGTCAAAAAGTCCAAACGGTCGCCGTTCAAACAAAGGTTTTTAGGAGGTTATAAACAAACCCACTGTTTCTATTATCATTATTGTTTTTAAAAATATATGAAGTTAATATGCACCAAAGATAATTTGAAAAAAGGTCTTTCAACTGTCAGCAGAGTAGTGGGTGTAGGAAATCCACTTCAAGTGTTAAACAATATTTTGATCAAAACCGACCAAGGCCGAATAAAGCTTTCCTCCACGAACTTAGAAATCGGGGTTAATACCTGGATTGGCGGTAAAATTGATGAAGAGGGGTCGTTAACCGTGCCGGCCCGATTGGTTAATGAATACATTAATAATCTGCCGACAGATAAAATTGTGCTTGAATCCAAGGACACCACGCTTAATATTGAGTCGGAAAACTACCACACGAATATTAAAGGCCTGCCAGCGGATGACTTCCCTCTTATTCCCCAGGTTGCGGATGAACCGTTTGCCAAAATTGACAGCGATGAATTAAAAAATGCGCTTTCGGAAACCATCTGGGCGGCCGCTGTAAATGAAACTCAACCGGAAATCTCGGGAATTTATATGTCATTTGAAGGCGATAAGCTCCGTTTGGCTGCCACGGACCGCTATCGGCTGGCGGAACGCATTTGTGCACTTTCAGAAGCTGTGGCCGAAACCAAAGAGGTGATTGTTCCGTCTAGAACGATTACGGAACTATATAAAATTTTATCCCCAGTGCGGTCCGAAGTTGGAATTTATTTTTCTGAATCACAAATCTTGTTCAAATTTGAAGAAACGGAAATCATATCTCGGCTCATTGATGGCACCTACCCGGACTACCGCGCGATTATTCCAAAGGAATTTAAAACTCAAGCCCAGGTGTCCAAACAGGAACTCTTGCATGCCATTAAGGCCACGGCGTTATTTGCGCCGGATACAAATAATATCCAGATGGATATTCTACCGGGATCGATTCGCGCGAGCGCTTCCTCTGCCGCGGCCGGAGAAAATCAAACCCAGATAAAATCGCAAGTCGCAGGACCCGAGAACGGCGCCGTATTTAATTTCCGCTACCTTTTGGACTGTCTCAACAACCTCACGGAAGCCAATATTTCATTGAAAATGATTTCTGATACATCTCCCGCGGCTATTGTTCCGGAAAAACGCGATAACTACCTTTATATTGTGATGCCAATTAAGATTTGATGATCAAAGAAGTTTCCCTTACAAATTTCCGGAATTATCAGAACGTTTCAGCCGATACTGCCGCGGATTTGGTTTTAGTTTTAGGCCCGAATGCTTCGGGAAAAACTAATTTTCTGGAGAGTATTTACTACTTGTCTCGTTTAAAATCGTTCCGGGCGCCCGATAATCTTCTTGTGAAATCACAGGAAGATTATTTTAAAATTGCGGCAAAATTTAGCGAAAAGGATTTAGAAGTGGTGGTCCAGATTTCGCCTAAACTTGCGCGCCAGCAGAAAATAGACGAACAAAAAATTCGGAAATTAAACTGGAAGACATTTGCGACCGTCTTGTTTGTGCCGCAGGATTTGAATCTGTTTGATTTGGGTCCAGCCCTTCGCCGAAAATTCCTAAATCAGATTTTGTCGCAGGTCGATTTGAATTATGCGCTGGACCTTGTGACTTTGGAGCACGTGCTCAAACAGAAGAGCGCGCTTTTCCTCCGGATTCAGGAGGGCCGGGCCGGAGCTTCCGATTTGGAAATTTGGAACCATGAGCTGGCGCGCGTTTCTGTAAACATAAATAAACAAAGAAGGGCCTTTTTAGAATATATAAGTCTAGACTTATATAAAACTTACGCAAGTTTATCTGATTTCCAAAACCGGCTCGATATTATTTATAAGGGAGTAGGCGCAGAAACTGAAGATGAATTTCTGATAAAGCTTAAAAAGTACGATGAGGCTGAGATTCGTTCGGGGCAAAACCTTTACGGCCCGCACCGGGATGATTTTACAATCCAAAAAGACGGGGTGGAAAATATTTACAATTCTTCCAGAGGTGAGCTGCGCGCCCAAATTTTGACGCTCAAACTGCTGCAAGCCAAATTTTTGGCACAGCACAAGCTGGAGACGGTAATTCTTCTGGACGATGTGTTTTCGGAACTGGATGAAACTCGCCGCACGCGGCTGATCGAAAGTTTGCATGGCCACCAAATATTTATTACCACCACGGAAGAACACCATCTGCCTGACTTTAAGGATAATATTAAAGTACTCAATGTATCTGATAATCAAATAAAAACCGCCTGATGGGCGGTTTTTATAGTAGAGTGTTCGGTTTTGGTTTATCACGTTTGAGGTGATCGTACGCCGCGGGCGTGGCTACGCGGCCTTTGGGTGTGCGGGCAATCAAGCCCAGGCGCAGCAGGTAAGGTTCGTAAATGTCTTCAATCGTCCCCGAGTCCTCGGATGTGGCCGCGGCCAGTGTTGAAATCCCCACGGGACCGCCGTTGAATTTATCAATCATGGTTTCCAAAATCATGCGGTCTCCGGCATCCAGCCCCAAAAGGTCCACCTCCAAGAGTTTAAGCGCGGTTTCTGCTACGTCCTTGGTGATTTGTCCGCGTTCCTTAACCTGGGCGTAGTCGCGCACGCGCTTAAGCAGGCGGTTGGCTATCCGAGGAGTGGCTCGAGAGCGGGTGGCAATCTCTTTTTTGCCAGGGTCATCGATTTGGATTTTGAGAATTCTGGCTGCGCGGTCGAGGATTTTTTCAATTTCTTCTGGTTCGTAAAATTCCAAGCGGTAAGTCATGCCAAACCGGTCGCGCAGAGGCGCGGAAAGCAGTCCGACGCGCGTGGTCGCCCCGATGAGCGTGAATTTTGGCAGGTCAATGCGCACGGCCTTGGCGCCCGCGCCCTTGCCCAGCACAATGTCCAGCGCGTAATCTTCCATAGCCGGGTAAAGGATCTCCTCCACGACTTTGTTGAGCCGGTGAACCTCATCGATAAACAAAATATCGTTTTCTTGGAGGTTGGTTAGAAGCGCAGCCAAGTCGCCGGCCTTTTCAATGGCCGGACCGGAGGTAATCTTAATTCCCGCTCCGACTTCGCGCGCGATAATATGCGCGAGTGTCGTTTTACCCAGGCCTGGCGGGCCATACAGTAGTATGTGGTCCAAGGATTCGTGTCGGCCGGAGGCAGCGTCAATCAAAATCTGAAGATTGGATTTGATTTTAGTTTGGCCGATATAATCTGAAAGAGTTTGCGGCCGAAGCGTGGCCTCAAACAGCGTCTCGGATGCGTCGGCTTGGGGGTTTGCAATATTTATTTCTTCTTCATCGGTGGTGATCATAATTTTTGCGATCGGAATTTAAGTCGCAGGAACTGGATTATTGGCCGGAGTAGGCGTGGCCTGCGGATTAGGAGTGGAGGAAACTTCCTTTTCACTGCCCTCAAATTCTGATGGAGGCAGATAGTTGCTGTTGAACACTTGTTCGGTTTTCTGTCCATCAATTATAACATCTCGCGTCCACACGGCCTTGAGCGCGCCGTTTGACTTGCGATCATAAGTATATGGGCCCTCAAACGTGACTTGCCGGTCGTCCTTGGTGCCATAAATATCAAAGTAAAGTTTATTGCCTTCGATTCGCGTCCAGATCAGGATGTTGCCAGCCATATTGTTGACGAATTTAAAATCCGAAACGCCCGGGTAAATGGTGGCGTCCGTGCCCTGGGGCGCGTAAAACTTAACGGCAAACGAATGGTTGCGCCGTTCGGTGACAGGGAAGCCGGCATTCATGGCCGCGCGGAAGACTGTGGTTGAGACTTGGCACAAGCCACCACCGAATTCCGGCACCACTCCGGATGCTTTGATGACTAACTCCGGTTTGAACCCGTGGGCCGCGTCCACGTCTCCCAAAATCTGGTTGAAACTAAATTCCGCACCCGGTGCCACTATGAGGCCATTGTATTTGGCAGCTCCAACTTTGATGTTGGTCAGGCGGTTGGCTGTGGATCCCGTAAAATCCGATTCGCCCGTGGCCACCAATTCTGTAATTCCGAGGTTATTCAGATCCGCCAGCGTTACTTCGGGTTTGGAAGTTACGAGCGGCAATTGTCCATCGCTGTTTTCGGGCAGTTCATTTATCAGCGCAAAAGTATCCAGGGTTAGGCCGTCCTGATTTGGGACAAAGGTCGTGGCCCAGTTATCTTTTATGGAAAGCCGGGCGTTTTGCATCGGGTGATTGACCGCCTGTTCGATTGCTGCAATCTGGGTTTGCGTTTGAGCGGCAGGCACTGCAACTGTTTGACTGTAGGATTGCTGTAGGAGCTGGTGGCGGGCAAGGCTTAAAAGATCGACTTGGCGGCCGATTGTGTTTTGGCTATCTTTAGTCAAGACCGAATCAACGTCAAAGCTCTGCGTTTGGTAAGTGAAAGTTTTAGCCAAGGAACTTTTTGGAATAAATAAAAATGCGCCGAAAATCAAGACGGACGCAAGGACTGCGGCGCGAATATAGAGAGTATGGTTAGAGTTTTTTGTGGAGTGTGACATGGCGTAGATTTTTACCAGTGACTTCAAATTTGAGCAGGAGATTAAGCTTGGGATGGAGCTTTGGAAATTTATCCGCCCACTCAATGAGCACGATGCGGTTTTTACTGGCTAGAATTTCTTCCAGATCCAGGGCTTTAAGTTTACCCGGATTGTCTATGCGATACAGATCGAAGTGGAATAGCGTGCGTTTGCCGATTTCGTACCGAGCGGAAACCATAAAGGTCGGACTTTTGACTTTTTTGACGCCAAAAAATTTGGCAAATTCTTTGGCGAACGCCGTTTTACCAGCGCCTAGCGGTCCCACCAGTCCAATGGCTGCGTCGCGGGTCCGATATTGCCGCGCAAGCTTTGTGGCCAAATGCTTAACCCCATCCAGATTTAAGTTAAACTTAGTACCAGCAGAGGACTTCGTTTGAGATTTATTTCTGGCGGGATTCATGGCTTTATTCTAACATTTACACCCAAATTGACAAGAAACCGCAAAGCCGTTACGATATCTAGATTTAACACAATATTATGCCAACAGATGCTGAAAAATTAAATCAAGCCAAACGCCTGCTCACTGCCGCGGGAAATATTCTGCTGGTGCTAGGCTCAGGCAGTAACCCTGATTCCGCGGCCGCGGGCTTGGCACTCCGGCATTTCCTTAACCGTCAAGGGAAAAAGACTGCAGTATTGAGCCCCAAGGAACTGTCAAAAAAATTGTCGTTTTTGCCCGAATCAGGCATAGCGGTTCAGACTCAAATTGTCCGGAGCTTGGTTTTGGATATTGGTTTTAAAAATACGGAAGTTGCTGAATTATCTTACGAAAAAATGAGCGATAAGTTACGGATTGTGGTTGCTCCCAAATCCGGACAGTTTGAGCCATCCGACGTAAGCATTGACCCCTCCGCTTACCCCTATGATTTGGTTGTGACTTTGGGTGTAGCGAGACTTTCGGATTTAGGACCGCTTTACGCATCGCACGCGCCGTTATTTTTTAACACGCCAAAAATTAATATTGATTTCCGGCCGCAGAATGAGTCTTTTGGCCAAGTCAACCTCGTTGATTTAACTTCTGGCAGTGTTTCAGAAATTGTATTCGATCTTTTGTTCGGTATAGACGCAAGTTTTGTTGACGAAATCACAGCAACACTGCTTTTGTCCGGACTTATGAGTGCAACTGACGGTTTTCAAAATCAAAAGGCTTCTCCTGCCGCATTTTTTAAGGCTTCCAGGCTTGTGGATGCGGGCGCGCGGCAGCAAGATATAATTTCCAATCTTTACCGTACCAAATCTCTGGGGCTGCTTAGGCTTTGGGGCAGAGTTTTGGAAAACCTCCAGCACGAGCCCGAAACAAATCTTGTGTATTCAAGTTTGTCTTCCACTGACGTGGCTTCCTCGCAGGCTTTGGATTCCGATGTGGAGGAAATTATTTTTGAGATGAAGCAGCAGCTGAAATTTGCCAAAGTATTCTTGTTTTTGGCCGAATCAAGCATGGGCGTCAATGTTTATCTAGGCAGCACCGGCAGTCTCGAGCCGTCCGATGTGTTTGCCTCTTACTCGCCGGAAGTTTTGGATACTCAAGTTGTTAAATTTAAAATCCCCAAGGGTTTGTCCGACGTCCAGGCGGAAATATTGGCTAAAATCAAGGAAGAAGCGGCAAGACAAGCGGCATAAATGCGTTTTTTTGCAAAACTGGTATACTTATATCAGTTATGCTCAATCCCATAGATCGGTCTGTCCGGATTAAGCAAGTCTATTCGGAACTGGACCGGAAATTTGAAGAAGAAGAAACACAAAGACGCGCCAAAGATCTCAAACTCGCGTACATCAACCTTTACGGATTTCCAATTGATGCGGCGGCTTTGGCTTTGGTGCCCAAAATCCAAGCCGAACAGCTGGGAGTTGTGGTATTCTACAAGGAAGGACGCAACCTCAAAATCGGCATGCTGGAACCCTCATCGGCCATCGCCACTCTTGTCTCGGATTTTAAAAAGCAGAGTTACTTTATGGAGGTTTATCTCATTTCCGATTCAAGCTTTAAGCGCGCAATGGAATCATATTCCAAAGTCATTCACGTCGAACGCAAATCCTCCGAAATCAAACTTGCCGCAACCGGCAAGGTCCAGATTGAGTCCCTCAAGGATTTATCAGAAAAGCTGCAAGGTGTATCTGTGACCGAAATGATGGAAGCTTTGCTTTCCGCGGGATTATCCATAAACGCTTCGGACATCCACATCGAACCGGAACAGCAAGGGCTCAAAATTCGTTTCCGGCTCGACGGCGTGCTGCAGGATGTGGCAATCTTGCCCAAAGAGCAGCACCATCAGCTAGTTTCGCGCATCAAAATTTTATCCAAACTCAAACTTAATATTACAAATACGCCGCAGGACGGATCGTTTAGCTTAACTTCAGGCGGCACCCACGTCGATATCCGCGTTTCGGTTCTGCCCTCAGCTTATGGCGAGTCAATTGTGATGAGAATTTTACGACAGGACAAAGGCAGCCTTAAATTTGAAGACCTGGGGATTACGGGTTCGGCAAGCGAGAAGCTTTTGTCCGAAATGCAAAAGCCGAACGGCATGATTCTCACCACCGGACCGACGGGTTCGGGCAAGACCACGACTTTGTACGCTATTCTAAACAAACTCAATGAGCCGGGTGTGAAAATTATTACGATTGAAGATCCGGTGGAATACAAAATTGACGGCATTACCCAGACGCCGGTTGGTGCATCTACTGGTTTAACGTTTGCCGACGCGCTGCGTTCGATCTTGCGACAGGACCCTGACATCGTTATGGTCGGTGAAATGCGCGATTTGGAAACCGCGGAAACTGCAAGCCAGGCCGCGCTGACCGGACACATCGTGCTCTCGACTTTGCACACCAACGACGCGCCATCCGCGATCCCGCGCCTGCTTGATCTAGGCGTTAAGCCATTTGTGTTGGCACCCGCCGTGAACGCCATTATTGCCCAGCGGTTAGTCCGGCGGCTCTGCCCGCACTGCAAAACTACCTACGAGCCGAACGCCCGCGCCGTGGCGCATGTGCAGATGATCCTCAAGGCTATCCCTGCCGCTGCCAAAGTAAAAGTGCCTAAAGATTTATCGTTTTACCATTCTCCCGGATGTCCTGAATGCAACGGCCTGGGCTACAAAGGGCGGATTGGCGTTTATGAAATTTTCACCGTCAATGACGCGATAGAGTCGCTCATCCACAAAGAAGCTACGACGTCGGACGTTCGAAACCAAGCCATTTCCGATGGTATGCTGACCATGGCCCAAGATGGCATTCTGAAAACCTTGCAGGGAATTACCGATATCGAAGAGGTTTTCCGAGTCACAGAAGAATAAAATATCAAGATTAAAAAAGCTCCTGTCCGGAGCTTTTTATGTCTAAACGCTTCCTGTTTCCAGTTTGCCCAAAAATTCCTTGCCTTTGTCAATTACGCTTTCTTCTTCAACCACGTCGTTGGCTGCATCATTGAGTTTGGCCATAGCCAGGCCCTTGAGTTTTTCAGATGCTTCTTTTTCCGACAGGTAGTTTTCGGAAAGCAGGGTCTCGACTTGCGTGTGCCCCATAGTAACCGCAAAGCCTTGGGCTGCGGCGTACTCAGCCATTTCATAGTGCTCGGCTGTTTGGCCGGCGGCTACCAACGCCGCATCCAGGGTTTTGGCATTTTTGATATGGTCGATACACCATTCTGTATCCGAAACCAAACCGCGGATAGCATTTCCCGGAAGCGCTTCGGGTGTAAGCTCGAGTTCACTAAAGGCCTGTTCCAGGTTTTTGACGTGCATGCGGGTTTCTTCCAAATGGCTTTCGAAAGCTTTTTTGAGATCCTCGTCCGTTGCGGCGGTGGCCATTTTCGGCAGCGCCTCCACAAGCTGCTGCTCCGTGTCGTAGAGCGCTTGCAGTTTTATAACCAGAAGATCTTGTAAGTTTTCTACTGATTCTTGCGGCATATATTTAAGATTAATGATAATAGATCAATGGTAAATGTTGCCAAACTTTCGTTCAATCGGCGGATTGCCCAATCGGGGACAGCTCAAGTGATTTTTGGTATGATAAGGTCACTTTATGTCTCAACCTAAAAAGAAATTATTGATGTTTGACGGGCATGCACTTTTGTACCGCGCCTACCACGCGCTGCCGAACCTTTCTAATTCCCGCGGCTTTCCCACAGGCGCGATTTTTGGATTTTTCAGCATGTTCCTTAAGGCCTTGGAGGATGAAAAGCCCACGCACGTGCTCGTGACTTTTGACGTGCGCGGTCCGACATTCCGTGACAAACTTTCTGGCGACTACAAGGCGCACCGTAAACCCACGCCCGATGATTTGATGCTGCAGCTCCCTCGGGTCAAAGAAATTTTACAGGCGCTAAAAGTGCCAGTATACGAAAAGCCTGGATTTGAGGCAGATGATTTACTTGGGATAATTTCGCGTAAAACCCCAAACGATATCCAAAATATCATCGCCACTGGCGATATGGATTTGCTGCAGTTGATAAACTCCAACACGGTAGTCTACCGGTTCAAAAAGGGCTTTACCGACGTCATTATTTATGACGAAACGGAAATGAAAAAACAATTTGGCCTGCGCCCCGACCAGTGGGTGGATCTTAAGGCGCTCAAAGGCGATGCCTCCGACAATATTCCGGGGGTGCCTGGCATTGGTGAGAAAACCGCACTCGAGCTTATCCAAAACTACAGTACTTTGGACAAACTTTATGCCGCGGTGCACAAAAACGACAAAGGCATCCGCGCCGGAGTGCTTGGGAAACTGGCGGCAGGGGAGCACTACGCGTATCTGTCCAAAAAATTGGGGCACATCGACACGAATGGGAGTCTGTCCGCCGTAGGCGGATCCGCCTCTGGCGGAGAGTTTGATTTTGCAGCTACCAAACTTTCCGATTACGATCAGGCCAAAGTTTTGGAACTTTTCAGCGAGCTCAATATCAAATCTTTGATTCCCAAACTGCCAAAATTATCAGCCGCTGCAGCTGAAAAAATCCAAAGTTTGCCCCCAAAGGTAATCACTCAAACCTCAAAGCTTGTACAAACCCGAGAGCAGGCCGTGTTAGCCGCGTATCTACTCAACCCCGGCATGCGCGACTATGAAGACCGGGTCAATTCTGACTGGAAAATTTTGGAACAGGAATTGCGGGACCAAAAATTACTTGAAATCTTTACCAAAATTGAACTGCCGCTCACGGATGTCCTGGTTCGCATGACCGGCTACGGAGTTAAACTGGATCTGCTGTGGCTGGCAGAACTTAAGCAGCAGTTAAACACGCGGATTCAAAAAATCACCAAGCAAATCCACAAGCTCGGCGGAGAGTTTAACATCTCTTCACCCAAGCAGCTGCAGGAAGTTTTGTTTGAAAAATTGCATATCCCGGCGGAGAATTTAAAGAAAAATAAAAAGTCGGGTGGGTTCTCGACTGCCGCCGGGGAATTGGAAAAAATGCGAGGCCTACATCCGATAATTGATCTTATTTTTGAATATCGCGAACTGACGAAGCTTCAGTCAACTTACGTTGAGGCTCTGCCGCAGCTAGCGTCCGCCGACGGGCGGGTGCACACCACATACAGCCAGACAATCGCAGCCACGGGCCGACTGTCTTCTACTAACCCTAATTTGCAGAACATTCCCATTCGAACGGAACTCGGGCGGGAAGTGCGCAAAGCATTTATCGCCGATGCCGGCTGGAAACTTTTGTCCGTGGACTATTCGCAGATTGAACTGCGGATTGCCGCGTCGCTTTCGGGGGATGCCGAAATGCTTAAAATTTTTAAATCTGGCAAGGATTTCCACGCCGCCACTGCCGCGAGGATTTTCAATTGCATGGAGTCGCAGGTAACACCTGACCAGCGGCGCGACGCCAAGACTATAAATTTTTCAGTGCTCTATGGCGTGTCCGCGTTTGGCCTGTCGTCGCGTTCGCAAATGGCGCGGGCCGAGGCCGCGGACTTCATTAAACGCTACTACCAGGTCTTTGCCGGACTCAAAAAGTATATTGATAGACAAATTGAGCAAGCACACAGCAAGGGCCACACAAAAAATTTGCTTGGGCGACTTCGTTTTTATCCGGATATCAATTCGCCCATCTTTGCCATTCGCGCAGCGGCCGAGCGGCAGGCTGTAAATGCGCCCATCCAGTCGCTGTCTGCGGACATCATCAAAATGGCCATGCTTGAAATTGACAAAAAGGTGACCGATAACGACTGCAAGATGCTGCTGCAGGTGCACGACGAACTGGTGTTCGAAATCAAAGCCGATAAGATCAAACAGTACGCGCCCAAGATTAAAGAAATTATGGAATCGGTATTCAAATTGAAGGTCCCAATTGTGGCCGAGGTCAAAGCCGGGGACAATTGGAATGAAATGGAAAAGATTAAATGAGGCGATCCAGTCTGTGCTTTCTGCTTTCGGAAAGCAAGATTCTTTTGGCCATGAAGAAGCGCGGGTTTGGAGCCGGCAAGTGGAATGGTTATGGCGGCAAACAATTGCCGAACGAAGTAATCGGGCAGACGGCGCTTCGCGAGATGTCGGAAGAAATTGGAGTAACGGCGCAATTATCCGATCTGGAATTCGTGGCCACGTTAAATTTTTATTTTGACCAGAAACACGAATGGAATCAGGAAGTGTCAGTGTTTATTTGCCGCCATTGGCAAGAGGATCCTGTGGAAACCGAAGAGATGCGTCCGCAGTGGTTTGCGCTTTCCGATATTCCCTATGATCAAATGTGGGTCGATGATAGGCATTGGCTGCCCAAAGTTTTAGCCGGGCAAAAAGTCACGGGAGATTTTTACTTTTCGGAAGACCTCAAACATCTGAAAAAATTTAAGATTACATAAATTAAAACCGCCGGATCGGCGGTTTAGTTCACTGGAGATGTCGGAGGGGGAGTTGGGGGAAGATTATCTGATTGGGTTTCATCCAACTTCTCCCAAGCGACCAGATAGAGGACAACCAATACAGCGCCAATGATGAGAGTTTTGGCCGGACTCGGGATATTGCCAAAATTTTCGAGTAGTAAATGTAGAACCAATACTGAGGCGGCAAACAAAAAACCCAAACTAACTGCATACACCTGGTAAATGATAATTCCAATGACTATATAGACAACTCCAAAAATCAGAAGTGCACCCCAGTAGTCAATAGTGTATGCTTTGGAGAGATAAGAGGCAGTAAAGTAGGCCAAGGCCAAACTAAACATGAAAATAATTAGACCAAAAATAAATTTAAGGCTGTTTTTGTCTGTTGTCATGAAAGTTTCTCTTTTAACTTAATCGTGGAGATGGTCACTGCTGCAATTAAACCAAACGCCGCAGCAATAACTCTAGCCAACGAGCCTAATTCCCAGAGTTGAACATAAACATAAATGATTGTGAGTGAGCCGCCGAAGATGTTGCTGTACATTAACACCTTATTGTTCTTAATAAACATACCCCAAGTGGTAAGACTAAAGCCGATGATTAATCCAGCAATTACTGAAATAAGGTTTTTATGAAAACTATCAAGCAAATACCGAGTAAAGATAGGAATCAGCAGGCTGATGGACATAGTAATAACCATCTCCCGTAAAACGTGCAATTCCTCCCAACTAGTCATGCGGGTTTTTGTACTGGCGAAATGATGATTGTTCTGTTGTGAAATTAAGATAAACAACAAGATCAATGCCAAAAATATAAAGAGCCAAGCAAGTCCGATGTTAAATAAGCTGCCGAAAGCTACAAAGACTAAGCCCAGGGCAATGATTAAGAATGGCCACAAAAATAATATAGCAATTATTCCCATGTCGTAATCATATGCTTGAATTAATTTTTAGTAAACACTAGCAATCGCTGATGCTATAATGAGTTTATGGAAAATATTCCACAGCCCCCGAAACCAGATTTACAATCAACGGCAAGGTTCCACACCATACGGTTAATGATTCTAACTAACATTCTGACCGCGCTTTTGGTGGCAGGAATTTTTTACTTTGGAAATATTCCAACGTACCAGACTAAACTTGCTGATCAAGCGACCATGCAGACCACAGCCCACAATGTCTCTGCTCCTGTTCAACTCAGTAACAATGATTATGACTATAATGTAAATACTTTATCGCCTCAGTCGGTTGTCACTTTGAATTTGAATCCCAGTCAAGCAATTACTTGGAAAGAGCAGGATGTCCAATATACGATTACTAGTATCAGTTATGGCAAGTATAAATTAAATGCTCTTATTTCTCCTGAGAGCACTAATTATAAAGTTGGCGATATTGTGCCTGGTGTGTCATTCGGGTTAAAAATCTTTTCACCTACAGCGGGCTGTGCATCGCTGCCACAATTGAGGCGCGTCGATGCTCAAAATGATTTTTTTGGACCCAACAATCGGCAATTTTATTTCGTTGCTTCGGGTGGCTGTTCGATGCAGGCCGATGTTACTTACATGGACCAAAAACTTAATTTTATAGTACCGCCAGATTTAACTGAGTTCACATTCAGTTATCCGTATACGGGTAAGTTAGGGGTATTTAAATTCAAAATTGTAGACAACCAAATTGTCCTCGAACCGTAACGCCTAAGAGGACTTGTGACGTGCTGTTTTTATACAAATAAAAACCCCGGAATGAATCCGGGGTAATTTTATTTGACTTTGGCAACCATGGCTGCCAGTCTGGATTTTTTGCGGGAGGCGGTGTTTTTGTGGATGACGTTTTTCTTGGCAGCCTTATCGAGCGCGGAGTACGCGGCGGATAGCGCCTTATTAAGGTCGCCTTTCTTGCCTCCGGCAATGGCTTTGCGTGCAGCTTTGGATGTTTTCTTAACTGAATCCAAAACTTTGAGGTTGATTTGGCGGCGTTTGAGATTTTGCCGCATGGCCTTCATGGCCGACTTTGTATTTGGCATAAATAGTAATTAGTAACGAGTAAATAGTAATGAGAATGATAGGTCTCGCGACACGAAAACTTATCAAAGCTTAAAAATAGTAGCACGACGTCGTTTCAAAGTCAATCCTACTTCCTCGTTACTCTTTACTATTTCCTAACTAAATTTGTGTTTCTTCATGCGGGTTTTGGCGCGGATGGCCGCGATTTGGTCGCGCAGCTCTCCGGCTTTTTCAAAATCTAAATTTTTTGAAGCCATATCCATCTGGTCGCGCAGCTCTTCGATGGCGTAGGCGATATCCTGTTTGCTCATTTTGGCCAGATCCAAGTCTTTGACCGCCTGCATTTTTTCTTCTTCCAGTTTTTTGCCGGCCAGTCTTGTTTCTTTGATGGCTTTTTCAATTCCCTTGGGCGTAATGCCGTGGTCAAGGTTGTATTTTTTCTGGATTTTGCGCCGGCGGGCGACTTCATCTATGGCCCGCTGCATAGAGCCCGTGATTCTGTCCGCGTACATTATCACATGGCCGTCAACGTGCCGGGCGGCCCGGCCCATAGTCTGAACCAAAGACGTTTCGGAACGCAGGAAACCTTCTTTGTCCGCGTCGAGAATCGCCACGAGTGAGACTTCGGGTAAATCCAAACCTTCGCGCAAAAGGTTTATGCCCACGACCACGTCGTACACGCCGAGGCGCAGATCGCGTAAAATTTCCAGGCGCTTAAGCGTGTCCACTTCCGAGTGCAGGTAGTGTACGCGAATGCGGTATTCACTCAAATAATTCGACAGTTCTTCCGCCATGTTTTTGGTAAGAGTAGTCACTAGCACTCTTTGCTTTTTGGTCACGCGCTTGCGGATTTCTTCCATCAGGTCGTCGACCTGATTTTTGGTCGGCCGAATTTCAATTTCCGGATCCAGCAGGCCAGTCGGACGGATGAGCTGCTCGGCAACCTGTTTGGAGATAGCCAGTTCACGTTCTTTGGACGGAGTGGCGGAGACAAAGATTGTCTGGTCAATTTTTTTCTCAAATTCGGAAAATTGCAGCGGGCGATTGTCGGCAGCACTTGGTAGTCGGAAACCGTAATTGATGAGCGTATCTTTGCGCGATTTGTCGCCAAAGTACATGCCGGAAATTTGCGGCAGGGTCATATGCGACTCGTCGATAAACAGCAGAAAATCATCCGGAAAATAATCAAGCAGCGTGCTGGGCGGCTCGCCGGGCTTGCGGGAGTCCAAGTGGCGCGAATAGTTTTCAATGCCGTTGACGTAGCCCGTCTCAAGCATCATCTCGATATCAAAGTTGGTGCGCTGTTCTATGCGCTGTGCTTCTATTTCTTTTCCCTGTGATTTGAAAAATTTGACCTGGGCGGCCATTTCGGAGCGGATGTTTTCTATGGCCGAGAGCATCTTCTCGCGCGGGGTTACGAAATGTTTGGCCGGAAAAATCGTCAGCTCCTCGCGCGTGCCAAAATCTTCGCCGGTGAGCGGGTCGTGCTCGGAAATTTTTTCAATTTCGTCGCCAAAAAAATTGATGCGCAAGATTTTGTCCGCGGAGGAAGGGATGAGTTCAATAGTATCGCCGCGCACGCGAAAGGCGCCGCGCGTCAGATTTATATCGTTTCGTCCAAATTGCAGGTCGGTCAGTCGGCGAAGGAACTTGTCGCGCTTAATCGACATTCCGACTTTCAGGGGAATCGACAGTTCCAGGTAATTGCCCGGATTACCCAAACCATAAATGCATGAAACCGAAGCCACGATGAGCACATCGGACCGGGAAAGCAGGCTTTGGGTGGCGGCGTTGCGAAGTTTGTCTATCTCCTCGTTGATTTCCGTTTCCTTTTCGATGTAAGTGTCGGAGCGGGGAATGTAAGCCTCCGGTTGGTAATAATCGTAATAAGATACGAAGTAGTGGACTGCGTTGTCCGGAAAAAAATCCTGGAATTCGCTCGCCAGCTGCGCGGCTAAAGTTTTGTTGTGGGAAATCACCAAAGTCGGCCGCTGGATTTGTGCCACGATATTGGCCATGGTGAAAGTTTTGCCCGAGCCGGTCACGCCCAAAAGCGTCTGGTAGCGGTATTTTTTTCCCAGACCTTTGACGAGTTTCTCTATGGCCTGCGGCTGATCACCGGAGGGTTGGAATGGAGAGTGAAGTTTGAATGGCATAAATAATTGAGATTTAAACTAAATTGTATTGTAACAAATTCACCCAAGCTCTGTATAGAGCGATATGCTTGAAAATGATATAATCCATTTATGATAGGTTCAATTGCGGGGAAAATTCAACACAAAGGCACCGGGTTTCTTATTGTGGAAACAGGCGGGGTGGGATATAAGGTTTTTGTCACGCCGCCGCAGCACTTTGAAGCCAAAGTGGGCAGCGCAGCAAGTTTTGTCATCCATACTTATGTCAGAGAAGACCAGATCACTCTTTATGGCTTCTCCAATATAAATGAGCTTGAATTTTTTGAGTTGCTGCTCACCGTATCCGGAGTTGGGCCCAAGTCCGCGCTCGGTATTATGTCAGTCTCATCATTGGATATGATTAAGTCTGCGATTGCCTCCGGCGATGCCGGATTATTTAAGAAAGTTTCAGGGATTGGGACAAAAACTGCCGAAAGAGTTATTGTTGAGCTGCGCGAAAAACTTAAGAGCCAAGGCAATGCCACCCCAATTGCGGCTGAGCACTCGGACGCGCTGGAAGCGCTTATGACACTGGGTTATAGGGAACAGCAGGCTCGCGAAGCATTAAAGAATGTCCCCGAATCAAAATCAGTGCAGGATAAAATTAAACTGGCCTTAAAAAATTTGCAAAAATGATTTCAAATTTAGGCCAAGATGCATGGGATAAAAAAACCATCGAGCTTAACGGCTCGATTTTGCAGTCGTGGCAGTGGGGCGAATTCCAAAAGAGCTTGGGGTTTAGCCTGTTCCGGTTCGCAGGGTCCGATTACATCAATCAGGCCGTGGAAATTCCGCTCATGGCCGGCAAAAGCTATGTCTATTGCCCGCGCGGACCCTTAGGCAATGTTGAGTCGGCGCGAAAAGATCTCGCTGAGCAGTCACGTCTGAACCATTCGATCGTGTTTGCGCGCATCGAACCGGAGCTTGAGCAAAGTTTGCCTCGCGCTGTGAAGGATACCCAGCCCAACCACAGTTGGCTTTTGGATTTGGAGGTTTCGGAAGACCAGATCTTGGCCGGGATGAAACCAAAAACCCGCTACAATATTGGGCTTGCTACACGCAAAGGGGTTACCGTCCGGCAGGGGGGAGCATCCGATTTGCTCACAGTTTACAAATTGTTGCTTGAGACCTCTGGACGCAACAAATTTCGGCTGCATCCGCAGAATTATTATTGGCAGATGTTCGAAACTTTAGGGCCGAACATTAAAATCCTAATTGCCGAATACCAAGGCGAGCCCTTGGCTTGCATGCTTTTGACTTTGTTTGGGAGCACGGCAACTTATTTGCATGGGGGCTCGTCTAGTCGTCTGAAAGATGCGATGGCACCGTTTGCTCTGCACTGGGAAGCCATAAAGCTTTCGCAAAGTCTGGGTTATAAGTATTACGATTTCGGCGGCATTGCACCGGAAGGAGCTGCCACAGACCACGCGTGGAACGGCATTACGCGATTTAAAAAATCATTCGGTGGGTTTGAGCTCGCCTCGCCGGGTGCGTTTGATATCATTTATTCACCGCTTTGGTATAATGTTTATAAGAATGCCAGAGCTTTAAGAAACCTAATTAGATAAACGGAAATAAAATAACGATCATGCAATACAAAATCGCAGTTTCCGGTTCGGCCATCAACAATTGCGCTCCCGGCGCATTTAAAAAGGCCTATGAAGTTGGCAGACAAATCGCCAAACACAATTGCGTGCTCATAACCGGCGCTACTATTGGCGTGCCGGAGTGGGCTACGCGCGGCGCCAAGGCGGCGGGAGGCATTTCGATTGGCCTGTCACCGGCGGTGTCCAAGCAAGCTCACATAAAAACCTATCATCTGCCCACGAGATACATGGATTTAATTATTTATACCGGCTTTGATTATTCCGGTCGTAATATGCTTATGACCCGGTCCGCGGATGCAGTCATTACCATCTGCGGCCGCATCGGCACGCTTAATGAATTCACCACGGCTTTTGAGGATAAGCGCGTTATGGGTGTGCTCACTGGCACAGGTGGCGCTGAAACGGAAATTGATAAAATCCTCAAAATCGCCCATCGAGGACGCAAACGGATTGTGTTTGACTCAGACCCAAAGCGCTTGGTGGCGGAAGTCGTTAGACTGATCCGAATAAATGATAAAATCAAAAATCCCCCGCAGCACAAGGAAACCGCTTAGATGTTGCTTTACCTGGATACGACCAATCAAGACAAGCCGGAAATAGCGGCTGCTATTTCTGCGGATAAAATTTTTCGGCAGCAGATTTCCAATGCACGCGCCGAAGATTTGCCCAATGTAATCGCGGCATTCCTGCGGAAACATAAATTAAAATTTTCTGACGTGGAAAAGCTTGCAGTACGCACAGGTGGCAGCTTTTTCAGCGCCATTCGGCAGGGAGTAGTGGCCGCAAACGCCTTGGCTTTCGCACTGAAGGTGCCAATTGTGCCTACTTCGAATTTTAATTTCCAAAAGATTATGGCCCAAAAAGGCCAGGGCATGCTCAAGCCTATATACAGCAGCGGACCGCATATCACTAAACCCAAAAAACGTCAATGGCTACCCTAGGTTCGTATTTGGAGGTTCTCAAAAATACCAACTTTACCAAGCTTTGGATCTCACAGGTTGCATCCCAGCTTACCAATTATCTTCTAAGCTTTGCCGTACTGCTTAAGGTTTTTGACCTGACCAAATCTTCAGCTTCGGTTGGTATTTTGGTGTTTGCGTTCGGACTAGCAACCATGGTCTTCGGCGCTTTGGCTGGAGTTTACGCCGACCGGTTTGATCGCAAATGGCTTCTAACTATTATTAATTTTTTGCAGGCCTTGGCCGTAGCTCTTTATATTCCATTCCTCAATAATTTTTGGGGGTTGGTGGTTGTTACTTTTATTTATTCATCGCTTAATCAATTTTATCTGCCGGCTGAAGCGCCTTCGATTCCCAATTTGGTGGACAAAAAAGATCTGCTTGTGGCCAACAGCTACTTTTCATTCACCGGGAGCTTTGCTCTTATCGCGGGCTTTGCCGCGGCCGGGCCTTTGGTGGCGTGGTTTGGACCGCGCGCGCCATTTTTGGCTGGATTTGCGCTTCTTATAATCGCCACCATTGCTACGTCGCTTCTGCCAAACCTGCGGATGGGCTTGGGTCAAACTCGTCATTTGATCAAAAATATTTGGGGCGAGTTCCTGGTAGGGATTCAGCATTTTTGGGACAACAACAAACTGCATTTTCCTCTTTTGGCTTTGCTTTCCGTGCAATTTATAAACGGCACGCTTATTACGATTGCCCCGGCGTTTATAGAAAAAAGTTTGGGTTTGGATTTGGATCGGGGATCGTTTCTGGCCATCTTGCCACTGGGGTTAGGAATTTTGGCCGGGGCTCTGCTTTTGGGCACGGAGGAGCGAAGGCGGTCGCGCGTGCAGCTCGTGACCGTGGGTTTCTATGGCATGGGCGTGGCGGTGGTGCTGCTGTCGTTGGTCAACAACCTGCCTTATAAGCTATTTTATTATGCGATTATCGCAATTGGCGCCGGATATTTTAATTCGCATATATTCGCCCCAAGCCACTCAATTTTGCAGACTCATGCCGCCTCGGACATCCGCGGCCGGGTCTATGGTTCGCTCTACGTGCTACAGCACGCGGCCGCCACGCTGCCCACGATTATCGTAGGGATTATCGCAGATGTGCTGCCGCTATCGATTTTGATTGCAGTGGTCGGGTTATTGTTGATTGGCCTGGGAATACTACTTAAACCTTTTCATAGGCACTTGCAAGAAAGTGCAACTTGACAAAGTTTTTGGATGGTTTAATATACGGATGTGATATACAACATTATAAAGAAGTAGCCTGCCGCGGCTCTTTTTGCATATGGCAAAAAGAGGGATTATTTTATGTCTCAAAAAGTGAAAACGGCTAACCTAAGCCTTAAATTAAGTGTTCCTACCCGCCATCGGGGGGTTAGGAAATATTTTACCGGCTTCTCCGAAGTTTTGGAGATGCCAAATTTGATTGAATCGCAGCTGCGATCCTACAAGTGGTTTTTGGATAAGGGATTAGCTGAACTGTTTGCGGAAATCAATTCTATTAAAGACTTCACTGGTAAAAACCTAGAATTGTTTTTCGGAGAATACTACTTAGATAAACCCAAATACAACGAAAAGCTGGCCAAGGAACGAAACACGACCTTTGAAGCACCGCTTTACGTTTCGGTAAAGCTGGTCAACAAAGTTACAGGCAAGACCAAAACCCAGGACGTGTATCTGGGTGACTTTCCATTGATGACTCCGCGCGGCACGTTTGTCATAAACGGCGTGGAGCGCGTGGTCGTATCTCAGTTGGTAAAGTCTCCGGGCGTGTTTTTTACAGGGGAAATGGCCCGCGGCCGCAATTGGTACGGTGCCAAAATTATTCCTAACCGCGGCGCCTGGCTTGAAATAGACACCGATGCCAATGGCGTCATGTCCGTGAAAATTGACCGCAAGCGTCGAATTCCTGTGACCGCGCTCATGCGCGTGTTTGGCTATGCTTCGGAGGAAGAAATGCTTTCCGCGGTGTCTGACATCGATACCAACCCTGACATGCGCTACATCCAAAATACTTTGGACAAGGACCCTTCCAAGTCCGCTGATGAAGGTTTTAAGGAAGTTTACAAGCGCATCCGTCCAGGTGATTTGGCGACCGTAGATAATGCTCGATCTTTGATTGAAGCTATGTTTTTCCATGCCGATCGGTATGATTTGTCTGAAGTCGGACGATACAAGCTCAACCAGCGCCTCAATGTTGACGACCGCGAGGATAAAATTCTCACGAAGGCCGATCTCACAGGTATTATCCGCGAAATTATCCGTCTCAACAACACCCAAGGGCCATGGGACGACATTGATCATCTTTCTAACCGCCGCGTGAAGTCCGTGGGCGAACTTATTCAGGCCAAATTCCGCGTGGGATTGGCGCGTATGAGCCGCATTGCCAAAGACCGCATGAGTTTGGCGGACATAGAAACCGTAACTCCGGCCCAGCTTATACACGTCCGCCCGATTGTTGCGGTCATTCAGGAATTTTTCTCATCCTCCCAGCTTTCGCAGTTTATGGACCAGACCAATCCTTTAGCAGAACTGGAACACAAGCGCCGCCTCTCTGCGCTTGGTCCTGGTGGTCTTTCGCGCGAACGCGCAGGATTTGAAGTCCGCGACGTGCACCGCTCCCACTACGGCCGGTTGTGTCCAATTACCACGCCGGAAGGTCCGAACATCGGTCTCGTTGCACATTTAGCAAGCTTTGCCCGCATCAATGACTTCGGGTTTATAGAAACACCATATCGTAAAGTCCTCAATGAGGTTGCAAATGACGGCAAGGAAGCCGCCGGGCACATCGCGCTTTTTGATTTGAATGACGAAAAGGGACAGATTGTGGTGCATGCCGGAGAAACAATTTCCAAAGACCAAGCCAGCAAACTTGCTGCCAACAAATCTTTAATTTCGATTCGAATTAAACCGAACGTCACTGATGATGTGGAGTACCTTGACGCTTACGAAGAGCAATTTGTTATTATCGGCCAGGCCACGACCAAAATTAACGAGGACGGCTACTTCGCAGATGAGCGCACCAGCGTCCGGGTCCATGGCGAGCCTTCAATTGCCGAAACTTCCGAAATAAATTATCTCGAAATCTCACCGAAGCAGATTATTTCCGTGACGACATCTTTAATTCCGTTTTTGGAACACGATGACGCCAACCGCGCGCTCATGGGTTCCAACATGCAACGCCAGGCTGTGTCGTGCATTAAGCCGGAAGCGCCAATCGTAGGCACGGGAGTCGAAGGCAAAGCTGCTTATGACTCCGGACAAGTCTTGATAGCCGAAGAAGACGGCGTGGTATCCTCCGTCACGTCCGAACGCGTAGTATTGCTTGAGAAAAACGGCAAAAAGCGCGAATACCCGCTGCTTAAATTTATCCGTTCGAATACTTCCACTTCCATCAACCAGCATCCAATGGTCCAAAAAGGACAGGCGATTAAGGCCGGGGACCCACTAGCCGACGGCGCATCCATTGACCATGGCGAACTGGCGCTGGGGCAGAATATGCTCGTGGCTTTTATGTCTTGGGAAGGCGGCAATTACGAAGATGCGATTTTGATCTCATCCAAAGTCGTGCAGGATGACCGTTATTCATCGATTCATATAGAAGATTTCAAAATTGACGTGCGCGACACTAAACTCGGGCCGGAGATTATAACCCGCGACATTCCGAATGTCGGCGAAGAAAAACTCAAGGATTTGGATGAAAATGGAGTCATCCGGATCGGGGCGCAGGTTTCCGCGGGCGATATTTTGGTCGGCAAGATTACTCCGAAAGGTGAAACTGACCTTACGGCCGAAGAGAAACTGCTCCGCGTAATTTTTGGCGAAAAATCCCGCGATGTAAAAGATACTTCATTGACTTTGCCTCACGGCGAGTACGGCAAAGTAGTGCACATTCGAGAATTTAGCCGCGAACAGGGCGACAAGCTCCCGTCTGGAGTCATTAAATCTATTCAAGTTTCAGTTGCAGTACTGCGCAAAATTCAAGTCGGCGACAAAATGGCCGGCCGGCACGGCAACAAAGGCGTTATTTCCCAGGTCATTCCAGTGGAAGATATGCCGTTTATGGAAGACGGCCGGCAGGTCGATATTATTCTCAACCCCTTGGGCGTGGCTTCACGTATGAACATCGGGCAGATTTTAGAAACACACCTGGGCTTGGCCGGACTCAAACTCGGCTACACCGTGGCGTCTCCTGCCCTGGATGGCGTGCCAGAAGAAATCATCCGCTCCGAGCTTAAGCGCGCCGGGTATCCTGAGGACGGCAAGGTCCGTCTCTATGATGGCAAGAGCGGCATTCAGTTCGTGGAAAAAGTCACAGTTGGCATTATTTACATGCTTAAACTTCATCATTTAGTGGACGACAAGATGCACGCCCGTTCCACCGGGCCTTACTCGCTTATTACCCAACAGCCTTTGGGCGGCAAAGCCCAGTTTGGCGGCCAGCGCTTTGGCGAAATGGAAGTCTGGGCGCTGGAAGGATATGGCGCGGCGCATACTCTGCAGGAAATGCTGACCATCAAATCCGACGATGTGGTCGGGCGCGCCAAAACATACGAATCCATAGTCAAAGGCGAGCCAATTAAAAAACCGAATGTGCCGGAATCTTTCCGCGTGCTGGTTAAAGAATTACAATCACTGTGCCTGAATGTTGAATTGGTGGGTGAGGCTTTGGTAGAAACACCAGACGAGGTTATCCCCGATACGGCCGGTGAGATTCGCGAATTAGCGACTACAGACGAAAAATTTGCCGAAACCGAACTTGTGGCCGCAGACGGCAAAGCCAAAAAGAAAAAGGCAAAAAAATAATTTTTAATTGACCTAATTTCTAATTGATCTAAACAGTTTAGAAATTAGACCGAGGAAGTTCATTTATATGCCTACGCAGACAGAAGAATTTAAGGCGGTTCGTCTCAAGCTTGCCTCGCCGCAGGATATTCTGAATTGGTCCTACGGTGAAGTTACTAAGCCTGAGACTATCAATTACCGCACTCAGCGCCCGGAAAAAGACGGGCTTTTCGACGAGAAAATTTTCGGTCCGATTAAGGACTGGGAATGCTACTGCGGTAAATACAAGCGCATCCGCTATAAAGGCATAGTTTGCGATAAGTGCGGCGTTGAGGTGACTCGCGCAGCCGTGCGGCGCGAACGCATGGGGCACATAGCGTTGTCGGCACCCGTGGCGCATATCTGGTTTTTGCGCGGCGTGCCATCCCGGCTGGGATTGGTGCTCGACTTGTCCGTGCAGGAATTGGAGAAAGTCGTGTACTTTGCCGCGTATATAATTACGTCCGTGGACGAAGATGCCAGAGCTTCAACTATGGAACAAATTGAGCGCGAATTTAAAAGCAAGAAGAAAGAAATTGAAGCTCGTTATGAATCGCTGATTAAGCAAGCCAAACAGAAAGCGGAAACCGGTAAGCCGGAAACAGAAGACAAAGATCTTAAGGCGGCAAAGGAAGATGCTGAGACCATGCGCGTCCGCGATCTATTAAGCCACGAATTGGAACATTTAGAGTCGATTCGTGACCTGGCCCGTTCAGAACTCAAGTCCATTAAAAAATACCAGATAATTTCGGAATTGGAATATCGCGACCTGTCGCTTAAATATGGCCCCGTGTTTGCAGCAAGTATTGGCGCGGCTGCCATTCAGCAGCTGGTGGAAGAACTAGATTTGGAAAAATTATTCCAGGAGTTGCAGGAAGAGATAAATACTGCCGAGGGTGTGAACAAGCGCAAGCTTACCAAGCGCCTGAAATTAGTGAAGTCTATGATTCGCGCCGGCATCCGACCGGAATGGATGATTATTTCAAATCTCCCGGTGATTCCGCCGGATCTGCGGCCGATGGTGCAGTTAGACGGCGGCCGGTTTGCCGCATCCGACTTAAATGACCTTTACCGCCGCGTTATCAACCGCAACAACCGTCTCAAAAAGCTTTTGGAAATCGGCGCGCCGGAAGTTATTACCCGCAACGAAAAGCGCATGCTTCAGGAAGCGGTGGATGCCCTCATCGACAACTCTATCCGCCACGGCAAAGAGGTGACTGCCTCCACTGGCCAGAAGCGCAAACTGCGATCCTTGGCTGACATGCTCAAAGGCAAACAAGGCCGGTTCCGCCAAAACCTGCTCGGCAAACGCGTGGATTATTCCGGCCGGTCGGTCATCGTCGGCGGTCCGAATTTGAAACTGCACCAATGCGGCCTGCCCAAGAAAATGGCTTTGGAACTGTTCAAACCGTTTGTTATTTCTAAATTGATTTTGCGCGAATACGCGCACAATGTCCGTTCGGCTAATCGATTAATTGAACAAGGCCGGACCGAAGTCTACGATATTTTAGAAGAAGTGACCAAAGATCACTATGTTTTACTCAACCGAGCCCCCACCTTGCACCGTCTCGGGTTTCAGGCGTTTTTACCCGTGCTCATAGAAGGCAAGGCTATCCAAATCCATCCGTTGGTTTGTCCGGCGTTCAACGCCGACTTTGACGGCGACCAAATGGCTGTCCACGTTTCACTGACTGCCGCAGCACAGGAAGAGGCCAAAACTATAATGCTTTCTGCCAAAAATTTGCTCAAACCGGCATCCGGCGAACCGATTATGGGTCCAAACCAGGACATGGTGCTGGGTTGCTATTGGCTGACGCGCATTCACCCAAATGAAAAAGGCGAAGGCCGGGTTTTCTCCTCTCCTGCTGAGGCAATGTTGGCTTACGCATCAGAAATCATCACGCTTAAGGCCCGCGTCAAAATCCGCATGGGTGAGAACTGGGGCAATCAAGGGTTGGTGGAAACTTGCGTCGGACGCGTGCTGTTTAATGAAGTTTTGCCCGAAGACATGCGCTTCGTCAACGAGACCATGGACAAAAAGATGCTGCAGAAAGTCGTGCAGATTTGTTATCGCGACTTTGGCATAGAGCGCACGGCTCAACTCCTGGACGACATCAAGCGTGTCGGTTTCCATTACGTTACAAAGTCCGGCATCTCCTGGGGTATGGCAGATTTGAAAGTTCCGGAAATCAAAGCGCAGTTGCTTAAGGAAGCAGACGCCGAAGTTTTACGTACATTCGAACAATACCAGCAAGGATTGCTTACAGCCAAGGAGCGTCAAAATCGCGTTATAGAAATTTGGGCCGAAGTCCGCGACAAAGTCACGGAAGCCGTGACCACGACTCTAGACGAGTACGGTACGGTTTACCAGATGGTCAACTCCGGCGCGCGCGGATCCGTATCGCAGATTGCGCAGATGGCAGGCATGAAAGGCTTGGTTACCAATCCGGCCGGAGAAGTTATCGAACTGCCGGCCAGGGATTCATTCAAAGAGGGCCTGAACATTTTGGAATATTTCATTTCTACGCACGGATCCAGAAAAGGTATGACAGATACCGCGCTCCGCACAGCCGACGCAGGCTATTTGACGAGGCGGCTGGTGGACGTGGCCCAGGATTTAGTGGTTAACGCCGAAGATTGCGGTGCTCACGATGGTCGAGTTATCACCCGCGCCTCAAGCGAAGCGCTTGGCCGGCCTTTGGCTCGCCGGATTTTTGGCCGGGTGCTAGCCTCCGATATTAAAGACGAGCACGGACAGATGGTGGCCGAAGCGGGCACTTACATTGACGACAAACTTTCCGAAAAAATAGATAAATCTGGGGTATCCGAAGTCGAGGTCCGTACGGTCTTGCGCTGCACCCTCACGCGCGGCGTGTGCATTAAATGCTATGGCTACGATTTGGGTTTCAACCGGCCCGTGGAATTGGGCGCGGCCGTAGGAATTGTGGCGGCGCAGGCCATCGGCGAACCAGGCACCCAGCTGACTATGCGTACATTCCATACCGGCGGTATCGCGGGACTAGATATTACTCAAGGTTTGCCGCGCGTGGAGGAACTGCTTGAAGCGCGTGAGCCTAAAGGCCAGGCTTCAATTTCGGAAATCAATGGTTATGTGGCGTCGATTAAAACTTCCAACAAGGAGTCAGTCATCCGCATTGAAGCCAAAGATATTTCCAAAGATGAATACGCGCTGCCCAGTCCCAAGACCGAGATTAAAGACGGAGAAACTGTAGCGGCAGGCGATCCGCTGTTTGTGGATACCGAAGGCGCGACTGTTAAGGCCAACAACGCTGGCGTGGTTAAAATTGAAAAAGATAAACTGGTGGTCATCCGTGACTCCGAGAATTTCAAAGAGTACACAATTCCGGCTGGATTCTCGCTCATCGTCAAAGAAAATGAATTGGTTTACAAGGGCCAGCCTCTAACCGAAGGCAACCTTAATTTGCATCAGTTGTTTGAATTGCGGGGGATTGAAGCCTGTCAGGATTACATCATTAAAGAAGTTCAGGAAATTTACGCCTCCCAGGGACAGAACGTCAACGAAAAGCACATTGAAATTATTGTCCGGCAGATGTTTTCCAAAGTCCGGGTCACGGAAGCCGGCGATACCGAACTTTTGTCCGGAGACCTTATAGACAAATCCCGTTTGGCTCTGTCTAATGCCAAAGTTGGGGAAGCTGGCCGCAAAGCAGAAGTTGAACAACTGCTTATGGGCATTACCAAGTCATCGCTCAACACCGAGTCGTTCCTGGCCGCGGCAAGTTTCCAGGAAACTACCCGCGTGCTTATCGAAGCGGCTGTGACCGCCAAGACAGATTATTTGCGGGGTCTCAAGGAGAATGTCATTATTGGCAAACTTATTCCCGCCGGCACTGGCTACCGCCAAGACGCGCTGGCCGAGAAAGAAGCAGCTGAAGCCGCAGACAACGCCATCTAGTAAAATAATACAGTAATCAGAAAACCAGGCTCTATGAGCCTGGTTTTGAAATACGTCGACTCATGAGTCGACTCAACATCGCCTTGTCTAATTTTTGGATTAATATTAGAATGAGGTTGCATTAATCCTCTCAAAAACTTATGGATGAAAATATTCCCCAACCGCCTGCTCATAACACCCGTAATATTATAATCGGCGTGGTGGTACTGGCCGTGGTTATAGCTTTATTAAGCTTCATGCCGGAAAAAAGCCAAGCTCCGACTACGAACAACAACACCCAAACAGCTACTGATTATGCTTCTTGCGCTCTGGCTGGCTATCCGATAGAGCAGACCAATCCGCCGACCTGCACCACCCCGCAGGGCCAGACTTTCACCGATCAAAGCGCGGTCACAAACCAGGACGTAATTATAACCACACCCAAGATTGCCGACATAGTTACAAGTCCCATGACTATTTCCGGCAAGGTCCGGGGAACCTGGTTTTTTGAAGCAAATCTTCCGATCGAGTTGGAGGACGAAGATGGTAATGTCTTAGCGCAAACGGGGTATCATACGGACGAGAATTGGATGACTTCGGATTATGTTGACGTCAATACCACTCTCAAATTTCCTGCGCCGACTACGGATTATGGCAAGCTTGTGATCCACAACGACAACCCGTCCGGCGATCCGGCAAATGATAAATCCTTTGAAGTGCCGGTGAGATTTAAATAGTTAGTAGATAGTAGATTTTAGGTTTTAAAAACCCCAGGAACTTATCCTGGGGTTTTTTACAACCTACTTGCTACTAACTACAACCTCGTTTGGCCATTGTCTGATCATTAGCAAGTCTTTGTGGTTCAATTGCCAAATGGTTTCTGTCACAAATGGCATAAACGGGTGTAGGAGCTTGAGCAGGGTTTCAAGGCTTGTCATAAGCATAATCTGTGCCGAAGCCTTGGTTGTTTCATCTGCCAGTTTTGGTTTGGCCTCTTCAATTATTTTGTCCGCGAATGTATGCCAGAAATAATGATACAAATCTTCGGACGCGTGCGCGAAATCATATTTTTCCATCTGCTCGGTGATTCGCGTTACTAATTCCCTTAGTTCATCAATGATTTTTTGGTCACGCGGCAACAACTCCCCCGATAGAACTGGCGTTCGATCACCCCCGCTTTGGTAAAGAGGGGGTTGGGGGGCGTTGTTATAGACAAACCTGGCGGCGTTCCAGATTTTGTTGGCGAAGTTGCGGTAGCCTTTGACTTTCATCTCATCGTATTTGACGTCATTGCCAGTGCCTACGCCTACGACGAGCGCCATGCGCAAAGCATCCGCCCCGTACTTGGTCACGATGTCTACCGGGTCAATGCCGTTGTCCAGCGATTTGCTGAATTTTTGCCCGTCTTTGTTGCGCACTATGCCGTGGATGTACGCGATCTCAAACGGAATTTGCCCGAGGTGGAAAGTGCTCATAAGAATCATGCGAGCAACCCATGGAAACAGGATTTCATATCCTGGCGACATAAACTGCGTTGGGTGGAAAGTCTGCAAATCCGAAGTCTTTTTCGGCCAGCCCAAGGTGGTAAATGTCCAAAGAGCAGACGAAAACCAGGTGTCGAGAGTGTCTTCGTCTTGCCTCCAGTTTGATCCTCCAGGGGCCTCCAACCCGCAATATATTTCGTCATTTCTGTACCATACAGGGATACGGTGTCCGTACCAAAGTTGGCGGCTGATATTCCAGTCGCGGAGGTTGTCTATCCAGTGAAAATACTTTTTTTCTTCGCGCTCGGGTAAAATTTGGATTTCGCCCGACGAAACCACCGAACGCATAAGCTCTTTGAGCGTCACCTCTTGGCCGGTTTCGATATTTTTCAACTCCGAGTGCTTAATCGGGAATTTTTTGTTAACGTCGATAAACCATTGGAGTTTCGGCAAAGGTTCGATAATGCCGCCGGATCGTTCGGCCGTGGTGATATTCAATTCAACATCTTCGATTTTCTCCAGCAGATTATTTTCTTTCAGCCAAGCCACCACTTCCTCGCGGGCGTCCTTCGTTTTTTTGCCGGCCAGAGACTGTGTGTTGTCCATCATTTTGCCGTACTCGTTTATGATTTGAATTGTCGGCAGCTTGTGCCTTTGGGCAATTTCATAATCCGTAATACTATGGGCAGGAGTTACACCCACCGCGCCAGTGCCAAACTTGGGATCAACTGTTTCGTCCGCCACAATTCTAATCTTTAATTTATTTCCCATAAATCCCACTTCGTATTCTTTGCCTACGAATTGTTTGTAGCGGGAATCTTCCGGATTTACGGCTACGGCCGCATCACCGAGTTTGGTTTCTGGTCTGGTAGTCGCGATCGTAATGGGGAAGTCAGTGCTATATTTGAAATAGTACAGTTTTCCTTGCTCTGGTTTATATACAACTTCATCATCGGACACGGCGGTTTGGCCTTTTGGGTCCCAATTAATCACCCGAATGCCGCGATAGACAAGCCCGGCGTCAAACATATTTTTAAACGCGGTGCGCACGGCCAGAGTTCGTTCTTCGTCCATAGTAAATGCTTCACGCGACCAGTCAGCGGAATCGCCGATTACGCGAAGCTGGTTTTGGATAGTGCCGCGGCTTCCTTGTACAAATTCTTCAACCTTTTTTATAAATTTTTCGCGGCCGATTTGATGCCGGTTTTGGCCGGTTTCTTTGATGAGGATTTTTTCCACTTTGGTATTGGTGGCGATGGCGGCATGGTCTGTCCCCGGCAGCCATAATGCTTTACGTCCGCGCATGCGGGCAAAGCGGATGGCTATGTCTTGAATCGTATGTTCAAATGTATGGCCGATATGCAGCGTTCCCGTGGCATTTGGCGGCGGCATAATTATCGTATACGGCTTACCCGACAAATTATCCGGGTTAAAATACCCCGACGACTCCCATATTTGGTAAATTTCGGATTCTTTTGATTGATCGTATGACTTGGCGATTTCTTCGTTCATAAAAATAAAAAACACCTTAAATATTTGGTGTTCAAGAGTCCCGATTAATGCGGGACGGTACCATCTTGATTTCCATCCCCAGTTCCATTAAACTGGGGCTGGACACTTGATTTGCAAATCACGGTTTGCGTCCGGCGGGTTCTACTCTTAGCAACAGCTAATTTCTACTCGCAGCGCCTAGCAACGGCCAGGAATGGGTGGACAACCCAAACGCTTTTCTCTAGTTGGCTGTAATATGTTCCCTAACTTGCTCGTATTATATATTAGGAAGCATTTTGGAGTCAATCAGACGAGCAAAGGGAAGCTAAGGAGGAGTCAATGGAGAACGGCACCGAAATACCGGGCCAGCTCTCCTTTAAGGAAAAGCTGGCAGACCGTATCCGCAAATGGCTGACGCGTATTCCGGCAGATGAGCAGCTGGAATTCATCCATGACTGGAATATAGTAGCCGACGAGTACGAAACTGCCATTCGCGTGCTGGAGCGACACATACTGGAAAAGGAGCGGCAGTCCGGCAGAGACAAGCTGACGAAGCTGCCGCTGCGGGAACTGTTCGAAAATCACGTGCGCGGCATCCTGGAAAAAACGCCGGAGGAGACGCCGGACATTACGGCTCTGGGCTTGGTGTTTATTGATCTCAATAATTTTAAGCCCCTCAACGATAAGCTGGGGCACAAAATTGGAGACCAGGCGATCCAAGCCACGGCGGAGATCATCAGCGAAACTATACGGACCAGCCGAGACACTGATTTCTTTGAGCGGGTTTCGAAAAAAGAAGAGGTCGTGGACGCTGGCCGCTGGGGCGGAGATGAATTTTTGGCCGCAGTGGAACTCAAGCGGCTGGATGAAATCAAAATCGTCGCTGAGCGCCTCAAAGACGCCATCGACGATCCTAAACGTCAGCGACAACATGGCTATACGGGCAGCTTGCCGTATTCTGCGGCCGTGGGCGGTTTGGCTTTCACGCTGCACCAGCCGCAACAGCAGCTGTTGGCCGTGAATGTGTTAGCTGAAAAGCTGTTCCATTTGGCCGACCAGCTCATGTATAAGTCCAAGGAGGAGGGGCGAGTGCATACTGGCAAGGCGCAGGTCTTGCCGAACATGGACGTTGATCCGCCCGAAGTGGAGGTATGTCTATCCGACGAGGCGCTGTCCTGATTTATCAGGCGGCGCTTCTTTTTTATTTCAGTCCCAGATTCGGATCAGCAAAAAAGGCTTTGGGGAATTTAGGGTCGGAGTTTTTCAATTTATAATAAGCGGCCAGGCCGATCATTGCGGCGTTGTCCGTGCAGAATTCTAATTTGGGAATACTAGGTTGTAGTTTGTAGGTTGTAGCCAATCGCTTGAATTCTTCGCGCAGAAGTTTGTTAGCTGCTACGCCGCCGCCGAGCATTATGGTTTTCGGGTGATATTTTTTGATAGCGTTTTCGGTTTTGGCAATCAGAACATCTACTATTGCAGTTTGGATTGACGCGGCAAAATCAGATTTAAGTTGTAAGTTTAAAGATTTATGTTCCTGGACTTTATAGAGTACCGCGGTTTTAAGTCCGGAAAAACTGAAATTTAGATTTTGCGAATTCATCATAGGTCTGGGAAAATTAAATTTGACAGGATTGCCGCCTTCGGCGAGTTTGGACAAGGCTGGTCCGCCTGGATAAGAAAGACCCAGGAGTTTTGCGGTCTTGTCGAACGCTTCACCCGCGGCATCATCCACAGTCTCGCCTAAAATTTTATATTTGCCATGAGCAGTCATAAGTACCAGCAGCGTGTGGCCACCGGAAACTATGAGTATCAATGCCGGGAACTTTTGACTTTTAACTTTTAACTTATCACTTTTTACAAAGTTGGCGTAAATATGCGCTTCCAAATGATTGATGGGCAGCACTGGAATTTGCAGGACTTGGCCCAAGGTCTTGGCTGTTTCAATGCCTACCAGCAAGGACGTCATAAGGCCGGGGCCTTGTGTGACCGCTATGCTGCCTATTTCGGGAAGCTTAAGCCGGGCTTGTTTGAGCGCCAGGTCAATAGTTGGCAGAATTGCGGTGACGTGCTCGCGCGCAGCCACTTCCGGCACCACGCCGCCAAATTTGGCGTGCAGTGAGGCCTGGGATGCGATGACTGATGACCTGATTTGGCTCGCTTGGCCTTCGACAATGACCGCGGCCGCGGTCTCATCACAAGAGGTTTCAATAGCCAGAATTGCAGAGATTTTTTTGATCATAACCTGGACATTATAAATAACCCTGGGAAAAAATCCAAGGGTTATTTATAAGTTTTCTTAAAACAGATTTAGTATCTGGCCACCGGCCGACTCATGGTGACCAAGCGAGTGATGATCCAGGCAATAATCCAATACACGGCGATAGCCAGAAGCGTTGACCATTCGATGATGCCGGTGCCCACGGACGTGGCACGGATTGAACCGGTAAACCAGGCAACGAGAGGTGCCGTGATGCTGTACATAAAGTTGACGAATCCAGCGCCTGGGTTGGCGCCAAACAGCCGCAGGATAAATCTTATGGCCAGCAAGGCGTTGATAATCCCAAGGATGGTCCAGACTACACGCGCGATGGGCGAATAGTAGGAAACATATGAGGGATCATCCACCAGCACGCGGTCCCCGTCATCGGTAATAATTTCTCTTGGCATAAATTTGAGGTTAATGATTCCATTCCAGTCTGGCGCTTTTAAATTCTTAGCACAATCGTGCAATTAACCAAACGAATTCCCAAACAAAAAAGACCTCGGTATGAGGCCTTCTTTGTGGTGATCCCACCGGGAATCGAACCCGAATTGCCAGGATGAAAACCTGGTGTCCTAACCGTTAGACGATGGGACCAAAAATTTTAGCCCTCGTATTATATCCGAATTCCCGTGCTTTTTCAAGCCCTAATGATGATCGTGATCGCTTTTTTTGGATTTAAAAAGCTTGGCTATTCCCTCATAGATGACGAGCAGCCCGCTTAAGATGATATTGATTATTCCATCCCAGATATCTTTCATACACCAATTATAGCAGATTCTCACAGGAATGGTTGCAAACGGAAGTTTGTCTGGTTGCATAATTTCCCCAGCTTAATTAAACTACTGACATGAACTTAGATTCTCCCAACGAAGTTAAACCAATCAGCACGCCGAAGGACGCGATTGCTGAATTTGTCGGTGAGCAGTTTATCGAATGGCTTATGGACTATGTTGGAGCGCAGGCGCGCGCCTTCCCCGAACTTGAGACATTGCAAAAAATTACGGCCCGGCCGGAGAAGGTGCGCAAATTTATGCTGCAGCGCTACATCGCGGCCAATGCCTTCGTGGGCCATGAGGGCGAGCCCGGATTTTTGGGATTTGCCATAGCCAACCTGTCCGAGTCCGACGACCCGGAAGCCGAATCCGCCTTGGAAATTTTAGAAAAAAAATTGGAAGAAGAAGTTGGCGGCCAGACCAAGCCCACCGGCCGTCATGACCACCACAAACAGCTGTGGCAGAAACTTTTGCATGCCTTAGGTGCAACGGACGAAGAAATTTCCCGCGCCGAGCCCAAGGAATGGACCAGAAATTATATCGCCGAGCTTTCGGATCTGTATTCAAATGGCGAATGGCAGGAAGTAGCAGGTGCGTTTTCTGCGCACGAGCGGGCAATTCCCGAGGAATACAGCGCACTGACTGCGTTTTTGCGTTCACAAACCCAAGTTTCCGACTCGGATCTGGAAGTTTTAACTTGGCATGCGGGCGTAGATTTCAAATATGTCATCAATACTGGACACATTTTGGAAAAAATTGTGTTTGACCCGGGCAACAAAGAGCTAATCTGGCAGGGCGTGTCACGCGAATTTCAGATCCGCCGCGATTTTTTGGCAGGACTCTTGCAACATTTGACCAATTAACAATTCTATGTCAATCGTAGACGGAAGACAAATCGCAAACGGCATTTTGGAGCGGCTCAAAATCCAAGTGGCCAAACTTGGGCGCACTCCTAAGCTCGCAGTGGTGCTAGTCGGGGATGATAAACCCTCACAAACTTACGTGCGCAACAAACAGCAGGCAGCCGCGGCTGTAGGTATTGAATTTTTATTGTATAAATTCCCCTCAAAAATTAAGGAAGCGGCTCTCATTCGCGCAGTTCGCGCTATTCAGAAACAAAAATTAGACGGTATTATCGTGCAGCTGCCTCTGCCGGCGGGTTTGGATAAAAAATTAATCCTCAACGAGCTGGACCCAAACCTGGATGTGGACTGTCTGTCCTGGGTCTCTTTGGGTAAGCTTGTGATCCGCGACAACAGCCTGGTGCCGCCTAGCCCTGGCGCAGTTTTGGAAATCCTCAAGGTCCACAAAGTTGCACTCAAAGGCAAACACATTGTGCTGGTCGGGCAAGGGGATCTCATAGGCAAGCCTTTGGCGAACATTTTGATGCATATGCCGGTAACAGTGACGACCTGCAACAAAGATACGAAAAATTTACGCGAAATTACTAAGCAGGCAGATATTTTAATTTCCGGCACCGGCCGAGCCGGTTTGATACGAGCTGATATGATCCGTCCTGGCGCCGCGGTCATAGACGCGGGCGTGTCATTTGTGGGAGGTCATATGCGCGGCGACGTAGATTTTCTTCCAGTATCCAAGAAAGCCTCGCTTATAACTCCGGTGCCCGGAGGCGTGGGTCCTGTCACCGTAGCCAAACTTTTGGAAAACACGGTAAAGATTGCGAAAGAAAAAAACAAGTGAGTAGTAATCTATGTACGACGTTATTATAATCGGCGGGGGAGTCGCAGCCTTTAGTGCGGCTTTATTTTCCGGCCGCCGCGGACTCAAAGTCTTGGTTATTGGCAAAGATGTAGGAGGCCAGGCCAACTCTACTGACACCATAGAAAATTATCCGGGTCTAGAAGAATCCGGCGGGTTTGAATTGGTGTCTTCAATCCGCAGACAGGCCGAAAAGTGGGGGCTGGAGTTTATAGAAGCCGAAGTTTCCAAAGTCAAACCGGTGGAGAATGGGTTTGTGGTTGAGGCTTTCGGCAATCAGTACAAATCTCAGAGTCTGATTTTGGCGTTTGGCAAAACTCCGCGGGATTTGGAAGTTCCGGGCGAATCGGAATTCAAAGGACGGGGAATAAGCTATTGCGCCAATTGCGACGCGCCACTTCATAAAGGCCAGACCGTGGCCGTGGCCGGGTTTGGCGACGTAAGCTTGGATGCCATTCTCCTTTTGAGCAAATACGCTAAACATATATACGCGCTGTCCAAGACCGATAAACTTTTCGGCCACCCGATGTTGCTTAAATCCGTGGTCAAAAAATCCAATGTCGAACTCGTACCGTTTGTGGAAATTCAGGAAATTACCGGCCAATCCCGGATCGAAAAACTTAAACTTCTGGAACGAAACACTGGAACCAGGAAGGATTTACTTGTGGACGGATTGTTTGTAGAATTAGGATACGTGGTCAATGCCGAATTTGTAAAAGATTTGGTAGCACTGGACGATAACTCGCAGGTTGTCGTGGGGGCGGACCAATCCACCAGTACGCCCGGGGTATTTGCAGCCGGGGACTGCACGAATAGGCCCTACAAACAGGCAGCTATTTCCGCGGGCGAGGGCGCGGCCGCAGCCCTGGCGTGCTATGATTATCTGGCGCGACTTTCTGGGAGAACAGGACTGACATCAGATTGGACCCAAATTAAACGAATTAAGTAGGTTGTAGGTGATAGGTTGTAGAAGTAGAATTCCACTACCACCTACTCACTACAAACTACCAACTAACTTTATGGCAACTCACAAACTTATCATCATTGGTTCGGGGCCGGCAGGATTAACTGCCGGTATTTACGCTGCGCGGGCCGGACTTAAACCCGTCATTTTGGCAGGCCTTACGTTTGGCGGCCAACTGATGCTGACTACGGAAGTGGAAAATTTCCCTGGATTCCCAGAAGGTATCCTGGGCCCGGATTTAATGCAAAACTTTATAAAACAATCCGAGCGCTTCGGCGCGCAAATAGTTTACGAAGACGTGGTTAAGGTTGATTTCTCATCAAAACCTTTTAAACTTTCTACTGGCGATCATGAATACTTAGCTGAATCCGTCATTATTTCCACTGGCGCGTCCAGCATGTGGCTGGGATTGCCGAGCGAGGAAAAATTTCGCGGCAAGGGCGTGTCGTCCTGCGCCACATGCGACGGATTTTTCTTCAAGGGCAAGGAAATTATAGTCGTGGGCGGCGGCGATAGCGCCATGGAGGAGGCTACATATCTTACAAAGTTTGCCAGCAAAGTTACTGTCTTAAATCGCAGCGACAGTTTTCGCGCCAGTAAGATTATGCTGGATCGCGCCAAGGCCAATCCCAAAATTAGTTTTGAAACCAGCAAGACGATTGAAGAATTTTTGGGCAACGGCAAACTCACAGCCGTAAAAGTTAAAGATATTACAACTGGCAAAGTTGATGAGCGCAAAATTGACGGCGTGTTTATTGCCATTGGCCACAAGCCGAACACGGAAGTCTTTAAGGGACAAATAGATTTAGACGCCAAAGGCTACATTAATTCCATAGATCAGACCAAAACGAATATTCCTGGAATCTTTGTCGGCGGGGACGTACGCGATTATCGCTACCGCCAGGCAATCACTGCCTCGGGCATGGGCTGCATGGCCGCCATGGATGCGGAAAAATATTTGGGAATGGACGAGGCTTAATTAAGAAATTATATGGACATCAAAGGAAAAACAATTATACTCACGGGGGCGGCGAGGATTGGCAAATTCGTGGCAGCGGATCTGCTTTCTGCAGGTGCGAATTTGGTAGTGAGCTATCGCACCACCCAGCCGGATTTTGGGTCAGATAAGATTTTGTACGTCAAAGCGGATTTGAGCAATTCAAGCGACGTGCAAGAGCTTATAAACGAGGCCAAAAGTAAATTCGGGCAAATCGATGGGTTAGTTCACATGGCTGCTACGTACGAGCGGGTGCCTTGGGAAAAATTAGATGAAAAGGCTTGGGACTCAAGCATCAATGCAATTGCCAAAAGCGCATTTCTTACATCCAAATTTGTGGCGGACGAATTGCTGCGAAATAAAACGCAGGGTCGGATAGTATTAATTTCCGACTGGTCCGTGCTCACCCAACCGTATAAGGATTATTTAGCGTATAACTCGGCCAAGGCCGCGGTCGTGGGGCTTACCAAATCGCTGGCGCGCGAACTGGCGCCGGATATTTTGGTCAATGCCATAGCTCCCGGCCCGATTATCCGTCCGCCGGACTTGTCGGATGAGGACAATGCGGAAGCCTTGTCCGGCACACCACTTGCACGCTGGGGCGGCGGGGAAGAGATTGCCAAAGGCGTAATGTATTTGTTCAATTCTGACTTTGTCACCGGACAGGTTCTATACATTGACGGCGGACGCTCTATCGCGTAAGCTACATAAGCTTTCTTTTAATTAATTTGTAAACTTTTTATGAAATACAAAGTTTTAATTTTGGCGCTCTCTCTTTCATTGATTGCTGCTGCCTGCGATAAATCAACTTCCACCAACTCGGCCACCAGTTCCGGTGCAGACCAGACCAACGCGCAGGTTCAGTCCGGCACCGCGGAAATAGATATTACCTCGTCGGGATTTTCTCCTGCCAACATCACCGTCAAATCCGGCACGGTGGTCGTGTTCAAAAACACTGACTCCAAACAGCATTGGCCGGCTTCCAATCCGCACCCGGTGCACACCGACCTGCCTGGGTTTGATGCTTTGCACGGACTCAATCAGGGTGAGACCTATCAGTTTACTTTTTCCAAAGTCGGGACCTGGGGCTTCCATGATCACCTGAACCCTTCAAACGGGGGCACGGTAACAGTAGTACAGTAGGAAACAGGAACAAGGAAATAGGAAAAAACCAGGAATTTAATCCTGGTTTTTCAATATTTAATGCCTGTTTTCTATTCCTGGCTTGCGCGCTCCACATACTGGCCAGTTTGGGTGGAGACGCGCACGACATCACCTTCTTTTATAAATAGCGGCACATTCACGACGTGTCCGGTCTCAAGCGTGGCGGGTTTGGTGCCGCCGGTGGCTGTGTCGCCTTTGATTCCGGGTGAAGTTTCCGTGACTTTGAGGTCGATTTTAACCGGCAGGTCCAAAGCTATAGGACGCTCTTCAAAAAACATAATGGTGGTGTCCATGCCTTCTTTGAGGAACTTGACCTGATCTTCTGCAATTATCTTTGGCACGACTATAGTTTCAAAGCTCTCGGGATCCATGAAGTGGGCTCCTTCGTCGTCAGCGTACAGGTACTGGCACTTGCGCTTGATCACGTCTGCCTCTTCTATCTTTTCACCGTACTTAAACGAATACTCCATCACCTTGCCTGTCATAAGGTTGCGCAGTTTGGCCTGGATGACCGGCTTGCGCTGAGCGGTGCGCATAAAATTTGACCAGATAATCTGATAGGGTTCGTTGTTATATTTGATAATTTGTCCCGTGCCTTTGAGGTCGGAGAAATCTAGAACAGACATATGAGTAGAGGGATGAGTAGAGGGAATTAGGCTGCGACGAATGGAATCAGCGCCATGTGACGGGCGCGCTTGAGCGCCTGGCCCACCATGCGCTGATGCTTGCTGCAGGTGCCGGTTTTTTTGGACGACAGGATTTTGGCATGCGGACTTATGAACCGCCGGATAAACTGCGTGTCCTTGTAGTCGATATACGAGATCTTTTCAGTGCAGAAAAGACAGGGTTTTTTAGTATTGCTGGATGGAATAGGCATATGAGATGAAGAATTTCTAATTCCTAATTTCTAATTGATCTAACAAGTAGAAATTTTAAAAAGGTATGTCGCTGTTATCGATTTGGATTTCCGGAAGATTGTCGGAAGGTGCCGACTGCTCGGCCGGAGTTGATTGGGATGAAGATTGCGTACCGGACCCGCTGCCTGGGCGGCCGAGCATAATCATATTGTCGGCCACGATCTCGGTGCGGTAGCGTTTCTGGCCGGACGTCTTGTCGTCCCAAGATCTGGTGGTGAGCCTGCCTTCGATGTAGACTTGCGAACCCTTCTTGAGGTACTGGCCGACGATGTCGCCGAGCTTGCGCCAGGCCACGACGTTGTGGAATTCCGTCTGTTCCTTTTTTTGTCCGTCGTTTTTGTCTACCCAGTTGAAACTTGTGGCCACGGAGAACGAGGCGACGTTGGCGCCATTTGGCGTGGAGCGGATTTCCGGGTCGCGAGTGAGGCGGCCGATGATCATGACTTTGTTGAGATCCATAAAATTAGTTAGTAATTAATAGTTAGCAATTGGTAGTATAACTCTAAAATCTACCACCTGCCAACTATCATCTATTTTGATAGGTCTTCGGATTCCAGAGCCTGTTCGATTTTTTTCTCAAGCTCTGTTTCCGAAAGGTTTATAGGAGCTTCCGCCGGAGCATCCGGTGTTGTTTCGGGACGCGGTTTGCGCGAGAGCTTCATTTTGGCCTGGATAGCCGAGTCCTTGGCCGCGCGACGTTCCTGCTCTTCCAAGTTGACGACGATAAAGCGAATGATCGCCTCCTGGGAGCGAATTTTGTTTTCCAATGAGCCAATCTTCGGACCTTCAAAGTTGAAAGTCGTTAAAATATAAAAACCGTTCCGGGTTTTCTTAATTGGATACGCCAATTTTTTCTTGCCCATCATTTCGGTGGAGAGAATTTTACCGCCGTTGTCGGTGATAAATTTATCTACTTCCGCAGAAATGCTCGGGGCGTCGTTGTCGGATACGGCTGAAGAAAGTATGTACATCAGCTCATATTTTGGCATAAGAAATTCCTTTCCTATCACCCGGTCAATTGCCGGACGAAAATGAGTTAATATTTAGTTGTAACTGGGCTATTTTAGCAAGATTTAGGCTTTTGGTCAAGACTTAATTTTCACATAAAGCAGTGCGATAACAGCGGCAATAAAGACCAGAAATTCGACTATTGCATACGGGTGCATGCGAAGGTATATTTCTTGCATCCAATCCTTGATGCCGTATTTCTCAGCCAAAGCTCTTTGCTCTTCGGGAGTATCATTGTAAAACCATTTTTTCTGGAATTGTTCGCGATCTCGGGGCTGGTAACGGTAGAAAAAAGTAAAGTAGTTTTTATTGAACGGATAGAGCCATTGAATGCCCCAGCCTAAACCTACGCTGTCGTGCAGCAGATGCCCCAAAGTACCAACTAGGAATAAAGTACCAAACGACTTAGAAAAGAGAGTTATTATTAAACCAACGATTAAAAAGAAAATAGGGTAATGAAGCAAGTCCCGATGCCTGGCGTCATCCTCATTTTTATGGTTTGCTTTAAATTTAAAGATTATAAAATCCAAATCGAGGAGCAGGGAAGAAACAATTCCGAAAATGAGGAGAGTGGTGCTTAAGCCCACGCCAAAAATCTTACTGATCAGAATACTTGCAAAGATTCCGAGTCCAATATCTAAGGGCATAATTATGCGTTTACTCGGAAATGGGCCACGTCGCCGTCTTGCATGGCATATTCCTTGCCCTCCACTCGCAGCCAGCCTTTGTCGCGGGCAGAAGCGTAGCTTCCAGCTTCCAGGAGTTTATTCCACTGGATGATTTCCGCGCGTATAAATCCTTTTTCAAAGTCAGTGTGGATTACTCCTGCGGCTTGCGGGGCTTTGGTGCCAGCGGTAATAGTCCAAGCCTTGGATTCTATGGGGCCAGCCGTAAAGTAGGTAATGAGGTTGAGAAGTTTGTAAGCAGCCTTGGCCAAACGGTCGAGGCCGGATTCGGTGATGCCCAACTCCTGCATATATTCGGCGCGCTCTTCGTCTGCCAATTCTGCCAGTTCGGATTCGATTTTCACGTCGATTGGCAGGAACTCAAGGGGGAAGGGGGAAGGGGGAAGGGAAAAATTGGAGCCCTCAGTGTTAGCTACATATAGAGTTGGCTTCATGGTAAGCAGCGAAAGATTTTTGACTTGTTTAGTTTCGTCATCAGTCAGGGCAACGGTTCGGGCCAATTGGCCTGCATCTAGCGCTGTTTTAATTTTCTCCAAAGCTCCTTTGAGTACCACAGCTTCTTTGTTGCCGCCTTTGATCTCTTTTTGCAGGCTTTCCAAACGCTTGGCCACCGTGGACATATCCGCGAGCATAAGTTCGGTATTTATAACTTCTATGTCGCGCGAGGGATCCACGGATCCGTCCACGTGGATAATGTCTTTGTTTCCAAAAAATCGCACGACCTGGATGATTGCATCCACCTCACGGATGTGCGACAGGAATTTATTGCCCAAGCCCGCGCCTTCGGCTGCGCCTTTGACCAGCCCTGCGATATCTACAAATTCTATGGTGGCTGGCACAAGCTTGGCGGAATTTTCGAGCTTGGCCAGTTTTTCGATGCGTTCGTCGGGTACGTTAATTACGCCTACGTTTGGGTCTATCGTGGTGAAGGGAAAGTTTGATGCTGCTGCAGCTTGTTTGGTGAGGGCGTTAAATAGTGTGGATTTGCCGACATTCGGCAGCCCCACGATTCCGACAGAAAATGACATAAGTTAGTGGAGGTATTTTTTCTTTTCCTGCTCAAACATTTCCATTAATTGTTTAATCGCTTTTTGTTCGAGCGGATTCTTGGTTTGGGTCAATGAAAATTTTAGACTATTATAATAGCTTTTGATAATCTGAAGTGCCACTTCCGGATGTTTGCTAAAGTCTGGGTCATTCGCGAAATCGCGGACGGCTTGGGCATCCAGATATACCAAAACTTTTGGTATGGCAGTATCTCCTTTGGCCATCTCTTCCAAACGAATAAACGGATGCTGACTTATCTCTTCCAGTTTTTTCTTGATAACGCCTTTCTCGGTATTGGTTGTGATTTGAATGGCTAGAGCGGGTTTCTTCTCAAGATATGATACGAGATCAACAGTTTGGCGGCCTCCAATCTCAGGACCCTTATCTTCTTCCTTGGTCGAAAATCTAGTTTCCAATCCGGATACGGTGTTGTTAAATTTAGCCACAAGCTCTTCGGCGGGACCGCCAGTCGGCTTTGCGTCTTTTTGCTCGCGGTGGCGATCTATTCTTTCAACGTAGCTATTTTCTAAATTTGGCCTCATATGGTTTTCATTCTAGCAAAAGTTTGTTTTTTTTGGTAGAGTATCCGTATGAGTGCAGTTGATCCAAAAATTTTCAAGGCTTACGATATCCGCGGGATTTACCCGTCGGAAATCAACGAAGAGCTGGCCTACGGCATTGCGCAAGCCTATGCCAAATTCCTCAATCCCAAAACAGTAGCCCTGGGGTTTGACGTACGCACCTCAAGCCCGGCGCTGTTTGAGGCAGCCAAGCAGGGTCTGGTAGACCACGGGGTAAATGTCGTGGACATTGGCATGATCTCTACGGACATGCTCTACTTTGCCGTGGCCAATTATGGCTATGACGGCGGTATTATAATTTCCGCTTCGCACAATCCCAAAGAGTACAACGGCATGAAGCTTACCCGCGAGCAGGCAATTCCCATTTCCGGCGACACTGGCATTGGTGATATCAAGAATTCGGTCATCATGGGTTACGAATACAAAGCCGATCAGCCTGGAACTGTTTCGTCCAAAAACATCGCCGATGATTATATCAAAAAATGTCTGTCATTTGTGGACGTGGCAAAAATTTCCGCCAAAGGCGGATCCGCCTCTGGCGGAAAGCCGCTTAAAGTTGTGGCCAATGCCATGTTCGGCCTGGCGCTCACGCAGGTGGCGCACATGAATTTGCCTGTTAAACTTATTGAACTCAACGAAAACCCGGATGGCAATTTTCCCAAAGGCCAGCCTGACCCTTTGCAGGTCCAAAACCAGCAAGAAACCAAAGAGGTTATTCAAAAAGAACATCCGGATCTGGGTGTGGCCTGGGACGCGGACGCGGACCGCTGCTTTTTCTTCGACGAAAATGGCAGATTTCTGCCGCCGTATTATGTGAGCGCTGTGCTTTCCGAATATTTTTGCAAACGCGAGCCGGGAGCAACTATTGTCCACGACATTCGTCTGCGGTGGGCTATAGAAGACAAAGTCAAAGCCTCTGGCGGCAAAACAATGGCTATCAAAGCGGGGCGGGCGTACTTTAACCCCGAAATGCGCAAAGACAATGCCGTGTTTGCCTCGGAAACTTCCGGTCATTATTATTTCCGCGATTATTTCTCATCCGACAACGGTCTCATACCATTTTTGATCATGCTTGAGATTGTCTCACAGGCAGGTGTGCGTGTGTCTGAACTGTTCGATGAATATTTTGAAAATTACCCGGTGTCCGGCGAAATCAATACGAAAGCTTCTGACCTAGAACAGGTCAAACCTCTGCTTGAAAAAATTGAACAGCACTTTGCCGCGGACCCCAAAGTCAAACTCGACAAAACCGATGGCATCTCCATAGAAGGGCAGGACTGGCGGGCAAACATCCGCGGATCCAATACCGAACCGCTCATCCGTACCAATGTTGAAGCCAAAAATCCCAAAGTCTTGCTATCTGCGACGGAAGAGGTCCTGCGATTTATAGGATAATTTAGATTTCATAATAAGAAAAAAGCGGTCGTCTGTGGAAGACGGCCGCTTTTTTTGTTTGGATGCATTCTATGCAACCTGCCGTTTGCGAAAATTCGCGATCGGGATCACCTCCGCAGGCGTGGATCTGCGCGGCTGTATTTCCGCTCCGGTTGGAATGCCCAATTCCGGAGAAAAGATCTGGGCCCGCAGTGCGCCGGGAAACAGCTCCCGCAGCCAAACGAGCTTCACCCGAATGGCTTCTGAGTCCGGGTTGATTTCGAATCCCAGATTGAGCGTGGTCGGATGCTCCGGCCGCCACCAGCTGTAGCGGAATCTGTTTTGCGTGATGCCTCGCTGCTCCCATTCGGGATAGTAGAAGGGTTCGTGCAGAAAGCGGTTGAGTTGCCGTGCTACAAATGAGCCATGCCCCTCCTGAGCATTGCAGTCCGGAAATTCCACGAATGCAAACATTAACATTGGCCCCCCTTGGAAATGAAAAATACCTTTTGATGTTATCTGGAGGTATCTTTAGACCAACCCTATTTTTGCTTTCACTTCGTTAATTGTCGATTGGGCAAAAGCGCAGGCTTTGCGGCTGCCTTCGGTAATAATCTGGTCAATCTGCTTGGTTTGTGTGTCTAACTGTTTCCGCATTTCGCGCATTGGTTGGAAATATAGGGCAATTGCCTGGCTTAGGGCTTCTTTCAATTCCGCGTATTTGATGCTGCCGCTTTGGTATTGCTTGATGAAATCATCATACGCCTCCTGCTTTCCGAATTCAAGCAAGAGGTCAAATAAATTCTTCACGCCTTTGGGCATCTCACCTTCCGGCGCATCAGTGGCAGTGACTGCGCGGGATAATTTTTTGTGGATTTCTTCCGGTGTATCAAACATATTTATGAAAGATCCAGGTTCGGATTTACTCATCTTGCGGGTCGGATCGGACAAACTCATTACCCGCACCGGCTTACTGACGTAAGGCTTGATTTCTGTGAAAGTTTCGCCGAACTTGTGGTTGAATTTGCGGGCGAGTGTGTTGGTCAGTTCCAGATGCTGCATTTGGTCGTGTCCCACCGGCACGTAAGCTGGTTTATAAATTAAAATGTCTGCGGCCTGGAGCACCGGGTAATCGAAAAGTCCCACGTTTACGTTTGTTGATTGCCTGGCGGCCTTGTCTTTGTACTGGGTCATGCGTTCCAGTTCGCCCATGGGAAGCAGGGTATTGAAAATCCAAGCCAGTTCCGTGTGGGCAGGGACTTGGGATTGTATAAATATCGTGCACTTATCCGGGTTGAGGCCTGCGGCGAGCATTGTTTTGACCAAATTGCGGATCTGTTCTGCTTTGGCTTTGCCAGGCTCAAAGTCTTCGGTCAAAGAATGTAAATCTGCGACAAAAAAGAAGCACTCAAATTTGTCCTGAAGTTCGACAAAGTTCTTGAGGCTGCCCAAGTAGTTGCCTATATGCAGTTCACCTGTGGGTTGGATTCCCGAAACAATCCGTTCTTTTGACATGGGTATATTATAGCTCATTTTTACTTAATCAATAACTCCTTTATGTTCCTATTTCTTTTCTTTCTAGGAAAGAAAAGAAATCAAAAGAAAGTCGCAACCTATCGTCTCGCGTCGAATTCTGACTAAATTTTTCATGCGGCCGCATTGAGACCAAAACAAAAGAAATCTTCCTTGAAAGGTGGGCTTTGACAGCAAACTGGAATATTGGTTAGGATTACCTCAATCGCAAGGAGGGGGCATGAGAGTAATGAGCGAAAAATGGCCAGCCCACGAGGGAGTGGATTGTGATGCACAAAGCTGAGGTACTGTCGGCAATTGAGTCGGCCATATGCGACAGTTGTGAGGAAGGCGAGCACAACTGTTCCTTCACGGTTCCGGCAATAATTTCCGTGGATCCTATGATTTGGAAAGAAGTTGAGTGCCTGTGCCCGACCTGCAATCCCGAGGAGGAGTGATGCCTAAGAAGTTGCCTGAGGACGTACTGAAACAGCTTCAAGGTAAATTCGATGCTGCGTTTCGGAAAGCAGCGGAGAAGCGCCGTAAAGAAGAAGAGGAGCGCTACAAGCCACGCACCACTCGCAAGATAGTGGGCGAATGCAGTTGTGGCGGAGAAGTGGTACGAGTCACTCGGACTGAGTACGAATTGGCTGTGAGTATATACGAGATGCGTATCGGTGGTTCGAATCCGATGAGAGCCGTAGTCAGTACCGAGACGTACTGCAAGTCCTGCAAACTCATGTACAGCAACTCAGGCAAGATCCACCCGAAGAAGAAAGCCGCGCGGTCCTAACGGACCTCGCGGTCTTATTTTTTAACTCAATACTTAACTATTGAGTTTGCGTTGACCATTTTGCCACCTTTTGTGCCAAACAAAAGGTGGCGCCAAAAATTGGCGACACGGGAAAAATGTCCCGGAATTTCTTGCTCGCTAACTGCCTTATATTTGCGAAGGGAAAAACATTCTTCGCAACACATAAGCTCGCGTCAAATTCCGACGACATTTTTCCGGGTGTCGGGATAAACCGACCCGTAGCTCTTATTTTTTAATTCAGTATTGAGTTTGCGTATACGCAAACCTATTTTTCGTGCGGCCGCATTGAAACAAAACCCCCTCTTAGGATAAGAGGGGGTAGGGGGAGTTACGATTAGACCTCAATTATAACTGGAAGAATCATTGGACGACGTTCGGTCCTTTGGAACAGGAATTCGCCGACTGAATCGCGGACTTCCGAGCGGATGAACGCCCAGTTGGGTTCAGATGGCCCTTTGGATTTGGTCTCCACGACTTTGCGCACTTCGTGCTTGACTTCCTTAAGCAGATCTTCGGAACCTTTCATGTAGATGAAGCCGCGCGAAATAATGTCAGGCTGTTGAGTAAGTTTACCGGTTCTTTTATCGATAGTCATAATGATGACAAACATACCGTCTTTGCTCATAACCTGGCGATCGCGCAATACGACTTCGCCTACGTCACCCACGCCGAGCCCGTCCACGAACACGTAGCCAGTGGGGATTTTGGCATCTGCCACGCGCACGCCACGGTCCGTGAGTTCCAGCTGCTGGCCGTTGTCCAGAGTGAAGATGTTCTGGTCCGGCACGCCCACAGCCTTGGCCAATTCCGAGTGAGCCAAAAGCATGTGATGCTCGCCGTGAATCGGCATAAAGTACTTGGGCTTGGTCAGGGAAATCATCAGCTTCAAATCTTCCTGGTAGGCGTGGCCCGAGGTGTGGATGTCCAGAATTTTCTGGTACAAAACCTTGGCGCCTTGGCGGGCTAGAGAAGAAAGTATGGAAGAAATCGCGCGTTCGTTTCCCGGAATAGGAGATGCAGACACCACGCAGGTGTCGCCCTTCTTAATTTCTATGGTCTTGTGCTCATTGCGCGCAATGCGGGCCAAAGCCGAAGCCTCTTCGCCTTGCGACCCGGTGGTGAGGATCACGACCTGGTTGTCCGGAAGTTTGCGGGCCTGTTCCATTTTTATGATCATGCCCTTGGCCGGCATTTTGAGGTAATTGGTGGCCAGACAGATTTCCACGTTATTTACAAGAGATCTGCCGGTAACCACGATTTTGCGGTTGGTCTTGTACGCGGCATCTATGACCTGCTGCACGCGGGAAATAAGCGTGGAGAAGGTGGCAAAGATCACTCGTCCTTTGGCGTCCTGCATAATGCGGTCAATGGTATCGCCAAGAGTTTTTTCCGACATGGAATAGCCGGGTTTTTCGGCGTTGGTGGAATCGCTCATCAAAAGCGCCACGCCTTCGCCGCCAAATTTTGCCAGTTTGTCAAATTCTGTCGGACGTCCGTCTACAGGCGTATGGTCGAATTTCCAGTCTGTCGCGTAAACCAGCAGGCCGGCCGGGGTGTTGATGGCCAATCCCACGCCATCGGGAATGTTGTGGTTGATCCGGAAAAATCGGATGCGGAAATTACCCAGGGTCAGTACGTCGTCTTTATTTAGTTCATGAATTTGGGAACGTCCCAGGAGATGAAACTCCTCCAGCCGCTTTTTGATAAGCTCGCCGGTTAACTTCATGGTATAAATTGGCGGATCGCCGATTTTGGGCAAGATATAAGGAATGGCGCCGATATGGTCCAAGTGACCGTGCGTGATGATGACGCCCTTAATCCTTTTTTTGTTATCTTCCAGATACTTGGTGTTGGGGATGATGTAGTCAATCCCGGGCATGGTTTCGTCGGGGAAGCCGAGACCCATGTCTATGACCAGGATATCGTCACCATACTCCATAATGGTCATATTTTCGCCGACTTCTTCAATACCGCCCAAGGGAATAACCCGGAGCGTATTTTTGGAATCGGTTCGTTGCGGCTGTGGCTGTGTTTGCGGTTTTTCCCGGACAGCTACGCCTGCGATGCGTTTGTTAATCATAATTCGCATGCTCGTACTCATTAAATGAGATGACGAAGCAAAAAAACTTTCCCCCTGTGTGTTTCAGGGAAATAAATAAATATTTGGTAAGCTTGGGCTAAGGCAGGCCTTAGGGCACCAGAGGCTTAATTAACACAAAGAAATCTATAGTAGATTTACGGACTTTTTCGTGCCAATTAAGGTATATTTCGCACTTTTGTTTCAATTTTGCCAATTTCTTGGTGAAGCCAGTATATACTACCTGGCCGCTCTTGTCAATGACTCTTCCGTTTGTCCGGAAATTGATTTATAATCCTCCATATCGGGCGTGTGGCGGAACTGGCATACGCGCACGCTTCAGGAGCGTGTGGACTTACGTCCTTGAGAGTTCAAATCTCTCCACGCCCACCAGAATTTGTATATAAAAATAACCGACTTGTCGGTTATTTTCTTTTTGTCTCTATATACCAATGTTGGACATCCAGGAAGCGTTCGGACGGATAGATCATAGTCGTTAGTTCAAAGCCCTGTTCCTTTTTTGGCAGGGTGTACACGTACTGCGCGCTGTCCAGAAATATCGCGGGAATTTGCTGGTTGATGATATCCTGGAACTGCTGATAATCCTGCGCTCGGACATTGGTGTCGTTGGTTTGGCGCGCGTCTGTGAGCAGTTTGTCCACGGTGGCATCGGAAAACCCTGACAAATTCAGACCGGGGTCATGGGCCTGTGATGAGGCCCAGAACGGAAACGGATCGGGGTCCGGCCCTGTGTTTTCGGAAAACAGCAACGCGTCAAAGTTGCGAGGGCGGATGTAGTTGTCTTGCAGGTCGGAGGCCGAAACCACCACCGAGTGCACGGTAGCGCCGATTTGCGCCCATTGCTGTTCCAAAATTTCCGCGGTTTTTACATTTAACGGCGACACGCTCGTGGCAAGATTGAATTCCAAATTGACGCGAGTCTGGGTTTTGCTAGTGCCTGTACCAGTCGTAACCATTTTGTAGCGAGTATTGGTGGATGGGTCCAGTATCCAGCCGGCTTTGTCCAAAATGCCAGCGGCTTCACCCACACTCGTATGCGCGGCATTTTTGGCCGCGTCGCTGTATCCCAAATTCCCGGGCAGGATTGGCCCATAGGCTGGCTTGGCCAGTCCGAGATAAACCTGGTCAATGATAGGCGCGCGATCTGTGGCAAGCCAGAGCGCCTGGCGCACGGAAAGATCGCCCAGGATGGAATTCTTTGGCAGGTTGAAGAACACGGCCTGGTATTGCGGTAAATTTATCTGATACTGGCTTGCTCGGTTGCCGTCTTGTACGAACGTTTTGCTGTCAAAAGGCACAAAGCCTATCGCTTGGATGTCTTTGGCCTGGTAGGCAGACGAAAGCGAAGTTTCGTCATCGTAAAACTTAAACGTGAAATAGGTGATGTAGGGCGTGCCATCATAAAAATTGCTGTTGGCCATAAGCGTTATCGCTGTGATTTTGCCGTCGGAAGTTTTTTTGATCTCGTGGACAGCATACGGACCCGAGCCCACTGGCTGTAGGTTTTGCGAAGCCAGCCGGAAACTGTTTGGACTAAGACTGCTCCAGACATGTTTAGGCAAAATCCCGAGCGTGAAGTTGGATATAAATGAAGCCGAGACCTCGTGCAGAGTAAATTGCACGGTCAGATCATCAATTTTCTCAATCTTGACCCGCTCCCAATTGGCAGCCAGAGGCGATTCGTAGTCCGGATCCTGTATCGTCTCGATCGTGTAGACGATGTCGTCGGCGTTAATCGGCTGGCCGTCCTGCCATTTGAGATTACTTTTTAGTTTCAGGGTGTAAGTTTTTTGGTCTGCGGAAATCTGAGGCAAGGCGTCGGCCAAAGCCGGCACAAGATTGAGGTTTTGGTCAAACTGCAGCAGAGGCGCATACACCAGGCGCGACAAATCCGAATCCACGCTAGATGAGGCCGCCAACACCGGATTTATAAATCGCGGCTGGCCGATGAGGCCTTCGACATGCTCGCCGCCGTAGTCGGGGATGCCCGATGAAGAGCCGAAAAATTCCGCGCGTATAAGGTATGTGCCGGATAATGCCAGTATTAACGCAAAAGCCGCAACAGCGGCCAGGTCTTTTTTGGTGAAGCTCTCTAGGATCTGGGGCAAGTGGCGGCTGCGCAGCTTCGGCAGCACGCGCAATCCTCGCCAGGCGGATCCCAAAAAGCTTCGCAACTTTTTGAACAAACTTACCATGAGTAGATTAGGAGATGAACAGAACCAAAACGGACAGCCCGATAAAAATGATGGCTAGGGCAATGGTGAAGTAGTGCAACCCGCGGGCCAGTCCGCGCTTGGAGCGGAAGACTGTGCCTTCGCCGCCAAAGACAGTGGAAAGGCCGCCCTCTTTTTGTTGGACAAGGATGCAGATAACTAGCACCACATCCACGGCAATTAGGATAAATGTCAGAACGTTTTGTGAAATATGCATAAAATGAAAGTTAAAAGTGAGAAGTTAGAAGTAAAAAAATTTGGCTAATTTGCTTAACTATTCTGCCAGAAAAGTAGGGAGGTGTCAATGAGCTTTTTGGGCGCGGTTCATTTATATTATCGCTCGGACAGACAGTTTTTTCGGACACGTCCCGCTTGGCACGGGACTAAAGTGCTCGACATTGGAAGGTCTTCGCAAGTTGTCCTCAAAAACCGCCGTCCTCGCTTCAAACATTTTCGTACTGCCCGCCTTACAGACTCATTGTTGGGGGTAATAAATTACAATGAGGCCTTTATTTTTTCTGCAACACGACTGCCTACGACCTCGGCGATGTCCGTGAGGCTCGCTGTCTTCAGTTTGGCTGCTGACCCGAATTTGTCCAGCAACTTTTTCTTTTTGGCCGGACCGATGCCTGAGATTTGGTCCAGGACCGAGGTTACAGCGGATTTAGATCGGAGTTTGCGGTGGTACGTGATGGCAAACCGGTGGGCTTCATCGCGGATGCGTTGCAGCAAAAACAAAGCAGGGGAATTATCGGGCAGGCGGATCGGATCTTTTCTGCCGGGCAAAAATATTTCTTCCAGCCTTTTGGCCAGCCCAATGATAGAAATTTGTTTAGAATTAGGAAATTCGGAATTCGAAATTGCCGCCGTGGCCGCGCTCAGCTGTCCCTTTCCGCCGTCTATAATGATGAGGTCAGGCAAAGGCCAGGGGTGAGGGGAGAGGCCCGCCCGACCTGGTCGTTCGGGCGGGGGTGACGGGAGCGAATGTTTGAACCTTCTCGCCAGCATCTCGCGCATCATCGCAAAGTCGTCCGGAGTGTTCTTCCGTTGGATTTTAAATTTGCGATAGTCGCTTTTTTTCGGACGGGCGTAGTCAAACACGACCATGGATCCCACAGCATTTGTGCCCTGAATGTTTGAAATATCAAAGCACTCCATACGCGAGGGGAGGGCCGGCAATTCCAGCACCCGTTGCAGTTCTCTAAGCGACGCCAAAAGCCGCGTCTCTTCCAGGAGGTGCTTGTCGGATGCGGCCTCCAGATAATGTTTGGCATTTTCCGTGCCGAGCTGCAGAAGTTTCAGGCGTTCGCCTTTCACAGGCACAGAGATCTTTGGTAAATAACTCCCCCGCGAACCCTTGCCTGACGCACCCCCTCTTAATATAAGAGGGGGTAAATCAAAACCAGGCTGCAGTTTGGTTTTGGTCGCCCCTCCCCTTAATGTAAGGGGAGGTTGGGAGGGGTTATTATCAAGAGCAATAAAAACTGTTTTTAATTCGGTGTCATCAATCAAGAACGGAACCAAAATTTCTTTCGGCAAATTCGTGGCATCTAGGTAGTATCTTTCCAAAAAACTTTGCAAAATTTCCTCCGCTGGCACTTGCCGGGTGTTTTCCAGGACAAAATTTTCTTTTTGAATGAGTTTGCCCTCGCGGACTATGAATAAATTGACCACGGCCACAGATTCGCAATGCAGAGAAAATACATCCTGGCTGACTTTGGTTGAATAAACCAATTTTTGCCGCTCCAGGACGCGATTAAGCGCAAAAATTTGATCCCGCACCCGCGCAGCTTTTTCGTATTGGCGAGACTTCGCAAATATTTTCATTTCCGATTTGAGGTTCTGGAGGACTTCCTGTTCCCGCCCTTCCAGGAACTGGACAATTTTGCCGATATAATTTTTACGATAATCCTCGGTTGAAATTTTGCCAAAGCAGACTCCTGGGCATTTGCCGATGTGATAATAAAAACAGGGTTTGGAAGTTACTTTGGAATTGGCGCAGTAGGGGAATACACGCCTCAGCAGGCGCAGTGTGTCTTTTATGGCCAGTGAGGACGTGTACGGCCCGAAATATTTGGCGGATTTGTCTAACCGTTGGTGTTCGTAGTCTATAGTTGGGATTTCGTCTGCGGCATTAATTTTGAGAAAGATATAATTTTTGTCGTCGCGCATGCGGACGTTGTATTTGGGTTTGAGGTTTTTGATGAAATTATTTTCCAAAACCAAAGCTTCAACTTCGTTGCGGACCACAGTGTAGTCCAAATCCGCAATCTGCGAGATCATAAGTTCGATTCTCTGCCCGCGGTTGCTGCTGTAGTCTGGTTTGAAGTAAGAGGAGACGCGGTTTTTGAGCTTATTGGCTTTGCCAACGTAAAGTAAAAGACCGGCTTGATCATAAAAGCGGTACACGCCGGGTCTGGCCGGCAGCTCGGAGATTTTCTGGGCTAGCAATTTTTGCATAAGAGTATTATACTTTTTTGCATAAGTTGCGTCTAAGGAGGAATGATTATGCATGTTGTGAAGGGAATTATTGTGGTCGCGCTCTTCTGGGCTGTGGTGACCGTGCTTGCCATAGGCTACGCTCAGTTGACCCATGCTCCCATGTGGCTGTTTGCTTACCCGCCCATGTCCGCCCTCTGGGGTGTGGTGCTTCTGGCTGAGGTCACGGTCCTCTGGTTTTGGTATAGCAAGGACGACGACAAGAACGTCTTCCCAGCTTTCGTCCAGATAAGCCTCGTGATCCTGGCCCCGTTTGTGATGATGGGCCTGGCGCATTGGTTCCCCGTCTGCTTCCGGTTCCGGTTTGCGCCCAGTCTCATCTGGTTTGGTCTGATGAGCCTCGTACCCATTCAGCGCAAGATCCGGCATTTCTACGAATACCGGAAATTCCAAGCCAGCCTGCAGCACTAGAATTCACCCGCGCCGCCCCGGTACCTTGCCAGGGCGGTTTTTTTCGTTTATACTGTCCTGGCTAATTTAAAGCCTTCCCAAAGTTTTTTTGGGAGGGCATTCTCGCCGTAACTAATTTGCTAATCCGAAAGCACTATCATATATGACCGACAAGATCGTGGTCCGCGGGGCGCGGGTACACAACCTCAAAAATATTGATGTGGATATTCCTAGAGACAAGCTCGTGGTCATCACGGGTCTTTCGGGTTCAGGCAAATCTTCCCTGGCGTTTGATACCATATACGCCGAGGGCCAGCGCCGTTACGTGGAGAGCTTGTCGGCTTACGCCCGGCAGTTCCTCGGGCTTATGGACAAGCCAGACGTAGACAAGATTGAAGGTTTATCGCCGGCCATTTCCATAGACCAAAAGAGCGCTTCTCACAACCCCCGTTCCACCGTGGGTACGGTTACGGAAATTTATGACTACCTGCGCCTGCTGTACGCGCGCGTGGGCGTGCCACACTGTCCAGTCTGCGGCCGGCGCATCGCGGGCATGAGCGTGACGCAAATGGTAGACCAGGTTTTGTCTTGGCCCAAGGATTCCAAAATTGTAATCCTTTCACCCGTCATCTCCGACCAGAAGGGCGAACACAAGCATCTCCTGGAGGAGGCGCGCAAAACCGGTTACACCCGCGTCCGTTTTGACGGCACCGTCATGGATTTGTCGGAAGCTTTGCGCATCAATATTGATAAGAAGAAAAAACATTCCATAGAAATTGTCGTGGATCGCATCAGCCTTGATTCATCCGACCGCGCCCGCCTGGCCGATTCGCTGGAGACGGCTTTGGATCTGGGCAATGACACGGTAATAATTCAGAAGTCGGAAGTCAGAAGTGAGAAGGCAGAAGTTAAAAGTCATAAAACAGATGAAGAAATCCTCTTGTCCTCAAATTTTGCCTGTCCACTGGGGCACATGAGCTTGCCGGAACTCAACCCGCGGAATTTTTCATTTAATTCGCCGCACGGAGCCTGCACCGACTGCACTGGTTTGGGCACCCGGCTTGAGATCGTGCCGGAACTGGTGATCCCGAATCCAAAACTGACCCTGGCCGAGGGCGCAGTGCGTCCCTGGAGCAAAACAACTTCGCGCATGAGCTGGTATATGAGGGTTTTGGATTCAGTTGCCAAAAACTATGGATTTTCCATAAATGCTCCGGTGCGGGATTTGCCCAAGAAAGTCGTGGACGCCATCCTCTATGGCACCGGCGACCAAAAAGTTAAACTACAGGACGAGTCCGGCTACGAACGGTTTACGTCTTTTGAAGGCGTCATTCCAAACCTTATGCGCAAGTACCGCGAGACGGATTCGGACTATATGCGCGGGGAAATTGAACAGTATATGCGCGTTAAAACTTGCCCGACTTGCAAAGGCATGAGGCTTAAGCCGGAATTTTTGGCCGTGACCATAGACGACAAATCAATTATTGATGTGGCTTCGCTGTCCATAGACGACACAGTCTCGTTTGCCGCCGGCTTGCCCAAGAAATTTTCCGAAAAAGATGCCAAAATCTCGCACCAGGTGCTCAAAGAAATTGTGGCCCGCTTGAAATTTTTGCAGGACGTGGGTTTAAATTATTTAACTTTGGACCGCAGCGCGGACACGCTCTCCGGCGGCGAAGCGCAGCGCATTCGCCTGGCCACGCAAATCGGTTCCGGCCTTACCGGCGTGCTGTACATATTGGATGAGCCATCCATCGGTCTGCACCAGCGCGACAACGACCGCCTGCTTAAGACTCTCAAAAATTTGCGCGACCTGGGCAACACGGTCATCGTGGTTGAGCATGACCAGGAAACCATAGAGGCCTCGGACTGGGTTATAGACATCGGTCCGGGCGCGGGCAAGCACGGCGGGGAACTGGTGGCCGAGGGCACGCCTTCGGAAATTGCCAAAGACCCGAAGTCGCTCACCGGCCAGTATCTTTCGGGTAATGCAAACATCCCCGTGCCATCCACGCGCCGACGCGGCAATGGCAAGACTATCCGCATCGTAGGCGCCACCGAGCACAATCTCAAAAACGTGGACTTGGATATTCCATTGGGCAAATTTGTCGTGCTCACTGGCGTGTCCGGCTCCGGCAAATCCACGCTTATGAACGAAATTCTTGCCAAGGCATTGTCTGCTTATTTCTATAATGCCAAAGACGCGGCTGGCGCGCACAAGAAACTGCTCGGCATAGAAAATATAGACAAGGTCATAGACATTGACCAAAGTCCTATCGGACGTACGCCCCGCTCCAACCCCGCCACTTACACCGGAGTCTTTACCTATATACGCGATCTGTTTGCGTCTACTCCCGAAGCCAAAATGCGCGGGTACAAAGCCGGGCGATTCAGTTTCAACGTCAAAGGCGGGCGCTGCGAAGTTTGCGGCGGCGATGGCGTTATAAAAATAGAGATGCACTTTTTGCCCGATGTTTACGTCACCTGCGAGGAATGTAAAGGCAAACGCTACAACAAAGAAGCCTTGGACATCCACTACAAAGGCAAAACTATTTCTGACGTTCTGGAAATGACAGTGGACGAGGCGCACATTTTTTTCCGCGCCGTTCCGCTGATTGCGCGCAAACTGGAAACTTTGTCCCTGGTCGGCTTGGGCTATATGCACCTTGGCCAGCAGGCGACTACGCTCTCCGGCGGCGAAGCTCAGCGCATTAAGCTCGCCACAGAACTTTCGCGCGCCTCCACCGGACGTACGCTTTACATATTGGATGAGCCCACCACTGGCCTGCACTTCGACGACGTCAAACGGCTGCTTGGCGTTTTGAATCGGCTGGTGGAGAAAGGCAATACCGTGCTCGTGATTGAACACAACTTGGATGTCATCAAATCCGCCGACTGGATAGTGGATTTGGGTCCTGAAGGCGGACACAAGGGCGGGGAGATCGTGGCCGTGGGCACACCGGAAGAAGTGGCAAAAGTTTCCAAAAGCTACACCGGCCAGTACCTGGCCAAGGCGCTGAAAGAAAAAATTAAAGCAAAATAATAGCATCATTTATGATTTTCCCTTGGTTAACAATTTTTGATTTTGGAACTGCTCGTTCCAATTTCATTAAACCATTAGATTTAGAAAAAGTTGAAAAGAAGTCAACTGATTTTGCTATTCTTTTGCCGATATTTAACGACACTAAGTATCTTACGAACCTTGATTTTATAAAGCAATTCGGAAGAAAGGTAGTCCTCTGTACTACAAACCATGAGACTGAAGAATTCCGTAATTCCCTTAACGAACTCCGGAAAAAGTACGGCTTCCGCATAACTATATCTAATTTAGGGGGGGGGTGTTAAAAACCCTTGGGCAATTTATAATAAAACGCTACTTGCACATGATGCAGTCTTGAAAGAAAGTATTATCAATATTAAGGAAAAATATGTCATCTTTATAGATGGTGATACTACTGTTGAAGGAGATGTAAAAAAATTGTGCGGGGCTATGGTCGAAAAGGATTGGGACTTGGCTTCTGTTAAAATTTTACCCGGGAAAAGAAAGACCTTAATCGAAAAATTACAGGGTGTTGAATATGACATTGCCATGCAAGCAAGGTTGCTTTACCCATGGTTGACTAGTGGAGCCGGAATGATCGCGAAAAGAGAGACAATGATTAGTATAATGAAAAATCATTCATTGTTCTTCAACGGTGGAGACATCGAGATCGGTAAGCTTGCACATATGATGGGGTATAAAGTAGGACATATTCCAATGGTTTTTAAAACCGATGTCCCAGAAACTACTCGCAAATGGATAAAACAAAGATTTTCCTGGATGTGCGGTGCATTTAGGCATTCAGTAATAAACATGGATACTAATTTACATCACCCCTTTCACTTTATTTATTTCACCTTTATCATATATTTTTTGTTACCACTTAAATTATACGAGCTGCTATCACACATTATTCTTTTACCAATTTTAATGCTGATATACGCCGTGTTAACATATTTTGCTAATTGGAAAGTAAGAAGCAAATGGATGCTGATTTTTCCTATTTATGCGCTATTCCAAGTAACGGTACTACTTTGGTGTGGAATTTACCGTTACGTGGTTACCGTTAAAAAAAGTGGCAATTTCGGAAGAATTAGAATGAAACATAATCCTAATAATGTTAGCCACTGGGGGATTGCCAATATTCACAGAATGCTTGGGAAGGTAAGCTTTATTACTGCAGTTGTCGTAGTTGTACTGCTAGGATCGAGTAGCATGGCTCAAAAAGTAGCTTTTGGCCGGACTTATGAACCAATGGATGTGATATCAATAGCTTATCAAGAATTGACCAAGCCAGATCTTAGTGGAACTCAGATTTTAGGAGCGAGTACATCTAATCTTGAAGAGCCCAGTTCGTTACAAGGTACTTCTGTTTCGAGTGATCAAACCTACTATGTTCTTATAGAAAATGGTGACGGCGATTTTAAAATCGCTGAGAAGGCTATAAGATTCTATATGCAAGACCAGAATATTGACTTGAATGCGGAGCAACTTAATAAAGCCTCAATGTACTTACAGAATAGAATAAATGTGAAAATAATGTACGTGCCAAATTCTTATATGGGTATTAAAAAGCAACAAATTGCTGATAGTATTGCTGAAAGCTTAAATAAGTAAAAGCAGCAAGCCCAACAGTTAAATGAAATATATTATATTCACATTAGCTATAGTTTTCGTTGTTGGGGTTTATTTTATATTGGGAGGAGCCTTCAATCATATGTCCAATCAACAACCCAAGATTTTGGGAGCAACGTTCCCCGCTGAAAATTATGAAATTTCGGCTTATTTCTGGGAAAGTTCAGATTATTTTTCAAATCAGAATTTGGATGAGTTTCTCAATTTTACCCAAAGCCAAGGAATAAATAGTATATATCTTAGCGTTGATGAGTATGTAGATATTACTGAAATTAAAAATGTGAATTCTCGAAATGAAAAACTTTCTACTTATGATAATTATCTCAATAATTTTTTAACAGAAGCTGGTCGGAATGGAATTAAGGTATACGCCCTATCAGGCAACAAAGACTGGGCTTCAAAGGATTTGAATTATATCCCTAAGATGATTACAGACTATGTAATTAGCTACAATAACAATCCAACTCATAATATAAAATTTGCAGGGCTAAATTTTGATATTGAGCCCTATTCTTTGAATAATTTTGACACTCAAAAAGTTAAAATTTTGACAGACTATCTTAATTTGGCTAGCTGGATGGTTGATCGTATCAAAAACAGCACTCAGAACAATCTATCTTTAGGTTTCTCGGTTCCTTATTGGTTTGATAACGAGAATGGAACAGTCCCTGATTTTGTCTGGTCAGATAATGGAAAGAAGGCTGTGGGATACCATCTAATGGATATTTTAAACAAACTTCAAAATAGTTTCCTATCAATTATGGATTACCGTAATTTTACTGGTGGAATGGATGGTTCAATCCAACATGCAGAAGACGAGATAAGGTATGCTGATGTTAACGCAAAAAATGTAAAAATTATTATTGCGCAAGAAACAACAAAGCAAGATATCGCAAAGACGTCATTCTATGGGAAGAGTCGGACTGAACTAAAATTGGCTGCCGTTGATATCTCTAATTATTTTGTAAAGGATCCTTCATTCGGAGGTATTGCGATCCATCAACTCTTGTCTTATAAGAGTTTGCCTGAATAGCAGGAGACAGAAGTGACTTTCGTTTTAGAGGTTGAGCAAGCGCAGGCTTTGAGGTTAACGATTAATCCAAACCTCTATATTGTCAAAGTTCTCAAATCTGCTAAAGTTAAGCAAAACTTAAGGATCACATAATGTGGTCCTTATAAATACGGAGGATGAACATGATACGCGATCTGATACTTTCTGTGTTGCTCCAGATCCTTCGACCCGGTTTTGCTCTTCCTGAAATCAAAGTCACTATCGAAGATTTCGGCGTTTCAAATGGAGTCAGCATCACAGCAAGCTTTTACTATCTTTTCCCAGATTTTCTGGAGATCTGGAGGATTCGAAAGGCCTTTCGCGCGTTCGAGAAGGAGCACAGCAACCTTACGTGTAGCGTGTCGCTCAAAAAAGTTTTTTGTCCGAAATTTATCCGCCGCGAGTTGGGTTTGAGTTTCTTCACGACTGACAGCCTCCTTGATGCGGAGTTCCGACTTCTTCCCATGGCCGGATCTTTCCGCATTATTAAAGTGCGAGAATTCAATCCAGCGGAGTGTAGCGTTTACGCAAGCAAGATCAAGGGACAGATTGCATGATTACCTGCGGGCCGGTGTCAGCTTTGCTGATGCGCTGCCCGCTTTTCTAATTCCCAACGAAAGCAATATGATATATAATTATCTATATAGATAATTACGTAATTAATTACTTACATATGGACCAAATTGAATCCTCTCCAACTCTGGTTCCCAGGTCGGGCCCGAAGGATGTGTTTTTGCACCTTTTGGCTTTGGTTACGCTGTATACGTCCGCGGTCAGCTTTATAGCGCTGCTGTTTTCGCTTATAGATACTTGGTTTCCGGATCCGCTTGATTTTGCGGTAAGCATCTCAAACAATATCCGCTGGTCTGCTTCCATGCTCATAGTTATGTTTCCGGTGTACCTCATAGTCGTCTGGATCATCAACCGCGAGTGCGTACAAGATCCGGCCCGGCGGGAAATCCGCGCGCGTAAATGGCTGGGCTACCTGACGCTGTTTTTGTCCGCGGTGACGTTTATAGTAGACGCCGTAGTTTTGGTCTACCAGCTTTTGGGCGGGGAAGTAGGCATCCGATTTGTACTCAAGGTCTTGGTGGTGCTGGCCGTGGCAGCTGTGATCTTCTTCTACTATTTTTATGATTTAAAAAAGCGTCCGGGGGCAACCGTATGAAGTGGCTGGCCATTTGTGTTTCCGTGGTGGTGGCAGCGGCCATAGTTGCCGGATTTGTGGCAGTCGGCAGTCCCGCCAAACAGCGCAAGGTACGCCTGGACCAAACGCGCGTCCAGAATCTGCAGTTAATTGAAGATCAGGTAAATAATTATGCGGCGCAGAATGGGCATTTGCCTGCAGGTTTGGGAGACATTGCTTCCAATTTGCCAAAAGATCCAGAAACTCAGAATGACTACACATATACCCTTAAGGTTAATTTGAATTATCAGCTTTGCGCCACCTTTGACCTAGCTAGTTCGGATTCAAAGACAAATTATCCGTCGTATTATCCGGCAAGTTACAACGAATCCTGGGACCACAGTGCGGGCCAGGCATGCTTTGACCGCACAGCCAACACAAATCTGTACCCACCAATGCCAGTCCAATAGTCCCTAGCATTTGACAACTATTGCTGGTGTGTTACTATAGCGACAACATAAAGAATCCAAACAAAAAAGTCATTTTGATCAGGAGAGCCCATCAGAAATGGCTTTTTTGTTTTGGTAGAAATAAGAGAGGAATTTATGAAAGAAATTAATTGTGTGAACATTGTCGGGTTGGGTTATGTTGGCCTTCCCTTGGCCTTGCTATCTGCAAAAAAATACAAAACCGTAGGAATTGATACAAATAAAGAACGAGTTGCAAAGATTAACGCTAAGCAATCACCGTTTCTAGATAATCGTGCCGCAAATGAATTGGCAGATACAACTCTAATTGCGACTACAAATTTTTCCGTTATTAAAGATGCTCAAGTAATTGTTATTTGCGTTCCGACTCCGGTTCATGAAGATTACCAGCCAAATTTGGAACCGGTGATAAAGGCTTGTGAAAATATTGGCCAATATCTTACCAAAGGTCAGTTGGTTATTTTGGAATCAACAGTAAATCCAGGAGTATGCGAGGATATTGTTTTGCCAGTACTAGAAAGGACCTCAGGGTTAGAAGCAGGAAAGGATTTTTATTTGGCTCATTGCCCGGAACGGATTAATCCCGGGGATACAAATTGGAATGTTGCCAATATACCCAGGGTTGTTGGAAGTCTTGAATCAAAGGGTTTGGAAATTGCTCTAGAATTTTACAGGTCACTTATCGGCGCTCAGATTAAGCCTATGGGCTCTCTCAAGGAAGCCGAAGCAGTAAAGGTGGTCGAAAATAGTTTCCGTGACGTAAATATAGCTTTTGTGAATGAGTTGGCAATGTCCTTCACAAAATTGGGTATTGATGTGGTAAATGTTATTGAAGGTGCCGCCAGCAAACCTTTTGCTTTTATGCCTCATTTTCCCGGTTGCGGCGTCGGAGGCCATTGTATTCCTGTAGATCCGTACTATTTGATTGAGTACGCCAGACAGAATGGTTTTCAACATGACTTTTTATCATTAGCCAGGAAGATTAACAACCAAATGCCGAAGTTTACGGTAGACTTGTTAATATCCAAGCTGGCTGAAAAAAATATTCCGCTTCTCGGCACTAAAGTTTCTTTATTGGGGCTTGCTTATAAACCTGATCTGGATGATGATCGCGAAAGTCCTGCCTATAAAGTTTTGGAGCAGCTACAAGCGCATGGTTTTGTAGTTTCCGCTTACGACCCTTATATAGTAAAAGGATCCGAAAAAAGTATTGAGGAAGCTTTGGAGGGTGCCAAAGCAGTTATAATTACAACATCACATAATATATTTAAAAATCTCAAGCCTGAGGATTTATCCAAATATGGCGTCGAGGTGGTCATAGACGGTCGCAATTGTTTGGATAAGCAATCATTTGCCCAGAATGGCATAGCTTACCAAGGAATCGGACGGTAAGAAAAGGAGAATTGCATGAAAGTTTTGGTGACTGGAGGAGCGGGATTCATTGGCTCAAGCTTGTGCGAGAGACTGCTTAATGAGGGCAATCAAGTCTGGGTAGTTGATAATTTAACTACCGGGCACGAGTATAATCTGAATAAATTTCGAGATAATCCAAATTTTGTTTTTAAAATTTGTGGAGTTGAGACACAAGAATTTTTAGATTTTTGTGCTAGCTCTAAAGTAAAATTTGACCGAGTCTACGACCTGGCTTGTCCCACAGGCGTTCCGAATATAGATACAATGGGGGATGAAATGCTGATTGCGTGCAGTATTGGAGTTTGGAATGTTATGAAGGTTGCCGTAGAATCTGGTGCTGACTTTTTACACACAAGCTCGTCCGAAATTTATGGCGAACCCTTGATAAGTCCGCAAGCGGAAACTTATACTGGCAATGTTGATCCAGTAGGTCCGCGCGCTAATTATGAAGAAGGAAAAAGATTTGCCGAGACGTTAATAGACCGTTATGTAAAAATCCGAGGTCTCCGCGGCCGTATTGTGCGTCTGTTCAATGTTTACGGTCCTAATATGGGTCTGTCGGACACTCGCGTAATTCCAAGATTTGCTAAACAAGCCCTGATGCAATTACCTTTAACGGTTCAAGGGGATGGGGCTCAAATGCGAACCCTGTGTTATATTGATGATATTCTCGATGGTTTTGAGTTAGTGATTTCAAAGGGTAAAATCGGTGAAATTTACAATCTTGGCAGCGATCAAGATATTACGATCAGAGAATTGGCTCAAAAGATTATTTCTTTGATAGAATCTAGAAGTGAAATAATATCAATTCCAAGACCTGAGCATGACCACTCAAGCCGCATGCCAGTTTTAAATAAAATTAATGGCCTGGGCTGGAAACAAAAAATTAATCTGGAAGAGGGGTTAAATCTGACCCTTAGTGCTTTTGAAGCCCGTCTGAGTACGATGGAATCTATAAATTCCAATATACAGGTTGAGGCTAAAGGAATATAAACTGGATGGTTTTTGGATTGTTGCCAATTACCCAAAAAATTTTATTTTGGGTTTTGATTATTGTTTTGGTGTGGGGAGTAAATTTTACCTTTTGGGGACTTATTGGGCTTATTCGCCTAGTCTCAGATAAATTGCATTCGTCTAAATTGCATTGGGAGCGCCGGACAACCAAAGGCAAAACTAACATTAAAATATCGGATGTTGCCATAATCGTACCAGCTCACAATGAGGAACTGGTAATTGCGGACACCCTAAGATCGCTTTCTAATTTAATTTCAGTTAAGAATATATATGTCGTCTCGGACGGATCCTCAGATAAGACTGTAGAAATCGTGGATAATTTTGGCGCAAATGTTCTGAATTTGAAAATTTCGCACGGTAAAGCAGGGGCTTTGGAAGCTTGCTTAAAAAATTTCAACCTGCTCCAAAAGTACAAGGCAGTATTGTTTGTGGATGCGGACACGCGACTTAAATCGGATTACTTGGAGAAGGCCTTGCCATTTTTTAGTGATCCAGAAGTTATATCTGTAGCTGGGTTTGCCAAAACTATTTGGGATCCAAAAAAAATGTCATGGGTCCAATTATTGTTTGTTTCGTACCGCGATAGGCTATATTTTTTCAACCAATTGTTAGTTAAATTCGGGCAAACTTGGCGTCATACGAATGTCACTCCTATTATTCCCGGATTTGCAAGTGTGTATCGCAGCTCTGCTTTGAAACAAATGACGTTGAATCCAGCCGGTCTGGTGATAGAAGACTTTAATATGACTTTCGAAGTCCATCACAAACGGCTGGGGCGGATAGCCCATCATCCAAGCGTAGTGGCCTTTACACAGGATCCGGATAATCAGCATGATTATTACAGGCAGGTTAAGAGATGGGATTTGGGTTTATGGCAAACTATACGTTTACATGGGATTTGGCGCAGCAAGTTTTGGTTTGCTATGAGCATAACTTTGATTGAGGTCATTTTGAGTAGTATTATGTTTCTGATTCTCCCGGTACTTCTTATTATATTTTTTATTCCTCACTTGATTATAGGCGTGTTCCATTTTTGGCTATTAGCTTTATTTTTAGGCATATTTATTTCTGATTATTCTTTAACTTTTGTAGCTGCTATGATCCAAAGGCGGCCACAGTATATAATTCTAGGGTTCCTATTTCCATTTATGCATATATATGACGCATTGGCATTTTTAGGAGCAATTCCCAAAGCCTATTTGACCAAATCAAACGGACAGTGGGTAAGCCCTACCCGCAGATCATCATAGCCCACGTTTTAGCATAAACAAGTGCTATAATATATCGCATATGAAAATAAATTTAAAATATATTGCTTTTGCCTTTATTGCTGGAATAATTGTTACCGCGAGTATATTTAGTATCTATAAAATCTATCGTAATGGCGAACAACCAAGTGTGCGGGTTTCAGCTTTCAAGAATAGCTCAAACGAGCCTTTCGTGAGTGATTCTTCATCACAGTCTTCCATATTCACAGGGGGGCAAGATTTAACCCCAGCTGTCGTGCCAGCTGAGACTCCTGTGCCTGCTCCAATTGATCCTCCGATAACCCCAAGCCCAAATCCTACTCCGATACCTGCACCAACCCCGCTCCCAACTCCTACGCCAACTCCAGTGCCGCCACCATCACCTAAATATCCGCTGCATACCAATATTACAGCTACGGTATTTTGGGTTGGTGAGCCGGTAGGAAATGGATCATCCGAAGATAATTCCATTTCTGCTTACGATGATTTATGGGAGCATGATTATGGTGGATTTGACGACTATTCTTACCTTCGGACTGCTGCTAATAATTATTTCCCGACAAATATTACACCTAAACAGAATCCTTTCTATCTTGATTTGCCTTTTGATGACATCAATAACAAAACTGCTTATACCTGGCGTAGCAATATCCCTTGGTATACGGGGAACACTTCCAAAGGGTTTTCAGATATGAAAAATCGGTGGGTAAAAATACAGAAGGGTAGTGCGATTTGTTACGGTCAAATTGAAGACGCGGGACCATACGTTTACAATGACTCAAATTATGTGTTCGGTTCAAGCGATGCGCGACCTGCAAGCCAGAAAGCGAGCAATGCGGGTATGGATGTCTCGCCCGCGTTGCGAGATTGTTTGGGGTTCGATGGTCTAAACAATGATGAAAACAAAGTCGATTGGCAATTTGTTGATGATGCAGACGTCCCTAACGGGCCATGGAAGATTTTGGTTACCACACAACAAGTAAACCAACCTTAATTGCAAAATTCCGTTGTATACTGTAACGGATTATAACCACTTAATTAATACTTTATTTATCTAAAAACAGTCCAAAATTAAGGGATTTTCGGCTCTTGCAATTGCTTGGGAATTGATTATAATACTAAAGCAATCTAAGCTAAAACAAAACCACTTAAACTCAAATAATAAGCTCTGAGGGAAAGCGGTTTTTGTTTATACTCAGAACTAAATTTTAAGAGTAATCGTTTGTATATGAAGAAATACTTAATAATAGGTTCCTTGTTGGTTTTTGCTCTGGTTATCTGTACATTTAATGTACCTCGGACCCTTGCTTCAACTGACGTTAACAGCTTTGATACCGGATTGGTCTCATTGTCTTTTGATGATGGATTACAGGGACAGTATGCCAATGCAAAACCAGTTCTGGATAGCGCTGGTTATAAGGGCACGTTTTACATCATTTCTGAAGATTTGATTGGCGCAACACAATTTCAGCCTGACGAGTACACTGAATTTATGAACGAAGCCAATGTACAAAATTTGTCGGACGATGGTAACGAGATTGGAGTCCATACTCGTACCCATAATTGCTATGGTACGGATGTAACGGAATCGATCTGCCCTGGACTAACAGATCCAAGTGTCAAACTGCCTTACGAAATCGATGGATCTCGTTATGATTTGCTTAGCATGTTTGCCGGGATTAATCCGTTCAATAATTTTGCCTATCCTTTTGGTGCTTACAATGCGGGGGTAATTTCGAAATTACAATCCGCGGGTATTGTTGGTGCCAGAACAGTTGATTTTATAAATTCGCAAGGGCAACCTACTCTTAACGACAAAACTACAGATCCTTTTAAACTGGCTGCGGCTCAAGTTGGTCCAAGCACTCCTATAACCTCAACTGATGCACCTCTGATGGATGGAGATGGGAACCCGCGTCCTGAATGGGGTTACGTTGAAAAATGGATTGATGATGCTGCTTCCAGTCATACTTGGCTTATTTTAGTCTTCCATGACGTCGAACCTGATACGGCGGCTTGTGGCTCGGATCCGGATTGCATCACGACTGCACAATTCCAAGAAATTATATCTTACTTGCAGTCAAAAGATAATAGCATAAATGTTGTTCCGATAGACGAAGGACTTTCTGAGATGGGCTATCCATCTCAAGCAACCGATACGATTTCACCAACCATAGCAATAACCGAAGCAGTTGGAGAGAGCGTCACCGTAGCGGCAACCAGTTCAAACGGTGCTGCGGTTACATTTACCCCGGTGGTGAGCGATAATCTGGATTCCGGTTTACAAGCTCTTTGCGTGAATCCCAACCTATTGATTGAAGACAAGGATCCGACTACCGGCGAAGATTCAGGTTTGAGTTTTCCGGCTATCGTGAAGTCGGGTGATAATTTCCCAATTGGCAGTACTGCAATAACCTGCACGGCTGCCGATCAGCACGGTAATTTGGCAACGTCGAATTTTGACATTGTGGTTACAGACGGTCCAACCATCACCGTGACTGATGGAACAGAATTGGATATTCCATACGGTTCCGTATACACCGACGCGGGAGCCACGGCTACGGATGTGGTGGATGGTGATTTGACCGGCGCAATCCAAACAAGCGGTTCTGTGGACACTTCAACTCTGGGCGATTATACGATAACGTATACCGTTACCAATGACGCTCAAGTGACAAGCGTGGCCACGCGATTAGTGCACGTCGTGCCTGCTGAAATTACGATTACCGCTGATAACCAAACTAAGACTTATGGTGAAGCGGATCCAGCACTTACATACCAGATTACCTCCGGCAATTTAATTGGAACGGATGCTATTACGGGTACGCTGGGACGTGATCCGGGCGACGATGCTGGTTCATACGCAATTACTCAAGGCAATCTTGCGTTATCTTCCAACTACAAACTAACTTTTGTGGCAGGTAAGTTAATTATTGCACCTGCCGACCAAATCATTAGTTTCAGCCAACTCATAGATAAATCCACGAATTCCGCTCCTTTTGATGTAAGCGCCACCACAACCTCTGGTTTGCCTGTAAGTTTTGCTATCACCTCTGGCCCAGCAACGATATCCGGCAGTACAGTCACTTTGACCGGGGCAGGGCATGTACAAATTACAGCTTCCCAGGCAGGGAATGATAATTACAATGCCGCATCCGACGTGAGCCAGTCGTTCAATGTCGCTTCGGTCATCACAGGTGGAGGCGGAGGAGGAGGGCCTGCTCCAAGTGGCCAAGTTTTAGGAACCAGTATATCAGTACATCCGAACGGTACTCTAATTTTAGACGGTCAAACAGTTTATTTGATGAAAGATAATCAACGCTACGGCTTCCGTGATCCTATTGAATTTCAATCATATGGATATAATTTTAGCCAAGTAGTACCGGCAAATAGCGCAGATTTGCAACTGACTTTTAATCAAGCAAATATAGTTAAGGCAATGCCAGGAACGCTTGTTCTGGATGCTTCTGATAATCGGACAGTATATATGATTGGCACCAATTATAGCAAACGAGGATTTGTTTCTGCGTTGGTATTCGCCGGTTTGGGTTACTCCTTCAATAACCTACCAAAAATCGACCTGACTGATTATCCTTCCGGCGACCCAATTCAAACTGCAACAGAAATACATCCAGATGGCGCGTTGGTATTGGATCATGGCACTGTTTGGTGGATTCTGAACGGTTCACGACAAGGATTTGAATCTGAGGCCGTATTCAATACCTATGGATTCTCATTCGGACGCACTGTGGCGGCTAATAGCAGCGACATGGCTTTGCCAGAAGGTTCGTTGGTTAAGTTTCGTGACGGTACATTGGTGGCAGATAGTGGAATAGAGTATATAATTTCCGACGGACAGGCAAGGCCGTTTACGAATTCTGACAGTCTAACTTCGTTGGGATATAACCTGGCCAATGTAATTCCTGCAAGCTTATCTAAATATTCCAAAGGTAATGAAATTATCTAAAGCACTGAATAAATATATGCGAAAATCTAAAAAGCGTTCGCAACCAAAGAGAGGGCATTCCTTGTTGAAGTTCGGTAAATCCCTGGTTGGTATTGGTTTGCTGCTGGCTTTACTAATTTCTTTAGGAGTGTATCCGTCTCCAAATATGGCACTTGCTTCAAACACGGATTTTTTGCCCGCAACCGCAATACATACGCCAAATAGTTGGCTTAATCCCGACAAGGCTTTTGTAAGCGATGATCAGTACGCGACTTCTAATGATCTTGGAAATCAGCAGGGGTATTCAAATTTTGATTTTGATATCCCCGCCAATTCACAGATTAACGGTATCCAAATTAAAATTGACGCGCATGCATCTGTGGGTTGGGGCTGCATGTTGGACGCAAGAATCTCAGGAGATAACGGCAACCATTATACAAAAGTTAAAGCCCAGCCATTATTGGATTCCGATACAACTTTAATTTTTGGAGGCAGTAATGATTTATGGGATCAGGCCTGGACTGATTCGGATTTTAGTGACTCCAAGTTTGTCTTGGATTTTGAATTTGGTAACACCAAACATAATTCCTGTGGTTTTGTCTCGGAAAGTCATGGTCAGGAGCAGTATAATGTTGCTACAATTTCAGTAGATCAAGTGACTGCAAGAGTTTTCTATACTTCTCAGACGAAAGTAGTAGAAGATCCGAGCTTAGCTCAATCCTGCGGATTGGATATTGCCTTAGTTTTAGATAATTCGGGGAGCATTGGGAACAATCTTGGTTTGATGAAGAAAGATTTTAAAAATTTTGTAGCGGATCTATCCCCAGCTACGTCTACTCAATTTTCGGTAACCTATTTCAATACCGTGGGACATGTTCAGCAAGCATTTACACCTAATTCGGTAGCGGTAAAAAATGCGATTGATAATGTACCTAGTGCTTCGGGTTTTACAAACTGGGAAAATGGTTTAGCCAAAGCCTCGTCTACATTTGACCCTCGTCCAACTCCGAATCTCATAATTTTTGCATCTGACGGTCAACCTAACCACTATGGGGATCGCGGCCACCAGGGTAACGGTACATTTGATCAGGACGCATTGAACGCTGCGATTTCGGAAGCTAATATAATCAAATTATCTGGCATTAGAATTGTATCCATTGGTATTGGACACAATATTGATAAGGACAATCTCAAGGCTATTTCAGGTTCAGATGCTTATTACTCTGCAAATGATTTTGATGATTTAGCAAACGTCTTGCAAACAATTGCTAAAAGCCTCTGCGGCGGCACACTTACCGTTACCAAACGCATTGGCACGAATAGCATTGATTTTACCGGCGCGGGTATGGGATGGACATTCGATATAGGCGGTGCAAGTGAAACTACAGATATCAACGGTCAGACTCCAGCTGTACATTTGGCAAATGGTACATATAGAGTGGCTGAGACCGGCATGGTCGCAGGATATTCTTTTGGTTCTGCAAGTTGTTCTGGGGCGACAGATAATGGCTTCCAGGACAGCTATGGTGTTTCGGGAATTAAGATTGGAACTAATGATGTTGTTTCGTGTATTGTCTATAACACCGCAGACCCGGGCACTTTAAAAGTTATAAAAACCGTAAGCGACCAATCAGCTGATCCTTCAGAATTTACCTTACGTGTACAAAATGGTACACCTGGCCAATTCCAGGGTTCACAAGATGGAGTAAGTGTTACTATCCCGGCAGGAACCAGCTACCAAGTCACTGAGGACACTGCGAACGGATACTCTGCTGATTTTTCACAGAACTGCTCAGGGGTCATGTCTGCCGGGGGCAGTAGCGTCTGTAATGTTACCAACTCGCCGACAGTGTCAACCAAAGGGAGTCTGACTGTAACTAAAATTGTAATCAATGATAACGGTGGTACCAAACAGGTTTCGGATTATACTTTGTCTGTAACTGACAAGAGTGATATCAATACAGATATTGTAAGCGGTATTTCAAATGATTTTGATCCGGGCAGCTATACAGTTAGTGAATCGGACCATGCTGGATACTTACAAGACTTTTCTGGTGATTGTAATGATAATGGTCTAGTTAATATAGAAGCCGGTAAAAGTTACGTATGTACTATTACAAACAATGATATCCAGCCGCAATTAACGGTGACGAAAATAGTCCAAGGGAGTAATGTGAGCCCTTTAAGCTTCCCTTTGTTTGTAAGTCCTCAAGAAGGTGATCCTGTTTCCATCGTTTCCTCGGCCGCACAAGGTTTTGATGCCGGTATATATACCGTAAGTGAGACTAATCAAGACGGATTTACGGGAATTTTTTCTGGTGATTGTAACGCAGAGGGTACTGTAGTTTTGAATGTAGGAGATGTTGGAAATTGCGTTCTTACTAATACGTTTACGAATAACGGGGGCGGAGAAGGTGGTACTAGCGAGCACGTACTTACTGTCACAGTTACTGCCGATGAAGGTGCTTCAGGCACGGTTATGTCAGACGACTCTCTAATTAATTGTACTTTGGGCTCGTCCGAAAACTGCGCTGCGTCTTATGGTGACGGTGCTCATGTTACACTAACTGCTGTACCTGGTGAAAATTCGAGCTTCACTGGCACTTGGACCACCGGCCCTTGTTCTGGTAGCGACAACCCTATCTGTTCATTTTCAATGAATAGCGATACGGCCGTAAACGCACATTTTAGTATAAGCTCTAACACAAGCGGGGGCGGGGGTGGCGGATGTATAGGAAATTGCGGCGGGGGGCCTGCTCCTACCGGCATACCTACAATTACTCCACCTGGTCAGGTACTTGGAATTACAACTCCAACTCAGGTTACAACTCCGCCAGGCAAGACTTTGGGTGCCACGACTCTGCCGCGCACCGGTCAGTCGCCGATTGCGGTGTACATATTGCTAGCCATCGGATTGTTAGCGGTATTTTTTCCTAAAAGATATCTCAAGTTCCTCAAACGTTAAGTTCTAAGTAATCAAAAAACCCGCAAAATTGTTAGCGGGTTTTTTGATTCCCAAAGTGCTATCATTAGCCTATGCAAATAGATAAGAAACTAATTAGACGTGTGGTCATTAAACTTACGCTGGCAGTAGGTCTGGTGCTCTTGCTCTGGGTGGCCAGCAATTTTGAATATTTCTGGAAGAATTTAGATTTCTTAATACGCCATCCTCAGGCCGCGCCTATAGAGACCAAACCGCAGGAGACCATGACTCCGAACGAAATAATTATTCCATCCTTGGGGATCACGGCGCCACTGCAATATGCGTCTGGAACTTCCGAGCAGGAATTTCAGGATCTGCTGGCCCAAGGCGTAGTGCACTATCCCGGCACAAGTCTTCCTGGCGAAGCGGGGAATGCATACTTCTTTGGACACTCTTCTGATTATGCCTGGAGCAAAGGAAAATTCAAAACAGTGTTTGCTTTGCTGCCGCGAATTGGCATTGGCGACTCAATTGTTATAAGCAACAGCCAAGGCCAAAAATTTACATACGTCGTCCAACGAAAAATGCCAGTATCCACAAACGCAGTACAGTATTTGTCACAGGGGGATAAATCCCAAACACAGCTGACGCTGCAGACTTCTTACCCGGTAGGCACGGCACTGGAAAGATATATCGTGATTGCAAGTCTAAAGCAGTAGGCATTGTCTATATTAGCACTTGACAACTTTGAGTGCTAAAAATATAATAGTTACAGGCTGGCACTCCGACTAAGCGAGTGCTAAATAAGCTATCCCTCCCTTGGAGGGGAGGGAGGTGCGATAGAAGGGTCAAATTAGGTGAAGCACCGGGAGGGGTAGTAGAAAAGCAAATGAGAGCAATCCCGAAACAATTATTGTTGCATTCCAAATCTCAAAGAAAGGCGCATAATCCTTGGGAGTACCGCCTCTGGTATCATTTACGAGGCAAGGGTTTCAATGGCTATAAATTCAAACGGCAGGTAAGAATTGGAGAGTATATAGTTGATTTCAGTTGTAATAAACAGAAATTGGTAATTGAACTAGATGGCGGTACGCATAACAAAAGCGGCGTAAAGATAAATGACGAAGCCAAGGAGAATTATTTACAAAAAGAAGGGTATAGGGTCTTGAGATTTTGGAATAGTGAAGTGATGGATAATATAAATGGTGTTTTATCAGAAATTCAAGACGCTTTACTTTAACCTCTCCCGTCCCGCCTGGCGGCGGGACACCCTCTCCTCTCCAGGAGAGGGAAATAAGGAAGAATACTATGGAGCTACGCCACCAAAAAATTCTCGCGGCAATAGTAAAGGAATACTCGGAAACCGCCAATCCGGTGGGGTCCAAAGAAATCGTGGATAAATACGGGCTCAATGTGTCTTCGGCCACGATCCGCAACGACATGGCGCAACTGGAAAAGATGGGCTACATAATGCAGCCGCACAAAAGCGCCGGCCGCATACCTACGGATAAAGGTTATAGATTTTTTGTAAACGAACTGATGCGCCGGTTTGAATTGTCCGAAAAAGAACGCAAGCTCCTGCGGGCGGAAGTCCTCAAACTGCAGGCCGCGCACGAGCAGCTGGGCCGCTCTATCTCAAACCTCCTGGCGCAGGCCTCGGGCCAGGCCGCGTTTGCCCTGTTGCCCCAGGACTCATCCGCCACCGGACTTTCGCATATAATTGGCGAGCCGGAATTCGCGGACGCCAAAACTATGAAGCAGGTGGCAAACCTTCTGGAAAATATTGGAGAGCACGCAAGCAAGCTCGGGATGAGGGATGAAGGGAGAGTTGGAGGGGTGAGCGCGGAAGCAATCATCGGCGGCGAAAATCCCGTATCTGTACCTAAAAATTTGAGTTTAGTGGTTTCCAACGTAAAGATGAAAGACGGAAAGAAGGGTGTAATAGGAGTAATCGGTCCAAAAAGAATGAGCTATGCCAAAAACTTATCCATTATAGAATACCTGGCGAAATTGATTTCGGGTGCGGCGGTGATGTTTCTCATAATTAAGATTTAGAAATGAAGTAAAAATTATGTCTGACGAAGAAGAAATTTTAGAAACTGACCTTTCATCTGATCCCTCCAAAGCGGGGACACCTTCTCCTGCCAGGGGAGAAGGCAATACGGAACTTAGCAGGGAGGAACTCTTAGACAAATGGAAGCGCACGGCTGCGGACTTCGAAAACTACAAGAAACGCAAGGAAGCGGAAGGTCCGGAAATGGTGCAGTTTGCCAAAGAGCTGGTGGTCACCAAACTTATGCCGTCTTTGCAAAACCTCGAGCAGGTGCTCAAGTACGCCCCCACTGATGACAAATACAAAGATTGGCTCGCAGGGCTTTCCGGCACCATAGCGCAGCTGGAGCACGACATGGAAGATTTGGGGCTGAAGAAAATTATAACCGCTGGGCAGACGTTTGACCCCAATCGGCACGAAGCAGTGGAAGAACAGGAAGGGGAGCCTGGAAAAATTTTGTCGGAAATCCAGCCCGGGTTTACATTAAATGATAAGGTTATAATTCCAGCTAAAGTAATTGTTGGAAAAAATAATTAATGACCCCCTCTAGCGGGGAAAGGAACTTAATATGACAAGCAATATTATCAAATGGGCGCCGTTCCGTGACTTTGACCGGATCTTCGAAGAGGATTGGCTCATGCCAGCCGCCCGCCATTTGCGCGCGCCAGCCGTGGATTTGTACGAAACAGACGCGGACGTCGTGGCTGAAGTCTCAATCCCCGGCATTGACCCGAAAAAAGTCAACGTTGAGATTGAAAATAATGTTTTGCACATCCGCATGGATGAGCAGGAAGTGTTCGAAGACCGCGATAAAGATTATTATCGCAAGGAAGTCCGGCGCGGACAGTTTGCGCGCTCCTTGGCTTTGCCCACGGAAGTCGACGCGGACAAGGTGAGCGCCGCTTGCGCACACGGCATCCTTAAGATCACCATGCCCAAGAGCGAAAAGGTCAAACCACGCAAGGTCAACATAGATATTAATGAATAATCATCCCGAACGAAGTGAGGGATCCCTTCTCCAAGGGGTTTCTCGCTACGCTCGAAATGGTGAGCAATTAAATATTAATTGGAAAAGGAACTTTTATGGCGAATAAAATTATAGGAATTGATCTGGGTACATCAAACTCGGCCGCGGCGGTTATGGAAGCAGGTACGCCTGTGATAATTCCGTCGGCGGAAGGCCAGACTGTGGCCGGCAAAGCTTTCCCATCATATGTAGCGGTGACCAAGGATGGGCAAATCCTCGTGGGCGAACCGGCGCGCAGGCAAGCTGTGACCAACCCCGAAGGCACTGCGTTTGAATTCAAGCGCAAGATGGGCACCAAAGAAAAATTCAATCTCAACGGCAAGGATTACACGCCAGAGCAGCTATCGGCATTTTTGCTTCAGAAGATCAAAAAAGACGCAGAAGCATTTTTGGGAACTCCTGTGAGCAAGGCCGTGATTACTGTGCCGGCATACTTTGATGATTCCCAGCGCCAGGCTACCAAAAACGCCGGCGAAATTGCGGGTTTGGAAGTCGTGCGCGTCATCAACGAGCCTACGGCCGCGGCATTTGCCTATGGTTTGGACAAAGCCGGCAAGGATCAGAAGATTTTGGTTTTTGACCTGGGCGGCGGCACTTTGGATGTGACAGTTATGGATTTCGGTGAGTCCGATGGACAGGCAACATTTGAAGTTTTGGCAACCTCGGGCGACACCCAGCTCGGCGGCAAAGATATGGACTCCGCGCTTATCAACTATGTTGTTTCCGAATTCAAGCGCGAAACCGGTCTGGATTTGCAAAACGACAAAATGGCCTTAAACCGCGTGCGTGAAGCCGTGGAGAAAGCTAAGATCGAATTGTCCACCGTGCTGGAGACTGACCTCAACTTGCCGTTTATTTCCGCGGATGCTTCGGGTCCCAAACACTTGAATATGAAACTGACCCGCGCCAAGCTCGAGGATTTGGTTAAACCGATAATTGAACGAATGAAAGCACCTGTGCAGCAAGCTTTAACTGACGCCAAGCTCACGCCGGGCGACATCGGCCGGATTATTCTAGTCGGAGGCCCGACCCGCATGCCGATGGTGCAGAAGTTTGTGGAAAATTTCATCGGCAAACAAGTTGAACGCGGCATTGATCCTATGGAAGCAGTGGCTAAAGGCGCGGCCGTACAGGCCGGAGTTTTGTCCGGCGATGTTTCCGGCAAAGAGATTCTGCTTTTGGATGTCACTCCTTTGACTTTGGGCATTGAAACTTTGGGCGGAGTGGCCACGCCCTTGATTGACCGCAACACCACCATCCCAACTTCCAAATCGCAGACGTTTTCCACGGCCGCCGACAATCAGACTTCGGTTGAAATCCACATCGTGCAAGGGGAGCGTCCTATGGCCTCCGACAACAAGTCGCTGGGACGATTTCACTTGGATGGAATCCCGGCCGCGCCGCGCGGCATGCCCAAAATTGAAGTGACGTTTGACATAGATGCCAACGGCATCCTCAAAGTCACGGCCAAAGATGAGGCGACGGGCAAAACTCAGAATATCACGATTACCGGTTCGTCCAGCCTGTCGAAAGATGAAATCGAACGCATGAAAAAGGAAGCCGAAGCGCACGCCGAAGACGACCGCAAGCGCCGCGAAACCATAGAGACCAGAAACCAAGCTGATACGCTGATTGCCGTATCCGAACGCACCCTCAAGGATGCGGGGGACAAAGCTGCAGACGCGGACAAAACAGCCGTGACTGAAAAATTGGAAGCGCTTAAGGCTGTCAAAGACAAGGAAGATGTAGCCGCGATTAAGGCCGCCATGGATGAACTCTCCACTGCCGTGCAAAAGGTGGGCTCCGCTATGTATGAGCAGGCGCCAAGCAATCAGCAGCCGGGGAAAGAAGCGGAAGGAAAACCAGAAGGGAATCCAAAATCAGAGCAGGGACCTGTGGACGCTGAGTTTAAGGACGTGAGTGATAAGAAATAATAAATTTTCTAATTAATCTAATTGACCTAATTTCTAAACAGTTAGGTCAATTAGAAATTAGGAATTAGGAATTTTTAAAAATATGGATCAACCACAACAACAGAATGTGCCCCTGCAGGCCACTCCGGAAATTCTCAAGGGCGTGTACACCAACAACATGCAAGTTTCCCACACCAAGGAGGAATTCTTTTTGGACTTTCTGAATATGTCGTATTTCCCAAACGCGGCCAGTCTGGTGGCGAAAGTCATCACAAGTCCCGAGCACTTCAAGCGCATAGTCGCGGCTCTGTCCGATAACCTTAAAAAGTACGAGGAGCAGTTTGGTAAAATAGATTCACCCAAGCCGGAATCGTCTCGCACGGCTTCGGAATCGTCCAAATTTGGATTCTAATTCCATGGAAAACACCAAAATCCTACCTGAAAATACAATTCCCGTTCCGTCCAAAACCTGGAAATTAGTCTTGCTGTTTTTGGCAAGTCTGATTTTGCAGGTTTTGTCCTGGTATATGTTGCGCCAGACTTTGTTTGCCGGTTCGCAAACTTTGGATTGGGTGCTCTTGGCCGTGGTGGCAGCAGCGGGCATAAGCCTGACGGCATTTTTTTCTTTAACAAATAAATCGCGGCTGCTGGCCTATCTGCTGATCGTTTGTTCCGCGGCTGGATACTTCTGGCTTTTGCCGCATGATTTATATGTCTGGATCGGAGGCGCGGTGTTTGCTTTGTTTTCGATCTGGTATGAGTATCGGCTCATGCACGAATCAGCGTCGAGAGTGGATTTTTCCATAACGCGCGTCATTGGCGCGTCATCAAGCATTCTCATCTACGCAATATTGATATTGGTCGGGTTCAATATTTACTATAAATCATCCGCAGATTTCCGCGCCAACCCCGACGATTTCTATAGCCGCATTGGCCAGCAGGCTGCCAAGTCCGTGCCGTATCTGACCGACATTCTGCCGGGCAACGTCGATCTAAACCAGCCGGCGGGCGACTACTTTGCATCCACTGCTGCGGCCAATAATCCGGAATTTAAGAACGCCTCAAGTTTTGAAAGAGAAGTGCTCATCGACGAGGCAAAAAATGAATTTGAAAACGAGTTTCAGGTTTCTGCATCCAACAACCAATCCATGGCCGATGTTATATCCGAGGTCATTACCGGCAAGGTTCGCGATGCGCTGGCACCGTACCAAGCTTACCTGCCAATTGTGTTTACAGTCATCATTGTCGGCATTCTTTATACATTTGCTTTTTTGCTTCGGTGGACCATCCTGCTTATCTCCTGGATTTTGTTTGGGGTTCTGCGCGCGGCCGGATTCTTTCGGTTGGAAAAAGTCCAGGTTGAAGTGGAGAAATTAGTAATTTGAAAATTAGAAATTTATGGCAGATTACTACTCAACATTAGGCATACCCAAAAATGCGTCCGCAGAAGATATCAAGCGGGCGTATCGGTCTTTGGCGCATAAATACCACCCGGACAAGGGCGACAAAGGCGATGCCGAAAAATTCAAACAAGTTAGCGAGGCTTACCAGGTTTTATCTGACCCATCCAAACGTTCCCAGTACGACCAGTTCGGGCAAGCCTACAATGGTGCGCGCGGCCAGGGCGGAACAGGCGCCGGACCTGGATTCGGTGGATTTGATTTTTCGGGATTTGGCCAGGGCGGCATGGGTGGATTTGAAGATGCATTTGATATTTTTTCCGATATTTTCGGCGGCGGGGCGCAGGCCAAACAGTCTAGGCGCGAACGCGGCGTGGATTTGGAAATGGAAATGTATTTAACTTTCGACGAAGCCGTATTTGGGGTGGAGAGAGAGATCCAGATTGAGAAAAAAGACGTCTGCCAAAAATGCGAGGGCAGCGGTGCCGAACCGGGAACGAAGGTTACGACTTGCCCCAAATGCCACGGCACGGGCCAGATCCGGAATTTGCGCCGCACTATCTTTGGCCAGATGCAGTCGGTCTCAACCTGCGACCGCTGCGAAGGCACGGGCAAAATAGCCGAAACGCCTTGCAAACAATGTTCCGGCACGGGTACTGAGCGGCGCGTCAAAACTTTGCGCGTCAAAGTCCCAGGCGGGGTGGAGGACGGCCAAAGAATCCGCGTCGGTGGCGAAGGCGAAGTCGGATACCGCGGTTCTACGCCGGGAGACTTGTATATCCGCTTGCATGTGAAGAGCCATCCGAAATTGCGCCGAGAGGGCGAGAATGTTTATTCTGAAATTCCTATAAGTTTCTACCAGGCTGCGCTTGGCGCCAAAGTTATGGTCGAGACAGTTGACGGCGAAGTTGAGCTTAAGGTTCCTGCTGGTACGCAGTCAGGCAAAGTCCTGCGGCTTAAGGGCCGCGGCGCGCCTGTCCTCAACCATTCCGGCCGCGGCGACCAGTTTGTGACCGTGCGCGTGGTGACACCCACGAAGCTGACGAAAAAAGAAAAAGAAGCGTTCAAAAAAATAGCAGAGGATCACGGTGAATCCGTAGATATAGACGAGAATCTCTGGAGCAAATTTACCGGATAAAAAAAGGGCAGTGAAATAAATTCACTGCCACGGGAGCTGTCCTTGCCGTTGCACGAAGGGGAGCTCTCTTTGGTTGTTTGCCTCTCCTTTGGATTTTTGGAGATTGTGGAGGATGCGGTAGGATTGCACCGCGAACCTTTGTAGAATCCGGCTGGGCACAGCTTGGGTAAATCCCAAGTTCTCGTCCGATGCCACAAGCCCCAACAAACCTTGTTGGCTCCAAAGCCCGGACCCGCACGAACCGAGTTCGGTGAGCATACTCGCGCAAAGCACATCTGGAGCAACGTATGTGATGCGGCCTTCTGGAGAAGTTACCAGCCGGAACTGTTTTTTGATCCGGATTGGTGCGGTGAACACCACGACTTCTTCTAACCGAGGTGTCAGGCAGAACTTGACCCAAGGAGCATCTTGATCTATACAAAGCGCTGCCAAGTCCTGGGCTTTGTTCGTATGGATGAGTTTTGCAGGTTTGCCATTCACACAGATTTCGCCCTGGTTGCGGATGAAGTGCAGGCACGTGATAACAATGCCGCTTACAACCAGTACGCCGCCACCATAACTTTTGGCTGTCTCCACGCACACAGCTTGACTCTTAGCAATTTCCGCCAGAGTCGGAGAATCGTCACCAACGAAAAGCGTGTCGGGACCGTTCATGGAGCCTCCTGTTGAAGCGGTAGAACAAAAACAGGTCCGAGTTTTGCACGTAACCCGGTAAAATACACAGGGTCTGCCTTTTCCAGTTCGTGCCGTCAAAGCAGGCGGCGCTGGCTTTGAATTTTTGGATTGGACAAAGCGCAAACACACGCTGACCGACATGCGGCTGTTTCAGATCCGGCAGCAACTTTCGAAGATTGTCGTATTCGCCTGGCGCAAAGCCAAATTTTTTCATGACCTGCGTCATGAACCGTGCGGAAAATTTGGATGCGTGCGACCTGCAAGGGAAGTAGTCGTAGCGGAAGATGAAATGTAGCCCTTCCGCGAGAACCAGCCCAGCCAGAGCGACAACTGGTCCGTTGTCGGTTACAAACCTCGGTAACGATACCAGATCGGGAAACAAGGTCGGCTGATCTTCCATATCCATTTTGCTCACCTCATTGAATCCGGAATTGCATCAGAAATTTATCCATTTCCCGCGAAAACCGAGTGCCTTCCGGACCAGTTTCCGCGATACGTGCCGAAATTTCCGGCAGCATAGGCAGAACAAATTGATGTCCTTTGCGTGGTATTTCTTCCCTAAGCACCACGCATATGCCAAGGCAGAGAGAGAGCGGATCGATTGGTCCGTGGTTGTTTTTCAATTTTTCCCTTAGCTTCCGAATAAATCTCACCACGACCAGGTTCGACCCGAAAGAGCCTTCATCTAGGAGATTTACGATTTGCCGCGCAGGAAAATAAACCGGTTTCATATTCAGCTGCATCTTTGTCCTCCTTTGGACTGCCCATAAGCATACCAATTAATAGGATTCTGTAAAGGCCCTCAGACATTGATTTTCCCCAAAAAATCAGTATAATATCAGGGTGTTGGTTTGAGACGAGGGTGTGTAGCTCAGTGGTAGAGCACCTGCCTTTTAAGCAGAGGGTCGCGCGTTCGATCCGCGCCACACCCACCAGAAAGTTTATATTGGTAGTTTGCGGCTAGGGCATAAGCCCTATTTTTGTTACAATATCTTTATGGAAGAACGGCTTCAAAAATTTTTATCTCAAGCTGGGGTGGCCAGCCGACGGCATGCCGAGCAGATGATTCTAGACGGCAAGGTCCGAGTAAACGGCCGCGTGGTCAAAGAGCTTGGCACCAAGGTTGATCCCGCCCGCGACCGCGTGGAGGTGGATCACAAAAAAATCGAGTCCCAGAAATTTGTGTATTTGATAATGAACAAACCCAAGCGCTGCGTAACTACGCGCCACGACCCGCGTGCGCGCAAAACCGTGTATGATTTTCTGCCCGCCGAACAGCGCGATGCAGTCTGGCCAGTGGGCCGGCTGGATTTTCTTACCGAAGGTTTGCTTATCTTCACTAACGACGGGGAACTTACGCAACAGCTTACGCATCCGTCGCGCGAGCATGAGCGCGAATATGAAGCCGTGCTCGACAAAGAACTCTCCGCCGGCCGCATAGAAAAACTGGAATCAGGCATGATAATCGCCGGCAAAAAAACCGCGCCGGCCAAAGTCCGCACCAACGGCACGACAGTATACATTACCATCCGCGAAGGCATGAACCGCCAGGTCCGCAAAATGTTTTCCGCGTTCGGCTACACTGTTCGAAGCCTGAAACGCATCCGGATTGGCAAATTGAAATTAAATGATTTACAATTAGGTCAGTATAAAATTATTTCCAAACAAGAGATTATATGAGTTCGTCGCCCGAATACGCCCAAACGGCATTTGCAGAGGCTCAAGGCCGCAAACACAAGCTGGAATCACAACTGGAAATTAAGCGCGAGCTTTACCATAACCTCAAGCGACGGGAGCAAATGATCACGGATGAGGAGCGCGATGAGATGCGCAAAATTTATGAAGAAATTGCCAAGCTTGAATCCGAGCTCAAAGAGGCAGCAGCGGATGTAGAACGCTTTACGCCGATCGTTTCGTAGCATTTAATTGTTGGTTCCAAAAAATGAAACAAAATCAGGAAAAACAAAATGTGGTTATTTTGGGCGGGGGTTTTGCAGGTATGCGCGTAGCGTTAGACCTGGCCCATTATTTGGATGGCCAGGAATTTGAAATTATACTCGTTGACCGCAAAGGTTATCAGACCTACACTTCGGGTTTATACGAGGCGGCTACCACGGAGCATGGTTTGGTGGAGGCGCGCAAGGTCAAACGGACGGTGGCAATTCCATTTGACGACGTGTTTGGCCACACCAAGGTCAAAGTTTTTAAGGGTTACATTGAATCGGTGGATTTGGAAAACGGGCATATTATAACTGACTCGCGGATTTTGCCGTATGAATATCTTGTGGTGGCCATGGGCAGTGTTTCGGATTTTTATGGCATACCGGGATTGGACAAATACAGCTTCACGCTCAAAACTTTGGAGGATGCGATTATGATCCGCAACCGCGTGGAGGAAATTGTCACAAAAAAAGATTCCGCAACCATTGTCATCGGCGGCGGGGGATTTGCCGGCGCGGAATTTGCCGGCGAACTCCACAATCTTTTGCGTAAAGAATGCACTCACCACGGGAAGGATTTGCAGAAGTTCCGGTTGTTGGTCATAGAGGGCGGCACAAGTTATCTGCCGGGATTGCCATCCAACGTTTCCAGTCAAGTGGAGGCAAGGCTTGCGGCTATGGGCGTTGCGGCTAAGTTTTCAACTTTACTTACCGAAGCTGGCAAAGACTTTGTCATGCTCAACAAAACTGAACGCATGGACTGCGACTTGTTAGTGTGGACTGGCGGCGTGCGCGCCTGCCGCGTGCCGGGATTGGACATCTCGGTTGCTTGTGACCGCAAAGACCGGGTCATGGTCATGGATTTTCTCAATCTGAAAAAATATCCGAATGTATTTGTGGCTGGCGACAACGCTTGCTTTCTGGATCCTGTCACCAAAAAACCAGTGCCCCAAACCGCCCAGGAGGCCATACACATGGGCCAGGCTGTGGCCAGAAATGTTTACAGGTCAGTTACAGCCAAGCCTTTGTTGTCTTATCATGCCAGTCCGACTCGATTTGTGATCCCGGTTTCCGGCAAATTTGCCATACTATATACGACTTACCTCGTGGTGGGAGGTTTGGCTGGTTACGCGATGCGCCGTGCCGCAGATTTGCGTTATTTTTTGACAATACTGCCTTTTGCGAAAGCACTGAAGCTGTGGTTATTTGAGAATCAAATTTTTGTTAAAAATGATTAGATCGAAAAGGATAGCATTATGCAGGACATAATAAACACGCGCCGACGAGCTTTCACATTGATAGAGCTTTTGGTGGTGATTTCAATTATCGGACTTTTGGCTACCCTAGCTGTTGTTTCGATTAAAAATGCTCGCGATAAGGCGCTCTACGCCGTAACTGTAGAGGACATGGACCAGATGGCCAAAGCGGCGGAGCTGTATAAGGAATCCTATGGCGACTATCCGCCCGACACAAATACCAACATTGATCCGGGCTTAGCGCAATTTTTGGGCGGGACTTGGCCGAAAGGAACGTATCCCGGAAGTTATTTTGATTGGGACAACTGGGGTAACCCATCGTCTTGGGCCACGCCCGGACCGCCAGGCAGCCGGATTGTCCAGATAAGTTTGCGGTTTTGCACCACTGTAGACAGCTCCGATTGTCGCTTTCCTTTGGAGCCGTGGGCTGCGGGATTTCTAAATCGAAGCAGTGTTTATTATTGCATCGAAGGCCCGTGCCGCTCCCACGACCATTTGCCGATAGACGCGCCTGGCAAATGCGTAAACTGCGGCGGCTCTTTTAATATGCAGCTTGAGCGCTTCTTTGCATACCTCAAAATTATTTAAAATGATTAAAAGAAAACAGACCGAAATTCTATCGGTCTGTTTTCTTGTTGGCCAAGATTGAATCTTGTCCGGATTCTTGTTAGAATAAGATACTGCTATGAAAGAAAATTTTTGGGCCAAATTGGAAAAACCGATCTTCGCGCTGGCGCCGATGGCGAATGTTACCGACAACGCGTTCCGTTCTATAATCGCGCGCTTCGGCAAGCCGGATGTGATGTGGACCGAATTTGTGTCGGTGGATGGGTTGCTAAGTCCCGGACGTGAAAAGCTTCTGGTTGATTTTGAGTTTGAAGAAAACCAGCGCCCGATTGTCGCGCAGATTTTTGGAAGCCGTCCCGAACATTTTGAAAAAGTTGCGGATCTTATTGCTAACCTGGGATTTGACGGCATAGACATTAACATGGGTTGTCCCGTAAAAAAAGTCATAAACCAATCTTCGTGTTCCGATCTCATTCGACATCCGACTCTTGCTCTGGAAATCGTGGATGCGACAAAGCGGGGAGCGCGCGGTTTGCCGGTTTCGGTTAAGACGCGTTTGGGGTTCGGCAAGGTGGAGATAGAAACTTGGATTCCAAAAATTTTGGAATCCCAACCAGCGGCACTGACAGTGCACTTGCGAACAGTGAAGGAAATGTCTAAGGTGCCGGCGCACTGGGAATTGATGAGACGGATAACAGAAATCAGGAATCAGATGGCAAAAGCAAATCAGCCGGTGCTGCTTGGCAACGGTGACGTAATGAATCTTGCGGAAGCTAGGCAGAAGGTTTCCGAGACGGGCTGTGACGGGGTGATGCTCGGGCGGGCTATTTTTGGCAACCCGTGGCTGTTTGGGCAAGCTGACGGAATTCCGACAATTGAATCCCGATTGTCGGCTATGTTGGAACATGCTGGGCTGTTTGAAAAACAATTTTCAAACCTCAAAAATTTTGAAGTTATGAAAAAGCATTTTAAGGCGTATATTATGGGCTTTGATGGTGCTAAGGAATTGCGAACAAAGCTTATGGAAGCCAAAAATTACCAAGATGTTGCACGGACAGTAGCGGAAAACTACCCTGATATTAAGCTTATATAAGCCTAATTGACAAGAAACAAAAAATTTGTTATCATAAAGACAAGAAATGGTAGGTTTTGTTAAGTTAAGAAACTAAAACAAAAGAAAATTAAAGAAACTGTTAGAAGAAAGTCCAGAATCGGCTTTTCTGTTCATTTTTTGCGTCTAATTGGTTTCTTTACATCAGAAACAAAAAAACCGCCTCCGCATAAAGCTTCGGCGGACAAAACAAAAACAAAATGTCGTTTGAGGAATTGCCAGAACTTCTGACTATCAAAGAGGTGACACACCTATTGAATGTTCACCCAAACACCCTCCGTAATTGGGAAAAGGAAGGGTTAATTGATGCTGTGCGAATTGGCCCCCGGAGAGATCGCAGGTACGACAAGCGTTTGATCCGGAAAATGATGGTGCAATAAAAATAAAAATGGAAAATCAAAATATCAAAATTAAAGTTTTTACATCTATAATCGCAATTTCAATTGCGAGTTTCACTTTGCCGTATTTATTCCCCTTGCAGACGTTTTTTCTTCCAGTTGTCGCCCAAGCCGCTAGCCCGCAAATAATCAGTTACCAAGGGCGACTGGCTGATTCATCCGGCAGCTTGCTCGGCGGTAGTGGCACAAATTACTTTTTTAAGTTTTCGATTTGGGACAACCCAACCGTTGGGTCCGGCACCAAAGTTTGGCCAGCAGGAGCTCCTGGCGTGACCACGGCGCAAGTCACGGACGGCGTGTTCAACGTAAATATCGGCGATACCGCGAATGGTTTTCCGGACGCTTTGAATTTTGATTTTAATTCTAACCCGAATGTTTATTTGCAGGTGGAGGCTTCTGCCGACAACGCGACGTTTGAGACGCTCTCGCCGCGCCAGCAAATTACTTCATCGGGATTTGCAATTAATGCCAACGCGGTGGGCGGCCACGAAGCAGGCACGGCTGCTGACAATGTTTTGACTCTGAACAATTCCGGTGACGTGGACATCGCAGGGAAAATTATAACGGCCGATACAATCCAGGGCGGAAGCGGACTTACCAGCGGCACGGCGCTTGCGATTAATACAGCGGGCGCATATACAGGCAACCTTATAAATCTATCGGTGAATGGGACGTCTGAATTTTCCGTCACCGAAGCAGGGAATGTTTTAAGTTCTGGCACGCTGACTGTGGGAGATGGAGCAGGCAATGATTATCTGGCATTTAACGCCGAAGCCACAAATCCATCTTGCGCCACAAGTGATTATAAAATTTGGGCTAACTCAATTTCGGGAACTCTTAAGAAATGTGAGGACGGTGTCATTTCAGATTTAGGTTCGGGGGCCGGTAGCGCATCCAGCTTGCAACAAGCATACGATGCCGGGGCTGGCATCACAAGCGCTGATGGCCGCGATCTGGCTGTGGTCTTGTCTGACACCACAACTGATTCTAATTTCCTCATCAATATCGCCACTGGGTCTACTTCAAAATTTGCCGTGCAAAATAATGGGACTGATGTTTTTCGAGTGACAAGCTCGGGAGCTTTGGTTAATTCCGGCAATCTTACTTTAAACAATGCGATCGTTATTGGCGGTGATACCATTTCTGGATTCACGGGCAGTGGCTTGGCGGTTTCTTCGGGCGTTTTGAACAACACGGGCGTGTTGTCCGTATCCTGCACCACGATTACTTGTTCCGGCACCAACCCGGCGACGTTTTCAATCGACAACGGCGCCATTGGTAATTCACAATTGGCTAATTCCAGCATCACTGTCACGGGCGGTCCAAATATTTCGGTTTCTGGCTCTCCGGTGGCGCTTGGCGGCACGATCAATGTCGGTACAGTCAATAATCCAAACTTTTCTACATCGGTAACATCCCCGCTGGTTACGGGTACAGGTGCGGTGACAGTGTCTTCCGGCGGCACTTCCGACCTGACTTTGGATTCCGCTTCGGATATTTTACAAATCGCAGCATCGGATACGACATTGCGCCGTACTGCTGCTGGGACTTACACAATCGATCTCAGTGACGCCGGCAACACGACATTGGACATTACGAATTCCGGTGCAGGCAATGCCGACCTTACTGTGGATGGAAACTTGACTGCCGCCAATTTTTCCGGATCTTCATCCGGCGCAAACACCGGGGATCAGACAATTAATCTTACAGGAGACGTAACGGGAACTGGGACTGGATCGTTTGCGACCGCAATCGGAATTGGCAAAGTTACCTCTTCAAATATATTAGACGGCACGGTTGCGAATTCCGATTTGGCCAATTCATCTATAACTCTCAACACCTCGGCACCTCTGGGCGGTGGGGGTTCTGTGGCGCTTGGCGGCAATCTTACTTTGACTTGCAGCACATGTATAACCTCGGGCGCCAATCTTTTGACGCTTGCGGGAAGTGCGGGTACGCCGCAGACAATATCACAAGGCGGCACATTGACCGTGGCTGCTGGTTCGGGCATCACAACCACAGCCGGTGCTACAGGCACGATTACAATTGCTTCGACCTTGGGCACTTCAGTGGATTTAACTTCCGAAGTTTCCGGGATCCTGCCGGCCACAAATGGCGGCACTGGTAGCGGCTTTACTCAGTTTACTGGCCCGGCCACTTCTACGAAAATTTTCACTTTGCCGAATGCCTCGGCGACAATTCTGACTGATGCGAGTGCCATAACCGATGCGCAAATTTCTGATACTCTGACAATCGGATCATCGGGTACGGTGGACTGGACAGCGCTGAACAATTATCCTGCGGCTTGCGCGGCAGGCAAGGCTATTACAAGCCTTGGCGACACCGTGACTTGCTCTACCTTTGCCACCTCTGACACCAACACTACTTACACTTCCGGCAGCGGATTGTCTCTGACAGGTACGACATTCAGTATTGATGCGGCCTTCCCGAATACTTTTTCCGCGCTCCAGTCATACTCGGGCGGTCTGGCTTCAACCGAGAATGGCAACACCTCTACATCTTACGCGTTTTACGGCAAGCGCAATACCGATACTTCTCCCGCCGGCATGCTCCTGCAATTTCAGAACGCGGCAGCCAATGCCAATTTATTTACAATTGATGTCGCGGGCAATGCGACGGGCGGCACATATAACACAGCTACAATTTCAGGCGGCACACTCTCCACAACATCGGTCAACGGAGTTAACACAGCAGACATTATCCTTTCCACAGGATCTTATGCTGATCCTTCTTTCCTTACTTCTCTGGCTGGCTCTAAAATTTCGGGAGATATCTCCGGCAATGCAGGCAATGTCACAGGCACTGTAGCAGTTGGGAACGGAGGCACGGGTGTCGGGTCATTCACGGCCGGCGGCATTGTCTTGGGCGGTACAACCCTTTCTGATACGGGAGTTCTGAGCAACGGGCAGTTGCTCATAGGCGATGGGACTGGAGCACCAGCGTTGGCTACATTAACAGGTGGTACTGGAATTGGAATTTCCAACGCTGCTGGATCAATTACAATCAACAACACTGACACAGGTTCTGCGCAAAATATTTTTAAAACTATTGCCGTATCCGCGCAACCCTCTGTTACCGCGAATGCTAACGCCACTACATTGACTATAGTCGCCGGAACAAATGTGAGTCTTGCCACTGACAACACCGCCAAATCATTAACCATAAATTCTCTCAATCCTTTTGATCAAGATCTGAACACAACCGATACTCCAACGTTTACAGGTCTGGCAATTTCCGGTCTCTCTGGGTCGGGCACTCAGTGTTTGGAAGCGGATAACACAGGTGCGATTATCGGGATAGGAGCAGGGTGCGGCACCTCAAGCGGTATCTCCACTCTGTCTCTGACAGGCACTTCCGGAGTATCCCAGTCTCTGACCAACGGTGACACTATCACCATTGGCGCAGGCACAGGCATTACCACAACAGCTGGAGCCACTGACACTGTCACAGTAGCTATTGATTC
>DASUKB010000001.1:0-385993 GCA_036278915.1 Patescibacteria group bacterium | reverse complement strand
GGCATACGAAAACATGGAATTTCGATGTCCTTGCGGGAGATAAACTTGAAACATTCATGTTTGAAAGGATTAAAAATGGAAACGGAGAAAAGAATTAGAACAATAATCCGGAGATGGTATTGGATTATGATTTTTTATTTGAGTCAGCAGGTTTTATTTTATGAAATTTACAGAATCAGAATTAAAAACACTCCAAGCCCTGTGGCTTGAACAAAACCCCGGCCGGCCGATATTTAATAAAATGCTCGAGCGAATTAATTTAGGTGAAGCCAATGGCATTATCTGTTGGAAACTGGATCGTCTCGCTAGAAACCCTGTGGATGGCGGCCAAGTAAGCTGGATGTTGCAGGGTAACGCTATCAAGCATATCCAAACCTACGGCCGGAGTTATTTACCGGAAGATAATGTTTTAATGATGAGCGTTGAGCTTGGCGTGGCTAATCAATTTGTCCGAGACCTTTCGGTTAATGTAAAAAGGGGTCTACGAAAAAAAGTTCAGGATGGGAATACTACGGGTTTAGTTCCGACTGGATATCTGAACTCTCCAGATTTAGAAAAAGGAACGAAGATCGCAATTAAAGATGTTTCTTGCCTGGCGATAAAACTAATTTGGGGAAAAAGAATAGGCTCGGTAAAAACAATTCTCTTAAACAGAAACGTGCTGTTTCTCGTTGGATGAAAAAGAATAATCCAATGAAGAAAGAAAGTAATCGTGAAAAACAAAGGCAAAAACTCACAGGTAAATATTTACAGGATTCAATCAGATATAAAGACGGTATACGGTCTTATCGTAGGTATCTTGGAAATTCTTGTGAGCTTTGTGGGTCCAAAAAAAGATTGGTTGTCCATCATATAGATGAGAATAGGCATAATAATAAACCTGAGAATCTCAAAACAGTTTGTACTAATTGTCATGTAACTAAAATTCACAAAAGGAAATACTATGGAAACCAATATTCAAAAAAACGCTAAAGTAGGAATTTTAACCTTTGAATCCTTTTATGGAAAACAGAATATAGGATCATCACGCATTCGCGGCCACTGGTTGGCGAAGTATTGGGACGAGGCGGAAATATTTAAAATGGGCCGCCAATATGACGTGATCATATTCCAAAAGGTTTATTGGATTGAATACGCCAAAAAAATCCGCGAGCATTATCCGGATACGATTATGATTTTGGATCTATGCGATGCTGACTTCCTACATTGGGGTTATCGGATTGTTCAGATGATTGGCTATTGCGATGCGGTAACCACATCAACGCTCGAGCTGGCTAAGTTTATAATCAATCTGACTGATAAGCCGGTGTGGTGCATTGCTGACCGTTTGGATTTGGAATCGTTTGATGCACTTCCGGCAAAAACCCACGCCGGGAATGGCGACGCAAAGATTGCGGCGTGGTTTGGATATTCGGAAAATTTCCCCATGCTTGATGGGGCGATCATGTCCCTGATCAAATTGGGATTTAAGGAATTGATAGTTATAGCGTCTCGCAAACAGCCTTACCAGCTGCCGGCAACGGCACAGGGGAAAATCCAGCTGACGAATTATCCTTGGTCGCCGGAAACAGTAAATGCGGATTTGCAACGGGCGGATATTGTTTTGAATCCGCAATCAAAAACAGGCCGGTTTAAATATAAGTCGAATAATAAAACCATAACCGCTTGGGCTTTAGGCTTGCCGGTCGCAGCCGATGTAGATGACCTCAAAGCCTTAATACCCGAGGAGGCGCGAATTAATGAGGCTATAAAGCGCATGGCTGAGGTGCATGAAATATATGATGTGAAGCAATCCGTTGAGGAATTTAAAAATTTAATCGCGCAAATCCAAAAGACTCGCGCTGGATTTAGCAAAAAGGAAATATAATGCAGGAGATAAAATACGTCCCGATTGATTCCATAAAATTACATCCGGATAATCCAAGGCTTATAAAGGATAACCAGTTTAAATTGCTGTGCGAAAGCATCAGAAAAAACCCGGATTATTTTGAGACCCGGCCGATTCTTATAAACGGCCACGGCATTATATTCGCCGGCAATATGCGCTGGCGCGCGGCTAAGGAAATCGGATTAACTGCGGTGCCTGTGGCTATGTTGGATATTTCCGAGGAACGGCAGCAGGAGCTGATGCTGCGCGATAATATCCAAAACGGCGAATGGGATACGGACATGCTGGCAAGCTTTGATCCGGAATTACTGAAGTCGGTTGGATTTGAGCCGAACCAACTGGCTAAGATGGGTTTTCCAGCCGGTGCGGAGGATGACTTTGATGCGGACGCGGAATTGGCAAAAACCGCGGAGACAAAAACGAAGCTTGGCGATGTATGGGCATTGGGCAAGCACAAGCTTATGTGCGCCGATTGTACTATTAAAGAAAATGTTGAAAAGCTAATGGGGGGGGTGCAAGCTAAACTTATGGTTACCGATCCTCCGTATGGTGTTAGTTATGATCCCGAATGGAGAGATGGAGTGGATTTAGGTGTTGGGGAGAGATCTAAGGGTAAGGTGGAAAATGACGATCGGGTTGATTGGCAAGAGGCTTATACCTTATTTTCCGGTGACGTGGCTTATGTTTGGCATGCAGGCAAGTTTACCGATGTTATCGCTACAAATCTAAAGAACATAGGATTTGAAATTATAAATCAAATTATTTGGGTTAAGCACCATTTTGTTATTAGTCGCGGCGATTATCACTGGCAGCATGAGCCTTGCTTATACGCGGTAAGAAAAGGATCAAAGCATAATTGGCAAGGTGCTCGTGACCAAACCACTGTATGGGAAATTGAAAATAATAATAGTTTTGGTAAAAAAGGAGATAAGGAAGAAACATGGGGACATGGTACTCAGAAACCAATTGAATGTATGTTAAAGCCTATTTTGAATAATACAGCGGAAGCTGATATTGTTTATGATCCGTTCGGTGGATCCGGGACGACATTGATTGCCGCCGAGCAGACTGATCGAATTTGTTATATGATGGAACTAGACCCGAAATATTGCGATGTAATAATCGCGCGGTGGGAGAAACTAACAGGACAAACAGCACAAAAATTATAAGATGCCGAAATTGCCAAAAACTGCCAAAAATTCAATTATACCGGCTTATCTGCAACTGGCCGTGGAACTTTATTTTGAAGGGACGTCCTCAGATCAGATAGCTGCCGATATTGAGAAGCAATATAACGTAAAATATGCTGGCCGGACTATACGATGGTGGTTTAGTGAAGGTGGCCCATGGGAGGATTTTTATAACGATTGGGCATCAAAGGAAATAAAAAATCGGCAGCGTGCGGCAGACCATACATTTAAAGCAAATTTGGATAAGGCACAAGGAACTTTGGCTCAGGTAATGGCCGGCCGAAAAAATATGGGGGCGGCTCAGGTAATGGCCGCAAAAGAATGGCTGGATCGCGGCATGGGCAAGGTTCCGGATAAGGCATTCGTTTTAACAGACAATGTTCGCTCATTCGCCCAATGGGCCAAACAACAACAGGAGTTAATTGATGAAGCAGAACAGGCTGAAGCAGTACCAACAGGATCCGATCCTATGGATGAAGGACATATGGCCTGATATTTACCTATGGGACAAGCTTGAGGAAATCGCTCATGCTATTGTCCAGAATCGCCGCGTGGTAATTCCGTCCGGCCACGGCGTGGGTAAATCATGGCTTATGGCCCGGATCGTCCTGTGGTTTTTATATTGCTTTCCGCCGGCCAAGGTTATAACCACGGCACCGACATGGACGCAGGTTGAATCCGTGCTTTGGTCAGAAATAAAAAAGGCATATAACACCGCGCACATTCCACTGGATGGGCGATTGCTGACAACGGATTTAAAAATTGAGGACGATTGGTTTGCGCTGGGATTCTCAACCAAGGGCCGGGCGTCTGAGCGCGATTATGGCGCGCCGAAGTTTCAGGGATTCCACGCCAAGAATTTGCTTGTGGCTTTAGATGAAGGGCCGGGCGTGGAGCATGATATTTGGGTTGCTATCGAGGGTTTAATTTCCGCCACAAACAACCGGGTGATTGCGCCCGGTAACCCAACATCGCCAACCGGCGATTTTTATAATGCGTGCAAATCACCGCTTTGGACTAAGATAAATATTTCCTGCTTTGATCACCCAAACGTACAAACCGGCAAGATCTTAGTCCCCGGTGCGGTGACGCGCGAATGGGTTGAGGAACGTCGGCAGGAATGGGGCGAGGATTCACCGCTTTGGCAAGCCAAGGTATTGGGCCAATTTCCGGCCGAGGGTACTGATACGCTTATACCTCTAGCTTGGGCGGAGGCGTGTGTGGGGCTGGGGCTATCACGTGAGGGCCTAAAAACGCTAGGTGGGGACGTGGCGCGGTATGGCGATGATCGTACGGCACTGGCCCGAATTTACGGTCAGGTGGCCTTGCCGATTGAGGCGGTAAACAAAAAGGATACCAACTGGACAACCGGCCGGGTTATTTCGCTAAACAATACAGAGAAGTTTGATGCAATCGGTGTGGATGATACCGGCGTGGGCGGCGGTGTGACAGATGCGCTTGAGGATGCCGGCATTGACGTCGAGCCGTTTAACTTCGGCGCAAATCCATATGATACGGACACATTTGAAAATCTTAAGGCTGAGATTTACTGGAACCTCCGGGAGGCTATAAAAAATAAAACTTTGGAATTGCCGGACGACAAGGAACTGATCAACGAATTATGCTCCATCAAATTTTCATATACGCGCAAAGGCAAAATTAAAATTGAATCAAAGGATGATTTAAAAAAGCGCGGTCTGCGATCTCCGGACAAGGCGGATGCTTTGGCTATTGCATACTCCGCCGGCCGGTCATTGAACGAGGCTAAGGTTTCGGTAATCACATTGGGAGGCGATGACGAATGAAAGGCATATTTGTCCGCTGTCCGAATCCGGACTGCAAAAAGAATCTGCTCAAGGATGCCTACCTCCGGCCAGGATCAGGGTTTCTTTGCCGGTGTTTTAATTGCGGTGAGACTGTGGATATTCGTGCAGAACCGGGTAAAATAATAGTGAAATTGATTAAAGAACTGGATAATTTGACAGAGGATGAGGATAACGCCATAATATTTATGAAGTTATAAATCTTTTGTTGATTAGGCGCGGGATAGAGCGAAAGTGTATAGCAGATAACCAAGACTATACAGCCGTACAGGACGGTCTATATCACGCTTAGTCAAAAAAATTGAATAGACAATCGCAGGCATAGTATGCCTGTACTCATGGGGAACCACGTTAGTCGCCAATGGCGGCTTTTTTTACGCTCCACACAATACCGCCCGGAAGGCGGTTTTTTTATTGCCCAAATGGACACAAAAGAAATCCAACGCAAAACCGAGGAGAATCGAACTGAGCTTAAACAGTCCTTTAATAAAAAGGGTCTTTCTGATCGCGTGATTGAGCCTGACGAACCATTAGGATTCCAAGGCGTGGGTTATACGTTTGGCGATGAGCCTCCCAAGCTGAAAGAGGGCGATTATCTGAAATCGTCAATTGGCTGGGTCTATGCCGCAGTCTCAGCCATTGCGGACGCAATCATGAATAATAAGCCGGAACTCTACAAGGTTTCGCCTGACGGTGAGATTATAGAGGTTCCCCAACATCCGGCCTTGGATTTGTTATATAAGGTCAACTCATTCCAGTCCTTTCTGGAGTTTATAAACCTCACGGCGCAATATTTGGAACTCACCGGCGAGGCCCCGTGGTTTGTGGATCGTGGCAATGGCAAAACGCCTGGCGAACCGCAAAATTTGATGCTGCTCCGGCCGGACAAATTGATCATTGAAAAATCGGCCAATGCCACTGATGCGTCCATGATCACCGGCTATAAGTACAAGCTGGATAATGGCCAGACCATTACCATTTCCAAAGACGAGCTGATTTTACTCAAATACCCAGATCCGACAAACCCATTCCGCGGCAAAGGCACTTTGCAGGCTGCCGCCGTGACGTTTGATGTTGATAGCTATTCCGAGGAATATAATAAACGCTTTTTTTACAACGGTGCGAGACCGGATTCCATACTTTCTACCGACCAACGACTTTCCAAAACACAACGCCAAACCCTGCGCGCCGAATTGGATCGGATGCATAAGGGTTATAAAAACGCCAACAAGGCCATGATCCTTGAGGCCGGATTGAAAATGGCCCCATACGCCATGACTGCCAATGATATGCAGTTTATGGAACAGATGAAATTCAGCCGGGATAAGATCCTGTCTATTTTCCGCGTGCCGAAATCCATCGTGGCTATAACCGAGGATGTGAATTTGGCCAACGCCGAGGTTTCGGAAACGGTATTTAACAAGCACACTATCGCGCCGAAATTGGAGCGCATTGCCGCGCAACTCAACGAGTTTTATTTGCCGCTATTTGCAGGCACCGAAAATATGTTCATTTGCTTTGAAGATCCAGTGGATGAGGATCGCGAGGATGATCTGAAACTTTATGACAATGCTTTAAAGAACGGCTGGATGACTATAAACGAGGTGCGTGCCGACCAGAACCTGCCGGACGTTGGGCCGGAAGGGGATGTGCTGCTCGTGCCGCAATCGCTGGTGCCGATAGATCAGGCCGGACAAAATCCGTTGCCGCCTTTGCAACTGCCGCCGCCCAAATCGATAACCCTGCGCAAAACGAATATCCGGAAACAAAAAATCATTGCCCGGTCAAAGTTTGGATATTACAAGGCTCTGCGTATGGCTGGAAAGAAAGTTCAGGTCAAAAAGCTGGTTGAGAAACTAGACGGCAAAATTCAGAAAATAGCCAAGGCCGCTGTGATCGACATGATCAAAAAGAAAAAGCTGCAGAAAAAAATTGCCGAAAAGGAATGGGAAACAATCAAAAGCAATTTTGTGCGGCGAACGATGACCTTTGAGGATCAGTATATCTCCTACTTTACCAAAACCACGCAATTGATTTTCCGCGCACAGGCCAAAAAGATTTTGGATAAGTTCCCAAAGTCCAAGGCGATAAAGGCACAGATCAACCCAGATGATTATCAGCTCGACCCGGATGAGGAAACACAGATCATGATCAATATCTATGATCCAATAATCCGGCAGCTGATAAAGGATCAGGGTCGCCGCGCTTCGGGTTTGGTGACCGGGAAAATGACATTTGATATGGCAACCCGGGCCGTGCAGGACTATTTGAAATCGCGCGGTTATGACTTTTCATTTGAGATCAACGAGGAAACCAATAAACAATTGGGCCAAACCTTGTCTGAGGGTATTGCGGCCGGCGAGGGCATACCGCAGCTGCGCACGCGCGTGGTGGATACTTTCAACGATATGGAGAAACACCGCGCTGACCGGATTGCACGCTCTGAGGTTATACGCGCTTCAAACTTCGCCACGACCCAAGCATATAAGCAGTCGGGCGTGGTCAACAAGGTGCAATGGCTGGCCACAGAGGATGACGCCATATGCGAATGGTGCGCGCCAATGGATGGCACTGTGATTGATTTGGGTGATTCATTTTTTCAAGACGGCGATACCTTTACCGGCAAGAACGGTGGGAAGCTGGATCTTAATTATGGCGATGTAGATTTTCCGCCGCTGCATCCGAACTGCAGATGCACGACGATTCCAATCATTAATTAAAAAAACAATGAAAAAAGAAAAGCAGTTTTTGCAAGCGGTTCTACAAAAGTCGGGTGATCGGATTAGCTTTGTGGCGTCCGATGAAACTTTGGATCGTTCGGGCGAGGTCATTCCGATTGAATCGTGGGATCTGACCAATTTTATGAAAAATCCGGTGTTGCTGGTCAACCATGATTATATGGTTGAAAACATTGTCGGTATGGCAACCAATATCCGCTTTGAGGGCAAATCCTTGGTATTTGATCCGGTATTCCATGGAATTACCGATTTATCAAAAGAGGTTGAGCAAATGGTCAATGAGGGCGTTTTGAATACCGTGTCGGTTGGCTTTTTGCCGCATGGCCCGGTGCAGGATGGGGATACCGGCCGGAATGAACTGCTTGAGGTGTCGTTTGTGGCAGTGCCGGCTAACCCGAATGCCGAACGGATTAAAACCCTGCTGGATGTGAAAAATGCGGAACTGGCAATGCAGGTTAAAACATGGGTGGAAAAACAGGAGGAACAGGACGAGGCGGAATTGGATCCGGCCAAACTTGATGAACTTGAAACGACCAATAAGATTTTGCAACAGGAAATAACCGAGCTGAAAGAAGGGCGCATTCTTTCGGGCAAGAATCGCAAGCGCATTGAAACTGCTGTCAGTCTCCTCGAGTCTCTCGCGGAGAATGTAAAACAGGCCAGCGAGGCATTGAATGAGTTGCTAACCGCGACTGATGCCAATGCCGATAAGGACGCGGGCGAAAGTCGAGAACCAAAGGTGGACGCAGCCGCGAGTAAATCTCCGGCCGAGGTTAAATCTCGAGTGCGTCGGGCTTTGCAGAGGATCAACAAGGATACCAATTCCTTGCTCCGAGAATTAAAGCCTTAGCACACCTCTTGCTAAGGGGAAAGTAAAACAAATTATGAAAAAGTTTATTGTTATAAACGGCAAAAAAGTCTACATCGATGAAAAGGATGTTCAAGAGGATGATGGGAAGGAAGCCACAGAAGGCACCGATCCATCAACCCTGAACAGCACCGCCGCCGATGATGACGACAAGGCTGTTGAGGAAGCTGCCAAGTCCATTGCGCAAGCAGTGAGCAAACAGCTCGGCATTGATGAATTGAAAGATTCAATCAGGGCCTCCCAAAACATCCTGAATCGTCCCGAAAATGCAAAACTTCGTGAGATTTTGCACGGTAAGGATCTCGAGAAAAAGGATCAGTTAACTAAAGAGGAAAAGATCGTTGGTTTTTTCCACGCTTTGGTTACCAAAAACGACACTGTGGTCAAGGCTCTCTCTGAGGGCGTGAATGCAGATGGCGGATACCTCTTTCCAGCCGAGTTCCTAGCCGAGCTGATCAAGTCTTTGACCGAGCCGCCTTACGCCAGATCCCTCGTCCGCGTTGTCCCAATGCGCCGAAATGTGATGAACATTCCGTCCTTGGTCAACCGCCCGAAAGTTTACTGGACAGGTGAGAACGTCGCAAAGACTACAACTACCGCCAACTTCGGTCAGCAAACGCTGACTGCCAAGAAAGCGGCCGCGATCCTTTATGCCTCCGACGAGTTGGTTGAAGATTCAACCGAACTTGATGTCGTCCAACTGATTATCGGCTTGTTTGCCGAGGCTGTTGGAATTGAGGAAAATCGCGTGATCATCGCCGGTAACGGTACTACTCAACCGATGGGAATTTTTACCACTGGCTCAAATGGCATTACAACCATTACTGCCGGCGGAAACCTCTCATTGGATCTCATCACAAACTTGGTCTATGCATTGAAATCAATGTATAGAGCAGGTGCTTCATTCTTGGTTCACCCGGAAAACGTGGCTGAACTGAGAAAGTTGAAGGATACTACAGGCCGCTATCTTTGGGTTGACGCTGCTCCGGGAGTTCCGGGCGATGTTACTCAGGCTAGACCTGCAACCTTGATGGGTTATCCGGTATACGAGTTCTACGATGCTGACACGACTAAAATCGCGTTTGGTAACTGGAAGCTCGCATATTGGTTGGGTGATCGGAAGGCGATGACGGTTAAGATCAGCAATGATACTGAAACCGCTTTCACTAAAGATCAAACCGCAATCCGAGTTGTATTCCGCATCGCCGGCACTGTTGTGCTGCCTGATGCTGCGCGCGTACTGGTCAGCTTGCCTTAGTCTAAAAATTCTTTAGTCCTCGAGAATAAAAAACTGGCGCGGTAATCCTTAAGCCGCGTCAGAGAGGATAATAATTAATCAGAATTTATATGAAATACAATTTTACGGCAGTGATGCCATTGAACGAAATTCCGGCGGAGTCTATCTCGGAAATTGCCGAAGGATTGCAATTGTCCGGGAGCGTGGTAACCAGAATCGCAATCGTGGTGAATACCGAGTTGCCGGACGACAAGGTTGAGGTTTTGAAAACGAAAGTCGCGGAAGCCTTTGCCGCACAATTTAATGCATCATCGGAAATAGATCTGGTGAGCACGGAGGCCTAAAAATGAACAGATTTAAAAAAATGCTTTCAAATGCCCGAGTCCGGGATAACGTCGAGATTACAGTGACGGGCGCGGATGGAAAGCGCAAGCAGATATTCCAAGCATGGAGATGGGTGCAGAAACTTATAAAGCATGGTTATCTTTCGCCGCTTCACGCCAAGATCCCTGTGTTATTCGGATATTGGTCAGATCGCATGGTATTCTCAAACGGAATTACCAACGCCGGCCGAGCGATAATTTCGGGCCTGATCAATGGCAGCGGAAGTCCCGCGGCCTTCACCTACATCGCGGTCGGAACAGGAACGACTGCGTTCTCGACAAGTGATACTGCCCTGGATACAGAAACAGCAACCTCAGGTTTGAGTCGTGCGGCCGGGACAGTTTCAACCGTGACAACCTCGGTGACGAATGATACGGCGCAGGTTCTCAAAAGCTTTACAGTCACAGGCACGGTAGCCGTTACCGAATCCGGATTGTTCAATGCTTCCTCAAGCGTAACTTTGCTTTGCCGCCAAACATTTTCAGCAATTAACGTGGTGAATGGTGATACTTTGCAAATCACTTGGAAAGTGCAAAACACCTAAGGGACGGCCGGATATGACAGCAGAGATGGGACGAATTAAATACACACTACTTATCGGACGCTGGCAGCCCCTGCATGACGGCCATAAAAAACTCATCCAAAAGGTTCTGGATGAAGGCAAGAATGTTTGTATTGCTATTCGTGATACTGAACATGATGGAAATAATCCATTTTCGGTGGAACAAAGGAAGGAGATGATTAGCCAAGCTTTTCCGCAAGCAAAAGTAATAATCATCCCTGATATTGAAGAGGTGGTTTACGGAAGAAAAGTCGGCTGGGGAATTAGGGAAATCCGCCTTGATGAAGAAACCGAGGCGATCTCAGGAACTAAAATCCGTGATTCTATGGATAAGAGGGCCGCGGAAATCGGGTAAGACAGCTTTGGCCCGAGAGCTTTGCAGAAAGATGAATGCAATCAATCTGGACGGTGATATCATGCGAAGCAGTATTTCAAAAGGGCTGGGATTTTCCAATGCCGACCGGCTTGAGAATAATCTCCGAATCGCTCGTTTGGCATCAGTCCTGGAATCTCAAGGATTTGATGTTGTGGTTTCAACTATCTGCCCGGGAAGGATTAAGCAAGCTGTCTATCACTTAACTGGTTGCAAATTTATTGATCTATGATGCCCATCTTAAAGACCATTTATCCAAATCCCGACAGTTATTTATTCGTCCGCGTTCCGCGCACAGGCTCGACTTCAATATGCAACGCATTGCATAAGCCGACAGAGCATCGCACCGCGCAAGAATGGCTGGGGATGCTCCCTGACTTCGCTAGTCGATATAAGTTCACAATTGTCCGTCACCCATATGATCGTTTTCTGTCCCTGTTCTACTTTTTTGGAGTTTTCCTCACGAGCAATAAAGACCCGAACGATTTTCTAACTGGAGGCGATTTGCAGAAGGCTATAACCGCAGAACCATTGATAACCAGACCGCAGCATGAATATATCTGTGATCAATCCGGGCGTGTTTTGGTGGATTATGTAGGACGTTATGAGACTTTGCAGGAAAGTTGGAAAGTAATTAGCGGTAGGCTCAATGTCGATGAAGTACTGCCACTAATGCGATCATGCTTGTATGAAAAAGTTCCTTTAAACGACGCATCTAAGGCGGTGATTTATGAAGTATATCGCAAGGATTTTGAACTATTTAATTATCAACCCTGATGGCCGCGGCCCTCGTCCAAACAAAAACAGGCAATGGTGGCGCGTATGTTACCAGCCTTACTATTAGTCCGGCAAGTAATGTTGTCGCAGGAAATACCCTGATTTTGGCACTGGAGCATTTCCTTAGCATCACGAGCATTTCAGATAATCTTGGTAATACTTACACGCTGATTAAACATAATCTTAATACTTACTCCGGCGGTTCGATGTACTATGCTCCGATAACCACAGGGGGAGCGTGTACTATAACAATTCATTTTTCCAGCTATACCGATCCGGCCTATGTTTTGAGGGAATGGTCAGGGTTATCTGCCGCGCCTCTTGATAAATCAGCCGAAAATCTGGAAAGCGGTTATTCTACAAGCCACAGTACAGGGACCACCGCCGCGACGACACAGGCCAGTGAACTTGTTGTAGTAATGTATGCCGGCAACGCGCAACCGGGGGCCGCTTATGCTATTTCTGGATTCAGTAATGTCGTCAATCAAAACGGATCGGATGTTTATCCATCAATATGCGTTGGAAACAAAATTATTGCCAGCACAGGGGCGCAAACAGCGACCATTAGTTCTCCCGGTTTCTATATGTATGGATATGGGGTAATCGCAACTTTTAAAATCGCCTCATCTGGAACTGCTTATACCCAAACCTTGTCGGAAAGTATAACTTTGACGGATTCAATGATCCGATCTGCGACTCGGAATCTGGCAGAGACGATCATACTTACTGCAAAGATTATAAAACAGACTGTGAGAAATTTGAGCGAAACCCTGACAGTTCGCGATACTGTGCTGAAATTACCCGGAATCGCATTGTCAGAAACCATAACTTTGACTGGTTTAATATTTAAATCAACTATACGAAATTTAAAGGAGACCATCACTTTAACCGATACGGTACTAAAACAATCGGCGCGTGCATTTTCTGAAACTATCACAATAACGGATAAGGTTATAAAACAAGCGGCGAGGGGATTAACGGAGACAATAACTTTAAACGCGAGCTTGGTGAAGTTGCCGAGCAGGCTCCTCTCGGAGACGATAACATTCTCGGATTCAATAATTTACAATATCGGCCGGGTGTTATCAGAGACGATCATACTTACTGATACGGTTTTAAAACAGGCAACTCGCTTGCTTACGGAAACGATAAGCCTCACTGATATAATTTCTAGTTCAAGATTTTTGAGCAAAGTTATGGAAGAAACCATCTCACTTACAGATTCTATAAGCAGATTAATTACCTATGTATTGAATGAATCGTTGACCGTTTCAGATATTATTCTCCGGACAGTAACCAGATCATTGATTGAATCATTCAGCCTGATAGACACCTTCCTTTCAAACTCCAGCCGCATTGCGCAAAGAATCTATATTAATACGGCCGATAAATATAAAAAGGGATTAAGCTTTTTCTCAAGTACCGAAGGCAAATTTAAGAAGGGTAATAGCTTTTTCTCAAATAAACCGTCAAAAGATAAAAGGAAATTATTTTAAATTTATGTATATCACTAAAGGGGACATACAAAATTTTGTAGGAGAGGATATAGATTCCACGGCGGACAGCTGGTTGGATAGTATTATCGAGATGGTCGGGAATTATATTGACGACTATTGCGATACTACATTTGCGGATGCCGGCACTGCCACGCGCAATTTCGATGGCTCCGGCAATGGTGATTTGGTGGTGGATGAGTTCCAGTCAATTACCTCGGTTTATATTCTGGACATTGACGGCAATCAACTCTTTGATCTACTGGAGAATGTCGACTTTGTGACATATCCGCTCAATGATAGCCCTAAAAACCGGCTGCAACTCCTCCGCGGTGGACAGCTTATATCATGGCCCAAACAACGCTATTCTGTGCGGATTACGGGCAGCTGGGGCGCAGCCGTTGTGCCGGGGCCAATTAAGATGGCTGCACTGCAATTGGCTGCAAGATTCCTCGATAAGAGCTTGCGCGGCGGTATGCATATCCAACGAGAACGGTTGGGTGAATATGACATTATCTATGAGCAGGTGGCTGACGATGCTAAGGCGTTAGGAATATTTGATATCTTGGATGGATATAGAAAAATAGGAATGGATTAAATGAAACTTACACATCTCGCAGATCAAAAGGTAATTATATCCCGGTTGGTCAAGGTTACTGGCACTAATAATCGGTTGGCTTTATCGACAGTGACCGCTTCCATGACGACATTGCAGGCGATGGATTTGGAAAAGACCTTGCGCGCCGGCGGCGTGCCAGGCAGCTTATATAAAATGTTCTGCGGCAACGATATTGATATCCAAGAGGGTGATCAGATAAAGGATGAAGCCGGGGCCGTATATACGGTACGCAAAGGCGGAGTTACGCGCTGGCACCATGGAGCAATGGATTATTATGAAATTTACCTGACGAAGGGATCGCAATAATGGAAATTGAGTTGGATTTAAATGATTTGAATCGCGTGAAGGGGAATTTTGAAACACGCTCCGCGAATATTATCAAGGCCGTAAATACCATTTTGAGCAAATCAATTTTTACGGTGCAGGCGCAGGCCAAAATCTACTCGCCGGTGCGTACCGGCCGAATGCGCGCCTCAATAGGCGGCGGATCATTCAATGGCGGCAGTTTCCAAAGCGGCGAGGGGATTGAAATATATCCGACTTACGCAACGATTGGCCCCACTGTAACCTACGCCAAATATGTAGAACGGCGCACGCCGTTTATGCACGCGGCGGCTGAGGATTCACGCAATAAAATTCAGCAGATCGTAAATGACGAAGTTAAAAAAGCATTAGACGTTTAATTCTATGTGGCAGGATCTAAAAAATAAATTAGTGGCGATGTTGACCGCCGATAGCCTCCTTGAGAATGTCTATGACTATGAGGTTGGCGATTTCTCCGGGGATCCGGTAGCCGTGCTCATACCATCTGCGAATGAATCGGATTATCGTACTACGGCCGCCAATCGCCGGGTCTATGCGTTCAAATTGCAGTTATTGGTTAAGCGCGCCGAACCGCGGACGGACAAACAGGCTGAGGATGCATTAACCGAAGTGGTCGATTCGGTTCTGGATACGTTCGATAAGAATTACACGCTCGGCACGGGAAGCCCTGGATCGGCATTGGTGTTGCCTACCGGCTATACAATGATTCGGGTTCAGGCCTTGCCAGCGACGTGGGGCTATGTTGAACGTCAGGATACATATAGGATTGCCGAAATAATTATAAAAATCGAGATGGATGTCAATGTGACATTAATCTCATAAACAATAAGAAAGGAAATTAAATGACAAAGTATATAGGGCGCAGGGTAAACGTGGGACTGGCTAAGGAAGCCATCCGGGGTACGCCAGTGGCGGCATCGTTCTGGGTTCCAAAATCAGCGGTCGCTTATGGCGACAAGACAACAAAGCAAAAATCAAAATTAAATTATGGGGTAATCGGCGGATCTAATCAGGCACCAAAAGTTTTGGAATGGGCCGATGGTTCAATCGAGGGTGATGTTTTTGATAAATCATTTGGGTTATTGCTCTTGGCCGCATTCGGATCGGATACGGTTACCGGGCCGTCAGATTCGGCCTATACGCATACCTTCTCGATCTCAAACAATAATCAGCATCAATCGTTGACCCTTACTCTAGCGGATCCGGATCAAACCGATCAGTACGCTTTGGCCATGCTGGATAGCCTTGAGGTAGATATTGTGCCGGGCGACGTTGCGACCTTTAAGGCCAACCTGGTCTCGCGCACTGGCAAAAAAGTGGCTGCCGCAAGCCCATCATATATTGCGGAAAATAAGTTCTTAGGCCGCCACGCCACGATCAAAGTGGCCTCGCTGGCCACGGGATTGGGTGCGGCAACTGCCCTGAGCGTAAAAAATTTGAAGCTGACGATTGCCAAGAATGCAAAACAAAATAATATCCTTGGAACGGTCTGGCCGGATGATATCTTGAATACTTATTTTGAGATTTCTGGACAAATAACGCTGGATTTGGATGACCAGACATTCCGGCAATATATGCTAGATGGATCTTATAAGGCTCTGAGAGTTGATTTACTAAACTCCGATGCTTTGATCGGGACATCATCCCGGCCGCAGCTGACCTTGGATCTATCGCGGGTGGAGTTTGAATCGTGGGAACCGAGCCGATCGGGCAACGACGATATCGTGACACAATCAATTCAGTTCAGCGCGCTGTATGACATCACGAACGGAAATATTGTAAATTCCTGCACGCTGATTAATGCGCAATCTAGCTACTAAATAAAAAATCCCCTCCGGGGAAACCCGGAGGGGAAGGAAAATAAATATGCCAGTATTACAAGATTTCCGAAATACAAAGCTAATCGTATTGCCATCTTATCCGGATAGTAAGGTTGAAATTTTTGATTCCCTCTTGGTTGGAGAGTTGGCAAAATTTTCCGGGCGCAAAATCGGGACTGACGAGGAGCGGTTTGAGCTTGGATTAGATGTCCTACCAAAGCTTATAAAAAGCTGGAACTTTACTGATGAATCGGGGCAGCCTTTATTGATCACTAAAGAAAATCTGTCATTTCTTAAAAAGGATGATATTGAATATATAACGTCGGAGGTCACAAAGTTTTTGGGTGAAAATAAAAAAAAAGACGAAACGAATCAGCAATCTGTTTAAGGCTTAATATCACCCAGAAGCAATTATATGAGGAATATGATCAGGCGACATTGGAGGAGATAATTGAAATTATTGAGGAGCAGTATTTAGAGCAACAATATGGCAGTAGATGATGAGGTAAAAATAGTTATAACCGCCGAGGATAAGGCATCCGGGGTCTTGGGATCCTTGGGACAAAAAGTTGGTGGTCTCAGCGGGATATTTAAGGGATTGGCGACAGTCGGTTTGACTGCTGCTACTGCTGCCCTTGGCGCATTGGGGACGGTTGCTTACCAATCTATAAAATCGTTCGATGAAAGCCAAAAGGTTACCTCCCAGCTGGATGCTGTTTTGAAAAGCACGGGTGGATCCGCCGGGGTTACAAAGCAGGCTGTTTTGGATTTATCAAAGGAGTTGCAAAAGCAAACGACCTATTCCGATGAGGCGGTAGTCTCTGCTGAAAATATGCTCCTGACGTTTACAAAAATCGGGCAGGATGTTTTTCCCGATGCGACGCGTGTTGTATTGGATATGTCGACCGCCCTCGGCCAGGATACAAAAAGCAGCGCAATTGAACTTGGTAAGGCATTGCAGGATCCGATTTTGGGCGTTACGGCATTGCGCCGCGTTGGTGTAAATTTTTCCGAGGATCAGGTGAACGTAATAAAAAATTTGGTTGAAACCGGGCATCAGTTGGATGCGCAAAAAATGATTTTGAGCGAATTGACGACTGAATTTGGGGGATCAGCAGGCGCGGCCACGGATTCATTCAGCGGCAAAATGCTGCAATTGGGAAACGCGGTGGATGATTTAAAAGAAACGATAGGAGCAGCCTTAATCACGGCAATTACCCCATTCATTACGCAACTTACTGATTGGGCCCAAAAACCGGAAACGCAAGATCAAATTCAGGCAATCGCACAAAAAGTAGCACAGCTGGCAACTAACCTTGCCCCGCTTGTACAAAAATTATTTCCTGCATTCATTCAAATTTTAGGGTTGACCGTAAATACAATTACGTTTTTGGGAAAGGCCTTTGATGGAACGACCAACTTCCTTGCGGATTTGATATTTGGAGTGATGCAATTTATTGACGATGTAAAAAGCATGATCGACTGGGTCAAACAAGCGATTGATTTATTGGATCAATTGGCGAGTAAAACGGCGGGTGGCGTTAAATCCGGAATTTCAAATATTGGAAACGGAATCGCAAATATTTTTCGCGCGGCAGGCGGCCCTGTTTCGGCCGGATCTCCATACATCGTGGGTGAGCAGGGGCCGGAATTGTTTATGCCATCCGCGGCCGGTTCGATCATTCCCAATAGCAGTTTGGGCGGCAGCAACGTGGTTATAAACATTACAGGGACGTTTTTGTCGCAGGATGCGGCGGATCAGATGGCAAATATGATGTTCAATAGATTAAAAATGCAAGTGAGGCTGTAATGCAGATCAACATTGATAATACCAATGTCGCAGAAAGAATCGTATATAACACTTTTCGGATAGATAATATTTTAACCTCACAGGTTGATATTTGCACCTTTACAATCCGCTGCGTGTCCACGGATATTTACCGGCCAAATATGGGGCAGGAGATTATAGTACTCGATGATTCGGGGACGAGAATATTTGCCGGGGTAATCACGCGCCGAACGCAAAATTCCCCTTCGTTTGGGGTGATAGAGTATGCCATTGAATGTACGGATTATACCAAAATTCTCGATCAGAAATTGGTGGCCACAACCTATGAAAATATGACGGTTGAGGATATTATCGCCAACCTGATCGCAACCTACACGACCGACTTTACCACAACGCAGGTGTCCTGCATGATCACGATTAGTTACATCCAATTCGCCTATTTGCCAATTTCGGAATGCTTAAAGCAGCTGGCTGACCTAGTTGGTTTCGATTGGTACGTGGACTATACCAAAGATGTTTATTTCCAAACGCCATCTGCTAATACTGCTCCAGTTGAAATACAGGATGATAATGGGACTTACGCGGATGGCACACTGATAATTCGCGATGACAACTCGCAGCTGCGCACCGCAATTGTTGTGCGCGGTGGTGAATATTTAGGATCACAATTTACGGCCTCGGCCAAGGCTGACGGCCATGATGTGACATTTAAATTGCCATATAAATATACCGACTTTGGAATACGGGTCAACGGCAAAAAGCAAACTATCGGCGTGGATTATATCGATGATCCGGCGACATTTTCCGCGCTGTTTAACTTTGAGGAAAAGATCGTGCGCTGGCGCGATGACAACAAACCGGTTGCCAATGATACTTTATCCTTTTCCGGTAAGCCAAATCTACCTGTGATCGTTAAATATTCAGATCCCATAGCAGTAGCTGCCATATTCTCGGCCGAGGGTTATGGCGATGGTAAATATGAATACCTAATTAATGACTCGACTATAAACAGTCAGGTCGGGGCGCGCCAACGAGCCGCAGCAGAAATCCAAACATACGGCGCGACGCTTTCGGAAGGTGAGTTTGAAACAGAGACGCCAGGGTTCCTGGCCGGCCAGCGAGTGCTGATCAACTCCGTCTCGCGGAATATAAATCAGGAGTTTGTGGTAAATAAGGTCACCACGACCATGAAAACGCCGACCTCATTTATCTATAAGATCAGTCTGATAAATACCAAGACTATGGATTATCTGGCGATCCTCAAAAAGCTTCTGTATAAGGATCGGAGTAAAATCGATCTGTCGCAAACTGAGCAATTGGATTTGATTGAATCGGAGGCTGAGACGGTGACCATCGGCGATGCGGTGTTTACGGCCGACCATAATATGCAGAATGAGACAGTAACGATGAACGAAACATTTACCGCGCAATCGCTGAACTTTCCTGTAGTATTTGTCCTCGGGCCATTTCTCCCCACAGGTTTCAAACGGGTCTTTATAACAAATGGATCAAAATTAAGTTAAAAATATGAAAAAACTATACGTAAAAGATAAGAGGGTGGTAAAAATTAAGGTCAATGTGTTGGCGACAGTCCGGGATGCCAAAACCGGCCGTGTTAAGCACGTCAAAAATTATCATAATATTGTGCCCACTGTAGCCCGGACGGCGATTGCTCAACACTTATCCAATCCTTCGCCGACACCGGCGAGCCTATTGGTAAATTATGGTGCCGTTGGTACGGATTCCACGACCGCGGCCAATAGCGATACTACCCTTGGCACGGAAGTGGCCCGCAATACGGTTGTTTCGCATACGAACGCTGATAACATCGCATACATCACAGCGTTCTTTGCCGCCACCGATGCAGTGGCCACGCTTCGGGAAGCCGCACTATTTATAAATGGCACAGCAACTGCCGATTCTGGGACATTGTTTAGCCGGGTGATTATAAACGTCACAAAGTCGAATACTGAAACATTAACGCTTGATTGGACGATTACAATCAGCTAAGGAGTGATATGGCAAAAAGAATTTTTGTTGCAGGGGATACGCTGCCTGCCTCGCAATTGAATGCTGAAGTCAAGACTACTTTTGGAGGCGATGGATCAGACGGCGCATTAAATATCAGCTCCGGAACAACAACGATTGATTGTGCTAATGCTGCAGTTGTAATAAAGCAATATACTTCTATTTCTATAACCGGGACTGGTAAATTGGCTTTCAGTAATCCGAATACAAATGGGACAATAATTATTTTGAAATCGCAAGGGGATGTAACTTTAACATCATCTCAAACTCCGATGATTGATTGTGCAAATATGGGTGCTGCCGGCGGCACAGCTCTCTCCGGGGCAACAGGTGTAGTTAATGGGAATGATGGCAATGATGGGAATGGATTCTTGGCAACAATATCAAAAGGAAAAGGTGGTTTTGGTGGTTCAAGCATTCATGTTGGTAGTTCACAGGCTGGAGGATCTGCGGCCATCAAAGTGCAATTGACGAGTTATATTTCTAAATATTATCAAGTTGCTCCCGGTTCAGGTGGTGGCGGAGGAGGAAAAGACCAGAGCAATGGAACAAGCAATCCTGCTGCCGGCGGCCGCGGCGGCGGAGGATTAATTGTTGAATGCGCCGGAGCATTAAACTTTACAACTTCCAGCGGCATTTCAGTGGCAGGAGCTAACGGCACAAATGCTACTGTGGGAACCTCAACTCAATGTGGATTGGGTGGTGGTTCAGGTGGTGGCGGAGGCTTTTGCTTGATTCTTTATAATTCATTAACTTCGGCCTCCGGAACAGTTACGGTCTCCGGCGGTGCTGCCGGTTCAGGCGCAAGTACGGGCATATCCTCGGGTCTTGCTTCTCCATGGGGATCATCAGGCGGAGGCAGCATGGCAAATACAGGAACAACAAGTTTACAAGGTACTGATACTACTGCAGCTGACGGTGTTACTGGCGGAGATGGAATTGCAATTATCGCTCAAAATAAGGATATAGCCTAATGGATCAAGAACAACATACAACGGTGCTAAAAGAATTATCCGATATCAAGTCCTCCTTGGCGGTTAATACCAATGAGACGGCTAATATCAAACAAAGCATCGCCGAGATCAAATTGGATATCCGAGAAATAAAAACCGACTTCGTGACTAGACGGGAATTTAATGATGCGATAAAAACCTTGCGTGAGGAGGATCCATCCCCAGATCATGAAACTAGATTGCGAGCCATGGAACGATTCCGTTGGCTGGTAACCGGAGCGTTAATTATTCTCAATATTATTGGGGATTATATTCTCTATTCAGTATTAAAAAAATAATATGGAATTAAAACCTGGAGCAAAAGAAGGAATACGCGATCCGCGTAACTATAAACTAAGTTTTGTAGCTTCGTCGGTTGCGCCTATTGATTGGAATAAGCCTGTAATCTTGCCGCGCCCTCCCGATACTAACCAGCATACTGCCGATGACTGTGTGGGTGAGGGCAACAGCAAGGTGCATTGGCGGCTAGAGCAGAAGCAGTTTTCGGTAAAAAGTTTATTCAGTAATATTGCCTTCCCGGAACCGGGACAAGGTGCCAACCTTGCCGATGGGCCCAATTGGATCTGTAAATATGGGCAACAAACACTAGATCAATTGCCTGACCCGGAACCGAAAAATCCGATAAATATGCGGGATAAAAACGGACAAAATCCGGCGCAGGCACTGGTTAACCGCGAAAAAAGCTATTTTGATACCAACGGAACAATAGAACAAATTGCACAAGCAATAAGGGACTTTGGCAATGTTACCTTTGGTCTGGCTATCGGCAATACCGGCTGGGAGGACTATACCTATCCAAATCCACCCTCGCCCAATGCCGGCGGTGAAGGCCATTGTTTGTCGGGCAAGGGTTACCACATCTGTAAAGATGGCCAAAAATGCATAATAACCGATTCAAGTTTTGTTGGTGCGCAATCGGGGCATTTTGAACACCACATTAGAGAAAATTATTTTAACTCGGGATATATCTTTAAAAATGCATATATCCTGCTAAAAAGGAGCAATATGATAGCGCGTTACATTGTTCAGAAGGGCGGCAAGTTAGGAGTTTTGGTTTCTGTAGATGGAGATGGAATATTTACGGACACGGTGTTCTGGGCAAAGTCGGATGCAATGTTTGAGGATTTAAAAAAGCAATACGAAGTGCCTGATGATGCGCCGCGGATTGTTTATCCTGTTTAAAAAGGTCGGAATTAGGAAAGGAAAAAATATATGACAAAATTGGAATCAGTAGTCATGCGGTTTATAAAGGGGTTCGTCGCCGGCGGATTGGGTTCAGTTGGTGTGTTGCTTTCGGTGGGAATTGGTGCGACTGACTTGAAGAAATTAGGCTTGGCTCTGTTGACGGCCTTTATTTCGGGCGGACTTCTTGCCATTGAAAAGGCATATAACTGGCAAAACTAAATATTTATTCTTAATTGCTAAGTGCGAGGGAGATCATTTTGCCAACATCGGCAAAATGATGCGGTGCGAAAGCAATCTGTGAGTATAATATAAAGTTCTTAAAATTCGTTCTAATCATAAGTTTGATTCTGCCTATCAATGCCAAAGCGCAAAAAGTTACACAACTTAAGATCAATTATATTGATCCGCTCAGTCCCGAACAGACGCTTTACCGGCCAGATCCGGGAGTTGTTATCCAGTTGCAAGCCGACTACGTGGCCCAAACCCGGGCCAAAATTGCGGCAAAGAGTTATGCCGGCAATTGCGTTGAGTTCGCAAAGCATTATCTCGGACTGACGGGGAGATGGGGCTATGGCGGAGATCTGCTGCCCCGGACTTATACGCCTGAGATTAACAGCGTGGTGATATTCAGTTACGGCCATGTGGCGGTGATTACCGCGATCTCAAATGGAAAGCTTATTCTCATTGAATCAAATTATAGTCACGGGCGGATAACGGCGGGCCGGCAGGTTGCCATTGGCGATCCTACCATCCTCGGTTATTACAATCCCTGACTTGTTACAAAATTTGGTTATTCCGGCCATCCTCATATGCTGGCCGGAGTGGCGAAATCTTGTGAGGAGGACAATATGGATCCAGTACATTGCGCGATTTGCGAGAAACGCGTTTCGGATTGGATGATGGCGTGCGGCAAGACGCTGATCATCGATGGGCAGATCGTTCACAAAGCCTGCGTCGAGGATTACCGGGTCAAAACCGGCAAAAACTACGTGCCGGATGAAGCGAGGTAGCCATGGAAAAAAGGTGCAGCCATACTGATCTGGTCTGCCTGGTTTGCCGCGCAGTGTTCGCCGAATGCAAGGGCCAGTTCATCTTTCCGATCGTGTTCGACTTCTGTCCGGATTGTGAGGGCCTGATGAATTACGACTTTGCCCGGCAAATGCAAGGGATGCCGGCAATGCCTCTGAAGGCTTTGCGTGAACCGCTAAAACGGCATCGCAAGCAGCTCGCGGCCCGGGAGGATGATGGTGCTTAAGGGGCGAAACCGGCACCACATGATACCTCGGTCGCGATATGGCAGCAGTGACGAGCGATGGAATCTGCTTTTGATTCGCATTGAACGCCACAACATGCTCCATCATATTTTCGGTAACCGAACATTGCCGGAAATTATCCACATCCTGCAGCGCGTCCAACGCGCAAAGGATAACCAAATGCGCCGGGTGGCGCAGTTCAATGGGGACGCTTTATAGCATCCCCATTTTTCTATGACTTGACAAAGCTTCCGATTTCAATCTAAGCTTAGGCTAAAGCAATTAATAGGAATAATCTATCTATGCCGCAAATGATTTGCACCACATGCCATTATGTGGGAAAGCCGATAAAAAAGACCCCGGGCAGTTTTGCCGTTGAGCTGGTGCTTTGGCTTTTCATCATTCTGCCGGGATTGCTTTATTCGATCTGGAGGATCTCCAACAAACAGAAAATCTGCCCCAAATGCAAAAACCCAACCATGATCCCAGCGGATAGTCCGGCTGGCAAGGAACTGATGCGCGAACTTGTGCGTTAGATAAAATATTAATCCGCCCAATGGAGACATTGGGTTTTATTGTACCCATATGATGATCAAAGAACACTTTGAGGACTTTTTAGTTTATCTGCGGAAAATTGGCAGATCACCGAAAACAATAAGAGAAAACAAAAGATTTTTGGAGGAGGCAATTGCGGAGGCGGTGGGTGATATGGATGTTTCGGAATTTCGGGTGGTTCATCTGGCCCGAATAATCCATTCCGGCCGGATGCATGGGGCCTATGGATCGCAACGGACAGTTTCAGTTTTCCGCGTGTATTGGCGTTTCCTGTACGAATCGGGTATACCAAATCTCCCCTGCCATTGGCGAGATATAAAAATTCCTCGCGGGCCGGCCGGGCCAGCACCCGAGTATTTGACTCCTGAGGAATTTGAAACGCTGCTTGAATCGTTTAACCCGACCCGGATTGAGGAGCTGCGTATGCGCGCGCTTATAGAATTACTGGTCGCCACGGGCATGCGCATTGGTGAGGCCCTGCCATTGAATAAGCAGGATATTGATTGGACAAATAATGAGGTTAAAATTATCAATTGCAAATCCAAGCAACCGGAAAAAGTATTGTTATCCGAACGGGCTAAGGCTTGGCTGGATCGATATATCCGCGGCCGGCTGGACGATGAGGATTATTTGTTTCGCGGCAATGACGGCGGCCGGCTGACATATACTTCAGCCAAGGGATATTTCCGCCGCGTGGTTTTAGAGCTGCGTTTCAAAAAACGGGTGCGGTTCCATATTTTACGCAAAACATTCTGCACTTGGCTTTTGATGAATCAAACGGACATCCGGACTGTTCAGCATTTGGCCCGGCATAAGTCCGAACGGACTACTCTTAAGCATTATGCTGCCTTGGATATCGACAGAGCCAAGGATCAGCACCGAATAGTTTTCAACAGGATGCTCGTTGCATCCCCGACAAAAACGGTCTATAATACGCCCATATGCAAGGCAGACCTAAAAACATTGAAAATATCAAATTAACTGTTAAATATCGGCAAATGGGCTTATCAGAAACGGAGATCGTTAAATTGCTGCCTCCGACGTTGACGGGCAAAACTCCCCATAAACGCGTAGTTACTCGCTATCTAAAGTATGCTCGTGAAATGGGATTAATTGCTAAAAAACGTCCCGACAAATTATCCCCAATTAAGTCACAGAAAGCATTTGACACCTCCCGACAATAGCTTTATACTGCTCTCACGGTAGCTATTTACCAAAGCAATACACAAGCAATTCTGATGCCCAAAGGGCGAGTGCATCACCGCAATTCTCTAAGCGGTAAGCTCGCACTATTACATCCTAAAAGAGCAAGTCGGTCGCTTCAATTCAGCAAACGCTAAAATTAAACCAGCCAGAAATGGCTGGTTTTGCTTTGCCGCGATCGCGGCAGAATACCGCTTTCTTTTCTAGAAAAGAAAGCGGTTAATCGCAACTTCGCGTGATTAGGTCCTCCGGTTTGGGCCTGGATTTGTTATGGATGTCACGACAAATCCCAGGGCAAGGGAAAAGTATCCGTAAACCTTCACGCTGTGTGGCATAAAGTTTACGGCAAATATGGTCAACAGTGCTTCCAAGATCAGACAAATCCCCAAGGTAAGCAGCAAGTTGCTTATGTAATTTCTCATGTTACCCCCTTGGCTCGGTCCCATAATAATGCTGACACAAAGCTTTGGCAGAGTCAAACATTAGAATTTTGGGCTGTAATAGGACGCATCTTTTTAGTTTTGATTTGGTCGCGATTGGAAGAAGTGCGTATTTAAAAATTTATCCGGACCACTTATCATAAACTAAATTAACCAAAAGGAATACTATGTCCAAAAAAAGCCTTTTCTTTACGCCAATTCCGGCCAAACTGCAACGAAGAATTGCTAAAATGGGAAGGATTGCGTCTGGGGCAGGTAAAACCATGCGCTCCACAAAAAACAGTAAACAAATCGGCCATATTACTGGATAAGGCCTTTTATAAACAGTAGTTCAGCTTTTTGTACAGCTGCGAAAAATATTCTAAAACAAATCCGTGGATGGGCTTGGATACTTAACTTATATCAAATTATAACCGGATAGTATTAAATGGCAACTACAACCATTAATCAATTTGGGAGGTGATTCTTATGGCCAGAACCAAAGGTGCCAAGAACAAACGCAGTCGATCGCAGAGTTCCGACAGTGGTTCCTCAAACTCACAGGAGATGAATGAGGAATAGGCAGGATCGATTTATTGAAATCTGGAACAGGATGAAGGACTTGCAAGCCGAAGGTTTGGAACTTCAAGCAAAAGTCAAACTGCGGTTAGGCAAACCAAAAAGCAGTCTTTAGCTGCTTTTTGGTTTATTAACAGCTTCGGAATTAAACTACAAGAAAATGTTGCCATTCAAATTTTTTTTGTGCAAACTAAATCATTCCTCAAAAATTTCCAATCAGCTTAAATAATAAAGCATTAATTCTGCCAATGGCAGACAGGAGGCATATGCCAGAAGACAAAGATATGAATTCCGAGGATACAAACGCCCGGAAGCACTCGTCCGATGTAGACGAAGAAGTTTGAGCCCAAACAAAAGACGCCCTCATATGAGGCGTTTTTTGTTTACCGGGTCTCGTGCGATGTTCCAATATCACACAATTAAGAATTGCGCGACAATGGGCTGGATAATTAACTGGAAATTTATGATTTTGAAAAACTTCAAGATGACTGCGGTCGGCGTATTGTGCGCAAGTCTTGTCATCTTTGCGTTTCCGGTATTTACAGATGCCGATGGTTTGGGCGCTTCAAATCAGGGCAATATATTGGGCGAACCCTGTCTGGTACGAGTTTTCAATACGGACTTTGCGTTCCCGCAGGAAGGCGGGGAGATCGTACAGACTGCAAACAGCAATATGTATTTTGTGCGCACATATTTGCCTGGTTGTGAGAATGCGGGAAGTGCAGGCACAGTAATAGTCGGACCGGGTCCCATGGCGCCCGCACCCGAGCCAACTCCTATTCCATGCGATAATTAGCTTTGTTTCGTGCTGATTTTTTCACGCTTGCGTTTGGTGGCGTCCAGGATTTTTTTGCGCAGGCGCAGGGAAAGCGGCGTAACTTCCAACAGCTCATCAGGAGCTAAAAACTCCAAAGATTCCTCCAGGCTCAAAATTTTTGGCGGGGTCAGAGTCAGCGCTTCGTCGGAACCGGAGGCGCGCATGTTGGTAAGCTTTTTGGTTTTGTTGACGTTGATTTCTATATCTTCGGATTTGGCATTTTCGCCGATTATCATGCCTTGGTAAACTTCCAGGGCCGGACCGATGAACAGTTCGCCGCGTTCCTGGGCGTTGTTGAGTCCGTAAGCATTGGAAACGCCTGCTTCAGAAGCAATCAGCACTCCGTGCTTGGGCTGACTGCCCAGGCTTGAAGCTTCTGCTGGAGCGTAGGAGTCAAAAATATGATTTAGGATTACAGTTCCTTTGGTTTGCGTAAGCAGTTTACTTTTGAGTCCTATGAGGTTGCGAGTGGAGATTATATAATCCAGATGCACTTCGCCGTTGTCCGTGTGGTTCATAGTCACAAGATCGGCTTTCCTGCGACCGACCTCTTCTATAACAGCGCCCTGGTAGGTGCTGGGGACAATTATGGACACGCGTTCAAAGGGTTCGCTTTTTATGCCATCTACGTCGTGGAATATAACCTCCGGCTGTGAGACTTGGAGCTCATATCCTTCGCGGCGCATAGTCTCTATAAGCACAGCCAAGTGCAATTCGCCGCGGCCTGCCACCAAAAAAGTGTCTGGAGAAGATGTGTCGGTAACTTTGAGAGCAACGTTGGTTTCTAATTCTTTATATAATCTGTCGCGTAAGTTGCGGGATGTCACGAATTTGCCCTCGCGACCTGCGAAAGGAGAGTTATTTACGGCAAAGCTCATTTGCACAGTTGGTTCGTCCACAGTCACGGGATCGATTTGTTTGGGATTGGCAGGATCGGTTATGGTTGAACCGATAGTGATTTCCTCAAGTCCTGCCACGGAGACAATCTCTCCTGCCAGAGCTTGTTCTACAGATTGTTTCTGCAGTCCGGCAAACACGGAAATATCGGTTGCCCGTCCCGAAAGTCTAGTGCCATCGGGCGCAATCTGCATTATTGGCTGATTTTTTTTGATGCTGCCCGCGGAGATTTTTCCAACGCCTAGTTTGCCTTTATAGGAATCATAGGCCAGCGCCAGCACCAAAATTTGCAGAGGTTCGTTCTCGGTAACTGTCGGACCGGGAATTTCGTCCACTATAGTTTGGAACAGGGGAGTAAGGTCAGTTCCGGGCTTCTGGGGATCAAGTGTGGCCTGACCCGAAACAGCGGAAGCGTAAATGACCGGAAAATCCAACTGTTCGTCGGATGCGTTCAGTGATACAAATAAATCAAAAGTCCGGTTGAGTACGTCGTCAATTTGTGCGTCCGGTTTGTCAATCTTATTTATGACAACAATGGCTTTGTGTCCGAGTTCCAAAGCTTTCTTGAGCACGAACTTGGTCTGCGGCATTGGGCCTTCTTTGGCATCCACCAAAAGCAGTACGCCGTCCACCATGCGCAGAGTGCGCTCCACTTCGCCGCCAAAGTCTGCGTGGCCCGGAGTGTCTACAATATTTATTTTGATGCCGTTGAACACGACCGAGGCGTTCTTGGCTTTGATGGTGATGCCGCGTTCGCGTTCCAAATCCATAGAGTCCATAATGAGCACGCCCAAATCTTCCACGTTTCTTTGAACGTGGGTTTGTTTGAGCATGGCATCCACGAGCGTGGTTTTACCATGGTCAACGTGCGCTATGATTGCGATGTTTCGGATATCCTGTCTTGTCATAAATAAAAGCCGCGAAGGCGGTTTGAAATACCTGCAAATTATAGCAGATTTGAAGAGTCTTGACAAGTCTTGGCTTTTCGTATATATTTGTGTGTACAGTAAAGGTTAGTTCTTTCAACGAGTTTACACAAGAGTTGACGCCAATGTGCACACTGCCAACCGAGTCTTTACCCCTCGGTTTTACCAACAGCAGGCAGTGTATTGGCGCCAGCAATTTCGCTGCTCCCGTGAGAGCCATCTGTCGGCATTAGTCGATAGCAAGTGACTCCGGTTGAGCAGCATCGTATTCGGTCGAGCAATCGGCCGAATGTAGCTGGGTCTTCGAAAAAAGTAAACCCAGCTGCGAGGCAGAGGAATGGGCCGGTATCGACCACGACCTGTTTGCTCTGCCATTCGGGTGACTGGCGCCGAGCGCGCCAGGCCCGCTGTAGCCCGCGTTGCGCGGGCTTGAAGGCTGCCGTCTGCAGCGGCTGCCATCCGGATGTCTCCTCCGGTAAATGGTTCTCACGATTGGAGACTTGGGGTAAAGCCTGTGCGATTAGATACCGCGCCGGCAGCCCGACGTTCTCTCGTTCTCTCGTTCTCTCGAGGGCCGGCGGCGATCGCCGCCGGCCCACCTACAACACCAAGGAGGTGTTAGTGAAAAGTTAGTAGAAAGTCTTCGATCTCTCGGAGGCTTTTTCTTTTTGTATGAATTCCCAATTGAAAGCAATTTACGAAAAACCTATTCTTATTTTGAATTAAATAGAAAGGGGACGTATGAACATAATAGTTTGGATTGTATTCGGGGCTATAGCCGGATGGCTCGCCACGATCATCATGGGCGAGAATGCCAGCTTCGGATGGTTTGCCAACATCGTGATTGGCATTGTCGGTGCATGGCTTGGCGGCTGGGTAGCCTCGCTGTTTGGCTATGCGGGCGTAACAGGATTCAACGTACGAAGCTTTATCGTGGCCATCATAGGGTCCATTGTGCTATTGCTTATTATCTCACCGTTCCAGCATCGACGCAGGCTTACATAGTTGTTAGGGTCAATAAAAACCACATCTTTCGATGTGGTTTTTATTTGCTTCCAAAAGCTGGTTATAAGCCGAATTCTGTCTGTTTCAGCCCAGTTCTTGCGAACTGGGGCTGAAGAGGCAATCATCTATCTGGGATTATTATTGCTAATAACCTCAAGCTGCCAACCCGCCCATGCCCTTGCACGCAAGGGCTGGACCTATTTGGCATTGCACTTGCAAGTATGGATTTAGCCGTTTCACACTCAATGTTACCATTGAGCTGCGCCCAGCCCCACTTTTGAAAGTGAGGCTGGGCGACTTTTGCATTTCTGCAAAAATCGTCTCTGTTCGCACCACTTGATTACTCACGACGGGAATTACCCGCTACCTGCGATTGCATGGACTCATGAGACTCCATCCAACCAACGTGTTCGGACTTTCCTCTCCGATGAGCTTTACGCTTGTCGGAGCGATTGCCGCACCTGCTTTTGAAAGCGTATACACTTTATATTAAAAATGGTCTTTTGTCAAGCCTTCCTTTGGCGATTGTTACAATTTCCCTGATTAAAAATAGGGGGTAATTTATGTACACGAGCATTAAATAAATTTTATGACCCGGAAGGCAGAGGAGTTTTATATCCAAGCCCTCAAGCTTCTGAACAAAAGCGGTATACCGTTTATGCTTGGCGGAACCATGGCCGTAAAGGTCTACACCGATATTGAGCGCGAGACCAAGGACATGGATATTTTTGTGAAGCCCGGTGACTATCCGCGCGTATTAAATATGTTCACCGAGGCCGGTTATAAGACGAGCGTAGAAGACGAGCGCTGGCTGGCCAAGGTCCGCCACAACGGCACCTATTTTGACGTGATTTTCAATTTGCAGAATGCGCAAAGCCCGGTCAACGATAATTGGTTTACCGAATCCCAAATTGGCACTTTGTTTGGCATAGAGATTAAACTTCTGCCGCCGGCCGAATTAATTCTCGCCAAAGCTTTCGTGCAAGATCGCGACAAGTATGAAGGCAGCGACATTGCGCATTTAATTTTACTCAAGCACAAGGACATTGACTGGAAAAGGCTTTTGGATTATATGGAGCAGTATTGGGAAGTTCTGCTGATCCATCTTTTGAATTTTCGTTTTATTTATCCATCCGAGCGTGAGAGCGTGCCTAAAGAAATTTTAAATGAACTTTTGTCGCGCTTGATGCATCAGGCTGCGGCGCCCACGCCTAAAAATAAGATTTGCCGCGGCCGGATTTTTTCGCTGAAAGATTATTATATAGATGTTTCCAAGTTTGGATTTGGAGACGTTATAGGAGGTGATGTGCATGAGTCCAGAATCCCCCAAAGCTGAAAAAGTTAGAATTGCTGCGGTAGGGGATTTGCACGTACGCGAGCACCATTTCCAACCCTACCATGATCTGTTTACCAAAGTCTCGGACGTTGCAGATATTTTGCTTCTCTGCGGAGACCTCACCAACACTGGCCTGCCCAAAGAGGCGGAGAATTTGGCTTTTTCGCTTTCGCAGTGCAAGATTCCCGTGATAGGCGTTTTAGGAAACCACGACGTGCAGGCCGAGGAAGTGGATGAGGTCAAGAAAATTTTGTCCCAGGCCAAATTTAAATTTTTGGATGATGAAATATTCCAATTCCACGGCATTGGATTTGCCGGGGTCAAAGGTTTTGGCGGCGGGTTTGAAAAGCATATGCTCGGGTCCTTCGGCGAGGAGGCGACCAAAATTTTCGTAGCCGAAGCAGTAAACGAAGCTCTCAAGCTTGAGAACGCGCTCAAACAGCTGGAATCCCAGGAAGTGTCGGCCAAAGTCGTGGTCTTGCACTATGCGCCAATCCGCGCCACTATCGCCGGAGAATCCGAGGAAATTTACGCGTATCTTGGTTCGTCGCGTTTAGCCGAAGTCATAGACCGGTTTGAAAATATCAAATTTGTAGTCCACGGGCACGCGCACCACGCGGCGCATTCAGGCCAGACTCTTAAGGGCGTGCCAGTCTACAATGTGGCATTTGAAGTGCTCAAAAAAAGCGGCCTGGACCCATTTTTAAAGCTGGAGGTATAACAAAGCTCCTCGCCCAAGCCATTGACAAAGCAGGCCTTTTGCTCTATACTGTCCCCAATGTTTCCTTAGTCGAAGGAAAACGTATTAAAACAAGGGTTCAAGTTTGCGTTTAGCATATTTTCCTTTGTTTAAGGCATGTCCCGTACAAGATACGGGATCTGTAGTTGATAAATGAATACTAAGTTATTCGTAGGCGGTCTTCCTTTCAAGACCACTCAGGATGAATTGCAACAGCACTTTGCTGCAGCCGGAAACGTTGTTTCCGCGCAAATCATCACCGACAAGTTCTCCGGCCGATCAAAAGGTTTCGGATTTGTTGAGATGAGCTCACCCGAAGAAGCCCAGAAAGCCATTGAAATGTTCAACGGCCAGGACTTCGGCGGCCGCTCACTGGCGGTAAATGAAGCCCGACCGAAGACCGAAGGTCCACGACGCGACGGTCCTCGCAGAGATTCTTATTAATCTCTAAGCATTTAACCCAAGCCCAGAAGGCTTGGGTTTTTTGTTACAAAAAATACCCCGAGCGTAAAGTTTACGCACGGGGATGGGTGGCCTCGAAGGCATAAGCGCCTGCGAAGCGGATGTGAGACGAGAGGATCTGTCCGAAATCATCCCCATGTCCATTGATTTGCCGGAACCAAGGGGCAAGCTCGGGCAATTTCAACTCATGGCAATAATTCAGGGCGTCCTCAAAGTACGCGGGCACGGCTGGACATCTGCATTGTGCCTCCAATAGAATCTCCGATAGTATCGCGCAGAGCCACTCTCGGCATTTTGCCTCGGATGCATGGTTTGTGACGATCCGAATCTTAGCTACGGCCACATCGTCCAGGAATTCTGGCAAGTGCGACGGCCGTTCAGCACCGCGTCGTTCGTGGGTTTTGGGCGGCGGTTCTCCTCTGGTGGGTGATGCGTGTTTGATAATCAGATCGCAGAGCCCATCGAGCGCCTTGGTAAAGTTTGTCAAAGTTCCTCCTTAAGCTTAATATAGCAAAAAACTTTATTCCCATCCAACTGGAAAAATTTAAGCAAAAATGGTAGAATAAAAGCACGAATTGCTTATGAAAAAGTCCGAACTGCTGTTCAACCTAATCTCAATTTTTGTGGATTGGGCCATGATTATGGCCGCAGGATTTGCGGCTTTTTCTTTGCGTTTCCGTATTGTTTCTCTCCGGCCGATTCTTTACGAGCTGACCCTGCATTCATATTTAGAGTTGTTGCTTTTGGTTTCGCCGATTCTGCTGGCACTTATGGCCTTGGCCGGCCTTTATAACCTCAAGGGTACGCGCCGCATAACTGCGGAACTGACTCGTATATTTTTCTCGATTTCATCGGGTCTGCTCATTGTAGTCATATTGTTTTTCTTCAACGAAACCGTGTTTCCTTCCCGGTTTATCATTTTGGTCAGTTGGGGTTTGATAATCGTACTTATAAGCCTTGGACGCATCATCCTGCGTTTAATGCAGATCCGGATGCTTAAGCAAGGCATTGGCTTGCATAAATTGGTGATCATAGCCAGTCGCGACCATGCCGACACCGAGCTTATAAAAGAAATTCAAAACCGTCGCGAGCTTGGCTACCAGGTCGTGGGTACTGTTATTTCCGACACTCCAAGGCAGTCTTTGGTAGCGAATTTGGAATCACTGCGTGTTGAGTCGGGCATAGATGAACTCCTGCAGGCCGACCCTCAATTGCCGCAGGAGATGAGCACGTCTATTTTGCGCTTCTGCCGCGACTACGGCATCCTTTACAATTTCGTGCCGAATATTTTTGAAACAGCGACCACCAATGTCGCAGTCGAGGCCATTTCCGGAATTCCTGTGATTTCGCTTAAAGCGACACCCCTTGAAGGCTGGGGGCAGGTGGTCAAACGGCTTATCGACGTAGTTGTGTCGTTTTTTGGACTTATTATATTAAGCCCAGTATTTCTGGTGACCAGTATTATTATCAAACTTACTTCCAAAGGCCCGGTGTTTTTCCACCAGCCGCGCGCCGTGGGATTGGGCGAATTTGAATGCTATAAGTTTCGGACTATGTATTATGAAATGAGTGAGGGCACTCCCACCGGGGACAAATTACGCGAGCAGATCGAGTCCCAAAATTCACGCAAAGGACCGTATGTGAAAATTAAAAACGATCCACGGGTCACACCGTTTGGCCGCTTTATGCGCCGAACCAAACTTGATGAACTGCCGCAGCTGTGGCACATACTGCGCGGGCAAATGAGCCTGGTGGGGCCGCGCGTGCATATGGTGAAGGAAGTGGATCATTTCCGCAATGATTATAAACGGCTGTTTGTGCTCAAACCCGGGGCAACAGGCCTTACCCAAATTATTCAAGCCACGGATAATCCGGAAATTTCCTGGGAAGAAGAAATTCGTTTGGATGAGTTCTATATTGAAAATTGGTCTTTGTGGTTGGATTTGTGGATTATTTACAAAACTTTTCTAATTTTACTCGGCCACCGGCCAAAAGTGGATTACTAGATGCTCGGACATTTAATTTACAATCATCAACATTTGGATGATTCTCGGATTCAGCAGGAGATTTCGAAAAATCTGTATTCAAAAAAAGTGGATACAGCATATCTAAAATTACTATAATAAAGTATGAAAATAGCTTTAGTACACGAATTCCTAAATCAGCTTGGAGGTGCGGAGAAAGTCCTCCAAAATTTTCTGGAGATTTGGCCGGAGGCCGAAATCCACGTGATTTTGTATGACAAACACAAAACCTTGGGCGAGTTCGAAAAATATAAAATGACGACAAGCTTTCTTAATCGGATTCCTGGAACCAAATCTCATCCGCGATTGTTTTTGCTCATGATGCCAGGTGCTATAGAAAGTTTCAAGTTTGACGATTTTGAACTGGTCATCTCGGACAGTTCGTCATTTGCCAAAGGGGTCAAGACCGACAAACCCCATATTTGCTATATGCACACGCCGACCAGATTTTTGTGGACCGAGTCGGAGTATATAAATCAGCAGAAATATCCGGATATTTTCAAATGGTTTGGCAAACGAGCCCTGCCTGGGCTTAAGAAATGGGATTTTGACGCGGCACAGCGTCCGGATTTTTTGATAGCAAATTCTTTAAACGTGCAGGACCGCATCAAAAAATTTTACAACCGCGAGTCAGTGGTCATACCGCCGCCAGTGGATACGGAATTTTTCCATACCGTAGGCACCAAACAGGATTATTTTTTTACCGTTTCCCGTCTTGAACCATACAAAAAAATTGATGTGATCGTGGAAGCTTTCAATGAGCTGGGCCTGCCGCTTAAAATAGCCGGCATCGGCACTGCTATGAGCGCGCTCAAAAAATTGGCTAAACCCAATGTGGAATTCTTGGGACGGGTTCCAGATGAAGAGTTAAGAGCGCACTACTCGCAGTCCAAAGCATTCGTGTTTGCGGGCGAAGAGGATGCAGGCATAGCTCTGATTGAGGCGCAAGCCTGCGGCACGCCGGTTTTGGCTTTCCGCGCGGGCGGGGCAAAGGAAAGCGTTATCGCTGGCGGCACGGGCGAATTTTTTGAAGAACAAAATTGCCAAAGCCTGGTGGATGCTTTACGGAAATTTAATCCTGGGCATTACGACATCCAAGCCATGCGCGCCAACGCGGAAAAATTCAGCAAGCGGCATTTTCAGGCCAAAATTAAGGAATTTGTAGAGGAAAAATATAACCATAAGTCATCCTGAACGCAGTGAAGGATCTTATAAGATTCTTCGCCTTGCTCAGAATGACTAGATAACTTATGAAAATAGGATTGGATTTAAGAATGACGGCCGGAGGATCGGGGATTAGTAGATACATCGAAGAGTTGTCTCATGCGATTTTGTCGAAGGATCGAGGCAACCAATATGTCCTTTTTTTCCGCAACGCAAAGCAAACGGAAGATTACAAAAAATACAACCAGAAAATTGTCATCTGCGACATTGCACATTATTCGTTTGCCGAACAGTTTAAATTCCCCTCGATTTTACGAAAAGAAAATTTGGATTTGGTCCACTTTCCGCATTTCAACGTGCCAATCTTTTACAACCGGCCGTTTGTGGTGACTATCCACGACCTGACGCACACCCGGTTTCCGGGCCGCAAAAAATCCCACATCCTGCACCGGATGGCATACAATATGGTTTTGGCCGCAGCAATCAAAAAATCGCGTCGTATAATAGCCGTATCCGAATCCACAAAAAAAGAAATTTTGGAATATTTCGGCGTGGAGCCAGATAAGATAACTGTAGTGTATGAAGGAGTCAATCCCAAATACCATCTTTTGGACAAAGATCTGGCCGTAGCTGAAGTGAACAATAGATTTAAAATAGCCAAACCGTATATTTTATATGTCGGCGTGTTCCGAAGGTATAAAAATTTGCCTAACCTTGCCCGCGCGTTCGATATGCTGCGCGATGAAGGAGTGGATGCCGAACTGGTGCTGGCCGGGGATTTTGACCCATATTACCCGGAAATCAAACAGCAGATTTTAGCATCCAAGCATGCAGGAGAGATCAAAATTTTGGGCCGTGTTTCGGACGAGGATTTGATTTTTTTGTATAACGGCTGTTCGTTATTTGTGCTGCCGAGCCTTTCCGAAGGGTTTGGGTTAACCGCAATAGAGGCCGCGGCGACAGGCGTGCCAATTGCTGCATCTGACATTCCAACTCTTCGCGAAATTTTGGGCCACGCTGCGGAATATTTTGACCCGACCAATGTCGAAAATATGGTGGACGTAATACTCGGAGTTTTGCATAATGAATCCCGGGGCGAGGAACTGGCAAATCTCGTGCTCAAGCGGGCTGCGCAGTTTACCTGGAGCAAAGCAGCAGAAGGATCAACTGAAGTTTATAATTCAGCCATAGACGGCAAATAATTTATGAAAGTTATATTAGCCGGCGGCGGCACGGGCGGTCCGACAATTCCGCTTTTGGCCGTAGCCGAACAACTCAAAAAAATCCAACGCGATGCAGAGTTGCTGTTTATTGGAGCCGGCAAACAGGACGAACAGCTGCTTGCGGGTACTGGAATTAAATTTGTTGCCACTCCTGCAGGCAAATGGCGGCGGTATTTTTCGTTGGCCAATGTTGCAGATATGTTCCGGATTTTGCACGGCTACTTTGCCGCCAAAAAGATTCTCAAACAGTTCCAACCAAATGTCGTGTTTACAGCTGGGAGTTTTGCGGGCGTGCCGGTATGCTATGCTGCGAGGAATTTAAAAATTCCGGTGCTGATGCACCAGCAGGATGCGCGTATCGGACTGGCCAACAAGCTCGTGGCGCCGTTTGCTGACTACATTACTACGGCGTTTGCCCGGACAGCGAAAGAATTTCACACAGGCACCGGATTTGAAGCAGAACCGAAAATCCGCACCGAATGGACAGGCAACCCTGTGCGGGAGGATTTTTTAAATTCGGACATCAAGCATAGCCGAGATTTTTTTCATCTGACATCTGACCTTCCAATCCTGCTTATCTTTGGCGGAGCGACAGGCGCTGCGCAGATTAATGAAGTCGTATTGTCCGCACTTCCCGAACTTTTGAACGCGCATCAGATTATCCATATCACAGGCGCAGGCAAGAAAATTGACTTTAATGATCCGAATTATCACCAATACGAATTTTTGGGCCCCGAGATGCCAGACGCGTTCAAAATCGCAGACATTGTGGTGGCGCGCGCAGGGTTGTCTACTATTGCGGAGCTTTCAGCTTTGGGCAAAGTCTCAATTATCGTGCCTATGCCTGATTCGCATCAAGAGGACAATGCCGAAATTTTGAGCCGGACAAATTCGGCCGTAGTGCTTACGCACCATGAATTTACGCCCGAAACGCTGGCTCGTGTTATAGTAAGCCTTAAATTCAACGTCAAACGCTGCGAACTTTTGTCGCGAAACATCGCGCAACTGATGCCGCACGATTCGGCAACGCGCATAGCCAAAATTATATTGGAGCGATATGGAAAACAAAGCTAGGCCAAAAATCGGCATCGCGCTCTCAGGCGCGTCAGGCCGCACCATTGCCCACGTCGGAGTATTGGAAGTTTTGAGTGAAAACAATATTCCCTTGGATTTCATGGTCGGGTGTTCCTCCGGCGCTTTGGTGGCGGCAAGTTTTGCCAGCCAAACGCTGTCCATGCTCAAAGACGAGCTTTTTGATATGACGAAACTTAAGTTGTTTGGTCTTATGAACCCGCGTGACGCCAAGGGCGCGATTTTTAAATTAGACAAAGCCACAGCGTGGTTTGAGAAGCATATTAAAGGTTTGACTTTTGAAAACGCAAATCCCAGGCTTGGGTTTGTGGCTGCAGACATTAATACCGGAGAGCTTATAAACATCACTTCGGGGGATTTAACGCGCGCCATCAATGCCACGGTGGCCGTACCTGGGCTATTTGAACCCGCGGTTATAGACAATCGCATCCTGGTGGATGGAGGGCTTGTAAACATCGTGCCTACCCGTGCAGTGAAGGATATGGGCGCGGATATTATCATCGGGGTCAATATCGCGGCGACTAAATTTATTTACGAAAAGCGTCTGCCTATCTGGCGCGGGTACAAATTCATAACGCGGCTGCTCGGACTGCAGTTTGTGCGCGAAAAAATCCTGCCGTTTCTTTCGTCGCGCGTGCTGTTCCAGTTTGATTCGCAATCCGATATACTGGAGCAGGGCGACATAGAAATTCCCGGCGTGCTCACGATGTTGACCAAGGCTTTGGATTGGTCTATGAAAGTTTCAGAAGAGTGGACGGATTCGGAAATGGCCTGCGACCTTATGATTGAGCCGCGCGTGAAGCACTATGGCAAAACGGAATTTGCATCTTTGGAAAAAATCTACATCGAAGGCCGCAAAGCGGCCAAAGACGCCTTGCCACAGATTAAGAAAATGATTGAAGAATTTGAAAAAAAACATGAGTATCAAAGAATCAAATAGAATTTTTTGCGCAGGGATCGGCGGGATTGGTGTTTCTGGTTTGGCCAGGTTGTTTGTGGCTATGGGCAAACAAGTCGCAGGATCCGATCTCAAGGAATCTGCGATTACAAAGGATTTGGAATCTCTTGGCGTTAAAATTTTGATCGGGCAGAACGTGCCGGATAATTTGGATGCGGATTTGGTGGTTTATTCTCCGGCAGTGCCGCAATCAGAATTAGCAACAATCCAAATCTCAAAGCTTAGCCATGGGGAGGCAATTGGCGAGCTTATGCACAGTAAATATGGGATCGGCGTCACTGGCACAAACGGTAAATCTACAAGCACGGCAATGCTTGGGTTGATTTTGGAAAAAGCCAATTTGGACCCGACTGTTTTGATTGGCTCAAATCTTTCGCCCAAAAACGGATCAGATAAATTCAAAGCCAATGCAAGGCTTGGACAAAGTAAATATTTCGTGGCGGAATCTGACGAATACGCTCGCAAGATGCTGCAGAACAAGCCGGAAATGATTGTGATCACAAATATTGCCGAGGACCACTTGGATGTCTATAAAAATTTGGCAGACATAATGGCCGCCTTTTCGCAATACATTGATTCGTTGCCCACAGAGGGGATTCTAATTTACAACGCGGATGATAAAAATACTGTAGAACTTGGACGCGCGGCCAAAACTCATAAATATACTTTTGGCATAGATCACTATGCGGATTTACAGGCAGTAAACAGAAAACAGGAGGCAGGAAAACAGACTTTTGATCTACATCTCAATGACGAGATGATCGGAAATATCATGCTTAAATTGCCCGGAAAGTTTAATGTTTCAAATGCACTGGCATCGACGCTTGCCGCTCTCAAGCTCGGGGTAAAATTTGATGATATAAAATTTGCGCTAGAGAACTTTGCCGGCATCTGGCGCCGGTTTGAGGTTGTTGGCGCGCTCGAAGGGAAACCCGTGATCTCTGACTACGCGCATCATCCGGATGCTGTGTCAGGAACCATTGCCGCAGCGAGAGAGTTTTTTCCAGGCAAAAAAATCCTGGTGGTGTTCCAACCTCACCAGCGCAACCGGACGAAAGCGCTGTTCGGCGAATTTGTCCAAAGTTTGATTCCTGCTGATGCTCTGATTTTGCCTGAGATTTTCGATGTGGCCGGCCGGGAACACGGAGAGAATATAAGTTCTAAGGATTTAGTGGAGGAACTTAAGAAGCAAAAAGAAGAAGCAGAATACGCCGAAAACTTAGATAAGGCCTCGGAATTAATTAAGTCCAAACTTAAAGATTTTGATGTGGTGCTCTGTATGGGTGCAGGCGATATAGATGTTATGGCCAGAAAGCTTGTGTCATGACTATTGAAAGAAATATAAATTTAGCCAAGTTCACCACGTTCGGTATTGGCGGGGAAGCGTCATTTTTTACCGTGGCCAAAAGCGTGCAAGACGTTTTGGATGCATACGGCTACGCGCGAGAACATGATTTGCGAATTTTCCTGCTTGGCGGCGGCAGCAATGTTTTGATTTCCGATCAGGGCTTTGATGGCCTGGTTATCAAAAATGAACTTAAAGGGTTTACTAATGAAGGGAATTACATAAGTGTCGCCGCAGGCGAAAGTTGGGACGAGACCGTCCAAAAAGTAATTGCGCTTAAATTTCAAGGTATCGAGTGCTTGTCTGGTGTCCCGGGCACGTTTGGAGGCGCTATTGTGCAGAATATTGGCGCCTACGGGCAGACTTTGTCCGACGTGGTGGATTCAGTGGAGGTTTTGGACACTATAGACGGCAAGGTCAAAATTTTGAGCAAGCCCGAGTGTGAATTTGAATACCGCAACAGCCTTTTCAAAAAGAACTCTGGACGGCACCTGGTCTTGCAGGGAGTACTTAAACTATTTGAAATTGACCGTGGTAATATTTCCTTTCTTTCTTTAGGCCGGGAATTCGTAGGAGAAAACCCAAGCCTTTCCCAAGTTCGTCAAAAAGTATTAACAATCCGCGCATCCAAAGGCATGGTCATAATGCCGGAATACGAAAGTTACAAAAGCGCGGGGTCGTTTTTCAAAAATCCGGTTGTTTCCGAAACACAGTTTGAAAAATTTAAAGCCAGCATCCGCTGCCCAGACCCTTGGTACTGGAATCAGTCGGACGGAGTCAAGGTTTCTGCCGCCTGCCTCATCACCCAGGCCGGGTTTTCGAAGGGTCAGGTCATGGATGCGGCGCAAATTTCGTCCAAGCAAGCCTTGGCAATTATAAATCCAGGGAATGCCAAAGCCTCTGACATTAAAAATCTGGCCGAAAAGATCAAGGCAGGAGTACGAAATAAGTTTGGGGTTGAACTGGAAGAAGAAATAGTATACATTTAACCTACAAACGTTAACATAGGATTATGAACATACAAATTAAAGCAACTAACTTGGAGCTGACTGCATCCGTAAAGGACTATTTAGACGACAAAATTGGCCATCTGGCCAAGTACGTGAAGGCGGATGAGGCCAAGGTGGAATTGGCGCGCGATCGGCATCATCGCACTGGAGAAGTCTTCCGCGCCGAAGTGATGCTTATCGCCGGCGGAAAACTCATGCGAGCCGATGCCTCATCCGAGGACATTTACGCGTCCATAGATCTGGTGGTGCCGAAGCTTCGCGAGCAGATAGACAAGTTCAAAGCCAAACGGACTACGCTTCAGCGCCGGGGTGCTAGGTCAGCGAAACGGAAAATTTGACCAATTGTGGAAAAATCTGTTGCAAAAGTGTTGACAGATTTTTTGTATACTTTAAAATTTAAGTTGAGTTAAATTTATTAATGCCGATTAAATTCGACCAGGTCCCCGCTTCGACTCGACGATAGCGGGCTCGCCGAAGCGAGGCGAGGAGGCCGGCGCGACAACCAGAACACGTTTAGGCGTTTCTAGTTCGACAACCGGTACAGCATACTAAGAAAGAGAAAGGCAAAGAGCAAAGCGAAAATGGCAAAAAACGCGTCCGCGCTGCGGACAGAGGTTATGATTCCGCAGGTTAAGACCAAGGTCAATGAAACAAAATTAAAACAAAGGCTTGAGACGGAAAATTTCGGAGTCCATTTGATGCTCGACGCATATTTTGGCGATGAAGAAAAGCTCGCCAGCATGGATCTGGTATTTACCGTGCTCAACGAATTGCCGGAGCTGCTGGGCATGCACAAGATAATCACGCCTTATGTGGTGCGAGCAGATGCCAATGACAAAAAGGATCCGGGTGGATATTCAGGATTTGTTATGATCGCCGAATCCCACATAAGCATCCACACGTTCCCAAAAAAAGGTTTTGCATCAATTGACGTCTACACTTGCCAGAGCCGACTGGATACGCGCAGAATTTGCAGCTACTTTGAACAGCAGTTTGGGTTTAAGGAACTGGAAATCCGCGACACCAAACGCGGCCTCAAATTTCCAAAACGCTTGTTGAGCTAAAAGTTTTAAAAAATCACCTGAAAAAAGGTGATTTTTTTGTTGACAATTTTCCATCTCCTGTTAAACTAGAAACATTATGCAATTTTAGATTTCTCAAGGAGGAGAAAATTGAAACAACAGGTTCGGCGTGATCCGAAACACTACCACGATGGCAGTCAGGAAGAACTCGTGCCGTTGCGGCCGCTGGATCTGAATCGGATAACGGATCTGGATGAGATGCTCAGCGGTTACGAATACATGTCATTTGGTGCACGCAAAGTAGGGGAGGGTGCGCAAACCTTCTACCGAATGGTCACCGATCCCGACATGTTTGTCGTACTCACGCTTTCCGGCGCAATGACTCCGGCCAAATTGAGCCTCGTCATCACCGAGATGGTGGAGCGCAACTTCGTGCAAGCGATCGTGTCCACCGGAGCACTCATGACACACGGGTTTGTGGAGTCTTCGGGCAGGCAACATTTCAAGCATGACCCGAAGCTTTCGGACAACTACCTCTACGAACACGGATACAACAGGATCTACGACACCATCGAACCAGAACAGAATCTCGATGACGTCGAAGAGATCATCAACCAAGTGCTCGATGTCCTTCCGCGCAACCAGAAGCACTGTTCGCGTACGTTCTTTGAGGTGCTTGGCAAGTGGCTCGTGGACAACGTACAAGGGCGCGGTATCCTCAAAAGCACTTACGCCAATTTGGTGCCTGTGTACGTACCGGCACTGACTGACTGCGAGATTGGACTGGATATCACGCTCTACAACATGAAGCGCAGGCTTCAGGGGTTCGATGGGGTTGCGTTCGACTTGTTTGGAGATGTCGAACACTTCATGGAGCTCATCGCCCGCCAGAATAAAGTCGGGATTGTCACAGTTGGAGGCGGCGTTCCGCGTAACTGGGCACAGCAAGTCATGCCGCTTTTGGAACTCGTGCAGTCCCGCATGCCGGCAGGTCTGGCGCCCCCACACCTCCAGCCCAAAAAATATACGGCTGGCCTCCGGATTTGCCCGGAGCCGGAGCATTTCGGCGGACTGTCCGGATGTAAGTATTCCGAGGGTGTGTCTTGGGGCAAGTTTGCCTCCAAGGACAACGGAAACTTTACGGAGATTCCAGCCGACGCGACCATGGTTCTTCCTTTCATTGTCGGCGGAGTAATGCAGCGCCTCAGGAAAGAAGGTGTCGACAAGGTTCGCAAGAACTTCAGCATCCGACGCCAGCAGTTGCAGATAGACGGCGAAGCTGGTATACACCTGGCGAAGTGACCGTGGAGAACTTGGGGTTTGGTTGGGCCTTGTGCAAGCGATTGCGCAGGGCCTTTTCTTTTTGGCTCCGATGGGCGCCTTGACGAGCCATGTGGGTTTTGTTACTATAATTTCCATTCTGAAAAGGAGGTCTAATGATGAAGACTCACGAGGTGATGTAGGTTTATTGTGACGGCGCCGCCGTCTAGGCCTGGCCAATAGTCGTATTGGTCGGGCCTTTTCTTTTTGGGGCGATTTTAGTATAATAACGAAGCTTTTTAATGTGTCATCACCGACTTGATCGGGGATCTTAATCAAGATTCCCGCTTTCGCGGGAATGACAAATCGATATGTCTTTCATTACAAATATTTTCTCACCCTCAAACCAGCAAGTAGTCAGCCGGCACAGCAAAACGGTTGACCGCATCAACGCGCTCGAAAAAGAATACGAAGCCAAATCGCAAGATGATCTCCGGGCTCTCACGGCCAAATGGAAACAGGAATTGGCTGGCAAAGAATTGGACGAGCAAAAAGAAATCCTAGAGAAAATTTTACCGGAAGCTTTTGCCGCAGTACGCGAAGCGTCCAAGCGCACTATAGGCCAGCGGCACTTTGACGTGCAGCTCATAGGCGGCATCGTGCTCCACAATGGCGAGATCGCCGAAATGCGCACTGGCGAAGGTAAAACTTTAGTCGCGACTTTGCCAGTGTACTTAAACGCGCTCACGGGCCGCGGCGTGCATTTGGTGACAGTCAACGACTACCTGGCGCGCTGGCAGGCGTCGTGGATGGGACAAATTTATCATTTCTTGGGTTTGTCCACAGCCTCTATTCAGCACGAGCAGGCTTTTTTGTACGATTCCACGTTCCAGCCGGAAGAAGAAGAGATCAAGCAAATAGAATCCCAAGTCCAGGGTCTCACGCTGGACGTCAAACACATGCGGCCAATCCCGCGAAGGCAGGCATATGCCGCGGACATCACCTACGGCACCAACAACGAGTACGGGTTTGATTATTTGCGCGACAATATGGTTTACGGTTTGGACCAGATGGTGCAAAGACCTCTGCACTTTGCCATCGTGGACGAAGTAGACAGTATTTTAATCGACGAAGCGCGCACGCCGCTTATAATTTCCGCGCCCGATACAGACCCTACGGATAAGTACTATGAATTTGCCAAAGCCGTGGCCAAACTCACCGATAAAGAAGATTACGACGTGGATGAAAAACACAAGGCAGCCATGCTCACGGACAATGGCATGAGCAGGCTTGAAAAAATCCTAAACGTTCCGAATTTGTACAACGACATCTCAACCGTGCACCACATCGAAAACGCTTTGCGCGCTCGCACTTTGTTCAAGCGCGACGTCAACTATGTGGTCAAAGGCGGGGAGATCGTGATCGTGGACGAATTCACCGGCCGCATGATGTACGGCCGTCGCTACAGCGAGGGGTTGCACCAGGCCATAGAAGCCAAAGAAAACGTGAAAGTCCAGCAGGAGAGCAAGACTTTGGCTACTATTACTTTTCAAAATTATTTCCGGCTTTACCACAAACTGGCGGGCATGACAGGAACTGCTGAAACCGAAGCCGAAGAATTCCATAAAATTTATAATTTGGAAGTCGTACAGGTCCCCACCAACCGGCCTATGATACGCAATGACCAGCCGGATTTGGTGTACAAAAACACGGAAGGCAAACTTAACGCGCTCATTCAGACTATCAAAGAGCTTCACGACACAGGCCGGCCAGTGCTGGTGGGCACAATTTCCATAGAACGAAACGAACTTCTGTCGCAGATGCTTATCCGCGCGGGCGTGCCGCACGAAATTTTGAATGCCAAAAACAACGAACGTGAAGCGCATATAGTGGCTCAGGCTGGACGTTTAGGCGCTGTGACTTTGGCTACAAACATCGCCGGCCGCGGCGTGGACATTTTACTCGGCGGCAATCCTGCGGATCCCGAAGAGCAGGCCAAGGTGAAAGAATTGGGCGGCTTGGCCGTGGTGGGCACCGAGCGCCACGAATCGCGCCGCATAGATAACCAATTGCGCGGGCGTGCCGGACGTCAGGGCGACCCGGGGAGTTCGCAATTCTTTATCGCATTGGATGACGACCTTATGAGGCTGTTCGGCGGCGAGCGCGTGCAGAAGATGATGGAGACGCTTGGCATCCCGGACGATCAGCCAATTGGGGCGGGACTTGTGTCCAAATCCATAGAATCCGCGCAGCGCAAAATTGAAGGTTTCAACTTTGACACCCGCAAACACGTGCTTGAGTACGATGACGTAATGAACAAGCAGCGCGCGGCTATTTACGGCAAGCGACGCGCAATCCTGGAAGGTAAAAGCTTTACGGATGAGATTTTGGAAATGATAGAAAAAGAAATTACAGAAATCGTGAATATGCAGCTGTCTGCCGAGGAAGTGGACTTCAAGCAACTCTGGGCCACAGTGGCCGCGCTCATGCCGTTTAAGACAGAAGATGTAAAGGAAACGCAAGACCCAATAGAACTTACCAATCATTTGGTGGCGATAGCCGAACGTGAATACAAAGTCAAAAAAGACAAACTCGGCGAGCAGACACTAGGACAATTGGAAAAATTTGTGTACTTACGATCCATAGACCAGCTCTGGCAAGAGCATTTGGATACCATGGAGCACTTACGCGATTCGGTGCGCCTGCGCGGTTATGGCCAACGTGATCCGCTTACGGAATTTAAGAACGAAGGATTTACGCTCTTCAACCGCCTGCTTGCGGAAATAAATAAAGCCGTGGTGTACACAATCTATAAGGTGGACGTAGTCCAGCAACCAGCGCAGGTTGCAATGTCCAATGACCTAAGTTCAAAAGAAATTGGCCGCAACGACCCTTGCCCCTGCGGCAGCGGTAAGAAATGGAAGAAATGCGGTATGTTGAATACTGAAGAGCACCAGAAAATGATGGCAAAGAAACAATTGGCATAAAGAAAGCCTCATCCTGGCGGGTGAGGCTTTGTGCATTGTACGCACTCGGTGCGGGTGGAGGAGTCCAGCACGCCCTGGTGCAGTGTGACGCGCGCGCAGAATGCGCAGTACTTGGGTTCTGTGAGCACCAGCACCACAGGTTCGAGCACGACAAGGGTTGCGAACGCATTGATTATGTTCATTTCTCCTCCTGAAAAGAACTGTTATATATGATATGCTTACGTTAACTAATTGTCTAATATGAAAAAGCTTATCATTTCCATAGGTTTGGGCCTGGTGCTCTGGCTGCCAGTGCATGCGCAGACCAATTCCGAACAGGTTCAGGCTATCGACGCGAAATTTGCCATAAACAAAGACGCTTCCGTAAGCGTCGTGGAAAATATCGCGTATAATTTTGGATCCGAGCAACACCACGGAATTTTTCGCGATATCCCATACAAATACAGCCGCAACGGCATTAATTACAATATAAGCATAAGCGACGTTTCGGTGAATGATTTTTCGGAAAACCCATACGAATTCACCAGCAGCAAGACGAACGGAAATTACGAAATCAAAATAGGGGATCCGGACACGTATGTCACTGGCGTCCATGATTATAGAATCCGCTACACAGTCCGCGGCGCCATAAATTATTTTTCCGATCACGATGAGTTTTACTGGAACGTGGTTGGCTCCGGATGGACGGTTCCCATAGGAGGTCCGGGAGCGGATGTAAAACTGCCGCCGGGTACGGTGACATCCCAGGCAAAAGCCTCTTGTTTCTGGGGGGCGATAGGGTCCACTCAACCTTGTTTAAACATCAACACGTACGGCGACAGCTATTCATTCAGCAGCCAATCCGTAGCGCCTGGCCAGGCTTTCACAGTGGTCATAAGCATGCCCAAAGGCGCGGTCTACCAGCCTACGCGTTGGCAGGTTTTGGGAAAAACAATTACTGACAATATTATTTTTTTGCTTCCCGTGCTGGTACTGTTTCTTATGTGGTCTCTGTGGCGCGTCCGCGGGCGCGATCCCAAACCAAGCATACCGGTAGTGGCCCAGTATGAGACGCCGAATGGCCTCACGCCTGTGGAGGTCGGATATCTAGTCGATGAACGCACGCAGAACTTCGATATCTCGGCGGAAATTATTTACTTGGCGACTTTAGGTTATCTTAAGATAGAGCGGATTCCCAAGGTTGGAATTTTTGGCCACGAGGATTTTAAACTCAACAAACTCAAATCGGAAGCGGATTTGCCAAACGAATTTGACCGCAAACTGTTGTCGAAACTGTTTTCATTTGGCGACGAAGTGCTTTTGTCCGAACTCAAATCCCAAGCCAGTGTCAGCCAGTCATCACTTGAAGCAGGCAAAGTTGCCGTAAAGCTTACAGCCGACGGCTACTTTACCAAAAATCCAGGCATCCTGCGTGGAGAGTATATGATCGGGGCCGGGGTCGCGGTGTTTCTAATCTTGTTTTTCTTATCCGATCATGTCCAGTGGTCTACCACATTCTCTTTAGCTTTATCTGGATTGATTGTCATAATTTTTGGCTACTTTATGCCGCGCAAAACGCAGAAGGGCGCGGATACCAAGCAATTGGTTCTGGGTCTGAAGGAGTACTTGTCTGTGGCGGAAAAAGATCGGCTTAATTTTCACAATGATCCAGAAAAGAATCCGCAACTGTTTGAAAAATTACTGCCGTACGCCATGGCACTTGGCGTATCCGAAGCTTGGGCCAAAAAGTTTGAAGGTTTGTTTGATTATCGTCCGTCGTGGTATGCGGATCCGACCCAAGCCTATTTTAACTTTTTGATTTTCAACAGCGCGATTTCAAATTTCAATTCGAACTTCAACACAGCAGTGGCCGCGTCAACTCACAGCGCCGGTGCAGGTGGTTCTGGGTTTGGTGGCGGGGGATTTTCGGGCGGCGGGTTCGGCGGCGGCGGAGGAGGAAGCTGGTAAAATATGAAAAAACAGATTTATTCTATTATCGTTGGGCTGGCGCTTATAGTTTTTGCAATTTATTCCAAACAGCACGCTATACCTTCGCCCAAAGAGCAAGTCAGCGGCACGTCGCAGATCCAACTTGATAAATCAATCAAAACAATCCCTGGGCAGCCGATTAAAATTGCGCGCGTGGTGGACGGCGACACAATAGAGCTTATAAACGGCGAACGCTTGCGCTACATAGGCATAGACACGCCAGAAGAGGTGGATCCGCAGAAGCCAGGCGTGCAATGCTACGCGCGCGAGGCAGCGGAGCGCAACCGCGAGTTGGTGGAGGGGCACACAATCACATTCCAAAAAGATGTTTCCACGTACGACAAATACGGCCGCTGGCTCGGCTTCGTGTATTTGGAAGACGGCACTATGGTCAACGAAGAATTGGTCAAAGGAGGTTTTGCGTTCTCTTATCCTTATAAGCCAGACATTGGCAAGCAGGATCTGTTCAATGCAGACGAAGCGGAGGCCAAAGCAGCAAAACAAGGTCTCTGGGGAGTCTGCACTGTGACATCGTTAAGTACCGGCAGGGAACAGACCAATTGGCTTCAGTAGATTAGCACAATTGCAAGTTTAAGCGTGGCTGTTAGACTCTTTGGATGTGGATCATTGCCGCGATCATCTTTGTAGGTTTAGCGCTGCACAAGCTTTTGATTGGCAGTTTCTTTGCTTTTTTTGTTTTGGTTTTGTTTGCCATTTTTGCCGTATATCTGAACAAGGCTGGGTTTGACTTAACGTAAGCTTTATTTTTCTATGCCTTTGCCCTAAAATGACTGTATAAATCATTATTTCTAAACGGAATGAACTATTGGCTATTGAAATCTGAACCAGAGAGCTATTCCATAGATGATTTGGCGCGCGACCGCAAAACAATTTGGGATAATATCCGAAACTTTCGCGCTCGCAACATTATGCGTGACGAAATGAAGTCGGGAGATTTGTTTTTGTTTTATCATTCCATGGCGCGCGAAACTGGAGTAGTGGGGATTGGCAAAATTACCAAAGTCGGATTGCCGGACGATTCGGCGCTGGATACGAAAAGCGAGTATTTCGACCCGAAGGCCACCAAGGACAGAAACCCTTGGGTCGCGGTGGAGATAGCCTTCGTTAAAAAATTTAAAGTGCCGATAACACTGGATAAGATTAAATTAAATAAAGGTTTGAAGCAGATGAGCTTATTTAAAATTCCCAGGCTTTCCGTTCATCCGGTGAGTAAAAATGAATTTGGAATTATTAAAAAATTAGGAGGCGGCTAATACCTCTCCGCCAGCCCCTCTCCTTAAAAGGAGAGAGGAGTTCTAAACGAAAGGAAAACAAATGCAGGTTAATGAAGAGGAATTAAAGAAAAAATTGACGCCGGAGCAGTATGAAATTTTGCGCCACGGCGCCACCGAAGCTCCGTTCAGCGGCGAGTACGTAGCAACTGATGAGTCCGGCATGTATCGTTGCCGCGTGTGCGGACAGGAGTTGTTTTCTTCCGACACGAAATTTGAGTCCACGGCGCCGGGTTTGCGCGGCTGGCCGGCATTCAGCGACCCGGTGAATCTTGAACACGTCGAATTGCGAGATGATAATTTTATGGGCACGCACCGCGTGGAGGTAATTTGCAAGAACTGCGGCTCCCATCTGGGACATCTATTTGAAGACGCGGATTCGCCAAATGGAAAGCATTATTGCATAAATTCTGCGTGTTTGGTTTTGGAAAAAAAGTAAGAGCCAAGTGAGAGCTCGGTACGTACCACGTACGTACCGAGAAATTTTATGGAAAATAATTTGGAAATCGCAGTTTTTGGCGGAGGATGTTTTTGGTGCACCGAAGCAATCTTCACTCGCTTGCGCGGTGTGGCATCAGTTGAGTCTGGCTACACTGGCGGGCACATTGCAAATCCGACTTACGAGGAAGTTTCGGAAGGCACAACAGGACACGTGGAATCCCTCCGGATAGAGTTTGACCCAGGCATCATCAAGTACAAAGATCTGCTGAATGTATTTTTTGCCACGCACGACCCTACAACTTTGAATCGGCAAGGGAACGATGTGGGCACGCAATACAGATCAGCCATATTTTATGCAAACGACTTACAGAAGAACACAACGGAGGAGTTTATCCGAAAGTTGGAATCGGATAAAGTTTTTGATAATCCGGTCGTGACCGAAGTCACAAAGCTAGGTCAGTTTTGGCCGGCCGAAAGCTATCATCAAAGATATTATGAGAATAATTCAAGCAAACCTTATTGCCAACTTGTCATAAGTCCCAAAATTGCCAAATTACGTCTGAAATTTACGCCTCTTTTGAAACCACAGATGCAATGAACAAGGCAGCCCGCCGTGGACTGGCGCTTTGTTTTGTGATAGCCTTATGAAAATTAGCCGGGTTTTTACTATCCAGTATGGAAACCGTATGCCAAGTGGCCTTTAACCTGATGAATGGTAAAGAGGCGCGCAGGGCTGAAGCGATCTTGCGTGAGTATTTGTTGCGTGCCGCAGACCAGGTTTGCTTGCAGCGCATGGGGTCAAGCTGGCTGTCGGTGTTGGGATCGGGACACTCCCGAGGATTAAAAAAGTTTTTGAAGCTGTTGCAAGCAGAAGATATAGCCGATATAGGCGAGCACGAACTTGTTTTTAATTTAACTGAACACACCAGACAACTTTTTAATCAAGCTTCCCTCCTCTTTACGGGCACCGGAAAGTTATTTAACGGACTTGCTGATCCTAAATTCACCAAACAAGGCAAAGAGTTGGCGTATCTTGTGACCAACGAAAAGCTTTTGTCCCTTTACATCTCGGATTCAGACAAGCAAACGCTTTCCCAGCAAGGCGTGTATTTGGACAGTCCGGAAATCTAAATGCTATAATTTAATTATGGATTTTAAATCAAGACCGGGGATTGCGGTGCTATCTGCTTTGGTTTTGGCCATTGGATTTCTATCATGGAGTTTGTCGCGTTCCGCCAAATCCGGCGTGGTCTCGGCGAGTGACTTGGCTTCTGAATCAGCGCAGCAAATTCATAGTCAATGCGAAACTCTCGGCCAAAACGAATTTATTTTTGAATGCTACTCGGACGTGCTCAATGATTATATGCGTTCAACCGACGCCCGCCAAACTTTGCAATTGCTCGATTCGCTGCAGTCGCTGGGCGGTTACGCCCAGGCCAATTGCCATCCTCTTACGCACAAACTCGGCAATCTCGCGCTAGACTATTACGGTTCCGTTTTGACGGCCTCGCAATACTATCTGCCGATATGTTATTTTGGATATTACCATGGCATTGTGGAAGAATATATTTCTACTCAATCCGATATGCGCACAGCACTGACTACTGCCTGCGGAGTATACGACGATTCAAATCCGTCGGAAAATTATGCCGAGTGGTACCAGTGCGGCCAGGGTTTGGGACATGGCATTATGGAATACGAACAGGACAACGTGCTTAAGTCGCTTCAGGATTGCGATCTGCTTGATCCAAGTTTCGATGCGCGCAAAATTTGTTATAGCGGCGTGTTTGCCGATGATGTCACTGGAGAGGGTGAAACAAATTTTAAATCCGCTTTGCTTAGCAAGGATTATATAAATGTTTGCAACCAATTGCCTGAAAATTATAAACAGCAATGCCTAAACGCAAAAACTTCTTGACGCCTCAAAGCAAATGGACGCTTCTTCTGGTAGGCGGTTTTTGCATTATTTATGTAGGGCTTCATTGGCAGAACTTGTTACCGGTGCGGGCTCCAATGCCTCCAAGCGTGGTGTCGTCGGTGCAAATTTCTGCCAACAATGATATTTTGGGAATTCCAGCGCTCAATATTTCCACCCCGATAGTTTATTCAAGTGCAACAAACGAATCCGGTATTCAACAGGATTTGGAATCTGGGGTCGTGCATTTGGCTGGCACTGCCAATCCCGGAGATGTGGGGAATGCCTACATTGTAGGACATTCATCTAACTTTAAAGATGCGCCGGGAAGTTTTAATGAAGTGTTTAAAAATCTCCCGAACATCCGCGTTGGCGACGAAATCACCATCCGCCAGGGCACAAGACAATTGCGGTTTGTTGTTACGAAAACCCAAGTCGTGGAACCGACTGAACTTTGGGTTATGTCTCAGGCCACCGATGGCGCGAAAATTTTGACTTTGCAAACTTCGTATCCGGTAGGCACGGCTAAACAGCGTTTTGTGGCCATTGCCAAACTTGAGGAATAGCCAGGAAACCTTGGGTTGAAAACATTTTCCAATTACTATATAATGCGCAAGGAACATTTACTCGACCCACTTATACCTCACTCCCGACTCTCTCCTGCGATGAGAGGGGAGTTCTAAATTGTAGATTAACCAAATGAGAAGACGCGGACTTTACATTACTTTTATTGGAATCCTGTTGTTGGCTGTTGTGGCTGGCTACATTGACTATCCATCTGGCAGCAAAATTAGCCTGAAACCAATCAAAATTAACTGGGAAAAGCAGTTTAAACTTAAACTCGGCCTGGATCTACAGGGCGGAACCTCTTTGGAGTACCAGGGTGATTTAACGGATATACAACCCACAGACCAAGCTGATGCCATGAACTCGGCGCGGGACGTAATTGAACGCCGGGTCAATGCTTTTGGCGTATCTGAACCGGTGGTGCAGGTCTCCGGTTCCGACCGTTTGATCGTAGAATTGCCAGGGGTAAAAGATATAAATCAAGCCATAGACCTCATTGGCCAAACGCCATTTTTGGAATTCCGGACTGAAAATCCCAACCCACCGGAAGTGACACCCGACGCAAATGGCAATGTCAGCATTGATCCAGACCAGGCGTACATACCTACTGGTTTAACAGGCAAGCAGTTTAAAAAAGCTACTCTAAATTTTGACCAGCGCACTGGCGCGCCTCAAATTACACTGCAGTTTGACGCGGAAGGCACCAAGCTTTTTGCGGATATCACACAGGCCAACATCGGTAAAACCGTTGCAATTTTCTTAGATGGACAGGTTTTATCCGCTCCCACGGTGCAGACAGCTATCACAGACGGCCAAGCTGTTATCACCGGCCAATTCACCGTGGCCGATGCCAAAGAACTTGTCACAAGACTTAATTCCGGAGCATTACCTGTGCCAATCCATTTGATTTCCCAGCAAGATGTAGGCGCCACGCTTGGTTTGTCTTCGGTGCACAAATCGCTAGAAGCCGGGATTATCGGCTTTATCATCATCGCGCTGTTTATGATCATTTATTACCGTCTGCCCGGACTTTTGGCGGTCATTGCCTTGGCCATTTATACGCTGTTGTCTTTGGCTATCTTTAAAATAGTCGGTATTACTCTCACCCTTGCAGGCATTGCAGGATTTATATTGTCCATCGGCATGGCTGTGGATGCCAATATTTTGATCTTTGAACGCATGAAAGAGGAATTGCGCCGTGGAAAAACCTTGAAGCTTGCGGTAGAGGACGGATTCAATCGGGCCTGGTTGTCAGTACGCGATTCTAATTTTTCCAGTTTAATAACGACATTTATCCTGGCCTATTTTGGCTCCAGCATCGTGCGCGGATTTGCCATTACCCTGGCGTTGGGCATTATTGTTTCTATGTTTACCGCCATCACCGTGACCAGGACCTTCCTGCGCATGCTGGTTGGTCACAACATTATGGTCCATCACGGCCTGTACGGCGTGCCGAAGATGAGCGAGGAGCAAACCAATGCTTAATATCATCAAATATTATAAATTTTGGATGGCAGTTTCCGGGATTCTTTTGATCGCGGCTATAGTTTCGCTTTCACTTTACGGACTCAAACCAGGCATTGATTTTACCGGCGGAGCGCTTATGCAGGAACAATTTCAAGGTTCCGTACCCGCTGCACCAGACATAGAACAGGTCATCTCGGATGCGGGTACTGCCGGCGCGCAAGTTCAGACCGCAAGCGGAAATGTCGTCAATATCCGAACCAGTCCTATAGATAGCGACCAGCACAACAAAATTTTAGACGCTCTTAAAGCCAAGTTCGGGGACATTACCGAACAGCAATACACGTCTATCGGCCCAGTCATTGGCAAAGAACTGCGCAGCAGCGCCATCTGGATGTTGGTTCTAGTTTCGCTGTTTATCGTCTTTTATATTGCATTTGCCTTCCGCCATGTGACGCGCCCTGTATCTTCATGGCGATTCGGCTGGGCGGCTATAGTCGCACTCTTGCACGATCTTGTAATAGTTTTGGGGGTATTTTCACTCCTCGGGCATTTCCTGGGAGTGGAGGTGGACACGCTGTTTGTGACTGCAATGCTGACCGTGCTCGGATTTTCCGTGCACGATACGATCGTAGTCTTTGACCGCATCCGAGAGAATTTACGCTTGCGCGCTGGCACGTCTTTACCTGAAATTATCAACTCATCCATAAATCAAACGCTCATCCGTTCGTTGAACACCTCATTGACTGTGGCGTTTGTACTTTTGGCCATGCTGCTCTTCGGCGGCGTTACGATACGCTATTTTGTGCTGGCGTTGCTGGTTGGAATTATTGCCGGCACTTATTCTTCTATCTACATCGCTTCGCCAATCCTCATTATTTGGCATAATCGGGACTTGCGCCGCCGCAAATAATTAAAACCCGCCTAATCGGCGGGTTTTAATTTATAGTTTTTCCGGTCTTACGGTAGTATTCGCGGCGGCGTTTGGTTTCTTCTTTGGCCTTACTTATTCCATCGCGACGAGAGATTCTTATGAAGTCTTCAAGCTCGCCGGGGTAGGTATCGTCCTTATCTTCAATTTCCGGATTATCGATGATTTCCTCCGGAGGTTGCCCTGGCTCAAAAGCCGGTTCGTCACCGAAATCTAAATTGGGTTGTCGTGTGCGTTCCATAAGTTAATTTTAGCATATTTAATTTATCCACAAGCCTTGACATCTTGCCGGATATGTGCCATACTAAATGTACCTATGGCGGATCATGAGACAAACGAAAAAGCCCAAGCTCCGAATATATTAGACACTATTATGGGTAACGAAACTTTGTCCGGTATCAACGAATTTGAACCGGCAGCTTTGGTACGCGAACTTTTGGATTTGCTAAAGACCCGCGACCAGGACATTTTGAGCAAGCGTTTTGGATTGGATGGAGTAGCGATAGAGACTTTGGAAGCCATAGGCAAGAAAAATAATTTAACTCGCGAGCGTGTCCGCCAGATTGAAAAAGATTCCATCGCTCTGCTTAAGCAATCCAAAAATAAAAATCTTCAAGCCGCGCTATCGCTGGTATTTGACTGCATTGTGGAGTACGGCAATATAATTTCCGAAGATTTTCTTATCCAAACTCTGCTTTACAATAAATCGGCCACCAAAGATGCGCAGGCCGTGAAATTTTTACTTTCCCTAGGCGAGCAATTCAAGTTTATGCGCGAGGATGAGAATTATTACAGCTCCTGGTATGTCGTGGGATTTGCTCCGGAACGTTTAGCCGAAGTTATAGGTAATTTTGTGGCCATACTTAAGCAAGTTGGCAAAGCAATGCCTCAAGACGAGCTCTATACTAGATTTAAAGATTCAGATTATTTTAAACAGCACGATTTGGAACTCACAGACAAGGTCCTCAAAAGTTACCTTAATATTTCCAAACATATTCAGGCCAACCCGTTCGGGGAGATCGGCCTTTCGGACTGGAACGAGATTCGGCCGCGCGACGTGGGCGACAAGGCGTTTTTGGTTCTGCGCCACCATCAGAAGCCGGAACATTATTCGGCTATTACACGGCTTATAAATGAACACAAATTTGACGGCCGATCGGCATTTCAGGAAACCGTGCACAACGAACTTATCAAAGACGAACGATTTGTACTTATCGGACGCGGCATTTACGCGCTTTCCGAATGGGGTTACAAAAAAGGCGTGGTAGCAGACGTCATTCGCGAAGTTTTGGCCCAATCCGCCAAGCCTCTGACTCGCAACGAAATCATTGCGGAAGTCCAGAAGCGGCGCCAGGTCAAACGAAACACAATTTTGGTGGGGCTTTCAAACAAAAAGTTTTTCCAAAAAGTCGGCCGTGATCGGTATGGTTTGGCGACGGAAGAAACCGCCCCGGCGGCATAATTTAAAATTTCTATGAATATGTTGACAGACCTCCTGCATTATATGGGCGTAATTTTGATTGACTTTTATGGTTGGATCTTTTTTGTTGGCGCGCTCATCTGGCTGCTGTACCAGGTCAAGAAGCTTTCCAATATCGAAAAATACGCCTCGGCCATCAAATGGATTTTGCTGGAGGTTAAAATTGACGAACTCAACGAGCGGAGTCCTTTCGCCATGGAGCAGATTTTTACCTCTCTCCACGCCATGCATTCAGGCGCCAGTTGGGGCGAACAGTTCGCAGGTAAAATTGTCCTGTCTATTTCGTGCGAAATCGTGTCTTTGGGCGGACGAGTTTCGTATATTTTCCGTTTACCTGAACGATACCGGACTTTGCTTGAATCCGCGATTTTTGCCCAGTATCCTAAAGCCGAGATCTACGAAGTAGAGGATTATCTCAAAAATTTGCCGCGCCACCACTACGACCCAGAAACCGCGGACTTTGATTTTTGGGGCACCCAGCTGAATAAGATCAAGCAGGGCACTCAAAGCGCGTTTCCCATAAAGACTTACCCGGGATTTGAGCACAAAGAGCAGGACACATTTATCGATCCGCTGGCAGGTGTTATAGAAGCAATGTCCAACATCGAGCCGTATGAACTTCTGGCTTCGCAGATAGTGATAAAGCCCGTAACCGAGGATTGGAAAAAAGAAGCAGATCATATTTTACAAAAACTTAAGGGTGCGCCAGAAAAGCATAAACCGCCCGGTTTATTTGAGATGATTTTAGTGGGACCCATAAACGCGATTTTTGACGGGTTATTTGCGCTCTTTGCCGGCCCAGCCGAACACGAGAAAAAGATGGAAAAAGAAGCGCCGCCGAGCTTGATGCAGTATTTGTCAGAAGGTGAAAAACAGGTTATAGCCGCTTTAGAGCATTCCATGTCCAAGCTTAATTATGAAACGCATATCCGATTATTGTACTTAACTCCCAAAGGCCGACTGAACAAAGCCCTGCGCATTTCCGAACTTATTGGAGCTTACCGGCATTTCGGAGACCGTTCCATTAATGGACTTAAACCGGACTTGACCCATAGTTGGACTGACGCATCGTTTAAGCTTTCGCAAACCCTGGAACAGCCGATATTGCGCAAGCGTACCCTCACACGCAAACGGCACTTCCTAGCCAACTTCATAGGCCGTGACGCGTGGAAGGGTTCCGGACAATTTTACATGAACACCGAAGAGCTGGCCACGCTTTATCACTTCCCGCAGGCGCCGAATGTGCGCATTTCGCAGGTGGAACGCGTGCAGACCGTGAAGAGCGCACCGCCAAGTAATTTACCCGTTGGATAATAATCCACGAAAGTACGAAAAAAGGAACCTACCTGCCCGACATTGCCAGTCATGGCAGGCGGACGGACTGTTGTAGGTTCGCAATTTCGTAAGTTCGTAGAACTGTAGGATTATGGAACAAAACGATATAACTATTTTTGCCAAAACTAACTTCCGCAACCGCGAAGTGCCTTTTGGCATTAAGCGCGAAGACCGCCGCCGCCATATGTACGTAATGGGCAAATCCGGCATGGGCAAAACAACTCTTATAGAAAACATGGTCATCCAAGATATCCGCAACGGCCACGGCGTGGCGTTTGTGGATCCGCACGGCGATTCCGTGGAAAAAATTCTGGACTTTATTCCGTCCAACCGCGTTAATGACGTCATTTACTTTAACCCCGCGGATATGGAGTACCCGATTGCGTTCAATCCGCTTGAGACCGTGGATGAAAAATACAAGCACTTGGTGGCGTCGGGACTTATGGGCGTATTCACCAAAATCTGGGCTGGTGTGTGGAGCGCGCGTATGGAATACATTTTGGCCAATACGATATTGGCCTTGCTGGACTCGCCCGGCAATACAATGCTTGGCATTGCACGCATGTATGTGGACAAAAACTACCGCAAGCGCATTGTGGATAATATCAAAGACCCGGTGGTGAAGTCGTTCTGGCGCGACGAGTTTGCCAACTACCAGGACAAGTTCCGAAGCGAGGCCGTGGCGCCAATCCAAAACAAAGTCGGGCAATTTTTGTCTTCGGCAATTATCCGCAACATCGTCGGGCAGACAAAAAGCGCCATTGATCTGCGCGAGATTATGGATAACAAAAAAATTCTGCTCGTGAACCTGTCTAAGGGACGCATTGGCGAGGATGCATCCGCGCTTTTGGGCGCTATGATTATCACCAGATTGCAGCTTGCGGCCATGAGCCGAGTGGACATACCAGAAGAAGAGCGCGCGGATTTTTATCTTTATGTTGATGAATTCCAAAACTTTGCCACGGAATCATTTGCCAACATTCTCTCCGAAGCGCGTAAATTTCGGCTCAACCTTATAGTCGCACACCAGTACATTGGCCAACTCGTGCATGATCGCAACACCATCGTGCGCGACGCAATTTTTGGTAACGTAGGCACTATGATCATCTTCCGCGTCGGCGCGGACGACGCCGAATTCTTGGAAAAGGAATTTGAGCCGACGTACACCATGAATGATCTCGTAAATTTGTCTCAATATTCTATATATTTGAAATTGCTTATCAATGGGGTGACTTCAAATCCGTTCTCAGCGCAGACACTGGCGCCTATACATGAACGCACGGGAAACGAACAAAAAGTTATAGCCGTGTCGCGCGAACGCTACGGCACACAGCGGGCAATTGTGGAAGAAAAAATCAACAAGTGGATGGGTGCCGAGTTCCACGCAGAAGCTGCTAAAATTGAATCCGAATCAGCCGAAGCCGAGGATATGCAAGAAAATTTGCGCTTCGAGCATCGCACCACCACCGGACCCTCGGCCGCAATTCGCGCAGCTGCGCCGCTTGCGCCTAGGAGCGCCAGAAGTCCGGAACGAAAGCCTCCAGTAAAAATTTACGATCCGAAAGAACACCGTCAAAATCCCAAACGACTGGAACTGGAACGCCGCGCTCAACCGGCGACAAATAATCCTGGCAGGCGCGCTGGAGACAAACCACGCCGAGAGAATCCGGTCTGGGACACAGCCAACAAGCTTTCCGCAGAAAAACTTAAGGAACGAATGGAGGAAAACACCAAGGCTTTGGAAAACTTAAGCCACAACATCCAAGATAGGCTCAAACAAACTCCTAAAGTTGTAGCGGCCTCGGAACCGATCCCAAAAGTAGCAGATGAAGTGGAGCTCACCCCACCGGCACCGGCGGAAATTCCCAAAGAAATTAAGCGCCTGCATAAAGAAGAACCGCAGACAGGCTCGCTCGCTCCTGGCGATACAGTTAAATTTTAATTAATTTAAATGAAGCTCGCTCTGAATCGGCAAACTACCGGCCGTAAAATTCTGCTGAATTTTCGGCCTACTTGCTCCCGCCGGGTCGCGGTCCGCAAGTTAGTTTGCCGCCAGGGCTCGCTTCTGTAACCTCCTGCCTTGTTGTATTCATAAGAATTAAGTATAATTGCTTGATGTCAAAGATAAGAAAAAAGACAGTTGTTGTGGGCATGTCGGGAGGGGTAGACTCGTCCGTCACCGCAGCCCTGCTCCAAAAGCAGGGCTTTGATGTCGTGGGCGTGTTTATGAAGAACTGGTCAGAGAATTTTGGCAATTACGGCTGTACATGGGCTGAAGATGCCGAAGACGCGCGCAAGGTTGCGATTCAATTGGGGATTCCTTTTTACGTCTGGAATTTTGAAAAAGAATATTACGATTCAGTGGTGGAATATTTTTTACGCGAGTACGAGGCCGGCCGCACACCCAACCCGGACGTAATGTGCAATTCCGAAATCAAATTTAAGGTATTTTTAGATAAAGCCTTGGAACTTGGTGCAGACTTTGTGGCCACCGGGCATTATGCCAGAATAAAAGGTACCCCCTCACCCGACCTTCGGCCACCCTCTCCCGCAAGGGGAGAGGGAAAAAATGTACGTGTTAATTATATGTTGCTCAAAGGGATTGATCCTGCAAAGGACCAAAGCTATTTTCTATACACGCTGACCCAAAAGCAGTTATCTAGAATTTTGTTTCCAATTGGCCACTTGCCGAAATCGGAAGTCCGGAAGCTGGCTGCCGCATTCCATTTGCCCAATGCCGCCAAAAAAGATTCGCAGGGCATTTGCTTCATAGGCAAGATAAATGTCACGGAATTTTTGAAGGAGCACGTCAAAGCCCACGCCGGAGAAATCGTCACCACTAGCGGTCAGCTGCTAGGAAGCCATACCGGCCTGCCATTTTATACGATCGGCCAACGAGAAGGTATAGGTTTGGGCGGGAGCGGCCCTTACTACGTGGCAGGCAAAGATTTCGCCGCAAATAAATTGATCGTGACCAATGACAAAGCAGATCCCTTGCTTTGGAAAAAAGAGTTTACGATAACTGGCGTCACCTGGACAAATGAAGAACCTAAACTACCGTTGAACACCGGTGTTTCCATCCGATATCATCATCCTGATTATCCTGCGAACATTGGACGGGTTACAAAAGAAAAACTACGAATTAAGTTTGATGAGCCGCAGCGCGCGATTACGCCCGGCCAGGCTGCAGTCATTTATGATGGTGACGAGCTGCTCGGAGGCGGGATTATAGAATCCGTGGCATAAAAAAGAGCCCAGAATTTTAGATTCTAGGCTCAAAAGGGAACGAAGGTGTGCAGCTTTTATGCAGCTACGGGCAGCGGGGATGGAATTTCCCGCCCGGTCTGGCCGTGGATCTAGGCACCAGCAACGCTGCCGCAGTGGTCGTGCGGCACCATCCATACGTTGGCACACGACGTGCCTGCACACACAATCTCCTCCTGCGAACGCCCGATGTATGCCTAGTTTAGCATATAACGACTTAATCGTCAACGGCCTTTGCAAGGTGCCGAATTTTGATTATAATACTCAAGCATTAACCAAGACATATGAATATAAAAGAATTACCTTTTGGAACCGCGGAAGAATTCAATGTAGTAATTGAGATTCCGCAAGGAAGCCAAGACAAGTACGAATATGACGAAGAACTGGACGTTATAAAATTAGACCGCGTGCTTTACGGCGCCCAAAGATACCCGGCAAACTATGGCTTTGTGCCGGAGACTCGTGCAGCTGACGGCGACCACACGGATGTGCTGCTTTTCTCAACCAATCCGATTCCTTCCGCAACTATTGTAGTGGCTAGGCCGATCGGGATAATGGAAATGGTGGATTCCGGCGAAGTAGACAACAAAATTCTTGCTGTGCCGGTCAAAGATCCGCGCTTCAACAACGTGAGTGACTTTAAAGATTTGTCGGAGCACACGCCAAAAGAAATCCAAAACTTTTTTGAAACTTACAAAGCATTACAGGGCAAAAAAGTAGAGATTAAAGGATTTGCGGGTAAAGAGAGCGCTATCAAGGAACTGGAAGAAACCTATAAATCATATAAAAAGTCCTAATTACTAATTGACCCCCGCCCGCCTGACGGCAGTCGGGCAGGTAATTTCTAAAGTTTAGTAATTAGGAGTTAAGGTTTAGAAATTAAAAATTCCGCTTCTGCGGAATTTTTTATATCATTCCTTTGAATTTTTCTACCAGAATTTTCTGCAGTGCGCCAGATGCCTTAGCGTGGGCTTCCTTGAAGCTTTCAGCCATGGTCTTGCGGTCATAATTTGGGGTATCGGCAATTTGTACTTCCAGCAGATCGTGTTTGCCGTTTATAACGATGCGCACCAGGCCGTTGTTGGACTGGCCTTCCACGCGCTCGGCCGAGAGCTGCTTTTCCATTTCCGAGGCCTGCTTGCGCAAATTGTATAAGTCTTTGAGATTATCAAACATAGAAATAGATTAATTTAATTTTTTGGCTGGGGAGGAAGGATCCTCGCTTCGCCGCTTATGCGGCTCCGACAGGGTTGCGTCAAAATGTGCACAGCACATTTTGCCGACGTTCGGCTGCGGCTTTAGCCTTGCCTCACTTCAACCCGTTCGAATCCTTCATTGAAACTTTATTGGTTCTTTTTTGGCTGGGGAGGAAGGATTCGAACCTTCGCGTGATGGATTCAGAGTCCATTGCCTTACCGCTTGGCTACTCCCCACCGTTTACGGTTTATCTTAGCTTATTTTAGGCAAAAATACAATTGCGCCGATTGTAATTGCCAAGTTTACTATAGATGTAATTAATTAAAAACTTATGCCAAGAAAGTACGGTCCTAAGGCCCAGAAAAAAGTCGGTAGAGCCCTGCACGAGATGAAGAAGGGGAAACTTAAATCCGGCGGTTCCGGCAAGAAGGTCAAAAGCCGCAAGCAGGCTATAGCGATAGGTCTTTCGGAAGCGCGAAAGGCTGGGGCCAAAGTGCCCAAAAGGAAATCACGATAATGTCCGAATCAAAAACTACAACCGAGCATGATGAAATTAAACGTTGGGCCGAAGAACGCAACGGTAAGCCGGCCAGAGTAAAAGGCACCGGGTCCGGTCAGGATGAAGGGATTTTGAGGATTAATTTTCCAGGATACGCCGAAGAAAGCCTGGAAGACATTTCTTGGGATGAATTTTTTGACGAATTTGATAATAAGAACCTTGCTTTTTTGTACCAAGACCAAACCGCGGATGGCCAAACCAGCAGGTTCTTTAAACTTATAGAAAGAGCCTAAAAAGGCGCGCTCATTGGCTGAGGTCTTGACACGGGAGCAAATATCTGCTAGACTTACTCTTGTATTTCATGGAGGATGTTTCGTTCGGAGGCGTTCATGACGTCGAGACTCCGTGGTCCGCCCGAGTGCACCTCACCTTGGTTGCAGTCGCGCAACATCTGATCGCAGTCGGTCTCGTCCTGCGGCCACGTGTGAGCCGCTCGTCCCTCAACCTCGATGGCGTGAGCAAACGACCTCTCATGCCCTCACTTCAGGTGCCGCAAGGTACTGGAGACGCGCCCATGAAAAAGGCGCAAGATTTTCCGTAGGGGACTACGTTCGGGCCTGTCCGGCTTTCCGGGCAGGCTTTTTTTATTTCATAAAAAAATGACCGGGCAGCTCTTAAAACGGGGCTGTCCGGTCTTCGTAGAACGGAGAATCAGGCTTGGTAGCGGCATGGGATGTCCTGGCCCATCGGGTACGTACGGACCAAGAAATCGCCAAAAGGGATGTTGCGTTTGCTCAGCAATCGGCCCAGGCAATACGCAGCCATCAACTTATCACGGCGCGGGCGGGACATGAGACCTTCCAATGCGGATGGGGACAGGTATACGCTGTCGGATTCCGAGCTAAGTTCGATTGCCATCCGAATTTCGGCATCGAGCTGGTGGTCACTGCGGCTACCTAACGGATTTTCCAATTCTGCCTCCTTTTTCCTGCACACAATAAAGGAGTTTATCAGAAAGCTTTCGCTTTGTCAAGAGTTTTGGATAAAGGCCGTATTGCAATTAGGTTTTTTGGGTATTAATTTTTGATTATGAAATCGTACGTAGGCACATCTGGCTGGCAGTACAAACACTGGAACAAGCGGTTTTTTCCGCTGGATTTGCCAAAGAAAAATTGGCTCAAATTCCTCTCGTCAAAGTTCAAAACTGTAGAGGTGAATACAACTTTCTACCATATGGCGCGCGTTACGACTTTTGAGAAGTGGAAAAAAGAAACTCCTACGGAATTTTTGTTTACACTCAAATTTTATAGACTGTTTACGCACATAAAGAAACTAAATTTTGGTCCAACGGAAATTGAGACGCTGGAAGCGTTTTTTGCCGATGCAGGTAAACTCGGGCGGAAACTTGGCCCGATTCTGATCCAATTTCCGCCAAGTTTCCGCAAACACCTAGATCGACTAGAATTTTTGTTCCAACAAATCAGAGACTTAGAAAAGAGGCATAAACTTAAATTTAAATTGGCTTGCGAATTCCGGCACCCAAGCTGGTTTGAAGATGAGGTTTATGTTTTTTTGCGAAAATGGAAAGTGGCATTTGTTATTACCAATTCACCTGTGTGGCCATCGAAGATTATTCGTACGGCTGATTTTGTTTACATGAGATTTCATGGACGTACCAAACTTTTTGCATCAAACTATACGGATAAAGAGCTGTGCGATTGGGCAAAAATTTTGAAAAATCTAAAGCCAAAAGAACTTTTTTGTTATTTCAATAACGATGCCAATGCTTACGCAGCCGATAATGCCTTATATCTCAAAAAACTTTTGGAAAAATAAATGACCCAGGGTCTGTAAAGATACTGGGTCATTGGACTAGCTGTCGGCTCTTCATGCTCTGAGCCAATGATCGGTGGCAGCGGAAACAGAGCTCGTGATCTGTGTCCGCCTTCACCCGGCCTCTGATACGGAATTTCGCTGGGCGGCGGCATTGGCATATGTGGTTGGACCTACGACGAAATCTTCCTAAGATCTCTCGGTTGGCCACGGCTCCTCCTTACGGTAATTATGCCCGCAAATTGATAAAAAAGCAACTATGGATATATTTAAACCAATTGCTTATAATATCTATACAGTCATTAACTATAAAAATTATGTGGATTTGGATAATAATTATAGGGGTTTTGGTCCTTTTGGTCATTGGGCTGTTCAATTCGCTGGTAGGCTCCCGCAATCGCGTTGATGAAGCCTGGAGCGATATAGAAGTCCAGCTTAAACGGCGTTATGATTTGATCCCAAATTTAGTGGAGACAGTCAAAGGCTATGCCGCGCACGAGCGGGGGACATTGGACGAGGTGGTAGCCGCGCGTTCCAAGGCCACAAGCATTACTATGGATCCGGCAAAGGTCAATGCCGAACAGATGCAGAAATTCCAGGCGGCGCAGGGCGAGCTGTCCACGGCCATTGGGCGACTGTTTGCTTTGGCCGAAAATTATCCGGACCTTAAGGCTAATCAAAACTTTTTGAATCTTCAGTCGAATCTTACAGACACTGAAGACAAGATCCAGGCTTCTCGCAGATTTTACAACGGTAATGTCCGAGATTACAACACGAAACTTCAGGTTTTCCCGACCAACATATTCGCGTCACTGTTCCACTTCACCAAACGCGAGTTCTTTGGCCTTGATGAAGCTGTGGAAGGCCAGGCTCCAAAAGTACAATTCTAAATTACTCTAATTAGTAATTTCTAATCTAAAATTTAGTAGATTAGATCAATTAGAAATTTGAATGTTAACGTATACCGAAATCACGCGAAATAAAAGAGAATCGTGGCTTTTAATCACGGTGTTTTTGGTAATCATTATTGCGCTTGGTTATCTATTTGCCGTAGTTTATGACAACCAAGCGATCCTGTACTTTGCTGTGGGATTTAGCGTATTCAGCTCTCTCATCTCGTATTACTTTTCGGATTCCATAACGCTTGCGATGTCGCACGCGCAGGAAGTGGATCGGCAAACTGCGCCGGAGCTTTATCGGATTGTGGAAAATTTATGCATAGCCGCAGGTTTGCCTGCGCCTAGGATTTACATTGTGAACGATCCGTCGCCGAATGCGTTTGCCACAGGACGCGATCCCAAGCATGCGGTCGTGTGCGCCACTACCGGAATTTTGCAGAAGATGGACAAAACCGAACTTGAGGGCGTAATTGCGCACGAGCTGTCGCACATTGGAAATTATGACATCCGCGTAATGACGATGGTCGTGGTTTTGGTGGGCACTATAACGCTCCTCTCGGATTGGTTCTTGAGGTTCGGATTCCTTGGCGGCGGACGCCGGCGCGGCAGAGACGGCGAAGGTGGCCAGATCCTGGCGATTTTAGCTGTTGTCGGGCTTATATTTGCGATTCTTTCGCCGATTATTGCAACACTCATTAAGCTTGCTGTCTCGCGTCATCGGGAATATCTGGCTGACGCATCCGGCGCGCTTTTGACGCGCTACCCGGAGGGTTTGGCACGCGCTCTGGAAAAAATTGCAGCTGATGAAGAACCTTTGGCGCACTCCAACAATGCAACTGCGCATTTGTACTTTGCCAGCCCCTTTAAATCTGATACGAAGTCAGGCAGCCGCGGGCATTGGCTTGCTAATTTATTCAACACGCATCCACCAATAGAAGAGCGCATTAAACGGCTGCGCCAGATGAATTTAGGATAGATGAATAAGCGGCAGGAAATCGAAAAATTAAAAGCCCGGATGCGCTCCGACAAGCATTTGCCATTTGCCAAGTCGGCGAAGCAATTAGTGTTTGGCGAAGGGAGCCTCAATCCGGAAATTTATATTTTGGGCGAAGCGCCGGGACGTATGGAAGACGAAATTGGTCGGCCGTTTGTGGGCCGCTCCGGAAAGCTTTTGCGCGCACTCATTCAGAACGCGGGGTTTTTGGAAAAAAATGTTTATATTACAAGCGTTGTACGGTTTCGTCCGCCTCACAACAAAACTCCGAATCCCGGTGAGGTTGCTGCGTACGAAAAATACGTCGATGAAGAGCTTAAAATTATCCAGCCCAAAGTTATAGTCACAGTGGGGGCGGTGTCGTTGAAGAAATTCACGAAAGAACCGATCTCGCAAATTCACGGCATGCCTAGGCGGGCTGAATGGCTGGGACATAAATTTAACCTGGTTCCCATGTTCCATCCGGCCGCAGCCCTGCGCAACCCAAATATCCGCAGGCTTTTGGAAGCAGATTTTAAAAAGCTTAAGAAAATGCTAAACTAATTCTATGGATAAGCATCTGGATATCTTCGTCTTTGGTAGGGTACAGGGCGTGGGCTTTCGCATTGCGGCCAAGCAGGTGGCAGACAATTTGGGCATCAAGGGTTACGCCAAAAACGAGGGTAAATTTGTGATCGTGGAAGCCGAAGGCACGGAAGAAGATTTGGATAACTTTATTGAGTGGTGCAACAGCGGTACGGACGAAGCCGCCGTGGAGCGGATTGACTTTAAAGAAGGACGGATAAAATCATTTAGGGAATTCAGCGTCATCTGAAATTAAACTACAAAAATAAATGAACAAACAAACAATTGCCTTAAAGAAAAGAATTTACGTCGTGTCGTTCGCGTTTCTGGGAACCCTTATGGCCTTGGTGGTGTACGGACTGGGCAGTTTGATTGTCCTCAAAAAGGGAATCGCACTCAATGAAACCGCGTACCTTTGGATTTTGCTGGTAGGCGGTTGTATGGCGGGCATTATGGAAGGACAGCGGTGGTGGGATATTATTTACGTGCGCAAGGCGCACCTGCACTGGAACAAGCACATTCTAGAGGCCAAACTTCTGGGATTAACTTTGCTCATCATTTTGACGATTGTCATAATTTTTCTCTATCGCTACAGTGCCTGAAGGATTTGAATATGAAATTGGAAAGCCCAAGCTTTGCAAACAATTCGCCGATGCCGGCTAAATACACATGCGATGGGGAGCGGATTAGTCCGCCCCTGAATTTTTTGGAAGTGCCTCCTGGTACGAAAACATTGGCTCTTATAATGGAAGACCCTGACGTGCCCAAAAATTTTCGTCCAGACGGAATTTTTGACCATTGGCTCATTTGGAATATCCCCGCGAAAACGCGAGGCTTGCAGGAAGCACAGCAGTCTGTGGGGATCGTCGGGCAGAACACGCGAGGGACTTTAGATTATGTGCCGCCGTGCCCGCCAGACCGTATGCATCGGTATGTGTTTACGCTGTTTGCGCTGGATTCATCCTTACAGCTTGAACACACCAGCGGCAAAAATGATTTACTCGAAGCAGTAGCCGGCCATACCATAGAGTATGCCCAGCTCATTGGCACATACGATCGTAAAAGTAATTTAACTTAAAATAATGAAACTATCAGATAAGCGATGTGCCCCTTGCGAGGCAGGCACACCGCCGCTTTCTCCAGCTGAAATAAAAAAGTATCTACGAGAGCTGCGAGGCTGGAAGCTAATTGAAGGCATACGAATCACCAAAGATTATAAATTTAAGTCGTTTCCAGATACGATGGCGTTCGTCAACCGCGTGGCACTCATAGCCCAGGAAGAAGGCCACCATCCGGACATGAAAGTTTCTTACTCTCGGGTTACGGTGGAATTTTCAACTCACGCCATCAACGGTCTTTCGGAAAACGATTTTATACTCGCAGCCAAAATTGATTCGTAAAAAATCGGCTCCTGCGAGCCGATTTTTTATTTATTAGTTGATGCTAATTTCAACACTTTGCGTGGCAATTATTGCCCCTGATTTGTCTTTTACAACAAATGTAATCTTATAGGGTCCGCTTTGGTGCCAGTTCCAGCCAGATAGATCCACCATGGATTCCTTGTGTGGATAATCTTGCGAGCTTGTGCCCATAAAATTAAGTTCTCCGCCGTCAACCTGCCAATACATATCGTAATCCGAAATTGATTTCTCTGCCACCATAGCCTTAAACGGCTGGATCCCAGAGACAACCGCGCCATTTGTCGGCCACCAAACATCAATTCTGGCAACCGGAGCCGGTGTGGGTGTGGGAGGCGGGGGAGGAGGTGTAGGAGTAACAGGAGTGGTTTCCGCAGCACAGGTGATTGTGGGGTTGGCCCAGTCCGCATGATCGTGGCCGTTGCCATTGCCGCCATCCTGGGCAATAAGGGCCAGGTTTGTTACTCCATTGATATCTAAGTCAATATGCTTGGCAGGATCGGCAAAAGTCATAAGTCCGCTGTCGTATATTTTATTCGGACCGGACCAAACCTGAAACACCACCGAGCCGCGTATGTCCACTTCATCGTCCACGCCAATGTCGCTGGTAAATTTACTGCAATCGGAAATATTATATATAATTTTTGACTTAGCGTTGGTGCCGAGACCAGTCTCGTATTTTGAACCATTAATGGTAATAGTTTTGCCATCACCGAGCGCCTTTTCGCCGTTGCTGGAGTTTATTTCTACTGGCCCCCAGCCGTTGGCCGCTGAAGCCCAAGACAATGAAGAGAGTTGAATAGTTTGTGAATTTCCAGGATCTGAGTTTGCGTCCGGAGCCTTGTTTGAGGTAAACCATGATGCAATTGTTTTTTGAGCGAGTTTCCCCTGCGGAGTAAAGTCAGTATCGTTTGGGCCGCCGACATTTGGGTTAGGTTTCCAATCCCAAAATTGTACTCCGGCGAGATAGGGAACGTTATTCCAGTAATTGAATAGCGCGGCGAAGCCGTCGTTTTGTTCTTCCTCGTCCACGGGTCCGGTGAGCGTCCAGCTGGCTGGGTGCGTGAGGCCGCCCTGAACGCTTCTATAACCAACTTCTGTGATAATGACCTGCTTGCCAAAGCGCCGACTCAACGGCCCAAGTTGATTTACATCAACCTTAGACCAAGCGTTTTCCAGTGACTGCATTGTATAATTTTGTGAGCTAGCTACATGGTAATACGCAGACACGCCAATATAGTCTAAAGCTGACCAAAATTTAATGTGGTCAATCTCGTCGTTCCAGGTCCCGCCACCCCAATTGGCGCTGTAGGTCAGTTTGCCGCTGTAGACAGTACGGAGTGTAGCTATGAGTTTTTCCCAATTGGCAGTGTTTGTGGAATTTAAATTATCTGAAGCCATATCAATGAGTTCTGTGCCGATCGTAATCATCTCTACGCGGTGCGCTTGTCCCAAGATCCCCAAATGGTTTAGGATGAGGCCGTAATTTGTGAACCATTCTGAACGGTTGCTTGGATTTATGTTGGCGCGCCAGTCTGTATCGTAAGCTTCGGCGTGAACTTTCAAGTTAACGGCCAAACCGATGGAGTGCGCGTAATCAATGGCAGAAACAAGCGCGTCATCCGTAGGGGTATTTACTCCAGCAAAAATAGCGGTGTCGTGGATAGAATTTTGATAGTAGGGTAAAACAAGAGTGACATAATTGGCTCCGGTTGCGCGCAAGTTGTCCAGCGAGCGCTGCATATTATCCGAGGCAAAATCAGTCTGTGAGGTTGGCACGATAGATTCACCCTTCTGCCAATTCGCTACAGCAGCCTGGGCCTTATGTCCGGCCAAAGCCCCTGCTAATATGATGCCAATACAGGCAAGCTTTATATAATTTGGGAGATTAGTGGTTGACATGGATGCCTATGGATTTCTGCGCAATTATGTTGGAATTTACATTTTTTGCCACGAAGTTGAGTGCGTAGTTGTTGCTCGGCTTCCAATTCCAGCCGGAAAGATCCACTAGCACTTCTTTGTGCGGATAATCTTGCGTACTGTTGAACATTTGGTTTAGCTGCCCGCCGTCAACCTGCCAGTACATGTTGTAATTTGAAACGTCTAGATTTTCGACCATGGCTTTGAAGGGCTGGGTACCCGACACTGTCCCGCCGTCACTGGGCCACCAGATATCTAAACTTCCAGCTGTCGTGCCTGAGCCGCTTCCCGAATCCGAAACTGTGAACGCGGCAGACGAACCGTTCCAAGAATAATTTGTAGACCAATCGGAATTGAAAATTCCAATTTTGACAGTGTAGTTTCCGGCGGCGGCGGGTGTCCAACTGGACGTGAATTGCTTGCTTTGTCCGGCGGCAATGCTTTGACCGGACACAAATTTCTGGAAGACCTTTGAATCGGAACTATTGTAAACTTCCGTATCCACTATGAGGTTTGAGGCGTTGGATGAGGAATTGTTTTTGATGTTGGCGGTAATGCTGGCAGATTGGTTGGCGTTTATGGTTGCAGGCACAGCGGCAGAACTGGTGAAGCTTAGGTTACCAGTTTGTCCGCCGCCGCCAGTCCCTGAACCCGAAAACCAGCTTGATATCACGTCCTGGGCCGGCTTATTTTGCGGTGAATAGTCTGTGTTGCCGCTGCCGCCATAATTTGGGTTGGTGTCCCAGTTCCAAAGGTAGACTCCCTGCATAAACGACTGATTATTCCAATATTCAAACAAAGCGGTATAAAGGTTGGCCTGTTCTGTTGGATCGTATGAGCCACCAGCTCCGGAGTTCCAGGGTTGATAGCGCGCGCCGCTGATGCTTTTGTACCCAATTTCGGTGAATATGACGGGTTTGTTGTAAGCCTGCGAAATTGGTTTGATGTTGCTATTATTCCATCGGTCCCACTGGGACTCGATATCCGATGGATTGTTGGAGCCGCTGGGCAGTTCGTAGTACGCCGAAATTCCGATTTGGTCTAGCGAACCCCAGAATTTAATTTGCGGCACCTCAAGAGCGAATCCGGACGCGCCCCAGTTGGCACTGTAGGTCAGTTTGCCGTTGTAAACCCCTCTCAGAGACGAAATCATGGATTGCCACTGGGTTGTATTATCTGAATTACTGTCACCGGATGCCATGTCGATAAGCTCCGTGCCGACAACAATCTCCGATACATTATGAGCTTGTCCTATGGTTCCCAAATGGTTAAGCATTGCGGAGTAATTCGCAAACCAACTGCCGCGGTCGGAGGCATTTATCTGCGCGCGCCAGCCGCCACAATAGCAATCCAGATGTGGCTTGAGTACTACAGAAAGCCCAAGCGAGTGGGCATAGTCTATGGCGGTGGTAAGCGAGCTATCGGTTGGAGTATTCCATCCGGCTTGTATGTCGGAAGAGTTCATGCCGGACTGGTAGTAGGGGATTATAAAGACAGCAGTGTTGGCATGGGCTGCTGCTAAATTTTGCAGAGATTGATTAAACGAACTAGATGAAAAGTCTGTGGTGCTTTTGGGCACCAAGCTTGCGCCTGACTGCCAATTGGAAACAGCAGCGTGAGCTTTTCCCGCGGCGAATACTGCCACCCCGACCAATGCAAACAATATGATCTTGTGCTTCATAAAATTTGGATTAATAAAAAAAGATGCTGTTTATATAACAACATCTAAGGATTCTCCTGTCTATTTCATAATTATCCAATAAAACAAAGCTTTGACGCGGACAATATCAGAGAAACATCCAGAAACAATCATGTCCAGGGGCCGACGGAAATTAGACGCCTTTGTTACTAGATTGGGAAATTTTAAATAAAATGTTTTACCGATAAATTTCGGATGCCATTTGCCCATTGTGCCCCAGTCATAACATTGCCTCCCGCTGGCTGGACTGATTGCAGGATAAGGCTCGCATCGGATGCTTTCGCGGCAAGGCCTTCCGGTGTTTGGAAAAGTTTGCCAGGCAGTTCGATTTTTATGCCTGGCAGAATTTTTACTTCCAAAATTTTGACGACCTTTCCGTCAAGCGTGGTCCAGGTGCCGGGTTCTGGGTTGAGCGCACGGACTTGATTTAAAATATTCACGGCACTTCCGGTCCAGTCGATGCGCGCGTCTTCTTTTCTGAGGAGCTTGGTAAACGTGGCCGCGGAGTGCTCCTGCGGCTCCCCTTGGATTTGCCCGGTCAAAAATTGCGGCAAAATTTGTGAGCAGATTTCAGCGGAAAGTTCGGACAAACGTCTATAAAGCTGCTGGAACGTTTCTTCGGGAGCAATGTCAAGGTCTTTAGTGGCCAGGATTGGGCCGTGATCCATTTTTTCATCCATTTGGAGAAGCGTGATGCCTGTTTTCGTATCGCCATGAAGGATGGCTGCTTGGATTGGCGAGGCGCCCCGATATTTAGGTAAAACTGAGCCGTGAATATTTATAGATCCATGTCTTGGCAAGTCCAAAATCTCTTTGGGAATGATCTGTCCGTAGGCTGCGACCAGTAAAACATCCGGCTTTGGCAAAGCAATGTCATCATGAAGTTCTGAAATTTTATCTGGCTGGAGCACGCGGACATTATTGGCTTGCGCCCATTTTTTGATTGGGGCAGCATTGAGTTCTTGTTTGCGTCCAAATGGTTTGTCCGGTTGGGTTATAACAAAAAGCAACTCATGGCCATCCGCGATGAGTTTTTCTAGGGTGGGAATTCCAAATTCCGTTGTACCAGCAAATATAAATCTCATTACATCTTCTCTTCGGGGTTGCCCGCGGTTTGTTTAATTATTTTTGAGGTGAATAGTATGCCGTCCAAATGATCGATTTCATGCTGGATGACGCGAGACATAAGCCCGCCGGCTCGGAATTTAATCTCTTTGCCTTCCAAAGTGGCGGCGCGCACGGTAACCGTACTGGGGCGCTTCACCATGCCAAATACGCCTGGAATAGACAAGCAGCCTTCTTCCATTTCCACTTTTTTAAATGAGCTGCGGACGATTTCGGGATTAACCAGGGCAAAGGGCGGAACATTTATGTGTTCAAGATTGATGATGCACAACCGAAGCGATTTGCCGATTTGCGGCGCAGCCAGGCCAATGCCGTTGGCTTTTCGGCAGGTGACAAGCATCTCGGCTGCCAAATCCAAAATCGCTTCGTCGATTTTTTTTACTGTTGAAGTTTTTTTGGTCAGAATTGGATCCGGTACTTTAACTATCTTTAGCATGTTCTTGATTATATTTTTTAATTAAATATGCAAACAATGCGCCCGGTTTTTTGGTTGACTTGGATTCCAAAACTTCGCCAGCCAGGCGGCGGAGGAAGCCGTGGTCATAAGTTATGGCCATTTTAAGATAAAATCCGAAATGTTTGGTATCGCCCAGTCGATTGGCAAGCTCGTCGGCCAGCGCATGCGCGGCCGAATGCAGGTGGGTGTCTTTCGTTTTCCGGAGTTTGCCGGGGCTGATTTCCATATCCGTATCATAGCAGTTTTATGCTATAATTTAAAGATATATGAAGGTAAATGTCGCAAATGTTTTGGTCGATAACGTGACTAAACTTGAAGCTATCAAATTGATAGATGAATTTGTCCAAAGCGGTAAACCGCATTTGGTAGTGACCGCGTACTCGGAATTTGTGGTGTTTGCCAACCGCGACCAAAATTATTTGAAAGTTCTAAACGGAGCCGACCTTTCTTTGCCCGACGGACAAGGCCTGGTATGGGCTGCGAATTTCTTGGCTGGTACAAAAGTTATAACTGAAAAAATTTCCGGCTCAAAGTTTATTTGGGATATTGCGGAGCTGGCAAGCGAAAAAGGCTACTCAATGTCCCTAGTGGGAGGTCAGGACAATGTTGCGGCATTATCTGCGCAAGCGCTTAAGCTAAAGTTCCCGAATCTCAAAATAAATCTCGCAGTTTCGGAAAGGCCGTTCGACGCGCAAATAGTACAGGGGATTGCAAACTCAAATTCTGATATACTATGCATAGCTTACGCTCCGCCAAAGCAAGAAACGTGGCTTTCGCAAAACCTCTCTTTTCTGAACGTAAAAGTCGCTATTGGCCTTGGAGGCACCTTTGATTATTTGTCCGGCAAGCGGAAAACAGCGCCCGACTGGGTGGGTCACCTTGGTTTGGAATGGCTTTGGCGTCTCATAACTCAGCCATGGCGCATCAGACGCATGTGGAACGCGGTACTGGTTTTTTCATTTATAGTTTTTAAATACAAATTCCATGGCAGAAATTAGAACTCGTATCGCACCATCTCCGACAGGGTTTGCCCATGTGGGGACTCTACGGAGCGCCTTGTTTAATTTTTTATTTGCACGCAAAAATCACGGCAAGTTTGTTTTGCGTGTAGAGGACACGGATCAGAACAGATTGGTGGAAGGAGCGCTTGAAGATGTCGTCAAAGTCCTCCATGACTTTAAATTGGATCCGGATGAAGGCTTTGTCTGGGATAACGGCGTCAAAGAGCAAGGCCCATACGCGCCGTATTTGCAATCCAAGCGACTGCCTATTTATAAAAAGTACGCGGAGGAATTAATTGAAAAAAATCACGCCTATTATTGCTTTTGCACGCCGCAAAGACTGGAAGATTTACGAAAATCGCAGGAAGCACAAAAGCTTCCCCCAAAGTACGATAAACTTTGTTTGAGCTTGAGCAAAGAAGAAGTTCAGCAAAAATTGGCTAACAATGAACCACATGTGATCCGCCTCAACGTCCCGGCAGATCAGACCATACGCTTTACTGATTTAATTCATGGAGAAATTTCAATCTCCACAAACGACATTGACGATCAGGTGCTGCTCAAATCCGATGGTTTCCCGACTTACCATCTTGCCGTTGTGGTTGACGATTATCTGATGAACATAAATTATGTTTTGCGCGGCGACGAATGGCTGCCGTCGACTCCCAAACACATCCTGCTTTACTCGGCTTTTGGCTGGCCATCACCGCAATACGCGCATTTGCCTCTGCTCCTTTCTAAATCCAAAAAGAAGCTGTCCAAACGCGAAGGTGATGTGGCTGTAAAAGATTTTCTAGCGCAAGGATATTTACCGGAAGCGTTATTAAATTTTGTGGCGCTACTTGGCTGGAATCCGAAAACCGAACAGGAAATTTTTACGCTTGATGAACTCATAGAGCAATTCAGTCTGGACAAGGTCAACAAATCGGGCGCTGTATTTGATTTAGAAAAATTGGATTGGATTAATGGTCTGTATATTCGCAAACTGAGCTTAGAGGAACTATTCGCGCGAATAAGCGAATACTTGTCAGAAGCCAAAACCGCTCCTAGGGAATTTGTTCTAAAAATTTTGGGACTTGAGCAGGGAAGACTCAAGAAATTATCGGAGATAGGGGATAGGGTCCGATACTTTTTCCATGAACCAGAGTACGACCCTGCCCTGCTTGTCTGGAAGAAGGGGAGTGCAGAGACAGCAAAACAAAATCTTATCATGCTCAGCAGCGTGCTCAGCAATTTTGATAAGTCCGAATTTATAAAGGATAATCTTGAACTAAAAATTAAAAACTTGATAACGGAAAAAGATCTAACAAACGGAGAAGTGCTCTGGCCTCTGCGGGTTGCGCTTTCCGGACTTGAAGCATCACCCAGTCCATTTGAAATTATGGACGCTTTTTCCGCACTGCCGGGTGGTAAAGAAATTATTCTCAAACGCTTGCAAAACGCCATCAATTCTCTCGCTTAGAACGGTTTACAATTGTTTTACTTTATGGTAGGGTAAAACGGTATGGAAACACCGCAGAAACAAAAAATTAGCTTCAAAACGACACTTGCGTTCGGTATTTTGGCAGCACTCCTAATATTCCCGCATGTGCATAACCATAAAGCGCAAGGTGACGCCACAACCGACTCTTTGCAGGCCCAAAGAGACCAGATCCAACAGACGGTCAACGAACTCAATGATCAGATAAACAGTTACCAGGGCCAGATTTCGACCATCCAGGGCCAGGCCAACACGCTTCAAAACCAGATTAAAATTCTAGATTTGCAGGTGACGGCCACGCAGGCGCAGATAGAACAGACGCAGGACAAAATCCAGGCGGCGAATTTGGATATTCAGGATGTGACGAACCAAATAACCATCACCCAAGGCGATATCGATAAAGAGAAACAAATTCTCGGCATGCTCATAGGCGAGATTAATGACTTGGACAGCCGTACGCCTTTGGAAGTTGCTCTGGAGGATAATAATTTTACCGACTTTCTCAATGATCTTCAGTACGCGACTTCAATTCAGCAGCAAAGCGAACAGGCGCTCTCGCAGATCAAACAATTGCAGCAAGATTTGCAAGCCAGACAGGACGAACTCAAACAGCAAAAAAATCAACTTGATGAACTGAACCAATCCCTGCAGGCCCAAAACGAAGCTTTGGAACAGCAAAAGGGAGACAAGCAACAGCTGCTGGCGCAGACTAAGGGCAAGGAAGCAGCATACCAGAAATTACTCGCCAGCACTCAAGCTGACCAAAAAGCTCTAAATGATGAAATAAATAATCTTGATGATCAGATTGCGGCTAAGCTTGGCAATAATAAACTGACTCCGCACAAAGGGTTGTTGGCCTGGCCTATGAGAGGCACGATTACGCAAGGCTATGGCAATACTGGTTTTACATCGCTTGGCTATTCGTTCCACAATGGTTTGGACATCGCGGCGGCTCCTGGGACATCAATCCACGTTCCTGCAGATGGCACAGTCATCGCAACTGGCAAAGCCACTCCGAGCGGTATCGATGGGGCATATGGCAACTGGGTCGCCATCAAACATGATACTGGCGCATTCGCATCGCATCCGATAATTACTCTATACGGCCACATGGCTTCATACGTGCTCAAAAAAGGACAGACCGTCAAAGAAGGAGACCTCATTGGCTATGAAGGCAACACCGGCAATACGACGCGCATTCTCTACGGCCCTGAACGCGGCTTCCATCTGCACTTCACCGTGTTTGATGCCCAAGGCTTCACTGTAGTGCCCGGTGCATACCAAAGTAAGTATGGGGCATATGAGGTTCCTGCTGGTGCGCCATATAATCCTTTGGACTTCCTGGATTAAAATTTGGAATCTAAAACCAGACTTTAATAGTCTGGTTTTTTTAATTGCTTCACTCCCCGATTCGGCAAAAAATAGGGGAGAGCGGAATTTACCCAAATTGAAACTATCGAAAATAATTTTTAATTTCTAATTGATCTAATTTCTAAACAATAATCTATAAGTAGGGAATAGAGTAGTAAAAAAAATACATATTTAAATATATATTTATTTAAGCCCCGAATCGTTTTAAATTGATTTGATGTCGCATAAGTGCCATTGTGCGACCATCCCCATTCTTCTCAATATGCATATATTTCGTATTATCCGGCATACCTTTACCTTACCTAAGTCTTGGGGTTTGGTCTGTTGAACCAGACTCCTCCAGGATCTTGGTTATGATCTGGATTGCCGATTTAATTTCCTGTCTCGTGTTTTGTTTACCTAAAGTCAGTCTGACCGTGGCAGCTTTTTTATCTTTGGAAATTTTGCCTAAAGCTTGGATCACATGAGACGGCTCGGATGACCCGGACACGCACGCTGAACCCGTGGATGCAGCAATCCCAGACAGGTCCAACTTGGATAGCATGAGGTCTGAATCAGCACCCAAGACGCTAAAATTTACGTTATCCGGCGCGCGCAAAGGTCCAGCTGGGCCATTGAGCCAGACATTAGTAAAACCGGTGATTGCGGCAATAAGCTCGTCGCGCAATATTTTGATCTTCTCAGCGGATTTTTGTCGTTCCTCTAAGCTTCCCATAAGTTCTACTGCTTTGGCAAAGCCGATTATGCCAGACGTGTTTTGCGTGCCGGGGCGCATGCCGTATTCTTGGGAACCTCCGGTTAAGAGATTGTCTAATTTGGTGCCGGTGCGGATATAAAGCGCACCTATCCCCTTTGGACCATTAATTTTGTGAGCAGACAAAGTCATGAGGTCCACGCCGAGTTTGTCTACGTTGAGATTAAAATATTTGGCCGCTTGCACCGCGTCTGTGTGAAAATAAATTTTGTGTCTTTGGCGCGCGTTTACATCTGCAAGATGTTTGCCGATTTCGCGTATTGGCAACACCGAACCAATTTCATTTGAAACAAAGATAATAGATATAAGGATTGTATTTTCGGTGATTGCTTTAATGACGTCTTCGGCGCGAATCGTTCCTTCCGGGGCAGGTTTAAGATAAGTAACATCTACTATTCCCCACTCTTCCATCAATTTAGCTGTGTTGTAGATAGATTGATGTTCAAGTTGCGTGGTCACTATGTGTGGTTTGTTGCCGGATGGAAATCGGAGATTACGCAAGGCATTGGAAATTATGCCGCGGATCGCGTGGTTATTGGATTCTGTGGCACCGGAGGTAAAAATTATTTCCTGCGGCTTGGCATTTATGAACTTGGCAATTTTAGCGCGGGCAAAATCAATTTTAGCGCGGGCAGTCTGCCCTTCTCTGTGTATGGAGTTGGGATTGCCGTAAAATTCCACCTCAAAATCACGCATGGCTTTCGCAACGTGCTTATCGATCGGTGTGGTGGCCGCGTTATCAAGATAAATCCGCTTCATTTTCATAATATAAAGTGATTATTCTAAGCAACAAATGCTTTCCAGTTTTCGTGACCAGATCAGGTTGCTTACTTTTTGGAGGTCAAGATGTCTATCTGCTGGATTTTCTAAACCCTGCGGCTTGGGCTTCGGCTTCGGTATCAAAACATGCTATCGGGTGCGTGGTTTTATCGTAAAATGCCCCGCCGGGCATATGATAAATATGGCTTGACGAGCCTTTAATCTTTCCCTGGCAGTTGAGATCCGCGGGTGCGGGCGTTTGCGTATCTATAGCAGTTGCGGAGGTCGTTTGTGCCGGGGGAATTTCTTGAGTATAATTGCTAGTAGAGGAGGAACTGGCAGAGACTGTGGGTTGCGGTGCTTGTTTATTTATATCAACGCCGCCCCAGAAACCGAGAGTGGCCACAGCCACAAAACCTATTGCCAGGGCGATTTTTTGTTGATTGTGGCGGATAAAATTCATATTTATGTATCAATACGCATTTGTACTTGGACGGGTGTTTACATTATCCTTAGCCGAATTGCTGCAAGTTCTGCAAAATTCGGGTGTGGATTTCCGTCTAGCCGCATGCTCGGCTGAAGTGGCGGTAATTGAGACGGAAGCCCAACTGGACGCGCCTAAACTTCAGGCCAAACTTGGCGGGGTTATTAAGATTATACGCCTTTTTGATAGTTTCCAAAAGAAGGGTCGCGAGTACCCGTCGCAGACCTTGGCCAATTACTTTACCTACAAACGAATTAACGAATATTTCCACGAATACTCCGGCAAGAAGCAGTTTGGCGTGTCTTTGTATGTTTTGGATCCCCTGCTTCGGTTCCGCGAAGAATCCCAGCGCATAGCGTTTCTCATCAAGAAGATTTTGCAAGATCAATCAGCTTCGGCCCGCGCCGTGCTCCCCCAATTCCCTGCCCAACAGCTGTCTTCGGTGCTGGTTACCGAAAACCAGCTTTTACAAAAAGGCGCGGAGGTTGTCGTAATTTGCGGCAACCAAAAATTGTTTGTGGGTAAAACCCTGACGGTCCAAAACTATGAAGACTACGGCAGGCGCGACTATCAGCGTCCGGCACGAGACGAGCATTCGGGTATGATCCCACCTAAAGTTGCGCAGAGCATGATCAATCTGGCAGGGAGCCTCAAACCGCTGGACTACATTCTGGACCCGTTCTGCGGTTCGGGCACAATTTTGCAGGAAGCAATCCTTATGGGGTACCGTGCCGTAGGTTCGGATTTGGACCAGCTGGCTATAGAAAACAGTGAAAAGAATTTGGAGTGGTTCCGCAACCGATATCATGTCGCGCCGAACCGTTATAAGCTTCTCCGCTCGCACGCAGCGGAAATCTCTTTGCAGATTCCAAATTTGAAAATCGCCGCTGTGGTTTCTGAAGGCACGCTGGGGCCCATTTACAGCAAACTTCCCAAAAAATCCCAAATGGATCTAAATTTTAGCAATCTGGCAAAACTTTATTCGCAAGTTTTCAAAGAATTTAGCAAATTTGTGCCAAAAGGCGGTCGAATTTGCCTCTGTTTGCCAGCATACAAGATCAGCAGCGCGGGTTACGCATTTATGCCCAATCTTGACTTTGCCGCGGAATCTGGGTATACTATTTGCGATCCAATCCCCTCTCCTATCCGAGACAAGTACAAGTTTTTGCGGGTAACGCCAAGAAATTCCATAGTCTATGACCGCAAAGACCAGGTGGTGGCGCGAGAGATAATTATATTCCAAAACGGAGAAATTAATCAGGAAACTGTAATAGAAAGCGCAGCCGCGCTGGAGACAGAATCCAAGAAAGAAAGAATTTCTAATTAACCTAATTGACCTAATTTCTAATTGAACTAAAACAATTAGAAATTAATAATTAGAAATTTCGCCAATATGGCTCATAAGAAAGCAGGAGGCTCTACAGCCCTTGGACGAGACTCCCAATCCAAACGTTTAGGCATCAAAATTTTTGGCGGTCAGACTGCCAAAATCGGCAACATCCTAATCCGTCAGCGCGGCACGAAATGGCACGCTGGCAAAAATGTCCGAATCGGCTCTGATGATACACTCTATGCTGTATCCACGGGCAAGGTTAAATTTACTAGCAAAAAAGTCAAAGGATTTGATGGCGGCCTCCATTTGCGAAAGTTTGTTCACGTAGTTCCGCAATCCTAAACTGCAATTTAAAAACCCGCCTTATAGCGGGTTTTTATTTATGCTTTTACAAGTTCCGGGATCCTTGTCTTTGGTTTGTCCTTAGTTTTGCTGCTAATTTTAGGCTGCTGTTTTAATTTAACAGCCGATTTTATAAAGTCTCGGAATACAGGTCCGGGCGACAGCGGGCGTGACTTGAATTCGGGATGGAACTGTACGCCCATAAAAAACGGGTGATCTCGCAGTTCCACAATTTCCACCAACTGGTTATCCGTGGTGGTCCCTGAGATCACGAGCCCTCGAGCTTCAAGAATCTTGCGGTATTTGTTGTTGACTTCGTAACGGTGGCGGTGGCGTTCTGAAATTTTGGATTCGCCATAGGCTTCAAATGCCAAAGTTCCAGGTTTGATTGCACAGACCCAGGCTCCCAGGCGCATACTGCCGCCGTATTCGCGTTTGAGAAGCTTTTTTTCCTGGTCGGGCATGACATGTATTACCTGGTGTTCCGATTTGCCGTTGAATTCCATGCTTGTGGCTTCGCGGAGACGGCAAACGTTCCGCGCAAACTCTATAACCGCAATCTGCAGCCCTAAACAAAGGCCAAGATATGGGATTTTCTTCTCGCGCGCGTATTGGGCAGCTAAAATTTTCCCTTCCACTCCCCTTTTTCCGAAGCCGCCTGGAACCAGAATTGCATCCATTCCTTTGAGCTGGTCAGTCCCTTTGCGCGAAAGTTTTTCTGCGTCTATCCATTCAATTTGTAATTCAGCGTTATTTGCCAAGCCCGCGGACTTAAGCGCCTCTGTAACAGAAAGGTAAGTATCTTTCATGCCCATGTATTTGCCTACGAGTGCTACTTTCAGTTTGTGTTTCTTGGGTTTTTTAATCTGCGCTACAAGTTTGCTCCAAGCGGTGCTTCGCCGTCCAGCATTTGGCAGCGAGAGTTTTTTGATAATCAAAGTATCCAGTTTCCAGCGTTCGAGTATGAGAGGCACTTCGTAAACCGTGGAGACCGTTTCGAGCGGGATGACTGAATCCGCGGACACACCTGAAAAAAGGGCAATTTTATTTATAATGCCGTTGCGGATCGGATAATCAGACCTGGCTACCACCACGTCCGGCTGGATGCCCATAGCCTGCAAATCGTGCACGGAATTCTGCAAGGGTTTGGTTTTGAGTTCTTCCGACACGGCCAGGTACGGCACAAAACCGACGTGAATGTACAAGACATTTTCGCGTCCGACGTCGTAGGACATTTGGCGGATCGCTTCTATAAAATGTGTACCTTCGTAGTCGCCTACAGTGCCGCCGATTTCGGTAATTAGAATGTCGGCTTGAGATTCGCGAGCGGCTTTTTTGATCCGTTCTTTGACTTCATCCGTGACATGCGGTATGACTTGTATGGTCTTGCCCAAAAAATAGCCGCTGCGTTCCTTGTCCAAAATTGAGCGGTAGATTTGGCCCGTCATCACAGATGAAGCTTTGGTGAGGTTGGTGTCTATAAATCGTTCATAGTGTCCGAGGTCCAAATCGGTTTCCGCCCCGTCGTCCGTAACGAACACTTCCCCGTGCTCGGCCGGGTTGAGCGTGCCTGCGTCGACGTTCAGGTACTGGTCAAATTTCTGCATAAACACAGAAAAACCGCGAGCTTTGAGAATATTCCCAATTGATGCAGCGGTTATGCCTTTTCCGAGGCCAGAAAGTACGCCTCCCGTAACGAAGATATATTTAGTCTGTTTCTTAGGCTTCTTTTTCAACCTTAATTTTGGCATGAGTCGTAATGGTGTCGCTTAACTTGATTTCGCAGTCGTGCAGTCCGTAGGTTTTAATCGCCTGTCTGATTATAACTTGTTTTGGCAAGATTGCCAAATGCAAGGCGGAATTTACGGCGGTTGCGACCTGGTCCTTAGTTATAGCAGCAAATAATTTGCCTTTTTCCGCTTTGCCTTGCACTGCAAAAGTGAGATTTGCATTTTTTTTAGATAAATTTTGAGCCTGGGTCTGCTCTTTTTTTACTCGAGCTTCGGCTTCGGCTTCTTCTTTCTGGACTCGGGCCAAAATTCCGGAGGTTGCCGGCAGTGCTAGATGTTTCGGAATCAAAAAATTCCTGGCGTGGCCGTCAGAAACTTCTTTGACCTGGCCTGCTAGGCCCAAACCCTGCACATCTTTAGAAAGAATAACTTTCATCTCACTAAACTTTCAAATATCTTCTTATGGCGATGCTTGAGGCAATTATTCCCAAGCCTACACCAACAATTAGATCCGCGACCAAAACTTTCCAGTACAATCCGTTGATAAGTCCTGAGCCCGCAGTCTGAAGCGAGAGGAAGCCCTCCAGCCGGCTAGATAATAAAAATAGCAGCAAAATCATAATGCCAGAGGCGATAATTGTCGCCAGCAGGCCGTACATTATTCCCTCAATTATAAACGGGCCTCGGATGTACCAATTTGTGGCGCCAACGAGTCGCATTATCTCCACTTCTTCGCGTCGATTATAAATAGTCAGCCGGATAGTGTTGAACATTACAAGGATCGTAACCAGCACAAACACCACGGTCAGTCCGATGCCGCCTTGGGTGATAGCGGAAGTAATCTTATTGAGTTTGTTGATGACAGTGCTGTTGTCGCGTATTTTGCTGAAGTAAGGCGAATATCGGTCGGAGTTGAGGACCTGCGCAATGCCGGCATAATCCGGCAGGTCATTGGCTTTGATGGCAAACGAAGCCGGCAACGGATTGTCGGACTCCGAAAATTCGTTCAGCGTTTCTATAAGGAGCGGGTCATCTTGGTGTGCCGCTATAAATTGGTCGCGCGCCAAATCTTTGGGGATGTAGTCAACTTCTTTAACTCCCGGCAAGGCGGCAACTTCATCTTTTATAGTCAGGATTTCTGTTTCGGAAGTTGTATTGTTGAAATAGGCTGTGATTCCAACTTTGTCCTTGATGTTGGTCAGGGACACCGCCGTCAGCGTATACAAAACCAAGATTGTCGCAATTATAAAGAGCGTAATGGTCATAACCGAGGTTGCGGCCACGGACAGCCAAATATTTCGGAAAAAATTGGTAACGCCGGATTTAACTAATCTTTTGAATACAGTGAAGCTCATATCCTGAAAATTTCTAATTACTAATTTCTAATTGGACTAAACTCCGGATCAATTAGGTTAATTAGATTAATTTTATAAAACGTATTTCCCTTTTTCCTGGTCGTAGACTATTTCGCCTTTTTCTATGGTGACCACGCGTTTTTTGATGGAGTTCACCAAATCCTTGGCATGCGTAGCCAAAATGACCGTGGTGCCGCCTTTGTTGATTTTCAAAAGCAGCTGGATGATATCCCAGGCGTTTATGGAATCAAGGTTCCCAGTCGGTTCGTCTGCCAGGAGCAGTACTGGATTATGCGCGAGAGCGCGCGCTATGGCTACGCGCTGGCGTTCGCCGCCAGACATTTCGTCAGGAAAGGCCTTGGATTTTTCTTCCAATCCCACGGTTTCCAAAATCTTTGGAACCTCGCGCTTGATGGCGTTTATGCGTTCGCCGGAAACTTCCATGGCAAAAGCCACGTTTTCAAACGCAGTGCGGTTTGGAAGGAGTTTTATGTCCTGGAATACCACTCCAATTTTACGGCGCAGAAATGGAATGTCTATGGACCGGATGCGAGCCACGTCGATGTCATCAATTAAGATTCTCCCGGCATCGGGCTTCTCCTCGCCAATTATGAGTTTCATAAGCGTGGACTTGCCAGCGCCGGATTGGCCGACCAACGACAAAAACTCTCCCTTGTGTATATCAAGGTTTATATCTTTGAGAGCCTGATGGTCTTTATTATATTTTTTTGTTACAGAATCGAATTTGATCAAAAGCTTTCCTTCCGCCTCAAACTATTATAACACGATTCTATTTCTCGCGGAAATTTTCTAGGTATTTTTCTATAAATTCGTCTAAATGTCCGTTCAGTACGCTTTCTGCATCGGAGGTCTCAAAGTTTGTGCGGTGGTCCTTTACCATCTTGTATGGGTGCAGGACATAGGATCGGATTTGATTTCCCCACTCCGCGCTTTTTAATTCTCCGCGAAGCTTGAGTCGTTCTTCCACTCGTCGCTGTTCTTCCAGCGCCGCAATTTTTGAGGTCAAAATTTTTATAGCTTGCTCTTTATTTTGGGCTTGTGACCGCTCATTTTGGATAGTCACAGTGATGCTGGTCGGCACGTGTGTGGCGCGGATGGCCGAGTAAGTAGTGTTCACCGATTGTCCGCCGTGGCCTCGGGAGGTTTTGGCTTCCAGCTCCACGTCTTTCATGTCCAATTTGAATTCTTCCTGCTCAACTATCGGCAAAACTTCCACAAGCGCAAATGACGTTTCGCGCGACTGCGTGGAATTAAATGGCGATTGGCGCACGAGCCGATGGACGCCTGCTTCAGATTTGAGATAACCGTAAGCGTACTGGCCTTCAATTTCAAACACGACGCTTTTGATACCAGCCTCCCCGCCTCGGCTTTCGTCTATAATGCTGGCTTTAAACTTTTTGGATTCAGCAAAGCGCAAATACATGCGCAAAAGCATCTCGGCAAAGTCCTGGGCATCTACTCCTCCGGCTCCGGCGTGGATGGACATTATAGCCGAATGGCTGTCGTATTTGCCCGAAAGGAACGTAAATATGCTTATTTGTCCAAATTTAGCCTCCAAATCGCCAAATTTGGCCTCCAAATCAGCCGTCAGGCGTGGGTCTGTCTCATTGACTGCCAGGGCTGCCAGACCTTCCAAATCGGCCAAATTTTGCTCCAAACCAGCCCAAGCTGAGACCTGATTTTGCAGCGCGTTATGCTCTTTGGTGATCTTCTGGGCTTTTAGGTTGTCTGCCCAAAAATCAGAGGCTGAAATTTGATCTTCAAGCTCAAGGATTTTTTGCTTTTTCTGCTCCAGGTCAAAGATGCTCCTTAAGATCCTTCATGCGATCTTTGAGGTCAGAAATTTTTTTAATCAGTTCGTTCATTTATAATTTAAAATTATTTTTCATATACAACCCAGTAAAATCCGTCTTTTTTTTCGCGCGAGATTTCGTTCCAGCGCTCGCGGTCAAAATCTGGGAATTTTACATCACCCTCTTTGTTGTCGTCCAGCTCTGTGAGGTATAGCTTATCGGCAAGTTTAAAAGTTTGTCTGTAAATCTCGCCGCCGCCGTTGATGAATATTTCGCCATCATCTTTCGTTGCTTCAAGCGCATCTTCAATTGAAGTGTAAACCAGCACGCCTTGCGGTACTTTGTATCCCAGGTCGCGGGTGATAACCACGTTTTTGCGGTTCGGCAGAGGTTTGCCCAAAGACTTCATGATCGATTCAAAAGTTTTGCGGCCCATTATCATCGTATGGCCAGTGGTTATCTCTTTGTAGTGCTTAAGGTCTTCGGGAATATGCCACGGCAATCCGTTTTTGCTTCCAATGACTCCATTCTTCGCAACTGCGGCGATAATCGAAATCATTGTTTCTTCCCTTCGTACAAACCTCCAGAGACGGAGAGTTCGGCTTTTATAGTTCCGTGCGGTTCATAGCCAACCAACTTCACTTTCTCGGGAGTGAAGTCATCGATTGATTTTATAGATGGGTCAAGCTCAACTGTCGGAAAGGGTTTTGGATCGCGCGACAGCTGCTCTTTCACCTGCTCCAAATGATTCTCATAAATATGCACGTCGCCGAATGTATGCACAAATTCTCCTGGTTTGTAGCCTGTGATTTGAGCCAGAATGACTGTCAGTAATGCGTAAGATGCGATGTTGAATGGTACGCCTAGGAATATATCAGCCGATCGTTGGTATAAATTCAACGACAGTCTGCCGTCTATAACGTTGAACTGATACATGTTGTGGCAGATCGGGTACTTGGCCGCATCTTCGTAAGTCGCCATCGTATACAAGTACTCAGGGTTCCATGAGTTTACGATCAAATTATGCGCGTTCGGATCATCTTTGAGTTCTTGTATGGCCCAGGCAAGCTGGTCTATGGTTCTGCCTGGAGTTCTAGTAGGCCAATGCCGCCAAAGTTCGCCATAAATATGCGGCAGCACTCCGTGTTCATTTGCGAACTGGTCGTCAGTTTCCAATTTTTTCACGAATTCTTCTTTTGTGAGTGCCAGGACGCTGCCTTCATCCATCTGCTTTTTGTAATACTTGTACGGGTAATCATCCCAAATATGCACACCTTTGCGCGTAAGGTAACTGACATTGTTTTGGCCAGAGGCAAACCAATAGAGTTCCTCCACCACGCCCTTCCAAAAAACTTTTTTGGTTGTAAGCAACGGAAATTCTTTGGACAAATCAAAACGGATTTGTTTGCCAAACAAACTGTAAGACGCGTCGCCGGTGCCGCGGTCCACTTTGCGAAATCCTTTCTCAAGAATTTCTTTAAGCAGGTCTAAATATTGATATTCAGGATGTTTTGTTTGCATGAGCCAAGTTTTCCTTAATTATCTTTGCCAAACGTTCGCGTTCCTTTTCTGGGATATTGCTTTTCTTTTTGTGATTGATGTATAAGTTATCGTCGTTGTATCGCGGTACGACTTGAAAATGAAAGTGCAGTACCTCCTGGTTGCCGGCAGGTTCGTTGTGCTGGCGTGTGCTAACACCATGACATTTGTATGCAGTTTTCATGGCGAGCGCAATCTTCTTTGCCAGAATATGGATTTCAGCAAGCAGGCCATCTGGCATATCGTATATATTTTCTATGTGCTTGTTCGGGACAATTATTACAATGCCAGGATTGTGCGGCCACATCGCGGATGAAATAAACGCAGAGACATAGTCGTCACGATATACCATATACTTAAGCTTGGGATCGGCCACGTACAGGCAAAAAGGACACATGTAATTTTCTGGTTCGTGATTGTACATTATTCAATGTTAAACACTTTTTCAGTCCCGTAATACTCATCCCAATGGGCATTGTAAAAATCAAACATGCGCGCCAGGCGGTCCTGCACAAGCTCGGCAACTCCGATTTCTGCCATTACCGCTCGGATTTCATCTTTGGTCTGCTCCGCCAGGCTTGGGTCCTCAATTATTTTTTCAAATTCACTCAGATAACCGTAACCGGCGTTTTTGTCTACCGTGACATTTAAACCTTTGTATTTAAATTCCTGGCGTTGCCGTGACCATTTGGATTGATATTTAAAGCCCGCATCGAGAATCATTTTGTCCAGCTCTTCCAAAGTGCTATCCGTTTCTGCCTCAAATTCCCTGCGGGCAGTGCCGTTGCTGGATGTCGTGTCATCTACAGAACCTTTAATTACAAAGATGACCCTACCGTCTGCCCAGCGAGTACGCATGGAGTAATCCTTGATTTTGCTGACGAGTTCATGCAGTTCACCGCTGACTGACTGGTCTTTGATATGCGATTTAATTAGTTCAACAGCTTTGGCGATATCTCCACCAATAAAGTAGTGATTGAGCTGTTTGTGCTCGCCAAAAGACTGGAAAGTCGGATCTTGCTTCAGCTTTCCAATGAGCGCATCGGCATTCTCCTTTGCCCCCAACAGAGATTTAATTTCAACTTCGTATTGATTCATAATTTAAAATTTACTGCTCGTGGCGCCTTTTTGGAATTTGTACTTAGAACTTTTGCGATCAGTGTAAGCCTGCGATGTTGGGGAACTTAATTGCTCAAAAAGCAGCTGGCAAATACGCATCTCGGGATAGAGCATAATCGGCACAGTCCCTATATTTGTAATTTCCAAGACAAGTTTACCTTTAAATCCCGGGTCAACTTTGCCCGCCGTAGAATGGATTACCAAACCTAAGCGTCCCAGAGAAGATTTGCCTTCCAGTCTGCCAGCAAGGGTGTCTGGCAGCTCTATATTTTCCAAAGTGGCTCCGAGCACAAAATCTCTTGGATGAAGTACAAATGACTCTCCCTTTTTCTTACTAACTTTTTCGGTCAAGAGGTCGAACGATTCTTTGTCGGCGACATCAATATAAGGCCGTGAAGTTGTACGGTAAACCAAAAAATCATGTCCTAGCTTCAGATCCACTGACACCGTGCCGAGCGCAACCTTCAAGTCCGGCATCGGAGAAATTTTAATCTGTTTGTTTGTAAGGGCTTTCTTTATGTCTGTATCCGATAATATCATTTAGTTTGCAATTAATTCACTGGCATAATACCAGATTTTCAGCTTTTTTAAAACTTGGGTTAAAGTTTAGTAAATAAAAAAGAGGGTTGACCAAGTTTTCACTTGGTCAACCCTGTGTGTGGCGCCTTACTTGGCGCCGCAGTAGTAGGCATTTCCATCGGCGGCGATGTTCTGGCCTTTCCCGAAGTTTGTGGTCGTAAGAGCTCCCAGCAACACGAATGTGTCGCCGCCCTTCTTCGCCACGCCTTTCTGGATCTTCTGGAGCACTGCCCGCGTGGTGCTGCCGGACGTTCGAAAGAACGAGTCGCCCGCGAAATGCATGAGACCCAGGCGCTTGCAGTCCTTGATGTCCGCACTCTGCACCACCTGGACATCTTTCCAGTCGATCTTCGCGGCATCGGGTTCCTCCGAGACTGCCGCGGACTGGGCCTGTGCGGCGGTTACCACATGCACGTTCTGCGGTGCTGCCGGCGCCGCCTGCTGCTGGTTCGCCGAGTCGCTGGTAGCGGAGTTCTTATGCTTGAGTTCGAGCGGCACCGCGTTCTTGATCTTGGTGCCAAGTTTCTTGAAAACTCCGAACTGGGCCGCAGACACTTGCGTGGGGACGGCAAAGAGCACGACAATCAACACGCCGAGAAACTTCTTCATTTGTCTCCTCCTGACAAAACTGTTTGGACATTATAGCTTATTTGCTGCCGCTTGTCAATAAAATAAACCGCCATCTAAGCGGTTTATTTAGTCCTTCTGGAGGATCCGAAAGATTCGTTAGACTTTGACTCTGATTCCGGGGCCCATAGTGGAGTGGATGGTGATGCTGTTTATGAATTCTTTTTTGAGTGCACCTGGCCGGGCTGCGTTTAGCGCATCCATAAATGTTTGAAAATTGTCCGCTAAGGCTTTCGTCTCCAAATTGCTTTTGCCCAGGGTGATGTGCACGTTGCCAGATTCGTCATTTTTGAATTCAGTTTTGCCCGCGGCGTACTCTTTAATAGCCTTGCCTATATCGGCAGTCACTGTGCCAGTCTTGGGGTTTGGCATAAGTCCTCGCGGACCCAAAATTTTGGCAATTTGGGCAAGTTTGGCCATTATAGACGGTTCCGCAACTGCGATATCAAAGTCCAGTTTTTCCGTTTCTTTAATCTTTTTTATAAGATCTTCGCCGCCCACTATAACAGCGCCCGCTTCCTTGGCTTCTTTTTCTTTGGCTTCAGTTACAAACGCAATTATGCGTTTGGTTTTGCCGGTCGAGTTCGGAAACTTTACCGTAGTGCGCACGGTCTGGTCGCTTTTTTTGGAATCAATCCCAAGCCGCACATGCGCTTCGATGTTTCCCACAAACTTGGTGGTTGCGGTTTTTTTGGCCAATTCTATAGCCTCGGTTGGCGCGTAAGACTTCGTGCTATCAATTTCTTTTTTACTATTTACTAATCGTTTACCCATAAAAAATTCCTTCTGTGGTAATAACGCTCATTCGAGCTCCCACAATTAATTTAAAATGCAAAATAAAAAGTGCAAAGCATTTTACGCTTTTTATTTTAACTTTTTTATTTAACTTCTACTCCCATAGATCTTGCGGTGCCGGCTACGATTTTTTCCGCGGCTTCCAGATCGTTGGCGTTTAAGTCCGGCATTTTCTGCTCGGCAATTTCGCGAAGTTGCGCTTTGGAAATTGTGCCGACTTTGTTCATCAAGGGATTGCCGGAACCTTTCTCAAGCCCCGCTGCTTTGCGTATAAGCACCGAAGCCGGAGGAGTTTTGAGCACGAAACTGTATGTGCGGTCCTCATAGATCGTAATTTCTGCAGGAACGATGGTGTCGCCCATCGGCGCGGTTCTGTCGTTGAACTCTTTTACCAACTGCGCCAAATTTAAGCCATGCGGGCCAAGCACTGTGCCTACTGGAGGCGCTGGGGTTGCCTTGCCGGCTGGAAGCTGAATCTTTACTATTGTCTTAATTTTCTTCGCCATATTTAATCCTTTCTTGAGTTGTAAGATTTAAGCAGAAGCTTTGGAAAACTTAAATCTTTCAACTTACAACTTATTTCTGTTCCCCTTCCATAAATTTCTTTATATCTTGCACTGTGCTCATAAATTGAGCCGGAAATATAATCGTGGAGTTTTTTTCAACCGAAATTTCTGCCATTGTTTGTAAATTGCGCAACTGCAAGGCAATTGGATGCTCGGACATTATATCTGCAGTAAGTGCCAGCTTTTCGGCCGCGGCGAGCTCTCCTTCGGCAGCGATAATTTTGGCTCGCTTTTCGCGCTCGGCTTCAGCTTGCTTGGCCATGGCGCGCTGCATATTTTCCGGAAGTTCTATATCTTTTATCTCCACCACAGACACTACCACGCCCCAGGGTTCTGTGTGCGCATCCAGTACGTTTCTGATTTCGGTGTTTATAGAATCGCGTTCAGACAAAATTTCATCAAGCTGGAATCTCCCGACGATGTTGCGGACAGTAGTTTGAGCAATCTGGTTGATGGCGTTCATAACATTCTCAATGGCGATTATGGATTTCACCGCGTCTACGGCTTTGTAGTAGGCCACCACGGACACATCCACTGAGACATTATCTTTGGTTATAATCTTCTGCGGCTGTACCGGCAATGTTATGGTGCGCATATCCACCTTGCGCATGGTGTCCAATATCGGAATTATCCAGGTAAGTCCTGGGCCTTTGGTACCCACGACTTTGCCCAAGCGGAACACGACTCCCGTCTGATATTGTTGTACAGTGCGCAGTCCCAAAGCTACGAATATGATAATTAAATAAATAATCCAGGTCATAAGTTAGATTTTTTTGATCTGCAAGAAATCCAGTTCCAACGGCGTTTCGCGGCCAAAGATAGACACGAGCACTTTGACCTTGCCCTTCTCGTCGTCTGTTTCGGAAACCTTGCCTTCGTAATCTTTAAACGGTCCGTCCATAATGCGCACCAGGTCGCCTGCGCGGACATCAATTTTATACTTGGGTTCTTCCACGCCCATGCGCTTCTGCAAAAATTGTATTTCGGCTTCGGAGATAGGCGTCGGTATGGTGCCGGATCCCACAAACCCTGTGACGTTGGGCGTGTTGCGCACCACGTACCAGGAATCGTCGGTGACGATCATCTCCACCAACACGTAGCCTGGGAAAATTTTCTCCTCCACGGTCACGCGTTTGCCGTCCTTGATCTTGATCTTCTTTTCCTTTGGCACCAGCACTGCGAAGATTTTATCTTCCATACCCATGGAATCTATGCGTTGCTGTAAGTTAAAAGCCACACTATCCTCATACCCAGAGTAGGTGTGCAATACGTACCAATGTTTTTGTCCGGTAACTTGTTGTCTGGCCATTAGGTTATTTCCTTGCGATTGCGTATTCTATAAGCTTGGTAAGTCCCCAATCAGCCGCGCCCAGGATTGCTGCAATAATTAAAGAAATTATAATAACGCCAATAGTAATGTTGATTGTCTCGCGGCGGGATGGCCACACGACTTTCATAAGTTCGTTTTTGGCTTCTTTAACAAATTGAATTGGGTTAACCATAATTTTTCCTTTTTTAAAAGCCCTTTTCGGGGCTTTTAATATTGCAAACATTATACACAAATACCTACAAAGCGTCAAATTCCAAATCTACCTACTACCACCTGATAACTACCAACTGTTTACGGTGCCACTTCTCGGAATTGTGGCGGGTTTGCGCCGCTGTTGATGTCTATGAATGAGAAATCTTTGGTTGTGCTGCAGTCCTCGCCAGAGGTCTGGGACGTACAGTTAATTGTGGCGACGTTTTTGAACAGATCCGTAGCGCCTTCCGGCACGGATGCCATGGAGTCATATTGGACGACCCAATTTTTGCCTGGAGGTAGTGCCCCCGATACATCAATTGTGATGTTTGGCACAGATCCCGTAACTGTAGTATTTACAAATCCGCTGCCTTTGTTCACCTGTGCGCACCAATTGCCAGCGTCGCCGCCATTAGTACAGCTCGTTGGTTTTGCGTAGTTATCTGTAAGCACATCATTTATATTATTGATAATTGCGTTGTCTGTTGCAGTGTTGCTATTTGAGATGGTGATCTGGAAGGTCACCCGGTCCCCATCATGAATGCCAACAGATGCATCATAATTGGCACCGTTGACTTTCGTGATAGTTTTCTGAGAATTATCAATATTTGCTTGGCACTTCAAGACAAAGGCGCTTTTGGCTGGAGTATTGGTGGTCAATGTCTGTCCGCCTATAGTTACATATGCTTGCACATAGTACCAGTAAGTATGTCCTGCGCTGGCAGTAGTATCCGTATACTCCTGGGTATCAGCTGCCTTTGTGGCTAGCAAGGAATACGGTCCGCCTTTGCCCGCATCTGCAGCTGTGCGATATATTTTGAATCCCGTTTCATTGTCTGATGTGTCATTCCAAGTAGCAATCACCTGTCCGCACTGGGTTGTAGTGTCCAGATCCAAACCCGTAGGCGTGCTCAAGTACGTCAGGTTAAAAGTAATGCTGGAACTGGCAGTCAGGTTCTGGGTGGTGCCATCCGCGGAGTTGCCGGCATTGGTTATAAGTGGTCCGCCAAAGCCCGCGAGAGCAGACGGATTCATAGTATAACTGCCGGGCGAGACTGCGCTGCCTGTGGTTGTGGAGTCATAAGTAGCGCTGGTAGATTTGGGGCTTGGAGATTGCTGGTTGTACGGTCCACTGCCGCCCGTAATGCTCCAGTAAGTGGGTTCATTTGAATTCACAAAAATTGTTCCGGACGCGGCTGCTGTCAAATCAAATCCTGGGAAATCCACCCACCCGCTAAATACAGACGAAGTAACTATTGCATAGCCTGCGAGGTGGTTGCTCGTCGTCGGAGCTGTAAACGTTGGATCAAACCTTACCGAGTAGCTGGTAGTCTGCGTGTTGCCGGAATTTGAGGAAGTACAAGAATCTAGATGGATATATCCTTCTCCCCAGCCTCCCGTGCGTATGCCTGCCTTACCAAGTCCCGAGCAGGTTTTCATATCTTTATCGCCTGCGAAAAAGTCATTGACAGAAGACCAGTCCATAAATCCTCTATAAGTTCCACCATTTGGACCTGCGAAATTAATCAACACATAAGAGTCTGTAATACTGGCTGCTCCGCCCGAGCCTGTATATGTGCTTTTTATGGTAATCGTATATGGAGTAGTGTTGTCCGCTTTTACGCTGGATGAACTTATAGTCACAGAATCCACGGTTGGGTAAATCGGCGGCGCGGCAGCGGACAGAGTCACCGGAATGTTCGGAGTGTAGCGGTCGTTTCCAGCTTGAGCGTTTTGATAAAACCAATTATCTTGGCCCACCATGGACCATTCAAAATTATACGGACCGCCACTGGCCGGCGTGGTAATGCTGAAATTAAACGTCGCAGTCTGTCCGGGAGCGGTGTTGGAAGGCACGGTTACGCGCTGCAGGCCAAAAGTATTATTATCCTCAGCATTTTGAGTCCCAAGTTTGTACGCTCCTTCTACACCAGATGTGGTAGACCAGGTAGTCGTACCGCTATTTTGCAGTGTCACACTTGCCGAGTAGGTAGTGGATGGAGACAACGTTACGCCGCTACCCACGCTATTGCCGTTGCTTACAGTGACGTTATTTATTTTTTGCGAAATGTTGGTAAAGCAGTCGCCAGTACATCCACCACCTCCTCCCCCGCCGGAAATATTTACAGTAACCTGATCGCTATCTGTATCCGAACCATTGGTGCAATTAAGCGTGTAAGTTTGCGCAGAAGTAAGCGCGCCAGTAGAAATGCCTGCGTTTGATGTCCCAGTCCAACCAGTGGGGACGACCGAGCACGAAGTTGCTCCAGAAGAAGTCCAGGAGATTGTAGCTGACGAACCGGAGGATATACTTATTGGCCCATTAGACCCGTTGGCTTTGATGTCAGCGGACACACTACCGCCACCTCCGGTTGAGGTGTATGTGATATCAAATTCTATGGTACCTCCAAAAGGCAAATCTCGGGGATTTGCGGGTGTAACAGCATAAGTGTAGCCGCTTAAGGTATCGGGTTGGATAAAATATCCGTTGCCAGATGGTTCTGTGTAGGATAAAGTTGCCCCTGCTGAAATATTGCCGCTAAAATTTGCAGGACCTGTGACAACAAATCCAGTAGCACGGTTTGACCAAACCCGGATAGTACTTCCAGAAAGAATCGTAAAAGAACCCGCTACAACAGTATGATCTTCGGGGTCTGGTGGACATGGGGCTCCGGCTCCTGGGAAATAGTTAACACAGCTGCCATCATCTACTTCGTGATCCGAGAACTTGACCTGGTAAGTTCCAGCTCCCAATGAGCTAGTGTTGATATTAAATGAGGTCAGTTGATAAATCCTCGGACTCCATGCGCCATCTTCACTTTCGCCCGTGCCGCAATAAACAGTTTCGCCTGGCGAAATCTCTCTATCTGATAAATTTCCCCCAATACCGGTGTCTCCGGAAGGACCGTAAACTTCGTAACTTAGAGTATCTACGACCAAGGCTATGCCACGAGTTACCACGTTGCCGATACCTGCGCCTGTGCAATGATCTGTTTCTACGCTACCTTTAAATGTTCCAGAAACCTGCACGCTTCCGGGTCCTGCAGATTGTTCCGCCGGACTAATACTAATACCCGAAGTATCCAGAGCCTGTGCGTGTCCTTTGGGAAATAGAACAAACGTAAAAATGGCTAGAGAGAGAATTTTTACTACTAACTTGTAATTCAGACGCATTTTTTGGTTTCTTATAACTTAAGCAGTTGCTGTAAAAATAATAAAATATTTCTAAAAAAAAAGCAAGGCTGGCCAGGACGAAAATCCTTGACCAGCCCGAAAAGTTAGGGGGCGATGGTTCCATCGTTGTTCAAATGAAAGTGCGCGTATTGGTCGCCGATATCCCCCATAGAGGTGTTTGTGAGTTGGGTTCCATTGACCCAAATCAAAGTACCCACTATGGCACTGCCTTCTGCCACATCTCCTCGCGCACCGTCACCAACCGAGATTTTATACTCCCCGGGGTGGATCCCTGCAAACGTACACTTCCCGTACGTATTCAGGTTGTTCGCACTCTGGTCCAACAGCACCATACCTGAACAGAGTAGTGGTTGTGCCGGTGCCGGTAAATTGATCAACCCAACTGGTAACGTCGAAAACCACTTGGCAGCAAATGGCCCAAGCGATGTCCGCTTGTAGTTGAGCGTCAGGTTGTAGCTGACGTTCAGATTCGGAGTTTCGGTGGGAGAATTCGGTGAGCTCCCTGCTCCACAGGCAGCAAGCCCGCAAAGGGCCAGTGCCAAAAGGCAACGACGCAAAAACGACGAAACCCAAAAACACATAGCCCTATCCTCCTTCAAAAACGTAAGCCCTCGCGGGCGTCTCTTGCTTTCGCTAAGCGCAAACTACCATTTCAGTAGGGTTTTGTCAATGTACAAACAAACGAAAGTCAGATGGTTTTACTGTACGATCTGTATTTCGGTTGGTTGGATTTGTGTCTGGTCGTATGGGTATTTATCAGTGGAAAAGTCCAAAGTTTGGCCGACTTTGATGGATTTAAGGGTCGCTTTGTTGGGCAGGCCGAATGCAACGTTATTCAAAGAAATCGGCGTGGAATCGCTCACGACCGCAGTGATATGGTAAACCACTGGCCGTTGGTCTTTTATAAGAGTTGCATCAAAGTTGATATTGTTACCTGAAATAGCGGTAACTACACCGGAAATATGATATGTGCTTATAGGCGTGGTCTTGGCCAAATCCAGCATGCTGGTTGGCTGCTGCGTATTTGGTGACGTTTTGGACCGATTGCTCTCCACAACCCAAAGCACGCAGCAGGCTACTGCCAGGATTACGATTATTATAAATGAAATTTTTCTGCCTTTTGACATTTTATTTGATTATTTCCACGGCGTTAAGTTTGGTACCGGGAATTACCACGCTGTTTGCATAAAGCACGACGTGAGAGCCTACAGCCAGCTGGTTTATATTTCCCGGCGTAGAAGTCGTTACACCTTTGCTTGAAGTGCTGCGCACCAAAACAGAAGTGTCGGCTGGGATTACAAAAGTTTGCGTGCCCTGGCCTGCCACCAAATCCAAAGTGACAGACGTGCCGGAGATGGATTTAATATTGCCCTCCAAACTGTAAATTTTGGATGGAATTTCAGGTGTCTGATTTTGAGTGGTCTGAGCCGGGGCTTTTTGGTGCAGATTCTGATAGATAATACCAGCAAAGAGCACAATCGCCAGCACGAGAACAATAGCAAGGACCAATTTTTTCATATCTGTTTTGAGTTTAGTTTCGATTCCGAATTTCGCTTTCACCCAAATTATAAATCAGGTGTTTCTTTTTGTCTAGAAAATTGAAACTTAAGATTAAAAGTTATCCACAGTTAGATATCCAAATTCTTCACGGTCTTGGCGTGGGTTTGTATAAAACTTTTACGGCTGGCCACTTCGTCGCCCATAAGCGTTTCAAAAATTTTGCTGGCGCGTTCGGCGTCAGTCACGTCCACCCGCAGCATCACGCGGTTGGCTGGGTCCATGGTCGTTTCCCAAAGTTGTTGTGGATTCATTTCGCCCAAACCTTTGTAGCGCTGGATGTTTACGCCTTTGATGCTGACTTCTCCGGACTGGTCTGGCGCGGCTTCAGCAATTTCTTTCACTTCAAAGCCTTTTATTCCTGCTTTTTCCTTTTTACTTTTTACTTTCTCGTTTTTCTCGGAGACATACTCCTCTATGTACTGGTCGCGCTGTTTGTCGGAAAAAGCGTATTTGAAGTCTTTACCGCGGGCCACGCGAAACAGAGGCGGCTGCGCAATGTAAAGATATCCGCGTTCAATAATGGCCGCAAAATAACGGTAGAAAAGCGTAAGTAGGAGCGTACGGATGTGCGCGCCGTCCACGTCGGCATCGGTCATAATAATGATCCGATGGTAGCGCAAATTGTCCGGATTGAATTGGTCGCCGACTCCGGCGCCCATGGCTATAACTAAATTTTTGATCTCCTGGTTGGCAAGCATTTTGTCCAAACGCGCGCGTTCAACGTTTAGAATCTTGCCGCGCAAAGGCAAAATCGCCTGAAATCTCCGGTCTCGACCCTGTTTGGCTGAGCCTCCGGCGGAATCGCCCTCAACGATATAGAGTTCCGACTGGTCCGGGTCGGATTCGGAACAATCCGCTAGTTTGCCGGGCAGAGCCAAACCTTCCAGCACACCTTTGCGGATGACGGCATCACGCGCGGCGCGCGCAGCAAGTCGCGCTTTGGCAGCCAGCAAGACTTTTTCCATAATTTTGCCGGCGTCGGATGGGTGTTCCTCCAGCCAGAATTCCAAACCCTGGCCAACAGTGTCCTCCACGATACCTCGGACCTCCGCGTTGCCGAGTTTGGCTTTGGTCTGGCCTTCAAACTGCGGGTTCGGAAGTTTGACGGAGATAATCGCAGACAGGCCCTCGCGCATATCTTCGCCTGTGATCTTGTCGGTTTCTTTTATGTAGCCGTTTTTGACGCCGTAGTTGTTGAGGCTGCGGGTTAGAGCAGCGCGGAATCCCGTAAGATGCATGCCGCCTTCTGGCGTGTGGATGTTGTTGGCGAATGTAAGGACATTTTCGGAGAATTCGTCCGTGTACTGCACGGCTACTTCCACAAATACGTTGTCCTGGGTTTTGGACACATACATTGGTAAAGTTTTCACGGCTTTGTTGCGGTTGATATGCGAAATGTACGCCACCAGCCCGCCTTCAAAGTAGTATTGGTATGAAAATTGCGTGCGCTCGTCAGTTATAATAATGTGCACGCCGCGCGTAAGATACGCCTGCTGGCGGTAATGATCCAAAACATATTTGATGTCGAATTCGGTGACGGTGAAAATTTCCGGGTCGGCTTTGTATGTAATGCGCGTGCCTTGCTGCCAAGGGTCAGACTTAGGGACTTTCCCCGCCTCTTTGACTTTTGTCAGAACTTTTCCGCGCTTGTATTCCTGGGTGTAAATTTTGCCATCGCGCCGGATCTCAGCTTTAAGGTACTCGGACAATGCATTCACCACAGCCGCGCCCACGCCGTGCAGACCTCCCGAGACTTTGTACCCGGACGCATCCCCGCCAAACTTGCCGCCTGCGTGAAGCACTGTCAGCACTGTTTCCAAAGCGCTTTTTTTGGTTTGCTTGTGCACGTCCACGGGGATACCGCGGCCGTCGTCGGTGACCGTTACCGAATTGTCAGCGTGAATGGCAATTTCCACGTGTTTGGCATGTCCGGCCATGGCCTCGTCTATCGCATTATCCACGATTTCTTTGAGCAGGTGGTGGAAGCCTTCTTTGGCAGTATTGCCGATATACATACCAGGACGCTTGCGCACAGGCTCCAAGCCTTCAAGCACTGTAATTTGCTCGGCAGTATATTCTTTCTCTTTTTTGATATCTTTTTCCAGGTCTTTGGGCATTAGGTTTCCTTCAAATTAGAATTCCCCTCTCCGTTGAGGAGAGAGGGGTGAGGTGGTTAGGCCCCGATTTGGTGCCTTTATTATAGCAAATTTTAGACAAATTTTAAAGCCTTTTTGGGGATAAAAAACGGCTTAAACTAGTGCTCGGACAGACTTTTTTTCGGACACGGCCGCTTTAGGCGGCCTAAAGTGCTCGACATTGGAAGGTCTCGCATGTTGTCCTCAAAAAACAGCTGCCCTCGCTAATAAAATTGGTGAGGGTGAAGGCTGACAGGACCCGAACTAATTATCTCTTACCTCAACTGGGCGTTGTAGATTTTTTTGGTTTCTTCGTAAAGTTTATTTTGCAAAGGGTCCACTTCGGAAGTTTGAAGAGTCCTTTCGAGACTTCGGTACACCACGCGGTATGTGTAGCTTATCTTATCTGCTCCAAACTTTTCCGCGTTTTCGTATTTATCCAAAAGCTCCACCTGTTCAACCAAGTCGCCGCCTATATCGCGGATGAGATCAAAATAATCATTGGGTGAAAAATCTTTGTCCACGACAAAAGATATATCCCTAGTAATCGGCGGAAATTTACTGACTTCCTCGAATTTATGCCCAAGCACAAGTTGTTTGGTCACGCGCGGATCCTGCGACCAAAGCAGACGGATATCCGGCAGGCTCATGCTGGCTATGGCCAGACGCTCCAAGCCAAAGCCAAAGGCCCAGCCGTGATAGCCATTCAAGCCGAAGTTTGCCAAAACAGACTTCCTGGCCATGCCGGAACCGAGCATTTCTATCCACTGCCCGTTGATTTCGGCTTCCATTTCAAAACTTGGGTCCGTGTAGGGAAAATTGTGATCATAAAACCGGAAATTGATATCGCCGAATATACCGCGCGCAATTTCTGAAAGCGCATTTTTCAAATCATCGGGAGTAATGGGTTTGCCGTCATCGGGTCCTAGGTATAAACCCCCAAACTGATGGAAGACATTCAAATGGCGCCGGTCTATTTCGTCTTTGCGGTAAACCTTGCCGTAGCAGATGGCGCCCAATGTGTCCTTCTTGATTATGCGTTCCTTTATTTTGGTATTATTCAGATAATAATACCAAAAAGCGGTATCGTGCGTGCGCAAAACATTACTTTCATCCACGTAATAAGTATCGGAACGGCTCCGCGCCGGATGGCCAGGCGGCATGTTGAATAAATCGAACAAGATTTCAGTGGGGATAATTTCTGGAATTTTTATAACATCAAAACCTTTGAGCGCGGAAGTGTCCGACGCAAGCGACACAATCTGCTGCAAGGGATTTCCATCTGTGCGGGACAGGTCGGGCATATTTAAAAAGCGCCTGATGCGTTGGGCGTCGGCATCATGCCGGGATTCTAATTGAGCCTTTAGGGTTTTTTCTTCTTGGGAATCAATAACTATATCCATAAGCCAAGCTATTCTACCAAATCAGCCGAAAAAGTGCCACCCAAAGGCGTGGCATTGGGCAAAACAATGATCCCTGACCCGTCCGTTGAGATACCCAGTTCTTTGCCTGAACAAATCATACCCTGGGACTCAATCCCGCGAATTGTGGCCTTGCCAAGGGTAAACGGTTTGCCTTCTGCGTCGTGCTGGTCGTGCGGGATCGTGGCCCCGGGTAACGCCAGAGGCACTACCGCCCCGACTTCAAAATTCCAAGCGCCGCATACTATGGGCGCAAAGTTATGCGTGCCATCGGTAAGATCCACCACGCGCAACCGGTCCGCGTTCGGATGCTTGTCCACTTTAGTGACTTTGGCCACGATAATGCCGGGAAATGTTCTGGAAGATTTCTTTTTAAACCAGGAAAAAATATTCATAATGATTTTAATGTTGTATAAGTTTAAAAAAAATAAACCTTGGAATTCTGGTAGCGTATTTTAATTTGGGATGGTTTTGCAGGACGACGGCTGGAATCGTATGCGGTTCAAAAATTGTTTCAATTACAAATCCGTGTTTGCGAAAATAAGCGGAGTATTCTTCTATCGTACGGTGATAAAACGGCCAAGGCCTAACGCCGAAATCATCCCTGCGATTATTCGTACGCAAGAAGTATGAATAAACAATTCCCACCGCCGGTTTACGCCGGACTCTGCGCCACCATGTGTTGTAAAGTTTCGTCGTAGGCTCATTTAAGGCCGGATGGAACACACAAATTATCAAACTTCCGTCTGATTTAATTAGTCGGCTTGCCTCGGATAAAAACATATCAACCGACGGAAGGGACATAAGCACGTTTAAACTCGTGAGCGTGTCAAAGTTTTTGTCCGGGAAATCCAATCTGTCCAATAAATCGCCGACTACAAAATTGATTTTAGGACGGCGATTTTGGGCAATCTCAACCATCTTCGGAGAACCATCCAGACCGATCACTTCAGCTCCTAGATTCTGAATGGTTTCCGTGTATGTTCCTTCGCCGCAGCCGGCATCCAATACTTTTTTATTCCTAAAATCCGCCTCAAATTGAGTTAGGGCGTAATTAATCAAAATTCGAGCCAGCAACCTTTTTGATTCAGAATCCTTGGCCCAATGCTCCGCCTCCTCATCCCATCGCCTGAGGTCATCATTCATCCCGTTTACAAATTCTGGTTAATTATTGTCCGGTCGGTCTGGTAGCTGGTATCGCTTGCGTGCCATCCGGGTTGAGGCCCAAAGTGGTAGTGGTCGGCGCGTGCAAACCGTATTGGGCGATTTTTTGGCTTATAGCAGAAATTTTCGTGTCAGTATACTTGACTCCGGGCGTAAGCGGGTCGTAACCGTTTTTAATGGACGAACCGTCGTTGAAATCGTTCTGCTGGGCATCGGCGCGGGTATCGGTATATTTGTTGCGCGGCAACGTGCCATAGATGTCAATTTCATCACCATCGGCTAGGCCGTCTGAATCCGTATCGGAAAGGGTTGGGCTGGTGCCGTTGACGAATTCCTGGTAGTTGGTAAGTCCATCGCTGTCCGGGTCCGCGTCATCGCCGCAGGTGCTCGGGTCGTCGCAGGTATCTTTGGCAAAGTATTGCGAAAGGAAGCTTTGCGAAAGCTTGGTTGCGATCACCGGCGGAGGCGTTGACGGCGAAGGCGCTGACCCTCCCCATAGGAAATAATATGCCAGGCCGCCCAAAAGCAACAAGACCACGACGGTAATAATAATATATGCGATTTTGCTGCCGGAGCCTGAAGGCCCGGTGCTTGATCCTGGGCTCGGAACGGTCGGCGTGGGTATACCCGAATGCCCTGAATGCGGCATGACCTGGTAATTCACTTCCTGATTTGAAACCGGCTGTTTGATTTCATTCATGCGATTAATTTAATTTTATTTGAATAAAAAATAAGCTTCCAAAAAAATTAGCGCCAAGACCAGCAAAGAAATGTTTAGGATATTGAAGAGATTCCATGAGAGCAGCGCCAGAAACACAAAGATGAGGATTGCAAACCACAATGATTGGCGGGCCGAAGTGCGGATCTGCCGGAGTGCGAACTCCGGGACACCAAATATTCTTCTAATGCCATAACCAATGAGGAATGTCAGGCTCCAGGCTAGCACGAAAACCGAACCGTAGAATTCCGAGATGCCGCCGGTCGTGTCTGGCGAAAGCTGTAGCACTATAAGCGCAAGGGCTGCGCCTGAGATTGCGGCCAGGATTGCGGCAAAAATAGGTAAAATTATAGTTGATTTCAGCAAGTGTTTCGTCCAATGCTGTTTAATTATACCACCAAAAGGTCAATTTTCAAAATTCCGAAACTGGCAATCATGAGATTTATGCCGGTCAAGGTCGCCAAACGAATCACTGTTGACCGCTTCCACAATCTGCTCAATGTCAGCCAGGAGCTCTTCACGGACCTCGGTAATCTCCTCTGGTTTGCCTGTGAATTCTATTGGGTTGGCCAAATCCTCCAAATCCCAGTAGCAAAGCGAGCTGACTTTGCGGCCAAAGAATTCCTGCGCGGCCAACTGGTACGAAAGCAGCTGTTTTTTGTCCACGCGTTCGAGTTTCGTCCGCGGATGCAATGTAGTCTTATAGTCGACAATCGCAATACTTCCGTTGGCATTTTCAAAGATGCAGTCTATGACGCCATTGTATTTATAAGCGCCCAACTTGAGCCGGAAAAATTTTTCGATTTCCCAAGGCACCAACTTTTGAGAGGTCAGCCGGTTATAATAATTTTCCAAAAGCCGATATCCGCGCTTTTTGAAATTTTCCTGTTCAGATGCGTTGGGATACCAGTCGGAAATCCAGTTCTGTTCGTAGAATTTGTGTAATGCAGAAAGCGGCGGGTATTCAAAAGCGTCCGCAGCCGACGGTTTGGCGAATAAATCACCCTGGCGCAAATTGGCGCGCTGTTTGACGTTTTGCGAAAACAACTGAATCGCTTTATGGATTGAGCTGCCAAAAGATGCGTACGCATTGCCCGGCAGCGGCAGCTGATACAAGTATTTATATTTATATTCCAGGGGGCATTTGAGGAAAGTGGAAATACTGCTCCAGCTGAAACTTTCCGGAATCGGATATTTTTGGATGGATGGCAGCGGCAGCATCTGCGGTTTTGTAAATTTCACTTGGCCCGCGGATTCAGTTTTGGCCCGAGGCGCGGCCATGTGTGTTTCCAGCAAAAATCTAGACGGCTGTTTAGCGCGGGAGCCGCCGTAGTCGTCGGCCCAGGTCAGAAACAGGTAGTCCTTGGCGCGGGTGGCCGCCACGTAAAAAAGCCTCCGCTCTTCCATAAGGTGCACGTCCCCTTCCGAAAAAATTTCATTTGCCAGGGCCTGCGGCAATTCTATTTGTTCGCGCCGGTCGCGAGAAGGAAACCTGGCATCCACCATATTGACCACAAACACGCAGGCGAATTCCAGCCCTTTCGCCGCGTGAATGGTCAAGACTTTCACGGCTTCAGGCCCGGCATTCGGATCCGCGGAAAGTTCGCCGGAACTGCCTGCTTGCTGCTCGGTTTCAATGAGATTGAGAAATCCCTTGAGTGTTTTGTCATCTGATTCGGACTCAAATTCCTGCGCCTTGCCGTAAAATTTGCGGAGTAATCCGATGTCTTCCGATCGTTCATGCCCGTTTTCGGCCAAGTCCCGGGTAATACCCAGATCGGCAAGGATAGTCAAAAGCAGGGCGGTTGTGTGGGCATCTGCGGCAAGTTTGGTATGCCTGCCAAGGATCGTCAGGAAGTTTTGCACCTGCTGCTTGCCTTCATTTGACAAACGCAACCCTTCTGGCTGATCTTTGAGGATTTCATAAATGGAAAGGCCTTTCTTTTTGGCCAAATGCGTGGCATTAACCAAATCCTCGGTGGGCAGCCGAAATTTTTGGAAATTCAAAACGCGGAACACCTGCTGGCTTTCGTGATAATTATCCAGAAGCTTCAGATAGGAAATTAGGTCCACGATAAATGGTTTTTTGTACAATCCGCGATTGGCCACGAATATATAAGGCATGCCGCGTTTCGAAAGCTCTGCCAAAAATGTGTCAGCATGGTCATTTGCCCGCGCAAGAATCGCAAAATCGTTGTATGTGAGATTTTGCTCGGCCACAAGCTCCTCGATTTTATCGCAGACCAGCACTGCTTCAGCATAGGCGTTTTCAGCGTGAAGTACGGCAATCTCGCCTACGCTTTCTTTATGTGAAGCCAAACGCTTGGAAATTTTAAGCTTCGTTTCCAGGCGTTCCGGATTATTGAGCTGGATGAAATCATACGACAAATCCAGAATTTTTTGCGCGCTGCGGTAATTGTCCGTAAGAGTAATTTTGGAAAGCTTGGGGTAGTCTTCCTCAAACTTCATGATGTTGGATACAGACGCGCCGCGGAATTTATAGATGGATTGATCGTCGTCGCCCACAACCGTGATGTTGTTTTTCGGCGCTGCCAGAAGCTTCACCAACTCATACTGGGCCAAATCCGTGTCCTGAAATTCATCCACGAGTATGTATTTGTACTGCGCGCGAAGTTTGTCCAAAATTTTCGGCCGTTGGCGGAATAGTCGGATGGTATACGAGATAAGATCGTTATAGTCCAAGAATCCCAAATCCAAAATCAATTTTTGGTACCTATGGAATGCTTCCGCTATCTCCTCTATCCGCTTGATTTCTTCCGGATCAAGCGCGTCGGGTAGTTTAGCTTTTTTGCGCTTAAGCTTAATTGGCGAATCTGTTGCCAGCCGCAATTCCTGGGCGTATTTAAGATAATTTTCAGGTGTGACCCCTTCGCGCTTGGCGCGTTCAAAATGCTTGAGCAGGGCATGTATAAATTTAGTGGGATTACCTAAGGGCTTGTAATAATTTAGATTAAATTCCGAAAGATGTTTGGATACCAAAATCCAGGCCTGTGTGTCATTTAAAATCTTAAAATCTCCTGGCAACCCGATGTCCAGCGCGTAGTCTTCCAAAATTTGCTTGGCGAACGCGTGGAAAGTAGAAATATTCACGTGCTTGTACCCCAAATCCATAAGCAGGTCGAGCCGATCGTTCATCTCGCCTGCCGCTTTTTCCGTGAAAGTCAGTGCCAAAATTTCATCCGGCGTGGCCAGACCTTGCTCTATAAGATACATAATGCGCCGCGTAAGAACAGTGGTCTTGCCTGTACCCGCGCCGGCAATTATAAGCAATGGGCCTGCGCCAAAAGTCACAGCCTGCTCCTGGGCGGCATTCAATCCTTCCAGAACTTTGGATTTAACGCTTACAATATCTTTCATGACAATTTATTATAACCTGCGGATATTCTTTGGACAAAAAAAGAACCGAGAGGCAGCGCCGACGGTTCGAAAACGAATGAAACTGGTGGACCCACAAAGGATCCTCTCTAAATGTTCCTCCTTGGAACGCTGTGTTCCTCCGGAGCAGTCCGGAAACTTCGCAGACAATCCGCTTTTGTGACTACCTTGCGGCAGACTCATGCGCTAGAATCGCTAGATTTCCCGTTCTGACTCCGGAAGAACCCCAGGTCGGCGCCGGTCTTGTGAACCGACTAGAAACGGTATCACTACCATCTCCACGGCAACCTTCTGCCGTGCTGCCTTTCGCAGGTCAGCTGCTTAAGGCCCCATCCAACTCCACGAGCGGCCAGTTGGCTATTGATGTGTCCAAGCGTTTCCGCCTAGAAGTCAACTCGCCAAAGTGGTCTACCGCTGCTGTCCTTCAGGAGGTACGGAATCGGATGGTACCTGAGAGGATTCCACCTGCAGCAGATACTGCCCATTGTCTAGACCGGAAAGTTGACTCCGGGAGTGTCGCCCTTTTCTGCTACCTGTTTCATCCAAGGTAAGACAAGTTTATACCAGGGCCCAGATCCGGTCAATGGGTATAAGTGGATGAATTGTGGACAACAAAAAAGCCCAAAAAGGCTTTAGGAAACAACAATTAACGCTTTTTCCAATCACGGATAACCAAAGCGCCGTTTATTTTTTTTACCACTACCTTCTGTTTCTCTTTCCAACCCAATTCTGTTAAAAGCTCAATTGGCAAGCTTACAACCACAGAGCTTCCCAATCTGATTAGCTTTCTTTGATTCTTATCTTTAAGTTTTTTCATACGTATATATCTGAGTATATACACATGTATATACTGGTGCGCTTGGGTGGACTCGAACCACCGACCTTTCCCTTCGGAGGGGAACGCTCTAATCCACTGAGCTACAAGCGCGTAAAATCAGGTTGTAGTTTCGGAATGCAAACACTCTTGAAGCTCTGGAAACTGCACACTGCAACCTGCAACTTTTTTTCAACGCTTTCTGTTATTCCGAATTGGCATCAGGTATTTGCGCGTGTCAGTGTCCAAATCCAGATACGAATCCACTATCTCGCGCATCTTGCTGGACGTTGACTTGCCAAAACTTACCAGCTCTACTCTCACGCCCATATTTTGCAAATATTCCAAAAGCGGTATATAGTCGCCGTCGCCCGAGGCCAGCACCACCACGTCCAGTTTCGGCAAAAGCTTGATGATGTCCATAACAATACCCACGTCCCAATCGCCTTTTTTGGCACCGCCGTAAAATGATTGCAAATCCTTGAGTTTGACTTCAAATCCGGCTTTTTTGAGCGCGTCAAAGAATGTTTGTTCCTCCGGCATATCGGCTTTGATGCCGTAGGCTATTGCCCGCACCAGCGGCCGCTGTCCTACTGCGTCCTCCAAAATATTTGTAAAATTAACCCGCGCATTATATACATTTCGCGCCGTATAATAAAAATTCTGCACGTCCACAAACAAACCGACTCTTTGCTCCGCTTTCATTCGTCCTAATCAGTTTCACCTGCGCATCCGTGTCTCACGGCTGCTTTGCTAAACTGATTGCTCCTCTCAAATTCAAATGCACATTCGTTGGCTTTTTTGAATTTGTATTAATATTATAAAATTACAAAAGCTTATCTGCTTGCGTCAATTTCTCCGGTTCCTTTTCGGATTCCAGTTCTAAATTTGCAGCATTGGCAATTTGGTTTTTGAGTTTGACGTAAGCATCGACTATGCCGCTCATGGAGTTGTTGGTGTTCTTCACGTGATTGGCCATTGTGTCCAAACTTTTACCAAATTTGTCGCTTTCCTGCTTGATACCGTTTATGGCCGCCAGTACCTGTTTGGCCGCTTTGCTTATCTGCTGGCCCCGTAGCGATACCATAAGCGCGCGCAAGGTCACGTTTAGCGTGTTTGGCCCGACGATGACCACGTTTTTACCACGTGCATAAGTTTGCGCGTCCTGGTCATCGGCAATTTCCATATAAATTCCCTCGCTTGGGACAAACATAAACGCGTAGTCCAAAGTTCCTTCCTGCGGCAAAATGTATTTCCTGTGGATCTCGTCGACGCGCTTCTTCACATCCTTAAAAAATGATTTCTTGAGGTCTGCGGCAGTGTCGTCGGTTTTGGCTTCTTTGTACAACCTGTAATTTTCCATTGAGAACTTGCTGTCAATCGGCACCAGGAGCTCGCCTATGATGAGCGCGGCGTCCACAATTTCGCCGTTTTTGAACCTGTACTGGAACTTGCAAAGTTCTTTGGGAAAGATATTGGTGAGCAATGTTTGCAAAACATCTTCGCCAAAGTTGCCGCGAAGTTTCGGCGAACTCAAGGTTTCGGTAAGCTTGCGGATGTCCGGCCCAATTTGGCTTACACCGCCCAGTTCTTTGGTAAGCTGCGAGATTACACGTCCGGCGTTGTCCAGCCGTTCATTAATTGATTTGTTGATGTCTTTGAGATTGTCTTCTGTGCGCTGCTTGCTGCTTACCGTTTCTTGCTTTATTTCCTTCATCCACTCCATCATAACCTTGAGCGCTTCCGAATCCTGCGGTTTGTCCTGCGATTTGCGCAGCATTAAAATCACCGCAGTAAATCCTCCGGCCAAAATTACCAAAAGTCCAATTAAATATGCTGTCGGCATAGACTAATTATACCAGAACTAGCCTATTCTGGCTAACTCATACGGGCTTGACTTAACTTTGATGTTTAGGTATTATGATGCGTCAAGCAATTGACGAAAAACAGCTATTTTCAACGTTCCAAAGGAGGGACTAGTATGATGAAAATGTTCGAGGACATGGCTTTTGACATGGGCACCGGCACGGTGGAGATGTACGTCCGAGGCAAAGGCCTCATACAGCTCAAGGAATGCTTGGATCCCGATGCCGAGCCGGATGAAATTTTTCAGGAACGGTCAATCGTTTCCCGGCGCGTGGCAAACAAAGCACTCGAGGCCACCGGCGACGAGGCATACCGCAAGATTGGCAGACTTCCCAGCGAGTTGGAAATCGCGTGGCCAGTTCGCCGAGGAAGAATCTTCGACGAGAGTGCCTTTGTGAGTACTATGGGCGCAATGATCCGCCGAGTGTACCCTTCATTCGGGAGATTCCGGCATCTGGGCGCCACGCTCACCAAGCCCATGATTCTCGTTGGAGTGCCTTGCAATTCCACACTCATGGAGAACCGAGCGATCAGAAACCTGATCAACGATGAGGTTGGCGGCCGCGCGGTGATCGTCAGCGAACCCGTGGAGGCCGCGTTCGGCGCTGACCTCAACTTCCAGGATGGCAAGGCTTGCACTATCGTGGATATCGGTGGCGGCACCACAGATATCGCAATCCTTGCAGGCGGCGCCGAACTGCCGTACAGCAAGAGCTTTGAGTACGGTGGCGACCTCATGGATGAGGCGATCGTCAAGCACCTCAAGACCGAACACAAACTCGGCATCGGGATCAGAACGGCGGAGTGGATCAAAAAGAAGATTGGTTCGGCCTGCCCGTTCGAAGACAGCCGCAAGTTGAAAGCGACCGTCCGTGGCCGCCCACTCGAAGAACAACGCGAAGCGGACCTCTCAAGTGACGAGATCCGAGAGTGCTTGTTGGAGAATGTACTCAAACACATTGCTTCACTCCTCCGGGAACACATCTCAAAGATCGAGGAAGGCCAGGTCCACACGGATCTCAAGGACAATGGCATCTGGCTCACTGGCGGCGGTTCGCTCATCGACGGCATGGACCAGTACCTCACGAATGAACTCGGCCTCGAAGTCCGTCGCGTGGAAAAACCGCTCATGTCCGTGATCCTCGGAGGAGCCAAGATCCTGGAGGATCCCGATCTCATCAGACAGTTCAGCCTCAACGAGGCTGCCTGATTTCTGGAGGAACAATGACCGAAGAAGAACGTCCTGTGGTTCACGTCGGCAGCTACGATGAAGATGTCGAACCGGAACCAGCCAAACCAACGGTGTTGGACTACGCAGAGCTGGCGAGACACACCACAGCCTGCCTAAACAAAGGGCGGACGGAGCGCTCCAAAGAGGTCTACTTTGACAACATCAAAGAAAGCCTCGAGAAGCACAAAGTCCTGGCGCCCAATCGCGTCGTCTACACGCAACGGCTCGCTTTCGCCCTCCAAAGCCCTTTGCTCAATACCTTGCCTCTCGTTTCGAGCGGCATTGAGATGGATCCCTATCATCGTACAGCTACTGACGAGGAGATTCGCAACGTTGCGGTCTGCCTCGTAAAGAATCACTACACCCTGGACGAATTGGCGCAGTCAATCAAGGTCTATGCCAACGGCCAATCTGTAACGCCAGTCGTCAAGGTTAAACAAGCCCGGCGAGCGTGGTGGAAGCCACAGTTGCCCTGGATTACTGTTTTGATCTTTGTGGGCATTGTCGTACTGCTCGTTCTGTACAGGCCATGGCGCACCACCTCAACGGTTGTGACCAACACGACCACGAAGCAGGCTGCGGCTGCTCCGGCCAAACCTGCGGCAGCACACGCGCCGTCCACCACAACCGTGACAACGACCACCGCGAACCAGCCGGCAACCAGTCCTTCTGGTGTCACGCTTGACCGCGTCGCTACGGATCTGGGCAAGCTTGCGTACACGGTGAACGCGCAGAGAACCCAGATCAAAACGAACACCGATCGGATACAAGGTCTGAAGGAAGATCACATCTATCCGCTCGAGCAACGAACCGCACAACTGGCCGCACGGCAGGATAACCTAGAACGTACGTCGCGTCCGCGGGTGCGAACAACTAGCAGGAGGAAAGTCGTGAAGGTGGAAACGGTCATCGACCCAGTTACGGGTCGCAAGATCGTGGTCTACTTCCGACGATGAAACCGACCCCGAGGAAGCTTTCGAGCTTCCCCGGGGATTTTTTTATATAAAATTGCAATGAAAAAACTCCGGACAATCCGGAAAAGTAAAATCCCCACACAAAGGTGGGGATTTTACTTCATGGCGGGCGCGACCGGATTTGAACCGGCGATCTTCTCCGTGACAGGGAGACGTGTTAGACCGGGCTACACCACGCGCCCATTGGTTGCGGGGGGCGGATTCGAACCGCCAATCTCAAGGTTATGAGCCTTGCGAGATGCCATTTCTCTACCCCGCGATAATGCGCTCGCATTGATTGCAAATTTACCGGCCGTCTCCGCCTGCTGGCGGATCGGCCTGCGTGCTCGCGCCGTCGCGCTGCGCAGACTAAATTTACAACAATGCTCGTGCCTAAAATTATCCAAATTATTTACTCACTGGTGCCGGTGAGAGGATTCGAACCTCTGACCTCGGGCTTATGAGTCCCACGCTCTAACCAACTGAGCTACACCGGCAGTAAAATTAAAACAGGCTCGGGCTTCTTTTATGTCACCTCAAGAACCGGAATCCTGTAAGCGTTTAACATTATATCACAAACCGCGCGAAAATCAAGGCAAATAAATACCCCGACGTTTTTGCCGGGGTATTTACAGAAAAGCTATACTCGCTTTTTCTTTGAACCGCCTTTTCGCTTCGCGGTCTTCTTGGCTTTTTTCTTTGCCATCTTAGGAGGCACTCCTTGCGCCTTGCAAAAAATTTTTTAGAAATTTTCGCAAGACTTATAATTTTTTCTTTTTCTTTCACTCCGTGTTACATTTTTCCGGAGATCAAGCCAAATTAACATAACACCAAAAGCGTAAACTATATTGGAAAAGATGTCAAGTGTTTTTTTTAAACTTTTTCAAAAAATTTATTGCCGAAGTCTTGTCCGTTATTTGTCCCAGGATAATTTTGATTTTAACCTCATCCAAAATCTGGCCAATTTTTATTCCCGTACGAAGTCCCGTCTCTGTAATAATAAATTCGCCTCGAGCAAATTTATTTAGAAGTTCAGATTTAATAGCAATCCGCCGCAAAAATTTTTCTCCTATCGCAACCGCAGGTGAGTTGCCTGGAACAACAGTACCGAGGTCATTTAGACGCAAGTTTCCTCTGGAATCTGCAAACCAAACATCCAAAAGCCTGGCAAACCGCGGCTCCAGCGCGTACTTGATCTGTTTTTCTCCGCTCAGCTGACAAAAGTTTGTGCGGTCATCATGATGGAGGATCAACCAGCCAACGATCTCCTGATCAGCTCGCGAGAAAGAATATTTTTGCGCGAACCTTAAAAATATTTTAACTGAGGCCTTCTCATGACCGGGAGTGGACAGATATGGAAAACCTCCGCGGTCTGACTTTTGTCGCATTTTAACGGAGGCTTTGCCGATATCGTGAAAGAGCACCGCATATCTCACAAGCAAGTCCGGCGCAGAATTCTCCAAGGCCAGCATGGTGTGCACGAACATATTTCCTTCTCTGTGATGGCGCGACGATTTGTGGTCTATTCTTTTGAGCTCTATAAGTTCCGGGGTTATACATTTGAGCAGGCCTGCGGCATCCAAGAGTTCCAATCCAATCCGCGCATTTTGCGAAAGCAGGATTTTGTCCAGTTCCAGACGAATACGAGTTCCTGACACATCCCTAATGAGCTTGGCACGTGTTTTGATGGCGGCAAATGAATTCTTCTCGAACTTAAATCCTAAAGTCACAACAAAACGCACGGCCCTCAACATCCTCAACGGGTCTTCTTCAATGCGCTTCTTGGGATCCCCTACAAATTTTATGATTTTGCGTCCCAAATCGTGCAGACCGCCTTCTGGATCAAATATCTCGCAAGTTACAGGATTTAAATACAGGGCGTTAATCGTAAGATCGCGCCGTTTGGCGTCATTAATGTAATCAACTATAAATTTTACGCTGTCCGGATGACGCTGGTCGCTGTAGCGGCCTTCGGCGCGGAAAGTCGTGATTTCAATTTTTTGCCCGTGTGCAATGGCAAGAATTGTTCCGTACTTTTTGCCGACTTGCTTAAATTCAATTCCAGCGGATTCCAAAACCTTCTCCACTTCATCCGGCAAAGCGTCTGTTGCTATATCCAAATTGTCGGATTCCCTCTTAAGCAAAAAATTTCTCACAATGCCGCCTACGAAAAAAGCTTGAAATTTATGCTTGTTTAAAAGCCGGACAATTTTTAATCCGGCTTTTTCCAATGAGGTTCGCGCTTTCCACTTTACAATCTGCACGTTAGACGACTTTTTTAAAGGTAACCTTGCCGTCGTCTGCCAAAAGCGCCAAATACGCTTCCACTTGTTTATCGGGATATTTTGATTGTACTACAGATACGCCGTGCCGAAGCTGGATCTCCTGCTTTTCTACCTCGTCTTCTAGACCATTGAAGGAGCCGGAACCGCCGTACGCGCCGCAGTCCTGATGATTGATGAGAATTACGCGCTTGACGTCGTGTTTGTTGAAGGCGATGTCAAAATTTTCAAAAGTCCACTGGCGAATCGGTCCGTCCTCCAGGATCATCTTCACGCCACCGCCCTGGGCCATGTGGTCCACGGCATAAATATTCAGTTCGTTTTCAAAAAATTCAGCGATCGGTTTACGGAAACGGAAATCAATACATGACAGTGCTACTGCCTGTGCTTGTGACATAAATTTGGGTTAATACAACGCAATCTTACTAAATAAAAAGGAAGACCGCAAGGACCAAAGTCCTTGCGGTCAAGAAGTCAGAACAAGCGATCCAGACTTACATGCCCGTTCTTGACGGCCATGTAACCCTGAAAGTCCTGAATGTGACGGAACCGCACGATGAGCTGGTGAACCGCTTTGCGTATCTCGCGGTCATGATGTTCCCGCTCGTGATCAAGGTTGCGGAAGGAGCCGGAACCGCCGTACGCGCCGCAGTCCTGATGGTGGACGATGACAACCGTGCGCGCGCCATGATCCTGAATAGCGATTTTCAGGCCAGTTGCCAGCAGTTCAATTCCTACGCCAGATCGCGCGAGTTCCCAGCCGCCGCCGGGAACAGAAATGACATCCAGTTCTTCTTCCGTGAGCCCGAGGTTCGCCACGACCAATTTCTCGACGTGGCTTTTGAATCTCGGATCCTGGCAATGCAACAACACAGCCTGACTCCGGGCTTTTTCCATCCTACCCTCCTTTGTACGCAGAAACAAAAGCAACCAATTGATTTTACTTCAACTGGTCACAAAAGTCAAGATTCCTAATAATTTGTGTGGATCGCTGAGCCTGACTTTGTGCGGTGCTTGCGCGCTACGCGGATACGCGCTAAATGCTTTTGCAAACTAGCAGAAGCATCGGCCAATGATTTCTGGTCTTTGTATGATTCGTTTATAAATTTGCTGGCACGTTCGCGCGCACGTTCGGCGCGGTCCAAATCTATCTCGTGCCCGCGCTCTGCTGTGTCGGCCAGAACCACGACTTCGTGATTTTTTTTGACTTCCACAAACCCTCCCGACACAGCAAAAGACTCTTCCGCCGTACCGCGGCGAAAGCGCATTTCACCAGGAGCAAGGTTTGCCACCAGTGGTATATGGTTTGGCAAAATTGTAATTTCACCCATTTGCGTGGGCAAAGTCACGGAATCTGCTTCCGCATCCAGCACCTCGCGCTCAGGAGTTACGATTTTAAAATGAATCATAAATTTCTAATTGACCTAAGTTTAGAAATTAGAGCAATTAGGTTAATTAGGTCAATTTTTTAGATCGTCTATCGAACCCTGCATATAGAATGCTTCTTCGGGCTTGTCATCGTGTTTGCCGTCCAGAATCTCCCGGAAAGACCGAATCGTATCCGCCAGCGGCACATACTTCCCCGGCCGTCCGGTGAAAACTTCGGCCACGAAGAACGGCTGCGAGAGGAATCTTTGGATTTTGCGCGCTCGAGTAACAGTTTGTTTGTCCTCATCCGATAATTCTTCAATTCCAAGGATGGCGATGATGTCCTGAAGGTCTTTGTACTTTTGCAGCACTTTCTGCACGCCGCGGGCAACTTCGTAATGCTCTGTGCCGACGATGTTTGGGTCCAGCACCGTGGAGGTGGAATCCAGCGGATCCACGGCCGGGTAAATGCCAAGTTCGGACAGGCCGCGCGAGAGTGTCACAGTCGAATCCAAGTGCGCAAATGTCGTGGCCGGCGCCGGGTCCGTAAGGTCATCGGCTGGCACGTACACAGCCTGTAGACTCGTAATTGACCCGTCTGTGGTTGAGGTAATGCGCTCTTGCAGCTGGCCCATGTCTGTAGCCAAAGTCGGCTGGTAGCCTACGGCCGAAGGGATGCGCCCTAAGAGCGTTGAAACTTCTGATCCTGCTTGAGTGAAACGAAAAATGTTATCTATAAAAAGCAAAACATCCTGCTTTTCTTCGTCGCGGAAGTACTCGGCCATGGTCAGACCCGTAAGCCCGACGCGGGCGCGGATTCCCGGCGGCTCGTTCATCTGGCCGAAGACTAGGGCCGTTTTTTCCAAAACTTTGGATTCTTTCATTTCGTGGTAAAGGTCATTGCCTTCGCGCGAACGTTCGCCGACTCCTGCAAATACCGACACGCCGCCATGCTCTTTGGCAATGTTGCGTATAAGTTCTGTAATGATAACGGTTTTGCCCACGCCTGCGCCGCCGAACAATCCGACTTTGCCGCCTTTAATAATCGGCGCAATTAAATCTATAACCTTGATGCCGGTTTCCAAAATTTCCACGGTCGTGGACTGTTTGGCAAATTCCGGCGCCGGTCGGTGGATCGGATAATGGATTTTTCCCACCGGGGCAGGCTGCCCGTCAATTGGATCACCTAGCGCATTGAACATGCGGCCCAAAGTTACATCGCCCACAGTAACTGTGATTGGTGCGCCGGTGTCTGTAACTTCCATATGCCGCTTAAGGCCGTCTGTGGCACCCATAGCCACGGCGCGCACTTGGTTTCCGCCAATGTGCTGAGCAACCTCCAGCACCAACTTCTGCGAGCCGTTATCAACCTCAAGCGCGGTTAAAATGTCCGGCAATTCTTTGGCAAACTCTACGTCTACGACCGCTCCAATAATTTGTGTAATCTTTCCCTTGTTCATAAAATCCTTTCTTTTGGAAACCTAAAGTTTTCCGCTACATTTTGAGCGTAGCGGAAGGCTTTAGCCTTCCATCGCCAATTTGGCTGCGGAAATTTCCGAAAGTTCTTTCGTGATTGCCGCCTGGCGCGCCTGGTTATAGCTTAATTGTAATTCAGATACCAAATCCGTGGCCGACTGGTTGGCATTGCGCATGGCCACCATGCGCGCCGAATGCTCCGAAGCCACGGCTTCAAGCATGGACTGATATACCGCAAACTCAATCGTCCGATAAATCAAATTGTCCCAGACATCATCCGGACTCGGTTCAAATAAATATTCTTCGCTGTCCGGCTCGGAAACTTTGGCCAAGGGCAGCAAGCGCAACACTGCGGGTTTCTGCACCAATGTTGAAACAAAATCTGTGTAGACTATAAAAACTCTTGTATAATGCCCGTTTACAAATTCGTTTATGGCAATCTGGGCAATCGGGCGGGCATCGTTTATGGAAACCTCTCGGTCTCGGGCATCAAACGTGGCGACAATTTTGGAACCGATTCTGCGGATTGCGTCCGTGCTCTTTTTGCCGATAGTCACGAAGTCCGTCCGGTGGTTTTCTTGCTTGACGACTTCCAGAGTTTTTTGGATAAGATTGAGGTTAAGCGCGCCGGCCAAACCTTTGTCCGGGCCGATAACCAGCACCAAGGCTTGCCCTTGGGCATCTTCCGGACTGTAGGCGTGCGAAAGCAACGGATGGTTCTGCTCTTGGGTGCGCGAAGCCAAATTCTCAAGCAGGGCCGAAGACAACTTTGCGTAAGTACGCGAGGATCTCGCTTGAGCCTGTGCTTTGCGCATTTTGGCAGCCGAAACCAGCTCCATAGCCTTCGTGATTTGCCCGATATTGCGGACGGAACGTATGCGTCCTTTTATTTCTTTGCCGTTGGCCATATTTATCCTAAATGCTTAAATCGCGGACCACTGTAACCATCACGATCGACATTTTCTAAAAACATACCAAGTGGTCTAATCCATAATTTTCCATCATGATCATAAACCACAAACTCTTGGGTAGGATCTTCTGAATGTCTGGCAACTCCAATAACTGTAACATTATGACCTTTGAAATGACCATAAACCCCTAGCTTAAGAGATTGTGCTGTTTGCGAAAGTGGGTCATCGTTATTATTTGACATAAGTCTTGTTGAATTCCTCAATAGCTATTTTAAGCCCTGGTTCAATTTCGGAAAAATCTTTAATCTTGGGAATTTGAGCCAGAAGGTCCTTGTGTTCGGCATTCAAGAATTTATGAAATTTAGTTTCCCAAGATTTAACGTCAGGCACTGGGACTTTATCCATGAAACCATTAGTGACCGCGTAAAGAATCGCCACTTCATGCGCCGAACTCAACGGTTCATACTGATTTTGCTTGAGCACTTCGGTAATCCGCTGGCCGAGCTCGATGCGAGCCTTGGTCTGCGGGTCCAGGTCAGACGAAAATTGCGCGAACGCGGCCAGCTCTCGGTACTGGGCCATGTCCAAGCGCAACTTGCCCGCGACTTTTTTGACGGCCTTAGTCTGGGCAGCAGAACCCACACGCGACACGGAAATGCCGACGTTAAGAGCAGGACGGATACCCTGATAGAATAAATCTGTTTCCAGGAAAATCTGTCCGTCTGTGATGGAGATGACGTTCGTCGGAATGTAAGCCGAAACATCTCCGGCCTGCGTTTCTATAATCGGCAAAGCCGTAAGCGAGCCGGCGCCGTTTTTGTCGGAAAGTTTGGCTGCGCGCTCCAGTAAACGCGAGTGCAGATAAAATACGTCGCCCGGGTAGGCTTCGCGTCCCGGCGGGCGGCGCAGCAGCAGCGAAATTTCACGATACGCCACGGCGTGTTTACTTAGATCATCATAAACTATAAGCGCGGCTTGGCCTTTGTCCATAAAGTATTCACCCATGGCGCAACCGGCAAACGGCGCAATATACGATAAAGCGGCTGGGTCAGCAGCTCCGGATAAGACCACTATCGTGTGTTCCATGGCGCCGTGTTTTTCGAGTTCTGCTACGATGCGAGCAACTTTGGATTCCTTCTGTCCAATTGCGACATAGATGCAGGTCACACCTTTGCCTTTTTGGTTGATTATGGTGTCTATGGCAATGGCGGTTTTGCCGGTCTGGCGGTCGCCAATTATAAGTTCCCGCTGGCCGCGGCCGATTGGGATCATGGCATCGATTGCCTTAATTCCGGTCTCCAAAGGTTCTCGCACCGATTGGCGCTCGATGACGCCTGGTGCAATTTTTTCTATCGGGTAAATTTTATCGGCTTTAATAGGGCCCTTGTTGTCCAAAGGCTCGCCCAAAGGATTCACCACCCGGCCCACGAGCGCGTCGCCTACTGGCACGGATAAAATTTTTCCAGTCGGTCGCACGGTATCGCCTTGCTTAACGTGATCGTATGGTCCGAAAAGAATTACGCCCACGGCATCTTCTTCCAAATTCAGCGCGACTCCCAGAAGGTTTCCTGGAAATTCCAACATCTCGGACGCGCCAACGTTTGAAAGTCCGGAGACTTTGGCAATGCCGTCGCCGATGCTCAAAACCTGGCCGACCGTTTCTACCCGGGCCCGCGTTTCAAATCCTTCAATCTTGCTGCGTAATTTTTCTATAACATCGTTTGCCATTAGGTTTTCTTCTTTCTAGAACTCTCCTCTCCCGCTCTCGGGGAGAGGGGCGAGGGTGAGAGGGTTTATTTGCTTAATTCATTTTTTAAATTGTCCAGTTCGCCCTTAACCGATGCATCTATCAGCTGGTCGTCCAGGCGGATGACCACGCCTCCCAAAATTTTCTCATCAATCTTTTTCTTAAGCGTTACATCGCCTTTTACCAGTTTGTTTAATTCCGTAATTATATCCCGTTCGTTTTCGCGGCTTAGCGGATGGGCCGATGTAACTTCGGCAAGCTTTTGTCCGCGTGATGCAAGTTCCAGTTTGTGGAATTCCTGTTCAATTTCGGGGAACAGCGAAACGTCGTTGTTGGCAGCCAGCACCTCTACAAAATTGTTGAGCACCAGGTCCAGCTCTTTAGGATCTGTGTCAGTCACAGAATCCAACAAAGCCCGTGCGTATTCTAAGGCTGAAAATTTCATTATTTGACCACCTCCTGGATGCTTTCGCTTACTAACGCGTGGTCTTTTTTCTCATCCAGTTTGTGCCGCAAAATCTTTTCCGAAGCCGCCACCACAAGAGTCGCCACGTCTTCGCGGATCTCGCGCATGGCGCGCTGCTTTTGGGCATCCATAGAAATTTTAGCCTGCTCTAGCATCCGCACTGTTTGTTCGTGAGTCTCGATTACCGTATCGGTTTTAACTTTTTCCGCGTCTAAAATTGCAATTTTGAGAATTTTGTCCGCTTCATCTCTCGTTTTGCGCATCTCGTTCATCCGCCACTGTTCGAAGTTCTCCTTTTCTTTTTCCATATACTCGGCATTTTTGATGCCAGATTCAATTTTGCTTTGGCGGTCAGTCAAATTTTTCGCAAGAGGCTTAACAATCCATTTCCAAAAGATCACCAGTACGATGGCAAAGTTGACCAACTGTGCGATAAAGAGTTTCCAATCCAGACCGAGTGTACCTAAAACATTCATAATTAATCCTTAATTATAGAGAGGAGAGCGAAGGGAACTGCAATTGGTTTCCCTTCCCCCTTCCCCCTACAAAATAAACGTTACGACCAAAGCGTAAATTGCGATAGCTTCCGCAAACGCCATGCCCAAAAGCATAGGTACGAACAATTTATCCACGGATTCGGGGTTGCGTCCAATTGATTCCATGGCCTTGGCTCCGATCATGCCTACCGCCAATCCAGGCCCGATGCTGCCAATGGCAATTGTGATGCCTTTGGTAAATGCAACAACTGCTTCTGTTGACATAAATTTCCTTTTTGGCTCGACTGATTTTTAATTTAAAGTCGTCCCGTCGGCCCAAGGCCTCGCCATTAGGCGCGCCGGACGGGCCGTTAAAAGTTTGGAAACAGAAACTTATTTCGACAGTAAGTTTCTCTACCCAAGCTTCTAAATTTAAGCTTCGGCTTCTGCGGGCACATGCTCCTCGTGTATTGGCGCTGTCGCGACGACAAAGTACGTTAGAGCCAGCATGGCAAATACCAAAGCCTGGATGAGCCCGACGATGAGCTCGAGCATCATAAAGGGCAACGGTAGAAGGTAAGCAAATAGTCCTGCTATAATCGCAAGCAAAATCCCACCGGCAAAAACGTTGCCAAACAATCGGAACGACAGCGATACAAGCTTGGCTACTTCTGACAAGATCTCAAGCAATCCCACGCCAAATTCTATGACCGCGGTCATAATGCTCAACCCGCCGCGGCTGAAGGATTTGATGATGTCCCAGAGTTTAACGAATTTATTGGCATAACGAAATATTCCAACCGATACCACACCCATAATATGCGAAAACAGTACCGCAAACACAGCCATGGCCAAAGTCAAGTTCAGGTCCGAATCCGGCGAGCGGAATAGCGGCACTAGCTGCTTTTGCCCGTCTACCAAAAGCCAGCGGCCGATTGAGCCGGAGCCTGGGATAAGTTCCAGGTAGTTGCATACCAAAATAAAGCTGAAGATTCCGCCGATAATCGGCAAAATTTGAAGCGATCTTTTGCGATCGTGCGTGACCTGGTCAATGTAGCCAAGCATAAATTCAAGTGCTGCTTCCATAACGTTCTGGATGCCTCTTGGTATAATCGAATTCTTTTTGCGGATTATAAGTCCGAGCACCAAAAACAACACCACTACCAGACATGAGTCTATGTAGGCATTGGTTATGGGAAATGTCCCGATATGAAAAATCGGTTCCGCCGTAATCGGCGGCAGATTTATATTCATCTTATGTACCTTTTTACCCGTTTAGAAATCCAAAGTGTGCTCGCGGCTATGGCCAGTACCACGCCAGCCAGCGTAAATGCCGGATATGTCCCCTGTTTTGCGTCCAGCCATTTGCCGCCCAAAGCCAATATCAGCAGCGGAATTGCAATTATAAACCCAAACTCAAACGCGAAATTGACAAGGAGCCATTTGTTTACAGGAGGCAGTTTCGGTTTTTGTTCAGGTTCAGGCATGTAAAATCTTAATTGACGCGGAAAGTATAATAAAAAAATGCCGATTTGGCAAGCCCGGCAAAAAATGGCAGCCTTGACTTTAAATTCTGGAGCCGAAGGTGGGAGTCGAACCATGTAGAATATCTTTGATATAAGGAATAACCGCAAGCGCAGCGATGATACCCGAAATTATTCCTAAAGCAAAGTAAAAATTGATCATGGTTTTCTGGAGCCGAAGGCCGGGATCGAACCGGCGACCTCTGCTTTACGAAAGCATTGCTCTACCAGCTGAGCTACTTCGGCGTGGAGGTATTATAACAAAAAAGCCTGCCTTGCGGCAGGCTAGCGCTATTTGCGCTTTTTCGTTTGCGCGTAAATAAGCTTGGCTTCAGTAACCAGTTCTTTGATGATGTTTATGCCACCCTGCCAGAATTTGCGATCAGAAAGATTAATATTAAAAGGTTTGAGCAATTCTTGGGGAGTCCGGATGCTGCCTGCGCTCATTAAGTCCAAATACTTCGGCACAAAGCCCTGCGGATTTTTCTTGTACTGGGCATAAAGAGAAAGTACCATGAGCTCTCCAAACGAATATGCATACACATAGAATGGCGTATGCAAAAAATGCGGAATGTAGCTCCACCATTGTTCGGAACCGGTAAGGTCCAGCGATTTCCCAAACATTTCCTTCTGGCGCGTAATCCAAAGTAGATTGATCTCATCGGTAGTCAGCTCGCCTTTTGTTTTTTGCAAGGCATGAAAATCTTGCTCAAATTTATACATGGCTGTTTGCCGAAAGACAGTAGAAAAAATGTCCTGAATTTTATCTACGTACAATGCAAATTTTTCCTTCGGATTTTTGATTTTTTCTTTAAGATCATCAAAAACCAACATTTCGCCAAAAACACTAGCTGTTTCCGCCATAGTCAAAGGATTACCGTAATTCAGGTAAGTTTGTTTGCGCATCAGATATGCGTTTATTCCGTGACCAAGCTCGTGGGCCAGTGTTTGTACATCACGCGCTTTACCCAGGTAGTTTAAAAAAACAACCGGGTGTGTGTCGTTGGTGTTATAAGAGCAGTACGCGCCACCGCGTTTGCCTGGAGACACTGGCGCATGGATCCATTTCTTATCGAAAAATTCCTTTGCCGCTGCGGCAAACTTTGGAGAAAATTTTTCAAAGGAGTCGAAAACTATTTGTTTTGCCTGGCCAAAAGAAAAATTTTGTTCCGAACTAGAAATTGGCGCATAGCGGTCATAAATATAGAGCTTTGGGAGTTTCATCACCCGGCGTTTAAAATTATAAAAATCTTCCACAATACCGTAGCCTTCCACTATGACTGTTGTCATAGTATCCACAGTTTTTTGATCAATTTCGTTGGACATATGCCTCGGCTGTTCTGGTATTTTGTATTTATGCCAGCGGGTATTTATAGCGGCGTCTTTCACGATTGTGTTGTAAATCAGCGTCAGCATCTTAGCATCGGCATTCAGAGTTTTGGTGATGCCTTCCGCTGCTGCCTTTCTGGTGGACCTGTTTGGAACCATAGTCAGGTTCAAAGCTTCTGATTCCGTCATAGTTTTGGTTACGTTGCCCAGAGTCACTTCAAATTTCCTGGAAGCAAAATGCTGATCGAAAAGACGGTTAAAAGCGCTCGCGCCCGTTGTAGATTTATCATTAAAAATTTGCTCCTCGGCTTCGGAGAGGTGGTGCGGCTTGTAGTGCAGCAGGTCAGTTAGATGGTGTTTATAATTAAGCAGGGCAGGACTGTTGATTAATTTTTTGATTTGGCTTTCCGGCAACTCCATGATTTCCAGATCAAAAAAAATGAGGTTGCTTTGAATTGCAAGCGCGTGATCCATCATTTGCTGATAAAGGACGTTATTTTTCGGATTCTGGCTGTCCACGCTTAAAGTAAGCTCCGCAAAATTTGCAAGCTTTGAAGTAAGCGTATAAATTTTTTCAAGTTGTTGAAGCGCAGCCAGTAACTGTTTCGCATCAAAGCCAGCAAGACGGTTTTTGAATCTTTTTGTAAACTTTTGCGAATTGATTAAATTCTTTTTTGCATCCGATTTTATTTTCGGATCATCAACGTTCTTGTAGAAGGCAGATAGATCCCAAACTGGGAGCTGTTCTTTTTTCGGCATTATTTTCCTTTTTAGCAAGTAGTGAAGTTCGATTTTTCAAGCGCGCAGAAACATTTGATGTTTTGAAGCGCAACCGAACTTCGACTACTCGCCCCATTCCTTATAAAATTGCTTTAAATAATTTTTCACAAATTTTTCGCGCTCACCTGCCAGTTTGTAGCCGGTTTTGGTATTCATCAAATCGCGCAGCCACAAAATTTTATCATAAAAATGCTTGATTGACGTTTCGGACTTTCCCTCCGGATCGTAAATCATCCGGTGCTTGTACCCGCCATAAGCGAACGCCCGCGCAACGCCAATCGCTCCCAAAGCATCCAACCTGTCCGCATCTTGGACAACCATTCCTTCTATACTTTTCATCTTATGCTTGTTTGCGCCTACTTTGAAAGAGATATTTTGCACAATATAAGCCACTCGCTCGATGTTGTCTTTGTCTAAACCAAGCGAAATCAGCCACTTTCTGGTGACTTTTTCTCCTGCGTGCTGGTCTTGATTGAATTTCCAATCCGCAATGTCATGCAGGAGCGCGCCGAGTTCAACTATAAACAAATCGGCTTTTTCTTTTTTGCCGATCAGCTTTGCCGCACGCACCACACGCTCGATGTGATACCAATCGTGCCCAGTGGCCTCGTTTTCTAATTTTGTACGCACGAATCCTCGGGTTTTAACCAATATCTGAGCTTTGGTCATTTATTACATCCAAAATAATTCTTTTTTTAAACGATCCGCGTTTTTGATTTTTATTCAATCGGATTTCTTCAACTTTCTCTAAATCTATATTCTTCAAATCCGTAATGGTGTAGATAACTTCCAACACATCGGCCAATTCTTCCGGACTAAACTCTGCCAAAAATTCTTCTACTTCTTCTTTTAATTTCTCCGACAACTTCTGTTCGTATTCAACTTCATCTGCTACATGAAATCCCGACGTTTTATGATCTTTTTTTATGACGTCAGGTATATTGTCCCTGACTAACTTATTATATTCCTGGGTCATTTCAAAGAGATTATTTGATAGCCGAATTTTTCCACATCATCACTTGGAAACAAATGCACGTCTTTGGTCTTCAGAACATACCCAACTTCCTTGGAAATTTCTCGTCCAGTATAAGTCTTTGGTTGCGGATCCCATTCTCGCAAAACCAAAACATCTCCTGCTTTGCAATCCCAATCAGCCAGGCGCAACTCAAAAGTTTTGGATCCATTTTCTATTTGAGCAAAATATTCGGGTAAAATCTTTTTCTCTATTCTCATATAGTTTGAACGTTAATGGAGCGGGTAGCGGGAATCGGACCCGCGTCTAAACCTTGGGAAGGTTTCATACTACCATTGTACTATACCCGCACGGATTATTTGCTTTTGTATTATACAGATTTTGGTATAATAAAAACAAGGTTTTGGGCCTTTTTCAAAGGAGGAGATTTGGAATCACTTGCGAAATTGCTCGGTTCGCTGGCTTTTGCTGTCGTAATCGGGTACGCAATCGGCTTTCAGAGCTGGACCGTACTGCTGGGGTTCGTGGGTCTTTTCATTTTTGGCGGCCTTATCTGGATGTTATGGATAGACCAGACAGGCTTCCAAATCTACATCGCGCTTTGCGTGTGCACTATGGCTGGAATACTCCTGCGTATGTATTCGCACGCGTACATCCACCTCATGTACATTCTGGCGCGCCGATGACCCGATCTTTCTTTTCAGAGAGATCGGGATTTTTTTAATACTTTTTGAGAGTAACAACGTTTATATTTTTGGTCTGGTTGGCCAGCCACTGTTCAAAGCCATTGGTTTGGACCAGGATGTGCCGCGCGTGCCAAGTTTTTTGGCCGGATGAGTCTGTGGATGTCTCTATGGGTTCTACGATTTCGTAGCCGTCGCGCGTAACCAAAATATCGCTGACCTGGCCTTCTCTGGCAATTACGATTTGTTTTTCCAACTCCGGTAAAATTTCACCGTGCGCAAAAAATCCCATATCGCCGCCAAGTGCCGCAGTCTGTTTGTCATCACTTTCCGTTTTGGCAAGGGTTGCAAAGTCTGTGCCGGATTTAAGTTGCATCAAAATATTTTGCGCTTTGTCATACGCCGCCTGGTTTAGAGAAAAGTTGGAATTATAATAAATACGCAGTTTTGCCTCCACGGCCTCTGGCTGAACGACCGTGTCCACAAAGCTTTGCTGGCTATTATTAAAATACGTGCTTATGAACTGGTCCAAAGAACTACTCGCCCCCTTAGTGTAAAAATTCAGCTCATCACTCACGCTGTCCGAGTCGAGCTTAAGGCCTAAATTTCTCATGAGCACTTCGGATTTAACCTGTGTCAGATAAGTCTGGTAAGCAGTATGCTTCGAAACAGTCGAATCCAAGCGTCCGACTATGCTCACGAATTCATCCGATGCGGATACGGGCACTATTTTTCTGCCGCCGACAATCGCCGCTGGGTAGACCTTCCTCAAAGCTTTTGTAACCGGGTCAGAAAGGCTCGAGGCGTACGCTAAAAGCCCTGAAGCCAAAATTAAAATCACCACTACACCAGTGGAAATCCAGATAATCTGTTTTTTATTTAATTTCATCGGCCATTAATGCTTAAAGAAATAATCAAACCACTCTTGCGGATGACTGGCCGGAGCCTGCGGTGGCTGGTCCTGCGATTGTTCCGTTGACTGCTGCGGCAATGCCACCACCACCTCGCCGTCTTTCTTGAGTCCCAGCTGTTCTCGGGCGGCTTTGTCGCGGTACTCATCGGTGTTGAGATAGTTCACCAGGTCCGAAAGCTGCTGGTTTTGTGAAGAAATATCTTCAGCGCGTGCGGTAAGCTGACGGATCTGTTTGTCAACGTGGTACTTTTCGGCCAAAAGGCGGACTGTGACAAACAAAATCAGAATACTTGCGCCTGCCAGGGCCACAGTGCCGAATTTTGATTTCAAAAAATTCATGCTTGTCTTTTCCTTTTAGAACTCCCCTCTCCTTATGACTTACTGGCTTGCCAAAAGCGCACTCAACGTAAACAGCACCATGCCCAAAATCATGATGATGGCAAATATGGCAAACATTTTTTCTAATCTTTTTCTATTTTGCATATATCTACGAAATTGAATTACTTCTTGAGGATTGCCAGGAATGCTTCCTGTGGTATGTCTACCTGGCCGATCCGCTTGAGGCGCTTCTTTCCTTTTTTCTGTTTCTCCAGCAATTTCATTTTGCGCGTGACGTCGCCGCCGTACAAACCTTTGGTCACGTCCTTGCGCACGGCAGAAATCGTTTCGCGGGCGACGATTTTGCCGCCGATTGCAGCCTGTATGGCAATTTCAAACTGCTGGCGCGGTATAAGCGTTTTGAGTTTCTCTGTAAGTGAGCGGCCTTCGGACTCGGCTACGGATTTGTGGACAATCATGGACAGCGCATCTACGGCCTCGGAAGCCACCAGGATGTCGAGCTTAACCAGATCGCCTGTGCGCATTTCCAGATACTCGTAATTGAGCGAAGCGTAACCGGAGGAGACACTCTTAAGTTTATCATAAAAATCTATAATGATGTTGGCAAGAGGCATTTGTGCCGATATGAGCACGCGGTCATCCGACAAATAATCCATATTCTGGTAAATGCCCCGCCGGCTTGTTATAAGTTCCAAAATGCCGCCTATGAATTTTTGCGGCACCAAAATTTCTACCGCGACCCAAGGCTCTTCTATGGATTCGACTAAGGACAAGTCCGGTAATTCGGCGGGAGTGTGGATAATCTTGTTTGTCCGGTCCTTGAGATTGATTTTGTATTCCACAGACGGCGCAGTGAGTACCAGATCCAAATTGTACTCGCGCGAAAGCCTTTCCTGCACAATATCCATATGAAGCAGCCCCAAGAATCCTGTACGGAAGCCAAATCCAAGTGCTGGGATGTGCTCGGGAATAAATTCCAAAGCCGCATCGGAAAGTTTAAGTTTTTCTATGGCATCGCGAAGCAGCGGGTAATCATCTCCCGAGACCGGGAAGATGGAAGCGTAAACCATTGGTTTGATTTGTTTGTAACCTGGAAGCGCGGAAACTTTGGCCCCGGCAACGGTAATTGTGTCTCCCACGCGCGCTTTGCGCACATCGCGCAGTCCCGTGACTATATACCCGACTTCTCCGGTCTTGAGATCCGCTGACGGGAACAATTTCGGATGGAAGTATCCGATCTCTAGTGCTTCGGCCGGGGTGGCAGTACCCAGCATTTGGATTTTTTCGTTTTTAGAAAGTTTGCCATCTACGATACGCACGAACGTCAGCACGCCGCGGTGCTGATCGTAAGCAGAGTCAAAAATAAGCGCGCGCAAGGAAGCAGACGGATTTCCGCTTGGTGCTGGTACGCGGTCGGCTACGGCCTGGAGGATTTCGTCTACGCCTTCGCCGGTTTTGCCAGATGCGTACAAAATTTCGTCATCGGTAAATCCAAAAGCCTTTTTAATCTCCTCCGCGGTTTTTTCGCGGTCGGAATTCGGCAAATCAATTTTATTTACCACCGGGATGATTTTGAGGTTATGAGCTTGAGCGAGGTGAATGTTAGCAAGTGTCTGCGCTTCTATGCCTTGAGTTGAATCAACGACTAAAATTGCGCCTTCACAAGCAGCAAGCGAACGAGAAACTTCATAAGTAAAGTCCACATGGCCGGGCGTGTCTATGAGATTCAAAATATAGCCGTTCCACTCCATGCGTACGGGTTGCAGTTTGATGGTAATGCCCCGCTCGCGCTCCAGCTCCATGGTATCGAGAAGCTGTTCTTTCATTTCCCGTTTGGAAACTGTGGAAGTCATTTCCAAAAGCCGATCCGCGAGCGTGGATTTCCCGTGATCGATGTGAGCAATAATACAAAAATTTCGGATTTTATCTTGCATATAAATAATATTGTCATTCTGAGGCGAAGCCGAAGAATCTCACGTAGGATCCTTCACTGCGTTCAGGATGACAATTCTTTACGCGTTTATTATACCCTAAACGCCTATACCTGCCCAGTAGTGAAATTCGATTCTAGAAATGCGAAGCATTATCGAATTTCTACTGGGTTGACAACACAGCAAAAATTCTGGAGGACAACGTGCGAGACTTTCCAATATTGAGCACTTTAAGCCGCCCGAAGCGGCCGCCCGCCAGACTGACGTCCAGTCGGGCTGGTGTCCGACAAAAATTTCTCCCGAGCGCCTTATGACCACATACTCCAAATGTATGCAAACGGTTTGCCGGCCTTGGCAACTACGTTTTTAGACACGGAAATTATATTGTGCGTTTCCGAAACTCCCATAGCCCAACTGATGGCCAAAAATCCAGCGACACCTGACAGGCCAGATATTACGGCCTGTCCAAGCAATCCAAAGTATGTGTTGGTATGCACAAACGACGCGGCTACATAGAGCATTATGTAGGCCAGAATCGCGCCTATAAGCGAGCTGATGATAATTTTAAGACTGCCGACTATGAGGTATTCGTCGTGAATGTGGCCAAGTTTGAAATGCAGTTCCATCATCAAAATCAAAAGTTCCAAAAGACTTGTGATGGAAAACGCCAGCGCCAGTCCTGGCACGCCGTACTTATGCACCAAAATCGCCGTGAGTACGATGTTCAAAGCAATAGTAATGAAACTTACAATCACGGGAATTTTCGTATTTTGCATGGCGTAGAATGCGCGCGTAAAAAGCGCAATCAGTCCCTGCGCAAACATAGAGATGACAAACAAACCCAGGGTCGCTGCGACTATACGCACGTCGGCAAAAGTAAAAGACGTGTTCTGCCCAATACCTAGCACCAAGCGTACGATTTGCGCGCGCAAAATAAGCATAAGCACGGACAGCGGGATTATAAAGTACAAAATCTGCATTGTCGTGTGCGCAATTACGTCCTTGAGCCCGTCTAATTTTTTTTCATTATACAAATCCGACATGGTCGGGAACACAGCCAAGGCGGCTGACACCGCGAAGATGCTTAGGAAAACTCCCTGCAGGTTGTTGGCATAATAAAAGGCCGAAAGACTGCCCACACCTAAGAAAGAACCGAAAATGCTGGCAACTAGGAGAGTCACTTGACCCGTGCCCATAGAAAAAATTCGCGGCCAATACAGCTTCCAAAATTGCACAAATCCGGCCTGATGCACATCGATTTTTGTTCTGTAGTGGAATCCCAGGCCAAACAATTGCGGCAGTTGGATAGCAAAGTGAAGAAAAGCGCCAATGACCACTCCAAATGCCAGGCCCATGGCCCCAAATTTCGGGTACAGCACAAGCACGCCTAAAATTATGGAGGCATTATAAATTAGAGGCGCTGCCGACACTATCGCAAACCGCTTGTGGGTGTTGAGCATGCTTGAGGTTATAGACGACAAGGTCAAAAAAATCGGCGAGAGCAGGAAGATTTCGGTGAATTGCTTTGTAAGTTCCCTGGCCTGACCTGTGAAGCCTGGCGCAATGGCCGAAACCAAAGGGTTTATAAATATAAGAGCCAACACGCTCAAACCCAAAATCATCATCAACGTGACATTGATGATGCTGGAGGCAAGCCTGTTTGCGGCTTTTTCATCTTTAAGCAGGTATTCGGAAAAAATCGGAATAAACGCCACAGAAAACGTGCCCAAGATCAAAAGATTAAATACAAAATCCGGAATCCGAAATGCGGCAAAGTATGCGTCAATTATTGTGCTGGTGCCGAATTGGTGGGAAAAAATCGCGTCTCGCGCCAAACCCATAATTTTTGAAAGCAGCGTAAAGACAGCGATGATAATCGCCGCGGATCCAACGTGGCTTTTGTGGTTGCGGTAGATGTCGTTGCTCATTTGGACACTGCGATGCCCCAATACTGGTCTGAACCCGTGGTGTATTTAAAATTTATCTTGCGCGAGTCCGCCGCTGCATCTGCGGTCTCCCATTTCGGGCTGAAATTTCCCACGTCGAGTGAGGCGGAAAAATCGTACGGCAAAACTCCGTCTTGTTTTTGGAAAAGCAAAGAATACGAGTCACTCGGGTGCAAAAAACTTATATTTAATTTTTTAGGCAACATGTAGACAAGCGTAATTGCTTTATCTGCTCCGCTTTCTAAATTCAGCCAGCCAGCGAATTCCGTTTTGCCGGACTCGGTGCGTATAAACGTCTGCCCCGAAAGTGTCCCCTTGTCCCAAGCCGCCAGCTCCGGATCAGTCTGCAAACCCTGCGCCTGCGATGAGTTGAAATCTCCCGGGTCAAACCCGGTGGAAGAAATCAAGGTTGCGCCGTCTGGCACAAGCACGCGCAAATAATCTTTATTGACTTGACTTGAGGTATTCGCACGGTCAATTTTGACAGTGTCCATAACCGAGCCGTCGGATAAAACTTTTGCCGAAAGCGAAACAGTCTGTTTGACCGAAAGGTCCGTCTTGGTGCCGCCGAGATTGGTATTGACCACGTTGAAATAATCAAAATCGGTCTGCTCAATGTTTCCTGCGACCTTAAGATCTGTGATTTTCTGTTCAAGATTCGGATCCGTGCTGTAAAGTAAAATTTGTTTTTGGATTAAATTCTGTTCCATATCCTGCAAAAGCGCAAGCCACTGGTCGCGCGAAAGGTTCGACAATCGGTCTAAAAGCATAGGGGCAAAATCCGCCAGCATCTGTTTGGGCTGGTTGAGCGTGCGGTCGTAGTCCACCGATGTCTTAAATTGCACCACCTGTTGGAAGTTATCAGCGGTAATGGTTACCCCGTAAGACGGCATATTAATTGGGCCTGTGACTTTAAGCAAGTCTTCAAAAATTGCAGGCGTGACCGCGACCACGCCGTCCGCGGTTTGCGAACCGGCTTCAAAAAATTCCAAAAGTTTGCGCGCGGATGTCGGAAAATCCGCAAACCAATTGGCATCGCGAATCCCCCATTTCTGTATAGCCGGCTGGAACGGCCCAGGAGCTGCGGTATTGGAGTAGATGTGTCCGTCCAAATCATAAATGCTGTCAATTTTTAAATCCTGGATCTGCCCGCTATTGATTTTAAGCACGCCATAAGTTCCTATAAACCCTCCGGTAGCGCGGACTTCATCGTAATTTTGGAATGCCAAGAGGTAAACTTTCGGTCCGTTGCCAAAAAAACCCAAGTAGATATCCTCCAAATCAGAAAGATTCTGCAAAAGTCCCGTGAGAACCGATATCTGGTCGCGGGCCGCCTGCAAGGTCGCCGAGTAATCCGAGGGCAACCCACTAGCCTGGTCAAATTCTGCACCGGCCTGGGTGAGAAGGTTCAGAGATGACGAAACGAGATCTCTGTTTTGCAAAAGGACCTGGCTGAAGTTGGCATCTGCCACGCCGCTGCTCGAAACATTTAGCTTATCAAAGATTCCCAGCGCATCTGTAAGTTTCGCTCCAGCCTGGGCCAAATATTGCGCGCCGGCTAAAACATGTGCGGCACCTTTGGCCTGCGGCGCCACAAGTTCCAAGGCTTTAAAGCCATCGAGCTTGCTTTGTGCGGATTGCAGATTATCCAGCGCCTGGCTGAATTGGTTTTTCGCGCCATTGAAGTCCTGACTGGTAAGTGATGCCTGCGCGCCGCTTAAATCATCATACGCACTTGTGGCCGCACCTAAAATCTCCCCCTGTGCGTGCTGCGCGGAAGACAGATATTCTGCCGCCTGAAGAAGCAAAGTGAACACCAATAAAGTGGCGGCAAAACGAATAAGGTTCCACTTGCCGGGTCTTTTGCCTAACTTCGGAGTTTCGGCCGCGGGAATTTTCGGCATTATCAAAAATTCTGAATTATTCAAGATTTCTCTATCGTCTAATTTTTTATGGAATCTATTCATGCTCTTTTGCCGGTGTATCGTGAAATATTAAGTAAAATTCCAAGTGCGCCCAAGTTCATGGCCATGGCCGTGGAGCCGTATGAAATGAACGGCAGAGGAATTCCTGTCAGCGGAATGACGGCCGTGATGCCTCCGATATTGATGATAGCCTGCATGACAATCCACGACGTAATCCCGGCTGCCACAAGCCTTCCAAATGTGTCGGGCGCCTTCAGCGCCACGCGGAAACCACGGAGCGCCAGAAACAGAAATCCAATCAGCACGGCCAGAATTCTCACAAAGCCCATCTCTTCCGAAATTACGGCAAAAATGGAGTCGCCGATAGTTTCCGGCAGATAATTTTGCTTCTGCAAAGATTGGCCGTATCCTCGGCCCCAAAAGCCGCCGCTTCCTATGGCCAAGAGCGCCTGATTGATTTGGTACGAAACGCCCTGGGCATCGGCTTGCGGATTAAAAAATGCCAGCAAACGGGAAGCCCGGTAAGGCGCAGCCTTAATGGCCAGCCACAAGACCATGCTTCCGACCACTGCTGTGCCAAACAGATAGCGCAGGCGCACTCCGCCCAAAAAGAACATTACCGCAGCAATGGCAATAAGCACAAGCATAGTCCCCAAATCCGGTTCCAAAATTATAAGCCCGGACACGATAAGCACAATTGTCAAAATTGGCAGGAAGCCGTAATACAGGTCGTGGGTGTGCTGCTGGCGTTTGTCATACCAACTCGCCAGATAGAAAATTACGGCGAGCTTGACGAATTCCGCTGGTTGGAACAAAAAATATTGCAAATTGATCCAGCGCCTGGCGCCAGCAACGCGGAGTCCAATCCCCGGCAAAAGCACGGCCACCAACAGGCCTACGCCGCCGACAATGAGCAATGGCGCTAATTTTTGCCAGACGTGGTAGTCAATCCGCGACAAAACATACATTGCAATCAGTCCTGGTATTGCGCCAAATCCAATTTGCCGGACAAAATAATAATAATTATTTCCGAATCTTTGGCTGGAGAGCACGGACGACGCCGAATACAAACTGACCAAGCCAAAAGCCAGAAGAATCAAAATAACCCAGAGCAAGCCGCGGTCTACTTTTGGGAGTCGTTTAATTTTCATTTGGAAATTTCCTCGGCAAATTGAGCGGCGCGGTCCTTGTAGTCTGTGAACATATCAAAACTGGCTGCGGCCGGCGAAAGCAAAATTGTATCTCCTGAGACAGCGGCACTTTTTGCCTGCCTTACAATCTCCTCCATACTTTTTGCGCCTGTAAAAATCTTTCCGCGAAATCCAGCCGCGGCTTTCGAAATCTTGTCCGCTTCCTGCCCTACCAGAACCAAGGCTTTCAGGTTTGGACTTGAGACTATAACCTGCCCAAGCTTATTGTAATCCAATCCCTTGCTTGAGCCTCCGGCAATCAAAATCAAAGGCCCGGCAAACGCGCGGATTGCGGCAATCGTCGAATCCTCGTTAGTGCTTACGGAATCATCCACATAAGTGATTCCGTCTTTTTGCATTGTAATCTGCAATCGGTGCGGCAAGCCTTTGAAAGCCAAGACAGCCGCTCGCATCTTTTCTTCCGGCACGTCGTAAATTTTACCCACGGCCACGGCAGCTGCGATATTTTCTAAATTGTGCTTGCCAATTAAATTGTATTCAAAATCCGCCACATCTGCAGGCGAAAAAATAATTTTTCTGCCCTTGCCTATATGGGCGCTCTCCGGCAGCTCATGCGACATTACCGCAAAATCTTTTTCCGTCTGGTGCGCAACAATTTGCAATTTGGCATTTGTGTATTCCTCAAGACTTGCGTGCGAAGGCGATTCATACGAGCCGGATGGATCCAAATGGTCCGCGGTAATGTTAAGCACCACGGCCACGTGCGGACTCGTTTGCAGATCCTGCAGTTGAAAACTGGACAGTTCCAAAACCACCAAATCGGAGGCTTTAATTTCATCTATAAACTCAAACGGATCCACTCCGATGTTACCGCCGAGCCAGACCCGATCGTAAGTTATTTCTCTGCCAGGGGCGGATCCGCCCGCGGCGGACAGAATCCGCGCGATGAGCGTTGAGGTCGTACCCTTGCCCTTAGTGCCCGTCACGCCAATAATTGCCGCGGGACAAAGTTTAAAAAATAATTTGGTTTGACTCGAAACCTCCACGCCTTTTTGTTTGGCCTGCTGGATGGCAGGCGAATTGTAAGGAAGCCCCGGCGTGCGGAAAATGACATCGTATGAATCCAGCCGGCCAATCAGGCTGGAATTCAGTCCCCAGTTTTCTATTGTCTCAAACTCAACCCCGTGCTTTGCAAAAAATGCCGCAAGTTTGCGATTGTTGGTGCCAAAGCCCACGATTGCGATTTTTTTGCCTTTTAAATCTTCAAGCATCAGGATTTTCTCAATGTCGCTCCGAACTTACCCAAAAATTTTGCTCCCGAATATGCAAGATTGCCGTTGACCAAAACATGTTCAATTCCGGCTGAAAACTTGTAAGGGTCGGCATAAGTGGCAAGATCGCGTATATTTTTTGGATCAAACACGACCACATCCGCTATGGAGCTTGTATCCAAAACTCCTCGATCAGACAAACCCAAAAGCTTCGCCGGCTGGCTTGTAATCTTTTTAACAGCCTCCGGCAGGGAAAGTTTCTTTGAATCGCGGGCCCAAGATAAAAATTTAGGCATCGCGCCAAAGCATCGAGGGTGCACCAGATTCGGGGAACTGCGCGTTCCGTAACCCGCTCCATCGGTTGCGATCATTGCGAGCGGCGAACTCATAAACTGCTCAACGACCCCAAAAGACAAATTCTGGTCAAAGCTTATGGCTTGGGTTGCCGTAGCCGCCAATACATTTAGCAGTGCTTCAGTTTCTGAAACACCGGAATTTTGTGCTATGTCTGACACCGATTTACCGACAAATCCCGTAGCCCCCTCCGATGTCGCAATAATGATTTTTCTATAATCATGCTCCTGCGTTTTGAGGAATTCCAAGACTTTTTTCCGCTGCAAAGGATCTGCCAATACCTTCAAAATTTCCGCGCGCCCGCCTTCGTACGCCCATTTCGGCATATACGTATAGAGCACGGCCCAGGTCGTGTCGTAAGGGTAGACATCGAAGCTTACGTTAAGTCCCTTGTGGTAAGCATCTTCCAGTTTCTTGAGAACATTCTCGGCAAGATGCCAATTTTTGGATTTGCGGATTTTAAAGTGGGAAATTTTGAGCGCCACTTCCGATCGTTTGGCAATTTCTATAACTTCATCCAGGCTTTCCAAAATATGCGTGCCCTCGGAGCGCAGATGCACGGACAGATAAGCATCGCGAACTTTGAGATTTTGTGCCAGTTCCATGAGTTCGCCGGTATGCGAATTGACTTCGTGCGCGTAAACCAAGCCCATAGACAAACCGAACGCACCCTGGCTTAATGCCTGCCAGAGCAATTTGTCCATGATCCGGATCTCGTCAAAGGTCGCGGGCCGTACCGCGTCGCCCACCAAACCGCGGCGAATAGTGGCATGCCCGACTAAACTGCCGACGTTGACCCCGATCCGTCCTTCAAGATTGCGTAGAAATTCCGCAAACGATGACCAATTGATGTTCACTCCGGCCAAATTGTGCCACTTCTGGATGGTCTTTATAGCCTCAGCACTCGTAAGCGGCGCCACCGACGAACCGCAGTTGCCCACAATTATAGTTGTAATCCCTTGCGAGAGCAGGCTTTCGGCTGCCGGGTGATCAAAAAGCGTCCAATAGGAATCTGAATGGTTTTGGATATCTATAAATCCCGGTGCGACAATTTTGCCAGAAGCGTTCAAAACCTGCTTGGCTTTAGATTCGGAAATATTTTCGGAAATATCGGCTATGTGTCCGCGCTCAATAGCCACATCCCGTCGGATTTGGGATTTGCCCAGGCCATCCACCACTTCACCGTTTTTAATGAGAATGTCGTACATAAAAAAGTTAGCGCCCTATGAGATTGATTGCCACCCCAACTACCGCGGCCATGGCCGAAATAATCCAAAACCGCATAGTGACTTTCGTTTCCGGCCAGCCCAAAGCTTCCAAGTGGTGGTGGATCGGCGTGGACAGGAAAATTTTGCGGTGGAAAATAATCCTTGAGCTTATCTGCACTATGACGGACCCGGATTCGAGCACAAGAATGAATCCAATAATCGGCAACACGAATACCGAATTGGTATAAAAAGCTATCACGGCCAGGACAGTACCCAAAGACATTGCGCCTGTATCACCCATAAAAAATCTAGCCGGGTAAATATTAAACCATAAGAAAGCCAGGAGACTTCCGCCCAAAACGCCGGTCATTGCTGTGAGTTCGTATCGGCCCTGGAAAAAGGCAATTACCCCGTACGCAAAAAAGCAAACAGCAAGCACGCCGCCGGCTAAACCGTCCAAACCGTCGGTTTCGTTCACGGAAAAGCTGGTGGCTATAACCACAAATATAAAAAACGGTATATACCATAACCCTAAATTATAATTGCCCATACCCGGTATTCGGAACACGTCAAAACCAAGCTTATAATAAAACCAGTAGGCGCCTAAGAGCGCGATGATGGAGTAAAACATCAGCCGGTACCGCATGCGCAAGCCGCGGAAACTTTTGATGCCCAAGTAATCATCCAAAAGTCCCATTAGGGCCGTAAGCAGCAGTACACCCAAAGGCAGCAGCGTCTGGGCGCGAGTCAAGAAATTTAAATAATGAAAATAATCAATGTGCGCCACGCGATCCAAAAACCAAAATCCGCCAGCTAAAGCAAGGGTTGTAAACCAGATGAGCACTCCGCCCATAGTCGGCGTGCCGGCCTTATGCGCGTGCAGGCCTGTAAATACCGGAGTTTTCCCGGTACGTATAGTTTTGCCTATCTTGTGCTTGTACAAAAAGTCAGTCCAGAGCGGTGTCAGCAAAATTGCCAAAATAAACGACATCGCAGCCAGGCTGAAAATTTTTATAATTGTAGCGGTCAATTCCATAATTTATGCGTTTTGTTTCGTCATTTTATAAGCAATTTCGGCCATTGTGGACAACAATTTATGATTTATTATACCACAATAGACACAAATTGCCAAAACATGCCATTCAACACAGGCATATGCAATATTTAGTAAGGACTTTAGTACTTACTTTAGTATTGAGTTATCTCAAAATAAGCCCGCGCGTTTACCACGAGTATTCCGCAAATATCCAATCAATTACTTTTTGCGTGTCTCCTTCGCGATCCGGGGTGTTGAGCACAACCGTTAGGACCTGGGCTTTATCCCGTTCGATTTTCACAATCAGATTTCCCTGCGCCTCGTCTGTGTAACCAGTTTTGACGCCGACAACATCGGAATCCGTGAGTAAAAGTTTATTGCTCGTACGCAGTTTGTGCACGATTTTGCCGTCCACTGACGAAACATTTACCCCGGCCGTAGCTACGATTTTTTCCAGTTCCGGATACTTGAGGAAGCTTTCAGTAATTTTCGCCAAATCATTGGCAGTGGAATAATTACCCGGACTGTCCAGCCCCACTGGATTGGAAAAGTGCGTCGACGACAATCCCAGCGTTTCTGCTTTTTGGTTCATCAGATAAACAAAATTCTGGACGCTGTCGCCTCCCGCAAATCGCGCTAAAGCCTGCGCCGCATCGTTTCCGGAAGGGATCAACAGGCCTTTCAGCAAATTTTCAACCGTGATCTGTTCGCCTGCCACAAGACCCATGCAAGAACATTCAACCTGTACATCGGGTTTCTGGATGGTAACCACATCAGTTTCAGAAACCGTATCCGAGACCACCATTGCAGTCATAAGTTTGGTTAGGCTGGCAGTGGGCAATTTTTCGTCAGCATGTTGCTCCAGAAGCTTCTCATTTGTCTCGAGATCCAAAGCCAATATCGCCTTGGCTGATGTTTGCGGAAGCGGAACTTCACCTAATTTACTTGGAAGCTTTGGTGAAGGTTTTACCGCTGGCGCGGCTTGGATAGCAGTATTTGAAGCGGCGGATACGCGCGACTCTGAACCCGAGGAAAGGTTTTTCCTGGGCGTAGATATAAATATGATTGCCAATACTGTCACTGCCAAAACCGCTTTTTTATACATTTTTGGTTTCTACCGGTAAATTTCTTATCAATCTTACTAAAAAATAACTATTTAGACAAAATGCAAGCCTTCAGTTATAATTATCCGGCAACAACTAACGCGGAAAGGCCCGTCCGAAGGGCAAGAAAGGAAAATATGGAGCTTACAATAACTGATGATAATTTCAAAGCCGAAGTCTTAACTTCGGAGAAGCCTTTTTTGGTGGATTTCTGGGCCGAATGGTGCGGCCCATGCAGAATGGTTTCTCCCGCAGTTACCCAATTGGCGGAAGAACTCAAAGACCATCTTAAAGTTGGAAAGATGAACGTCGATGAAAACCCCCGAACCACGCAGGAATATTTTATCTCATCCATCCCCTCGCTTAAAGTATTCAAGTCCGGCAAGGTCATTGGTGAAATTATGGGCGCCGCGCCCAAGCCGGTAATCGAACAGAAGCTAAAAAATATCCTCGGCCTTTAACAGACATAAAAAAATCCCCTCAAGGGGATTTTTTTAGATCAATTAGTAATTAGAAATTAGTTTATCAGTATCTTCCTGAAAGCGGTGTGCGGAACCCGCGCACGACCCAAAGCAGAATGATTGCACCCAAAATCGCCACAATCAGGCTGGAGAAGTTGAATCCAGTCACCGAGGGGCCGCCGAACAGCGTCATAAGCCAGCCGCCTAAGAGCGCGCCCACAATTCCCACTATAATATTGGCGGGAATCCCCATTTCCGCATCCGTGTGCATGACGATACTGGCTATCCAGCCGGCCAGTCCACCGAGAATAATCCATGTTATAACACTCATTTATATCACCCCTTTCCAATAAAATTAATGTTCTCCAAACGAATTCCCCGCATCCGAATACCGGTTATTTTTCCATGATGATTTGATCCGATGCCAGTGCCACTTGAGATCTGAAACAAGGTCGCGCAATTCGTTCTGAGAAATACCGCGCACCGTGGCGTATTGACTGGCGGCTTCATCTACAAATTTGTCATATTTTTCCCGGGTCAGATCCGCCATATTTGAAGCCTTTTCATAAACTTCATCTTTGAGGTCCTGAAACTTTTCACTTTCTTTCAGTCCTGTGCGGATTTTTTCGCCGAATAAAGCCCATGCTACGGCTCCTGCGGCAAAAGCCAGCAGCCCTATGCCCAAAGAATTATTCCTGTGTCTATAATATTTATCGTAGAACATAAATTTAGAAAATAAACCTTAATGTCCTAATAAGAAATCGAGTAAATGCAAGGTTTCGCCAGGTTCGGCCCGCGGACCTGACCTGTTCTGACATAAAATCAAGTTTCCGCAAGCCGGAATCTGCGGCTCGCTTCAGGTAAAACAATAACCCAAACATTGCCAACACAAACAGTCCGATCAAGATTGAGGCTATGCTCGCGCTCCAATAAAAGAATTCTCTAATTCCGTCCATGAATTGATTCTAATGTATATTGGCACAACATCAACTGACCATTTAACACAAAGGCAGTTGGGCAATAAGGCAAAGCATTGTGGTTATATGTACAGTGTTGTGGAAAATAAAAAAGCACCAAAAATTGGTACTTTTCACTTTTGATTTCCAACTTTTAGCTTATTTTATGTATGCCTATCCGCCACGGATGACGCGCCGTAGGATTCAGGTTTCGTCTTCACCGCAAATCCGGAACCTTTGATCATGCCCACGACTTCGTGGATCATTTGTCTGGTCTGGCCGTTTGGCCCGACGTCGACATGGATGGTCAAATTAAAATCAGTAATGTTTTTTTCCTTAAGACGGCCGATCAACTGCTCGGCGAGTTTGAGCGAATCCAATGCTTCCTGAAAAATTCTCTGGCGCAGGGTATGAAATCCGACTCGATGACGTTTGGACCAAAAATAAATGCCGCCTGAATTTTTGCGGTGCACTACGATTGCCGATACAAATTCAGCCTCCGTGCCGCTCGGCATGGAATCCGTGCCAATTATAAGTTCGTACTCAAGTCCCGGCGCAACACCAATGTAGTCAAGAAGTTTGTCCCAGACCCCTTCAAAATCCAGTTTGCCGAAGGTCGGGCTTCTGAATTCGTTAAAAAATGCTTCCATAGAAGCATTTTAGAACTAATGCTTGGATTTGGCAATTAATTAGGGGGCCAACAGATCCTGGTACTGCTGCGGGGCTTGTTCCAGCTGCTGCGTGCTTAGTCCGGAACTCTTGAACATTAACCCGGTAATCAAAAATAATGACAGAATAGAGGCCACGGTTAGGCCCAGGCACATATACGCGGCAGTTTTGCCGTCAGATTTGCCTGAGGTGTAAAATTTGAGTGCGTAGAGCGCGCCAAATGGCGGCAACGACAAGGATATGAGATACGCAATGCGCTTCTCTTTGGGCGTGAGCAGATTGGATTGATGATCGGCAAGCGCGGCCAAAGCAAGTGCCGCGACATTTATATCTTTATTTTCTTTTCTAAGCTCGGTATAAATTTTAAGCTGGCTGCCCAGCTCATTTTCGTTCATACACTAAGTATAGCAAAGTTTAAGCCTGTCAAACAATCATTAACTTTGGCGCTGGCCGGAAAGCAACATTTCCACCGCGTGTTCCATAGATCCGGCCGGCGTAATTTCACCCGCGTTGATGAAGAAAATCTGATCAGCGCGCTTTATGGTATTCAACCGGTGCGCGATTATGACTTTGGTTGTGTCCTTGGGCAATTTGGTCAAAATTTCTTCCAGGAGCTGCTCGGTGACGGTGTCAACGTTGGCTGTGGCTTCATCCAAAATAAGCAGCTTGGGTTTGCGTAAAAACGCGCGCATAAAAGCTATCAGCTGCTTCTGGCCGAGACTGATGCTGTTTCCAGAGACCGTGACTTCGGTGTCCAAACCATCGGTAAACCGCGACAGGAGTTTAGATAAGCCATCCTGTTCCAAAACCGCATTCAGCTGGTCATTGGAAAAATCGACATACTCGTGATTGCCATAAAGCAAATTGTCCCGCACCGTGCCGGTAAACAGAAACGGCTCCTGTAGGATAAATCCGATCCCGTCCCCGCGTTCGCGCGGACTGTAAGAGCGGATATCTCGTCCCAAAAACTCCACTTTGCCGGAAGTTGGATCGTAAAGCCTGGCCATAAGCGAAGCCGTGGTGGTTTTGCCGCCGCCAGTGGGACCAACCAGCGCGTAAGTTTTGCCGCGCTTGAGCGTAAAATTAATATCACGCAAAACATCCTTACCGTCAGGATAATGGAAACTGACGTTTTGGAAAGCCAAGACGTCGTCCCCCGCTTCAGACGCAATTTCATCCACAACCATAGGCATATCGGATTCCAAAGCCAAGACCTCGGACACGCGATCAAACGCGGCCAAAGCCAGCTGCAGCGTGGACCAGACATTTGCCAGCTGGCGCAGGGGATTATAAAAATTATTGACGTACAGCAGGAAGCCGATGAGCAAGCCGATGGTTAAATGCCCGCCCATTATAAGATAAATGCCATAGGCAATTACAGTCAGCTGCGCCAGGTTTGAAGCCAATCCATAAAGCGGCGTAAAAATATTATTGGCGATTCCGGCATCCACCGAAGTTTCGTAATTGTTTTGGTTAACCTGCCCGAATTTTTGGCGGAAATAGTCAAGGCGGTTAAATGCGACAATAACTTTAAAGTTTACCAAGCTTTCCTGGACTTCCGAACTTAAAGACCCCAGCGTCTGAAGCGACCGGGTGTTTCTGCGCTTGACCCAGGCCGAAATTATTTGCGTCACAACCAATACCAGCAACGCCGGCGCCAGCGAGGCCGCGCCTAAGCGGAAATTGAGGACGATAACGAAAATACCGGCACCGGCAATGAGGAAAAAACTGCCGATAAACTGCATGAGAGCCTGCGAGAAAAATTGATTAAGCTTGTCCGTGTCGTTGTTTATGCGCGAAATCAAATCCCCGGCTTTGTTCTGGTTGAAAAATGCTACGGGCAATTCCTGAAGCTTTGTAAATATTGCGTTGCGCAAATTAAACAAAACTTTGCGCCCCACAAAACCCATGCTTAGGGTTTGTATATAACTTGAAGCAAGTCCTGCGGCAAACACGGCCAAAAGAATTCCGGAATACACCAGCACGCCATGGTAGTCTCGGACGGGAATAAATTTGTCGATGACATGGCTTATGATAATCGGCGCAAACAGCGTGGAAGCGGCGCTAACCAAAATTGCCGCAAACGCAAAAATTAAATTGCGCTTTTCCCCCGCCAAAAGCGGTGTCAAAGTTTTTATAGCAGCTTTGAGGCTGGTTTTTTTCCGACTGGCGGTTGTGATGTTAAGTTTGTAATTCATAAATTTCTAACGGGATTCATGCTGGTTGGTACTAGCTTGAGAGTTAAAAATCTGAACGTATTCAGGTGAGGTATGCAGCAACTGTTCATGCCGGCCGGACGATAGAATCTCCCCTTCCATAAGCAATATAATCTGGTCGTAGTGTTCGACCGAGGCAATAGTCTGGGTTACGGAAATCAAAGTTAAATCCGGATAATTGGCCGCGATGTTCGCCAAAACTTTTTTCTCGGTGGCAGCGTCCACACGAGCCGTAAATTCGTCCAAAAGCAGAATTTTAGGATTGAGCGCCAGTGCGCGCGCCAGCATTATGCGCTGCTTTTGGCCGCCGGAGAGGTTGGATCCGCGTTCAGAAACGACCGTGTCTAATTTTTCCGGCAGTCTTTGTATAAAGTCTGAAAGTTCCGCGGTTCGGATAGCCAGCGCCAGAGATTCATCGGTGGCAGAGTTGCTGAAAGCAATATTTTCACGCAGAGTCATATTAAAAATTATGCTGTCTTGAAATACAAAGCCGATTTGCGAGTGCAGGGATTCCTTGTTGTAGTCGCTGATTGGGTGGCCGTCATACAAAATTTTCCCTGATTCTGGTTTGATGAGTCCGGTGAGCAGGTATAAAAGCTGGGTTTTCCCGGCGGCCGTGGGGCCGATAATCGCAGTCTTGCTTTTTGGAGCAATCGCCAAAGAAACCTCGCGCAAAGCTTTCTTTTCGCCGAAACGCAAAGACACATCCTCCACTGAAATCTTGCCGGTCAATTCCGCCGTCAACCCGCCGCCTTTGTCCGGTATGGGTGCATGCAAAACTTCTTCTATGCGCTGATAAGATGCGGCCGATCTGGCAATGACGTTGGACATAATACCTATTAAAAGAATCGGGAAAATTAGAATCGCCAAATAACTATTGAAGGCCGTATAGTCGCCCAGGCTTAAATTGCCGATTATTATGAGATGCCCGCCGTAAGCCAAGATCAAAAGTGTCGCAAGGTTTGTGGCAAACGTGATTGCTGGTATGAGTCCCGCAAACAAGCGCAATATGCTCATGCCGAGATTGTAGGACTCGGTATTGGCATCCATAAATTTTTCGTATTCAAACTGTTGGGAATTGAGGAGCCGTATGAGCGCCGCGCCGAGGATACTCTCATTGATGACTTTGTTGAGCCAATCGATAGCCTCCTGCGAGCGCTTGAACAATTTGCGTATGCGCGACAGCACCAGATAAAATACGATTCCAATAAATGGAACAATCCCGAGCACGGCCAGAGCAAGCCGCCAGTTGATGAGCAAAAGCAAGATGCTAGCCCCGAGGATAAGAAACACCGACGAAATAATAGATGAAATCGCCTGAGACACGAACATTTTCACTGCATCCACGTCGGAAGTTAAATTGGTGAGAAGTTTCGCAGAAGAAACCCGTTCAACATAAGCGTAATCCTGACTCGAAATTTTGTCTGAAAGCTGGTTGCGCAAATCCCGCGCCACGCGTTCGGCGGCATATGTCTGGACCACTGCCTGCAGGTAACCCAAAATAAAAATCACCAGCCCAACGACGAGAAATTCCAGGATAAACGTCTCAAACCGGAATGTCCTTCCCAAAAACGAATCAATGCCGTGAGAAATAATTTTGGGCACCACTAAATTGAGTCCGTTGCCGGCAATCGTGAGCACTACCAAAACTACGATAGGCAGCCAGTACGGCCGGAACAGCCGGAACAGGCTGGTCCACGAAGGATTTTCTATTTTATTGGTTGAATCGGCCATATTATTCGTAACGCAAAGCTTTTATAGGATCCAGGCGGCTGGCTTTAACAGAAGGCAAGGCGCCCGCAAAAAACGCCAGCACGACAATGCCGGCTAAAATTAAAATTGAATTCGGAATTGGGAAAGCCAAAAGATGGAATCCTGCGAAGTCTTTCAAAAAATGGCTTGAAGCATATCGATTGGCAATTTTACCCGCTCCAACGCTCAACGCAATACCAATTATAGCACCCCAGAAACCAATTGACGCGGCTTCCAGAGAAAAAATCGCGAATACCGTCTTCGAATTTGCGCCAAGTGCTTTCATAAGCCCGATTTCCGACGTTCGTTCGTTGACTGCCATAAATAATGTATTCACAATCCCAAACCCGGCCACCAAAAGCGTGATCACCCCAAAAATATCCAGACCGATAATAATTCCATTTATAACTTTGCTGAACATCCCAATCTGGTCCTGGATCGTATCGGCTGTGTAATTGTTCGCTTCTAGCGTGGATTTAAGTTCATCGATTTGCGCTTGCGGAAGATTCTCATCGAACTCCACCAACGCCATTGGATAGGCGTTCGCAAGATTGGCGTTGCCTGCATTTTGATCCGCGGATACGGCCTGCGCTTCAGCGGATGTTATATAGACCGATGAATTACCGAGCAGAGACTCTTCCTGCACTCCGACAATCGTTAGAGATTTTTCAACCTCTTGCGCTTGGGAATTTTTGTAACCAAGAATGAGTTTTTTGCCAATTGCATCGTTGGCATTCGCAAATCCCAAATAAGATAAATACCTGATCGGCAAACTCACCTCGTCTGCCTGATTTGAATCCACAACTCTGCCCGCGGCCATGGCCAAATTTAACCCCTGCGTGTATTGGCTGGCACTAGCCACATATTTGGCGGATCCAGTGGAGATATAGTCAATCTGCATGGTATAGGCAGGAATGACACTTGCGACATTCCGGATTTGCTGGATATTAGCGAGGTCTTTGTCAGTCAAAAGTAAATTACCAAAACTGCCCTTTGTGGTTTTTGGGTCATACTCCACAACGTCGCTTCCCACCGGACCTTCCGAAGGAGCTCTTGCCTGAACCACAAACGCGTTATTGACACCAACATTCCCCAGCTCTTTGTTTATGTAAGCCTTCACGCCATTACCCACGCCGTTTGTCAGAGAAATTGTAAACGTACCTATAATCACGGCCAAAATAGTCAAAAACGTCCGGAGCTTGGACCGGACCAAATTTTTCTGGGAAGTTTTTAAAAGATCAATAATTTTCATGCGACAATTCGTCCGTCTTTTATGTGCACCACCCGATCGCAAAGTTTGGCCAAATCCGTATCGTGGGTCACAATTACCAAAGTAATCCCTTTCTCTTTTTGCAATCCAAACAGCAAATCTGTGACAATTTTTCCGTTTTCCGTATCCAGATTCCCGGTCGGCTCGTCGGCAAATATGACTTCCGGGTCCGTGACCAGCGCCCGCGCAATCACCAGCCGCTGTTTCTGCCCCCCTGAAAGATTTGCCGCGAGCATTTTCGCCTGCTCAGACAATCCAACTGCAGTAAGCATTTCCAAGGCTTTCCTGCGGCGCTCGCCCAAAGGCACGCCGGCTATGACCAGCGGCAATGCGACATTGTCCAAGCTTGTATCGCGGCCATTTAAGAAAAACTGTTGGAATACAAAACCAAATTTGCGGTTGCGCAAACTATCGAGCGCGCGGGAGGAAAGTTTGAGCGCATCCGCACCGTCGATTTCCAAGCTTCCGGTGGTGGGCTTGTCGAGCGTTGCCAAAATGTGCATAAAAGTGGATTTGCCGCTGCCAGATTTACCGATTATAGCCACACTCTCCCCTTTGGCAATATCCAAAGACACACCCGAAAGCACGGGTGTCGCATCTGCGGTCTCATATATTTTGGATATTTCTTTGGCGGAAATTACGGGCATAATTGAAAATTAACTGCGTCTTTTAGAAGACTGCTTTTTTATAATAGTCTGTATGAATCCAGGCGCTCTGCCAAAGCGTGCGCAATGTGTTCCAAGTCGGAAAGCTTGGAAAATGCCAGCAGTTGCCCGCGTCCAAACACCAAAAGCTTGTCGCCTTTTTTGAGCGACAAAGCTTTCCGGGCAGAAGCAGGTATCACCGCCTGGCCTTTCTCGCCCACTGTCGTAATTCCGTAAAACCCTTTGCCCTGTTTGTTCTTGAGCATAAAAATAGGAAATGTATGAATTTCCTACTTAGGATACACTTTTCTCGTTCCGGTGTCAAATCCCTTACCCAAGCTCTATGAGCACCAGTTCCGAATCGGTGCCCACGCGAAACGGCGGCCCCCAAGTCCCCACTCCAGACGAAGTGTAAACGCGCATGCTGCCCTGGGACTTAAGGCCGTAGGCAAACTGCTTGTAGACCAGATTTGGAATCAGACTCACTGGCCAAACCTGGCCGCGATGCGTATGGCCTGAAAGCTGCAGTGAAATGCCGCGGCGTTCGGCAATTTCCGTAAACACGGGCACGTGCCGCAGCAGAATCGACGGTCTACTCGTATCAATTGCAAGCTGTTTGAGAACAGTTTCGTAAGCATCCATCTTGATTGTATGTCGATAATCCACGCCCACCACCTGCAAGCCATCTAGATCTACAAACTGATCACGCAAGACTTTGATGTCCGCTTGCGTAATTGCCGCAATATCCTGAATCGTATCTTTTTCGGAAAAGCCATCATGATTGCCGGTTATAAAATAAATTCCTCTAGGTGCGGTAATCCCAGACAGCGGGCTTATGATAGCCGGTTTATCCACGCGGCCGCCGTCATACAGATCACCGCCTATGAGAACAAGTTCAGGATTGAGAGCGTTTATACGATCACGCACTTTGGCGGCAAATTTACGCCCATAGATTTGTCCCAGATGTAAATCGCTTACAAATAGAATTTTTTTGCCGACCCACTCTGCCGGGAGATTAGGTAGGTTGATGCGTAATTTTTTCACGCAGATATCTCGGGCGTGAATGAGCGCATAGATGCCCACAAGAACCGCGAATAAAAATAATCCAATACCAAATTCCTTGAAGTTCCACCCTGCGCCTGACAGACTAGACAACCCCAAAACGATTGCGTAGACGCAAGCGGCCAGAAACAAGTACATCAAAAACCCAAGCCAAATTACTGACACGCGGTAGAAAATTTTCGTCCATAAATTATAAAACCAGACAGTCAGGACCTGCGCCGGTACAAAGCTTAAAGCCAAGATTATTAAAATTATCCGTAACCAAGTAAGGCCCAGGCCCGAAAAGCCAAACAATTGCACGGCAACTTCGTACACTATGAAATGCGACAAAAACAAGATTGCCAGCACCGAACCTATGAAGATTATAAATTGAGCCCGTTTCATAAGCTTAGTTTAGCATAAACCGGATTCAATGCTATAATTTTTAGATGAAAGAAAAAATTTGCCCAGACTGCGGCCCAGCGCAGGTCGACCATCTCGCGCAATACATATCAGTCCTCGCCGATTGGCTGCTTTCTCCATTGAATAAAATCAATATTCAAATTCGCCGCTCAATTTTTGCGCCAATATTTTTGCCTATGCGCCTCGATCGTTTGGCGCTGCCGATTTTTCGCCTGCTTACCTCATTGGGGCTAGGTTCTATAAACCAAGAACCGAATGCGCACAATAGTTTGCGGGCGCAAGCCTTGTGGGAATCGGCAAAAAAACTTGGGATCAAAATTTATGAATTTCGCCTGCTGGGCCGGCCACTGGAAACATTTGTGGCAATATATGGAAACGAATCTAAATTTTTCTATGAAATTCCCAGGCCCCAAAAACCACTGTCAGAAGGTTTCTGGTGGATGGACGACAAGCCCACCATGCGCCGCCACTTCCAAGAAAACAGTATTCCAGTAGCAGTTGGAGGCGCGTGTTTTCGGTATTCAAAAGCGCTCAGAATATTCCGCTCCATCAATGGCGATACAATAATTAAGCCAAGCCAGGGTTCCCGCAGCCGGCATACGACTGTGCATATAAAAACCGAAGCCCAATTGCGGCAAGCTTTTAAAAAAGCTAAGCAGCTTTCGCCGTTTGTGCTGGTAGAACAGCAGCTCCAAGGAAAAGTTTACCGCGCCACAGTCATTGGCGGAAAAGCAGCGGCCGTCTTGAGCCGAAACCGACCTTGCGTTGTCGGCAACGGGCAAAAAACTATTCGGGAGCTTGTGCAAGAAGAAAACAAAAATCCCAAACGGCATGAGACGGAAATCTTCCACGAAATTCCCGTTGACTCTGAAGCAGAAAAAGAATTACAAAGGCAAGGTTTGAATTTTGACTCAATACCAAAGGACGGTGATGCAGTATATCTGTCAGACAAAGTCAGTCGCGGCGTGGGCGCAATCACGGAAGACTTCACCGACAATGTGCATCCAGATAACAAACAACTTTTTGAAAAAATTGCCAAAGTCGTGGATGACCCGGTCATTGGCATTGATTTTATCATCAACGACATGAGTAGAAGCTACAGGGGCCAAAAACTTTGCGGTGTAATTGAGTGCAACAGCTCCCCATTTTTGGATTTGCACCACCACCCGTACCAGGGCGAGCCACGCGATGTCAGCTCGTTACTGTGGCAGTTGATATTTCAAATTCCGGTACAGCCTGTAGAAAAGGCTGTGTAAATTTCCTAAAGTCTTGAGTACGCGGTTCCATGCCGATTTCAAAAAAATGGTTCCAGGCATTGCTTTCTACGGTACGTTCGTAGTGTCCGCGCACTTCACCGTCCGAAAAAATCCGAATGTGATAGCAAAAATCAAATCCATCCAGCTTGCGCATGCCTAGAATTTCCCCTTCGTCCTTCCAGGCAATTTTGTTTTTTCGGAAGCCTAAGCGCCCGAGATAATTTTCAAACTCTTGCGCATTTTTATTTTTTTCCAAAAATCCTACCGGATACCGCTGCCGGCCATGATGATGAATAATACCGCACGCCAAAAGTGCATCCCGGACATACGGGAAAATCGGCTCAATAATTCTATATATAATCCTGTTGATTTTTTGTATCAATTTTGGCACTTACCTCGCTCTTACTTGGTTCTTACTTTTTAGTTATCTCCGTTTTGCACAACAAAATAGTTGTTCAATATGATTATGACATATACAACCGGCGTCTTCCAAGCATTGAAATTATACTAAATTTTTGCTATATTTACGAGGCTTTGGGGAGTAGCCAAGCGGTAAGGCAGGGGCCTTTGAAGCCCCCATACGAAGGTTCGATCCCTTCCTCCCCAGCCAAAAATTTTATGCGCTATAGCGCAATTTTTTGTATCTAAAACAGTCAACCATGTGGTCATTTACCATGCCCACTGCTTGCATATGCGCGTACACCACCGTAGGACCCAGGAATTTAAATCCCCGCTTTTTTAGGTCTTTGGCCCATTTGACTGCTTCGTCGTTGTAGATTGGCAAATCTTTAGCTGATTTTATTTTGTGGACTATAGGTTTACCCGAAACCCAACTCCACATATACTTGTCGAAAGTGCCGAACTCATCTCGTACATGTAGAAAACATCGGGCGTTGTGCACTGCCGCTTCAATCTTGGCACGGTTGCGGATTATGCCCGCATCACCAAGCAGTTTGTCTATTTCCCGTTTGCCAAACTTGGCAACTTTGCGGAAATCAAAATTCGCAAACGCCCGTTGAAAATTTTTGCGTTTATGCAAAACAGTGCGCCACGAAAGCCCGGCCTGGAACGTTTCCAAAACCAAAAATTCGTAAATTTTCAGGTCACGGTGCAGGGGCGCACCCCACTCGCGGTCGTGGTAGAGAATCATAAGCTTATCCTCACCAGGCCAGGGGCATCGTTTCAGTTTGTTTTTAGCTTTCAACTTCTCCACCCATAATCTTCAGCGCAGATTCCATAAGATTTTCACCGGAATCCGCCGCTGGTTTTTCGTCCGTCGGCCGAGGATTTGCCTGCCAGTCTTTTTCCACCACTGGCTTGATCATAAGCTTAAGCCCCGTAACTTCTTCGATGACCTGATCCACGACAATTTTATTTTTGCGCTGTTCCACTGCATCCTTGTGGAATTTATACGGAAAAGTTACCACAAGCTCTTGGTCTATTATTTCCACTGGGTGGGCAAGCTTCAGGCTTGGAATAAGCGAATGGTTGTAATCTTTCAATTTTTCCAAAATCTTAGGCCAGTTTTCAGTTACCTGCTGTAATAATTGGGGATCATTGTCTTGCCGAGCCCCGCTTCGGCGGGACGTGGCGATCTCTTCACTAGAGACAGATTGCTTCGTCGCAGCAGGTGATTTTTGAGGTGCTCCTCGCAATGACACAGATGATTCTGATAGGCTTATCGCCTCAACCGCGGCCAGTTCCAAAGGCAGGCTCTGTATAGCTGTCCATTTGAGTTCAGACCCGGATTTTTGGAATACCTCTATAATCCTTACAAGCTGGTCCAATGAAATCTTTCCTATCTGATTTGTACATTTTTGCAATTGCTCTTCCGGCAAAATAATTTCCGTTTTGACCCCGACTTTAAGCAGCAAGCTTTGGCGGAGGTATTCCAAAAAATCTTTCTGGAACTGCAGTAAATCGCGTCCCGCGAAGGACAATTCCGACACAAACCGCACCGCTTCCAATGTCTGGACCGACAATATCAAATCAAAAAAATCCGAACAGGATTTAAAGCTCGTCTTGCCCAGCACGTCTTCCACAAGTTCGGGTGTAATCTCGCCTGACGCAAAACTTGCCACCTGATCCAAGAGCGACAAGGCATCTCGGAAACTTCCATCCGCGGATTGGGCAATTATAGCTATCGCTTCCTCGGATGCGGAAATCTGCGACTGTTTGCAGACAAATTTAAGCCTTGCAGTAAGATCGGCCACAGAGCCTTTTTTGAAATCAAAGCGCTGGGTGCGAGAAACTATGGTCGCTGGTAATTTATGGACTTCAGTGGTGGCCAATATAAAAATGGCATGGGCAGGCGGCTCCTCCAGGCTTTTGAGCAGGGCATTGAACGCGCCGCGTGAGAGCATATGGACTTCGTCGATGATGATTACTTTGTACTGCGCGCGCGTTGGCGCAAACTGCAAGTGTTCTATAAGTTCACGGATGTTATCCACGCCGGTGTGGCTGGCCGCATCGATCTCCAAAACATCCAGTGACGTGCCATTAAGGAATTCTTTGCAAATTTCACACTCATTGCAGGGTTCGCCCTCTTTGGCGTTCGGACAATTCACCGCGCGAGCCAAAATCCTGGCAACTGAAGTTTTGCCTACTCCTCGCGGGCCGCAAAAAAGATACGCGTGCCCCAGGCGGTGGTTGGCCACGGCGTGGGTCAGTGTGAGTTTTACGTGATTTTGTCCGACCAAGTCGGCAAACGACAGCGATCGGAATTTGCGATATAAAACAAGGTTACTCATAGCGCTTTATTTTACCACAATTTCGGACAAAATAAAAAACGGCTCATAGCCGCTTTTGTGATTGTCTACCCTAACTATTTTTAAACACAAATAATTTATAGCCTATAAAATTCCAAATAAGGCTGATACCGGTGGCCACGACGAGTGCGACGACTTCCCAGATGTGAGGACCCAAATTTAGTATTGGATTTACATGCGTCGTGACAAAGTACACTATCCCACTGTTAATCGCCAGCCCTACTAAGCTCACAGCCAAAAAAATGGTGGGCTTTTGGGCGCCTCCATGGCTTTGGTCATGGAATGCCCAGGCTTTGTTCATAAAATAGCTATTGGTAGTAGCGGCTATGAAGCCCACCATCGAAATCCAAATGATTTTTTCGCCTTTGGTAATGCCGAACAAGCTTGAAAGCAATAGCACAATGACAAAATTGATTGCCGTGTTCACAATACCAACCACCGCGAACCGAATAAACTGACCTACGATTTTACTATATGCTGACGGACTGTCTGGCAATGTTTCTGGCATGTATTGGAGTTATATTTCTTCTAGTTCTGTTTCGTCCGAGCTCTTGCTGGCAGTTGGAATTCCTGCCGCCGGAGCGGTACCCTGCTTAATGACGTTCTCTACAGCGCCCCAGGTCGCATCAGAATCCTTGGGCAAAACTATAGTGACTTCATCCCCCGGCTCGGCCTTAAAATAAGTCAAACTAGCCAGCAGGACTTTGAAGGATTTGCCTTCGGCCACGACGCGGTATTCGCCTTTTTCGTCCTGGCTCAAAAGGCCCAGGATCTTGCGGCGTTCTATGGGTCCGATTTGTTTGTAGATAAATGAGCCGTCATCGGCAATGGTCAATTTAAGCACGTCGCCTTCCACAAGCTTGCTCTTTGAAGCGTAATTAGCCGGCACCGGATATTGTTTGCCATCCGGCCCAATCATATTTTGCCCGTCAAACACGCCTTCGATAATTTTACCTCCTTCCGAAACGGAAAGATTCTGCGCCCGTCTTGAAATTTCGGATGTGTCTATAGAAGGCATGCGGCCGCCCATAAGGTCGCGCAAGAGCTGCTTGGCAGACTGAATGTTTTTTTCAGCGGATTCTATCATTTGCGCAATTAGCGCCAGGTTGTTGGTATTGTCCATAAATTTGTTCTGGATCTTAATTTCCTGTAAGTATGTGCGTCTTGAATTACTACGAAATAATCCTGTTTTTATTTCAGAAAAGCAATTAACACCAAGATATATTACCACTTATCCACAGGGAGGTCAAGTATCCAATTTAGCTAAATATTGGTTTTGCTTTGGTTTCAGAAATGTTTAAACAACATAAGAATTATACCAAATTGTTCAAAGCGAGGCAAATTTTTTCGAAAGGTCGTCCAACGAATAGCACTCCTCGAGCATATTAATGATTTCCTGCAAAGTCTCGTCTGAAACTTCAGGCTGAGATTCTACTGATTTTGGTTTGGCTTCAGGTTGTTCGATCATTGGTTTTGGTTTAAAAATTGTCCAAGTTCTGGATACTTAGCTTTGAGAGCGTCCAAATTGTAAGACGACTCTATAGCGTCATCCAGAATTCTCATGGCCTGGTTTGGGTCGGAATCCATAATTTGCGAGACAAACTCTGTAATCAAAAGTTCTTGTTTGGAGCGTGTTGTCTTCTCAATATATTCCGCAAGTTTTTTTTCAAAATTCTTGAGTTGCGGGAAATCTTTGGAAAGTTCGATAACCAGCCGCAACATATGCTCTTCGTTATCGACAAGATTTTTGTGAGCCACTACGGCGCGCGCCATTTCCTTGGCCTGACCAAGCGAAATCGTGCGTTTTCGCATTTCCTCTGCCAGAAACAGGCAAAACAGATGAGCGGCGTTATCTTTAGGATTAAGCTTCTTCATAATTTATAATTTTTAATTGACCTAAATTTTAGAAATTAGATCAATTTTTACTATAGTGTTCGCTCCACAGCGGCTGGGCCGCTCTTTTCCGGACTCCCCAACTTAGTGCGCTCCAAAATGTCTTTTTCCACGTCCGCGCGAGATCGGCCAAATGCCAGTCTCGACATGCCGCGAATAATCTTTGCCGACTCCGGATTGGCATCCTGCGGTTTGGGGAACGTGTGCATATTGAAAGGCCTGGAGGCCGTGCCCGCGATCATAAGTTTAACGCAGGCGTTGAACCGGTCGATGTTGATGACGTCAAACTCATTGAACACCGGCGCAAATTCTTTGGCCATAATTTCGGCATCATCCACGCCAATGCGGAAGCAGACCATAGTCCCCGCATTGCCAAACACAGCGTCACGCATAGAGGTATCCAGGCCAGACGAACCTTCTTTTTCGGCGGACAACTGAGAAATAAACTGGTGGGCCATTATTAAATTCAACCTGTATTTGCGCGCTTCCGAAAGGATAGTAGCGAAACTGTCCGTGACGAAATTCTGGAACTCATCAACATACAAATAGAAATCTCTTCGTGAGTCTTCCGCTACGTCCGCGCGCGACAGCGCCGCCATCTGAAGCTTGGAGACGATTATAAGTCCCAAAAGTTTGGCGTTCACCTCGCCGGTTTTGCCCTTTGAAAGATTTATAAGCAGAATTTTGCCTTCGTCCATAACTTTTCGGAAATCAAATGATGAATGCGGCTGGCCGATTATATTGCGCATCATTTCGTTCTCCACAAAACGACCGACTTTGGAAATAAGATACCCCAGCATTTCGGATTTATGGAAGTCCGAAGTTTTGGCCATTTCTTTTTCCCAAAAACTGCGCACTATCGGATCTGAAACTTTTGAAACTTTGTATTTTTGAAAATCCGTGTCGGTAAACATGCGCGGAATGTCGGCAATCGTGCCTGGATACTGGTGGTCTTGCATAAGCGTCAGCATTACATTTCGCATATTGTGCTCAAACATCGGTCCGATCATTTCCGGCGGAAACAGCTTCATAAAAATTGAGATCATCTCCTGCACCGCAAAATCTTTTTGGGATGGGTCAGAAATCTCCAGCATATTGAGTCCCAGCGGCCGGTCCATGTCGGACGGCTCAAAAAGGATAACGTCGCCGGCGCGTTCTTTGGGCACATACTGTAAAACATCTTCCACCAGATCGCCGTGCGGATCCACTATGGCTACGCCTTCGCCTGCGCGAATGTCCTGGATAGCCATATTTTTCATAAGCTCGGTTTTGCCAGTGCCGGTGCGGCCAATTATGTACTGGTGCCTGCGGCGGTCATCGCGCGCAATCCTGACGGTTTGTTTGACTCCGCGATAGATGCTTTCGCCCAAGATAACTCCTTCCGGCGGCAAATCCTGCGGCGGAGGTGCTTTTTTTGAGGTCAGCCATTTTATATTCGGCGTTTCGGTAAACCGAGTCGGCGGATGCCAGATCGATGAAATCTCCTCGGTGTTGAGTACGTTTGAAGTATTGCGGAACACGCGGAATACATAGTCAGTCACGATTCGTTTGGTGTTTATGGATTTGACCTTGAAGCCATTGAACGGCGGCATGCTGTACTGCATAAAACTTGCTGTAATATTTTTCAAATGCAGCTCGGCCGATTGCGCGTCCGGAGCAGATGCCACCACGCGCAAATTGAATTTGTACCCGGTGCGCGAAGCTTTCTCTTCAAATTTTTTCACGATCTCCTGCTGCATCGGCGTTAAATTTATCGGTTTGTCCATTCCCGACGGGTCAAATTTGTTTGGGTTTTTCTTGGCGCCAAACGCCTCGCTCAAAAGTTCGCCTGCGAATTTACCTGAACCGCGTAGAAATTTTTCGCTCATAGTAGCCGTTACATCCGATGGATTTTTGCCCTGCTGGATCTCGAGCGCCAAATGGCGGGGTTTGCTTTGCCATTCAGACCCTGCCGGAGAAATAAGCAGCTGGATAGCCGCGCCTTCATCTTCCATAAGTTTGGACAAACTGTTTGTAAGGGCATTCAAGGGATCAGTTTCCATGGCTTTGTACGTCCGGAGCGGATAGATGTGCGATTTTTGCAAAACCAGTTCGGCTGCGGCCTGGCTTGAGTGTTTGTGGAAGATGTTATAAGGCTTAACCTGATCAATTTGCGCTTTGGGATACTGGGCGTGGAGCTGCTTTTCCACGAGCGGCTGAAGTTTGCGCGGCACATTTATATAAAATGAAATCTTTTTGCCTGTGGCCGCAATCTCAAATGAAATATAATCGTTGATGTTTAAAAAATGCTGGATATCGCGCTTGTCCTCCGCGTGGGCTATGGTTGTAAAAAACTGCTCCGCGATGGCGATGATGTCTTTTTCCTCTTTGGCCGCCTCCTGGCTTGGATCGGAATTTTCTTTTGGGACTGTGACTTCCAAAAACACTGAGTTCAAAATCCGCGGGCCCCATGTGCTTTTGCGCAAATAATCATGGAGGAAAAAATACAACATCAAACCAACCAGTCCGAGGACGGCTACGAGTATGATCCAAAAAAATATTGCGACTGTGCTGTTCATTTAGGTTTTTGTTTGCGTTTACAACTTGGAAAACTTATTCGCCAGGAATGGCTTTTTTGAGGATATTTTCTATTTCATCGTAGGGTTCAAGCGTCGGATGGCTGATTTCGTCATCTGTCGGCTTAAGCAATTCGTTGAGAACTCGAGTTTTCTGTTGTGAGTCAAGCTCTTGCGGGATTTCGGCCGCTGTTATTTCATTCTGCGTTCGGATGCTCCGGTGAAGATCGCGCGTATCGCTTTCCACCCCATTTTCGCTCAGAGCGGAATTCTCCGGCTTGCGAGCGCGCGCGGCATGCTCAACCTGTTCCAAAAATTCTTGCGAATCTTTGGGAACTTCAGGAGACTTAAAATTGTTTGATTCAATCTTTTCCATAGCAGCTAAGTATAGATTAATTTTAAGTTTAAATCAAGGTTTGGGTTTACCGTCTTCGTCTTCATTCGTACTCCGGCCCGACATCTTCCGTATCATATTCTCCAAAAGATTAACCCGAAATCTCGGCAATTTATGCTCTTTGACGTCGGACTGCATATTCTTGAACTCATAGTACAATTTTTCCTGCACATCTTTGTTGGCTTGGAATGTCCGCAGCAGCGGCACTAATTCGGCCTTGGCATCCAGTTTAACGTAGAAATGATCTTTGCTGCGGCTAACTTTGAAGTCGTCCGGTTCAAGGCCATAATCTCTTTTTAAATAGTTTCCGAAATTTTGTTTTGTAGAATCATAACCGTCTTTTGAGGCCAAAATTCTGAATTGCGCGGTAAGTAGTTTTTCCAAATTGGCCTTGGTGCGGATGTGCGGCAAGACCTTAAGGGCATCGATAATTGCTTCATAAATTGTCCCCGAATTGGATTTAATTCTTTCTCCACGCAAAAAGATTTTGCGTTTTTTATCTTTGCCGCGCTCAATGTGCTCTGTCGGCTGAATGTGCATATCCTCCGGCAGGTCAATTTGCTCTGGTTCAGCCGCGCGCAAAGGCGCTTCGTCTACTATTCGTACCCCAGACTTTATAGGTTCTGCGTGCAGGGTTTCACCCAAATCTTTTGTCGCTGCGGTTTCCGATTCTGCTTGCGGAATCTCAATTTCTGACGATTGACTTGGCACAAGAATCGGTTCTGCCGCAACTGTTCTGCCCCCTCCCACGCTCGCGGTTTTGAGCGGGTAGCGTTTGGCCATAGGAGTAGCCAAAAATGGATTCATGTACCCACTCACAGGCGGTATGATAGATGTATCGTAAATTTCCAGAGTATGAGGCACGTGTTTAGTTATTTCAGAAACGCTTTGTTCAAACATTCCATTGCCGCCGGAAGCCGTAGCCAGCACGTGGCCGTCATCCAAGCGCAGTTCTATGGTGTATGGAAGTTTCCCGTCCGCCAAATGATCCGGATTCACAAGTTTGGACAAAGATTCGGACAATGTAATTTTTCCGTCGGCGTTACCGACAAATACGGCGCTCAAGCTTGAATGCTTGTCTGGCAAAACCACCGCGTGGATATGCTTGCCCAACTCGCCTTTCTGCTGCCACTCGAACAGTTGCTTATAAAGCCCACGCATTTTGGCATCCACAGACCCGTCAGGATTGATAAACAAATCTTTATTGTCGTCGCGTAAATTTTGCGCAAAGTTTTCTACAATTTTATGAGCGTCCACCACCACATGTCCGTTCGCGTCAAAATTTAGATATTCCATCTGCTCTTTGCCCGGGTGTTCTATAATTTTGTTGAAGAACGAACTTTCCTGTGGTCCTTGGTGGTGCCAGTCCAGCCGGTGATGCACGCCCCAATTGGCATCCGCGTACTTTTGTTTGAGATTTTCCAAAGTTGCCTGCGGCATCTGTCCGCGAACGATTTCATGAGCCGTGGTTTGCGAAATCACAGTGCGAGCAGCGCTTTCATGGATATGAAAACCTTTGTCGGTCAGAATCTTTTTGGCTGTATCCGACAGGCCATGTCCGTCTTGTGCCAACGCCAAATGATCTGCTATATGCTCGCCATGGTAAAGGTAATTTATAGTGCCATCGGAATTGGGTTCTATGCCAAAACCTTCCGGGGAGTCGAGATGTACTTCCACGCCATGGGAAAAACTTATAACGTTTTCGTGCGAAAGCGGACCCAAGAAATGCTTATGCCACTCGCCAGTTATAAGCTTCCTGCCGCCCATATGCGCCAGGGTATCGCCAGGCGTGAAATTTGAACCCAGCAAATTCAGCCCTTCTTTGCCCCAATAAATAGCTTCTTGCGTTATGATGGACCCCGCAATGCTTGTGAGTGCGCCCTGGACCGCGGCGCGCAAATTCTGGCCCGCGCGAAAATCTCTTAGTGCAGTTTCGCGGCTTTTCATTTCAGTGCGGAAGCTTTTTGTTTGTTCGTCTATAAGAGCTGCCAGGTCCGTTCTGGCAAAGCCGGGTTTTCCTTCCAACTGCCGCAGTGCCAAATATAATTTGTTCATATCCGCGCGGCGGCTGGAAAGATCCGCGTTTTTCTCGGATGCGCGGAACATTTCCTGACCTCCGGCGTTTTCTATATCTAGCCTTGCGTAAATTTCTGCCACTAATCTTTTGGAAGCATCGTCCGCGTTTGTAATTGCCGAAAGTTTCTGCGCCGAAACGTTTGCATCTTCCATATCCAGCATAAACTTCCGGATTTTTTCATTGCGCGCTCCGCCTGCCACGCGGCCCATGGCCTGCTCCTTTAATTCCGAATTCCAGTCTTCCGAAATTTCTTTATTGCGCCGCAAGCCCGTATATAATCCACCCACGGCAGCAGCGGCAACCATAGGTACCCAGAGACTTGCAGTAGTAGGCAGCATGGCGGCTGCCGTGGCTGTAGTAAGTGCTTTACTCAATTTACCCTTGGCAAAGCCTCGCCCAATCATGGCTGTAGCCGACCCAAACACAGCCGGGTTGGCTATGAGACCAAAAACTCTGCTGCTCTGAAGTCCTGCGGGCAATTTATCGATCCAGGCAGCCTTTCTGGGGTCCTTGCGGATGTCCGCATCAATTTTCCCAAGATACAAATCCACGCCCATAAGGCCATTGATGTGCTCGCCAGCCTCCGGCCCGTACTTTTCCACCAGATCTTTAATCTGGGATTTGTACTGCTCCACATACTGGTAAATATCGGAAAACGCAAACACATGGCCTTCGTGAATGGAAGCCTTGGCGTTTTGCGATCTATATGTGCTGCCCAAAAGCAAATTTAATTCTTCGTTGAATTGTTTGCGGTCCCAGTCGTGCTTGACTGCTTGCACAATGATAACGGAGAGTCCTGAATCAAACTTTTCATCCTCCACTTTCTTGGCCTTTTCGTTTTCCTTCAGACCTAAATCGTTTTCGTATGCTTCCAAAATTGCGTCCAGCAGGCGATAACTTTCATCGTCCGTGCGGCCAATCTCCACGTCCTTTCCTGCTATCCGGGTCTTGAGCAAAGTTGTGAGGGTTTTATTTTTTTCAATATTCTCCCGGATCTCGTTGTAAAGTTTTACGTCTACATAATAGTTTTCGCCCAAGTGAAGCTGGACGCGGCGGAAGAATCCGGATTTTTCGTATAATTTCTGCCATTGCCGCTTAGCCTCCTGCCTGGCGTAGGCATCTATGTAGTCAGAGAGTTCCGAGGCAAAAAGTTTGCGCCGACCTCCTTCTTTTTTTTCTTTTTCCAAACTCGCAGATCCATGAGAACGATTAAGTTCTAAGCCTAGTATTTTGACGTCGTCATCCGATAACTTTTCAGCATCAGACAAGGCTTGGACATACTCGGCATCGTTGCCGTAGTAAGTCAAAAGCAAAGTCTTGAGTTCTGCGTCATCCATCGCATCCAGTTCCGCAAATCTTTCAGGCAAGTCCAAATCCAGGTACAATTTTCTGCCCGCGCGCATAAGCAAATCATGGTTTGCCGTGGGCTGTTTCTCCGGCTTTGATTCTTGGGCACGGAAAAGATTTTCCGCTTCCCGCTCCTCTTGCGTTTTGCCCAAAAAGATACGTTCAGCTTGTCGTTCGGTCATAGGTTCACGATCCCGGATGTTTTCATCTGGTACAGGAGGAATGCCAGGAGTAGTTGGCTCGGACTGGTGTTTCAACCGTGAAGTCAGCTGATTTTCTTCATATTTATCCAAGCCGAAATTCGGATATTGCTTATATATTTTCGGGTCACCCTTCCAATTCCTCTGGATGCTTGGAAGTTTTGTAAATTTACCCTCAAGCGCTGCTCTCTCTGTTTCATCTAAACCCGAAATCTGATCTTCTGTAACAGTATGCAATTTCATATCAACCCGATTGCCGGAAGGTTGGATTGGCTTGGTGTGGCCATCTCGCTTCATCTGTGAATGTAAAATATCTCGGACTTTATCTTTTAATTTTTCAGAATCAGAATTTTTTTGACGGTTTTCAATTTTAGTGCCAATTAATTTTGCAAGTTCGTGGTTATCCGGATATTGATCCATTGTTTCCGCGCTTAACCCGTTACGGAAGCCCGTTTGGTAAAGATCTACCCGATTATATGTCCGCTGTGGTTTTTCTTCTGGATGTTGAACTGGCTCCTCTGCTTGAGGAGATTGTTCGTATCCTGGAATTTTCATGCCGTTAAATGGTTCTTGTTCGGACATTTATCCCTCTAGATAAGCTTGCGCAAATTGCTGCATAGCCTCGGCAAAAAGCGCATCAATGTTTTTGATATTTTTGCGCAAAAATTGTTGTACGGCTTCGGGTCCCTCCTCGGCCACCTCTGCTAAGGCATCCAGTTCCTGTATAGAAAGGTGCTCTATGACGAGTTGGTTGAATCGGACTTCCAAGCGGTCGTTGAGATCCGAAACCATTTGGTCCTTCAATTCTCCCGTGGCGTTGATTTTTTTGTCGCTTAGGAGTTTTTCCAGAAAACTTCGGATTTCGGGACTTATAATTTTGTCCACAATTGTAATTTCTTTGATTTTTTTATCAAATTGGCTTTCAAACGTAACCGAATTATAACATACAGATATCTTTTTTGACAAATCCACAGCGCGACAATATCTTACCCTCCTCTAGTCGCGCTACTGCGGAAATACCAAATTCCAAAAGTACAAAACTTTGATTCTTGGTTAATCTATGGTTTAATATACTTAGTTCGTAGGTTCGTCTTTTCGTACATTCGTAGAAACAAAAAGGCTCAAAACATGGCCCTAAAAATTATCCATACCAAAAATCTTAAGTGGGTAGACATAGTCAACCCCGACGAGTCGGACATCCTCTACCTCAAAGAAAACTTCCGCTTTCATCCGCTGGACTTTGAAGACGTAGTCGGTTCGTCCGCCCGCGCCAAGATAGACGAATATGACAGCTATCACTTTTTGATTTTGCTCTTCCCATTCTCGGATAAAGTCAAACGTGAAATTCGCCCGGCCGAAGTTGATTTTTTCCTAGGAAAAGATTATCTAGTCACGGTCCACGACGGGTCTATGAAAACCTTGGTCAATCTCACGAAAAACATCTCGCAGTATGACAATGTCCGCAATCAATACATGGGCGCCAATTCCGGATACCTGCTGTTTTCAATCCTGGAATTGCTGTTTAAGCGCAGTTTCCCTATTTTGGACAATCTCAACCGTGAAATTGTGCAGGCTGGCCGCGACGCGTTTGAAATCGACATTACGACTCCGCACAAGCTATCGCAGCTGAAAAAAAATATCATCGTCTACCGCCGAATTATGAAGATGCATAAATTCATCCTCGGCAAACTTTCGCGCAGCAAGCGCGACTACATAATGTTCAAGGATTCCAAAGCTTATTTCCAAAATCTCATTGAGACTGCGGAAAATATTTGGGATATGCTCGCCTCCGACAAAGAATCCGTGGAATCCTACGAAGGGACAAATCAAACCCTGGCCAGCCATCAGATAGAAGATATTTTGAAAGTCCTCACCATTGTGTCCGTGGTGGTGTCTATTTTGACGTTTATTACGGACTTTATGATTTTCTTTGACCGCGTGACGATAGAAAAATATTTTCATATAGCCGACGACGTGCAGTTTTTTGTGATCTTGCTCACGCTTATGATTGTTATGGTAGTGGGCCTGCTCGTATACTTCCGCCGCAAACGCTGGCTTTAGATTTCTCCACATTTTATGGTAAGGTAGACGGGAGCACTGTTTTTGTTATACTTACCCCTATGCTCAAGCTATATAATTCCCTGTCTCGGAAAATTGAAGAATTTAGGCAAATCCACGACAAAGAAGTGGGTTTTTACGCTTGCGGCCCTACGGTTTACGATTACGCCCACATCGGAAATCTAAGGATGATGATCCTCAACGACATACTCCATCGTACGCTTCTTTTTGACGGATTCCATGTGAAATTTGTAATGAACATTACAGATGTGGGCCATCTTACATCGGACGCCGACACAGGCGAAGATAAAATGGAAAAAAACGCCCACACTGCCGAAGATGTCTTAGCCATTGCGCAAAAATACGAGCAAGCGTTTTACGAAGATCTAGAAGCCTTAAATATTCTGCCGGCAGATAAGTATCCCAAAGCTTCCCACCATATCCAAGAGCACATAGCCCTCATCCAAAAGCTTTTTGAACGTGGCTTTGCTTACGAGTCAGATGAAGCTATTTATTTTGATGTGTCTAAATTCCCAGACTACAACCAACTCACCGGGCAAAATCTGGACGATATGCTTTTGGGCGCGCGTCAGGAAGTTGTGGCTGACCCTGCCAAAAAAAACCCGATTGATTTTGTGCTCTGGTTTAAGGCCGTCGGCCGCTACCAAAACCACATTTTACGATGGCCCAGTCCCTGGGGTGACGGATTCCCGGGCTGGCACATAGAGTGCTCGTCTATGAGCACCGAATACCTCGGCCAGCCGTTTGATATCCACACGGGCGGCATAGACCTCAAATTTCCCCACCACACCAACGAGATCGCGCAGTCTGAAGCCGCAACTGACAAAAAATTTGTAAATTATTGGATCCACGGCGAGCACTTACTTTTGGATAACGGCAAAATGGCCAAATCCGAAGGAAATTTCCTTACGCTCAAATCAGTTGTGGACAAAGGCTTCAATCCGCTTGCGTATCGGTATCTCGTTTTGACCTCCCACTATAGGAGCAAACTTAATTTTACCTGGGAGTCTTTGACAGCAGCCCAAAACGCTCTCAACAATCTCTATTCCGAAATTTCAACTTACGATCCAGCAGGCAAAGTGATATCTGAATACGAACAGAGGTTTCAAGGCGCCATAAATAATGATTTGGAAACGCCCCAGGCAATTGCGGTACTTTGGGACCTGGTAAAATCTGCACTTCCGTCTGCGGACAAACTGGCGACGCTTTTTAGGTTTGATAAAGTCTTAGGCCTTAAGTTGCAGGAAGTTTGGACCGCAGCCAAGGTGATACCGGAAACCGTGCGCACCCTCATAGATGACCGGGAAGTGGCTCGTAAAGCCCAGGATTTTGTACGAGCCGACGAACTACGGCGCGCCATAGAGAGCAACGGCTACATCGTTGAAGATACGACCGATGGCTTCCGCGTCAAAAAGAAGTTCTGATCAATACAACGGAGGAACAATGCAGCGAGAAGTAACTGATCAAGAACGTAGAATCGCGAAAGTGAAAGAAATAAACAGACAGATCAGATTGTTGGCCCGGGCAAAATACCTGGTCAAACTCCACAACACCACAAATTTTCTCAGCGAGCGTGCGGCAAAATCGGAAGTCTATTGGAAGCCATACTTGAATTAGGAGGAATTCAATGTGCGAAGATCCCTGCCCGAAGCAGAAAAACTCGGCGGCCAAACTCAAAAAGTCGGCAAAGAAGGCCGCCAAAAACGAGATTGGCCCGAAGCTGTTCCGTGCCCCAGAGTTGGTAGTCAAGCGCGGGCCATACCCGGACGGCCCGGAGACGAAGTACTAGCATTTGCGGCGGACCGTTTGGTTCGCCGCCTCTTTTTTTGACACGCAAAAATTCACAATCTATAATTCATATGGTAATCAATAAGGCGGCAAAAGGCTGTCTTTTTATTTAACCTGTTCTCCCCACCTTTCCCACTTTTCCCCTTTGCATAAACCTTTTAGTGTCGGCATAATGCCAATACCAATTAAAACCTCTGTGGCAACAAAACAACAACAAACCAAAGTCGTAGACGCCTGGGCAGGCCGCATCCCGCCCCAATCATTGGAAGCTGAGCAATCCGTGCTTGGGTCTTTGATTTTGGACCGCGACGCCATCATAAAGATCGCAGATATCCTTTCGGCTAACGATTTTTATGAGGAAAGACACCGGATTATCTACTCGGCCATCGTCCGGCTCTACGACGAACGCGCTTCCATAGACATTTTAACCGTGTCTAATAAACTGGAGGAAGGCGCGTCTTTGGACAGAATCGGAGGTGCATCTTACCTGACTACACTTGTGAACACCGTGCCTTCGGCTGCTCACGTCTTGCACTATGCCAATATCGTCCGCCGCAAAGGAACACTCCGGCGCCTCATTGCCCAGGCCACAGACATAGTATCTTTGGGATACCAGGAAGACACGGATTTGGAGACACTCCTTGACTCCGCCGAACAAAAACTCTTTTCCGTATCGCAAGCATACCTGAAGCAAAATTTCGTGCCCTTATCGGAGATTTTACACGAGACGTTTGACCGTTTGGACGAGCTTCACCGCGAAAAAGGCAAATTACGCGGCCTGCCCACCGGCTACCACGACCTGGACAGCAAACTCGGCGGATTGCAAAAAAGCGACCTGGTAATCCTGGCTGCTCGACCGAGCATGGGCAAAACTTCCCTGGCTTTGGACATTATCCGCAACGCTGCTGTCAATTACAAGAAAAATGTTGCCGTGTTTTCGCTGGAGATGAGTAAAGACCAGCTCGTGGACCGCTTGCTGGCGGCCGAGGCGGACGTGGATTTATGGAAAATGCGCACCGGCAGGCTCTCTGACGTTGGCGTGGACAACGACTTTGAACGGATCGGCCATGCCTTGGGCAGGCTTTCCGAAGCGCCAATCTTCATAGACGATCAGGGCGCGCTCAATATAATGGAACTGCGCACCAAAGCCAGGCGACTACAGTCCGAGCATGATTTAGACCTTATCGTCATAGACTATTTGCAGCTGATGCAGGGGCATTCCACCGAGAACCGCGTGCAGGAAGTTTCGGAAATTTCCCGCTCGCTCAAAATTTTGGCCAAAGAATTGAACATCCCGATTTTGGCCCTGTCGCAGCTGTCGCGCGCCGTTGAGCAGCGTGGGGGCGACAAAAAGCCGCAGCTTTCGGATTTGCGCGAATCCGGCTCCATAGAACAGGACGCGGACGTGGTTATGTTTATCTACCGCGATGAAATGTACACGGGTAAAGATTCCAAAAAACCGCACGTGGCGGAAATTCTCATCCGCAAACATCGCAACGGCCCAACTGGCGAAATTGAACTCTACTTTGATGGCGAAAAGACAACTTTCAAAAACCTGGCCAAAACCCCAAGCGCAGATGATGTAATGATGGCCCAAATCGGCGTGGAATAAAAAACTGCCTAAAATTAGGCAGTTTTTGTTTTACTGTGTGAATTTGAAACTCGATAATACTTTATCTGTATCCTCTTTTGAGATGTTATCTCCACCTATATAATTTGAGCTTACTACAAAAGTATTTCCATTTCTCTCAATATAATAATCCGATGGAGAACCATTTAAGTACAATTGTTTGGCTTCATACCCATTCAGTTGAATATCTTTTAGATTGTTTTTATTGTCTCCAAGTTGGTTGGTAAAATATTCTAATGGCTCTAAATTCACGAATATTTGGAACGTGTAAGGAGATTCGGCGTAATCTGGTTCATACGGTTGAATTACGAGCTCGCTTAGATCATCCGCTTTTGGCTGAGTAACGGTAGAAATAAACCAATCCGGCGGGTATGCTACCTGATAGCCAGCTGGATTCGAGTAGATTTTCCAACCCAAGGGTACACCAGAGTTAGCATCTGAATTGATGATTGTATTTCCTTGGATTAAACTACTAGCTGTTGAGTCCCAAATGATACCATCATCTCCCAAGGCATAGCTTACTTTTCTTCCATATTTATCGGTATATGAATACCATTTTACAGATTTTCCATCCGATGTAGTATCATCTTTAACAAACTTTAGATCAGAGGAAGCTTTGGCATCGGCAAGAATAATATTAGTTTTTGCTTGGAGTTGTGGTAATTGAGCTTGTTCAGCGGCCTTGTAAATATCTTGTTGTTGTTGTTTTTGGGCATGGTTCGTACTGATCTGGCCTTTTTTATTTATATTTAATCCTCCAATAATTGCTATTGCAATTACCACTATCACAACAATTGGCGCTAATTTTTTTATAGTCATATCACTTTTTCAGAAATTTAATTAATGAATTATCATCCATTCAGTGTGTAACACCTAAATTATTGCTGGAGTATACACATTTTATACAAAAACAAAAACGGGTTCCGAGGTGGAAACCGTTCTTTTGTGTTGTTCGGCCTAATGGCCAAGTAGATTCCTCCGAAAGTAAGTGTGGAGGCCGCCAGAGCACCTTATCATGTTTCCCAGCACGTAAGGTTGCGATCGATCCCCCCTGGCGGCCTTTGGCATAAGCTTAAGTCAAATTAGACCTTTTGACAAGTACCAGCCTATCTTGTTTTTTTGCTTCATTTAATATAGAATTTAAGTCGCTGATTTTGAATGAACCAAAAGGAGGGGCTAAATGCCTTGGAAAGCGGTAGTGGTCGGGAGCAGATACCAGGTGATGAATCAAAACCCGGGTCTCTCACCTATCTTTCGCATCACCAAGATCGATGGCGAGAATATCACCTGCACTTTTGAGAATCCAGACGGCACATCCAGCAGTCAGGATCTCCTCATCCGCGGCCAGCATCAGATCGAAAACGCGCTCGACGACGGCGATCTCGAAGAGCTTCCGCCTCGCCATGGCAGCCCGATGGCGAAAGCCCGGGATTCTGTCTTCTCACGCAACGTGCACTAGCACGCAGCCACATACCTGCGGCAGGCCCTCCGGGGCTTGCCGATTCTTTTTAATTATGGTTTGTTTTTTATATAAATTTTGTTAAAATTCTCCTATGTCCACCCTGCCGAAATCCATACAAAATCTAATCACTCAACTCTCAAGGCTGCCCGGCGTGGGACCAAAAACAGCGCAGAGACTAACGTTTTACCTGCTCAAACAGCCATCCATAGACGTGGATGCTTTTGCTCAAGCTTTAAGCAATCTTCAAAAAAATATCATTTACTGTTCGGTATGCTTCAACATGGCCGAAACCAACCCGTGCAAGATCTGCGCGGATACCCACCGCAACCAAAACGTTATTTGCGTGCTGGAGGATCCCATGGACGTGGTGGCTATGGACCAACTCTCCGACTTCCCCGGCGTATTCCATGTGCTGGGCGGGGTTATTTCCCCGCTGGAGGGCGTGTCCGCGGAAAACCTTACTATCCGAAAGCTGCTAGAACGGGTTCGTAACCCAAATTCTCCCAAAGAAATAATCCTCGCCACCAACCCATCACTTGAAGGCGAAGCCACGGCTATGTACATTTCCAAACTCCTCAAAAATCCCGAATACGCGCACGTGAAAGTCACGCGCATCGGCCGCGGACTTCCTATGGGCGCCGATTTGGAGTACGCGGACGAATTCACTTTGTCCAAGGCTATGGAAGGCCGGCAGGAATTTTAGCAATCTACGAAAGTACGAACCATTACAAAAATACGAACTGGTTAATCAGTTCGTATTTTAATTTTACGGTTATTGAATTTCAACTATAGTCTGGCTCTGGCGATGTCCAGTTTTGCGTCGGTAGCGCGACTTGGCGCGGTATTTAAATACAGTCAATTTCTCGGCTCGTGACTGCTCTACGATTTTGGCCGAAACTTTCTGATTAGCCAGATATGGTTTGCCCAGGCTGACTTTGTCGCCGTCGATGGTGAGCAGGACTTTGTCAAAAGCCACAGTGTCGCCGGCGGCGCCTGCGATTTTTTCGATTGCCAATTTCTCTTTGGGGGAAACCAGATACTGCTTTCCGCCTGTTTCTATAACTGCCTGCATCTTGATTCTTCTTCTTAGAACTCCCCTATCCCTCTCGGGAGAGGGGTAAGAGGGTGAGGGATAATTATTGCCCAAATATTTTAGCAAAAATTTGGAACCCGGTCAACCCCTCTATTGGCTGACTACAGTAATGGTGTCGCCCACGTTTACATCTTTGCGCAGAGCCCAGCCGGCATTGACTTCAAGGACTTTATCCACGGGTGAAGGCGGCGCGTATGTCGCCAGCTGACTGTCCGGCACCTTCGGCTGAGTTGGCACATTATCCGTAATGCCGACAATTTTATCACCATTAATCCAAACCAAATCCAGCGGGAAATTCATATCCTTCATCCAAAATTGCGGCGACTGGGGACCGGAAAACAGAAACAGCATTCCTTCTTCGTCGGAAATAGCCGCAATGCCGCTTAAGCCCTGCTCTCGCTCCTGCGGCGTGTCTGCTAGCTGTACCGAGAACCTCCGCGATTTGATCTGAATGACTTCATCCTGACGTAGCTGGTTGCTGGAATTGCAAGAAGCCGCCACCAAACCAACCGCGACCAGAAGTAAACATGTCTTCTTCATAAAATATTTGTTTTAATTTTTCAAAATTTAGTTTGTCGCGGCCTAACCGCGAAAAATATTGTGCTTACAATAATCACCATGACGAAAATCAATATCAATAAGGCCACTAATTTTCCCAATGATTGAAGAAAGAGGGCTGTAGCTCCAAAAAATCCAGACAGCGCATACAGGAAAAGCACCGCTTGTGGTTCTGAAAACCCAATGTCCAGCAAACGGAAATGCAGATGCCTGCGGTCGCCAGTAAACGGCGACTGTCGGTTGAACAGGCGCTGCAGTATAACCCAAATGACATCCAAAAGCGGGATGCCCATGACCAAAATCGCGGTGGCGATTTTCCCGCCGGAGACGATTGCCAAAATTCCCAGCATAAATCCGGCGAAAGTTGACCCGGATTCGCCAAGGAAAATTTTAGCCGGATAAAAATTCAGAATCAAAAACCCAAGCAGAGCCCCAGCAAAGGTAATGGCCAGAATTGCCGTGGGAGTCTGCATGACCTGTGGCGTGAGTGACAGCAAAAAGATTACGATTGCGCCAATAGCCGAAATGCCCGTGACCAGCCCGTCCATGCCGTCCAGCAACTTCGTAGTGTAAGTCATGCCGAGCATCCAGCAGAATACGACGACACCCGAAAGTACCGGGAGGCCGGCTACTTCAAAACTATTCAGCTGGACAATGTTTCCCGTAAATGGATTATGAATACTCACGGCTGACACGCCGGAAAAAACCACGGTCAGGGCGGCCAGGATCGGGAAAATAACAGAATATGATGGCGGCAGGCGGTAGCGGTCATCCAGATATCCGCCGATCATAAGTATCATGCCGCCGGCCCAGATACCCAAAAGCACGCGCAAAGGAAGCGTGCCTCCCACCAGGTATCCGCCCAAAACTCCCAAAAAAAATGTGACCAGGAAAAAACTGGCAAACACTGCCAAGCCACCCAATGTCGGCGTGGGGGCTTTGTGGAATTTCCGCTCTTCATCAGGGAAGTCAATAATTTTTCGGCGCACCGCCATGCGCGAAACCAGAAATGTAGCCACAAACGAGATGAAGAATGCCAGTCCGAACGCCTCCAAATATACGAATCTCATAAAAATTGCGATTACTTCTTATTATTTTACAACCACTTCCTGGGGCACAGCTGACTCAGGCGAAACCAAATTTGTGCGCCGGACTTTGGGCGTTACCCAAAATTCCATATACTTGCCAAACATCAGTCTGGTTTGCGCATCAATTGCCGGAAGACTTCCAAACACGGATGAAACAATCGGCGAAAACACCCACTGGACCAGCATGGACACGGATTTCCAACGCGGGTAGCCTTGCGGACGCTTCGGCAAGAGGACGATATTTATGTACATGGAGAAAACAAGGAAAAAAGTGGCTACGCTCATTATGAATTTGGTCATAATCGGCAGGTTTACAGCCACCACAGTTGACCCAAAATGCGCTCCGCCCAATGTAAGTGGCAGCCAGCCTAAGATCGCAATCATAATCGAAGCCGTGGCCCAGAAATAATGACCCTCTATAAGCCGCTCGCCGTAGACCCACTTCTTCCAGAGCGGAATTTTTTTGTTGTGCATAAATTCCGGTATGACCATGGAAATTTCCGTGACGCCCCAGGCCCAGCGCCGTTTCTGTTTGTACTGCGCCACGAGCGTGCCGAAGTAGCTGTTGCCCAGCACCGCGTCCATGGATACAGTCGTAAACAGCGGTTCGGTGCGGTAATCGCCATTGAAGTGCAAGAAACATTGCCAAAAAATATGCGAATCCTCGGGAATTATGTCTGTGCGCCAAAATCCCACATCCACGAGCGTGCGAAAGTTCATGGAGTGCGAAGAAAATGTCACGAGACGATCTGGTCGGGAGGCCTCCACCAACTGCCAGAATGACGAAGAGACCGCGATCACGCGAGCGATAGCCGGCGTATCCCAGATATTATTGTGGAAGAGCGGCATCGGCTGAAAACTGGTGCGCAAAGGCTTTCGGCTCGTCAAAAAGTCGTATGTTAAATGGCTGAAGTATTGCCGGTCAGCGATGGTATCTATGTCAAAGACGGACACGAGGATGTTTTCATATGGTATGAGTTCCTCATCCAAAAGTTTTTGGGCCTGTCTTGCCGCGTAAGCGATATTGGCGCCTTTGCCTTTGGCCTCACCCGGGATTCCATCTGGATGCTTGATTGCCAAAAACTTATGAAAACTGCCCGCGTACCGAGATGATAAAATTGCCGCATACTGGTCAGCGGTCTCGCCCGCACGCTCTTCTGTCGCCAGAACAAAAATCATTTTATCCTTCGGATAGTCTGACGACAAATATGACTGAATCGACGCTTCTATAACTCCTAAATCCTCATTGTACGTCGGTGCGATTATAAGATGGTAAATTTGCGTCCAATCAAGATTGCGATCGGATGGCACTTTGGTTAAACGCGAAAGCTGCAAATCGTAAAAATTCTTCAAATCTCGGCCAGCAGCCTGTTGCTGGAGCTTAAGATAATTTTTGAAAGACTCACGATTAGCAAGGCGCTGGCAAAAATCCATCCAGTCAACTTTTGCATGCGTGCGCAAAGTAGCGTATGAATGCAGCAGATGCAAGGCAACATTGCCGCCTTTGAGGAACCAATACAAATCAAACCCGATTATAAATACAGATACCCACACGGGATGGTAGTATGACAAAATTGGCGCACCCAAAAGCGTGGTCCAAGTCAGGACTCCGGGGAAAATTTCAAAAAATCTTGCGGTTTTAGTGCGCTTATTAGGCATTGATTGAAAGCAAAATTATGGTCGCGGCCAAAAAAATCAATTGGATGGCGATACTGGCACAATTCAAAAAGTATGCGGCCAGTTTCTCGCGCCGATAAAACATTATGGAGATAGCAACGTTCACAGCCAATAAAACCAATGCTGCCAGCGGAATCAGATATGCAAATCGAGCGCTCTTAACTAAATCCGGTCCATATACGACATTGAAGCGGATCAGAATCGGAGCGTGCCCAAAACCCAGCTTGAAAATAAGAATTGCCCAATGTATAATGTTTATGACAAGAGACAATCCGATACTTCGGTAGTTAAAAGGCTCATAAATAAAGCCTGACCGGGCATCCGTAACCTGTTTTAATTTAACGCTAAACATGTGGCTAAATTATACAATATCGGGTGCAAAAATTCAATCGGATTTATGAAACTAAAATCTAAAACTTAAATGGCAAAATTTATAAAAGATCACTGGATTTTGGTCGTAATTCTGCTCCTGGCGATTTTCCTTCGGTTCTGGCATATCGCAACTTTTCCCAACGGCCTATTTCCCGACGAAGCGGCCAACGGCCTGGATGTGAATTCTATACTCCACGGCCATTTGCAGCCGTTTTACCCGCGCGGCAACGGCCGTGAGGCGCTGTACTTCTATCTTTTGGCCGCGTCAGTGGCCGTGTTTGGACGAGGCCCTTGGCAGCACCATATAGTCTCGGGCGGGGTCGGCGTGCTGGAAGTATTTGCCACGTATTTCTTGGTCAAACGGATGTTTGGCAAAAACGTCGCGCTTTTAGCATCGTTTTTTATGGCATGTTCAAGTTACATGCTTATGCTCAACCGCAATGGATTCCGCGCCAACCTCATACCGCTGTTTACCACCCTTACCTTTCTGTTTGCTGTTAAATTTTTCCAGACGCCCGAATTCCGGACCGGTTCGCGCGCGATCTCGGCATTTTTATCCGGCATTTTTTTTGGCCTGGGGTTTTACACTTACATCTCCTATCGCATGATGATTCCTTTGGCAGTCGGCATGGGATTTTTACTCATGCTTGCCAATCGCGCGCATATGCGCGAAACAATCCGCAGGTACATGACTCCCAAAATCATTTTTGGAACTGGATTTATAATTGCCTTTGCCTGGATTGGCATCTATTTCGTACAGCACCCGGATTCATTTGTGGGCCGGGCCGGACAGGTTTCCATCTTCAACCAGCAGCTCAACAATGGCGACGTGGTAGGCACGTTTGTGACTGTGGTGAAAAAAACTATGCTGAGTTTCTTTACTCAGGGCGATCTCAACTGGCGCCAAAACGTATCCGGATACCCGTTCCTGTCGCCTTTCATAAGCCCATTCTTTGCCATAAGTTTGATTTGGTTTACGATTATGTTCTTTAAATTTCTCTGGGACGTTTGGCGGCAAAATTTACACGAGCGGACAGTATACCAGGCTCTGGTCGCGGTGTGGTTTTGGTTTATGATTGTGCCTGAGATAACCACAGCCGAAGGCATACCGCACGGACTACGCATTATAGGCGTTATCCCTCCAATTTTTATTTTGTCCGCCTGGAGCTTGCATAAATTCTGGATCTGGCTCAAACAATACGTCATCAACCGGCCCGGACGCGTGGCATTTGCGGTAGTGTTTTTGGGAGCTATTTTTTACTATAACTTCTATGCTGTATTTACGGTGGCCGCCAATTCTCCGGATGATTATTATGCTTATCGTTCGGACCTCACGGACGTTTCAAATTATTTGAATGCGCGGAACGACAAAGCAGACACTTACCTTGTATTGGATACTTTCTCTGTGCAGACTACTGATTATCTCACGACCGAAGCCAACCAGCCGTATCAGTTGCTTGATCCCGCCTCAAGCTATGAGGCTAATCTCAAACACAATGATCAGATTGTCTTTACTATGAGCACACTTTTTGACAGTCAAAAATTCTGCCACTACCACCCCACAGCCGAACTTGTTAAACAGGATATAAACCAGTTTGGGCTTACCGCCATGACCGTCTACGAGCAACTAAATATGCCGGAAGACTCGTGCAAACCAATCACTAACCCGGGATTTAATACCGATCCCAACTCTGGACATTAAACAACGTCGGGGGCGAGTTATAACTCAATACTAAACTCAATACTTAAACAATATAATTTATGGCAAGGCCAACAAACACAAAACGTAAATTAACCAAGACGGGATCAGGGAAAACTTTGGTGATTGCAATGCCTGCGGAATTTGTCAGGATGTTTGGCTGGCATGAGCACCAGTACCTGCAGCTCAAAAGAGTTGCTGGTGGTATACTTATCCACGATGCGAAAACTAAAAAACGCTAGCGCGTTTAGCGGCAGCGCTGCGCGCATCGGTTTACGTTGAAGTTTTACGTCCACAAACCGAAAGCCGCGAACGCCCCACGCGCCGCGCTGCCCAATAACGATTAACGCACTTAAATATGCCTACAAAAAAAATAATTCCAAAATCTGTTTCAAAAAAATCCGCTAAGTTTCGCGTAACTGAACTTTCCACCTGGTGGCTGCTGCCGATTTTGGCATTTGGTGTGTACTTGCGCTTCTACAACAACACAGCCGTAGCGCTCTGGCATGACGAAGCATTCAGCGCGCTCTATGTACGCGACTATAGCTGGCATGAAATGATGTACCGCATAGGCCTGGATGTGCATCCCCCGCTTTATTATATTCTTCTAAAACTTTGGACTTACGTCACAGGCACTGGACTTCTGTCTCTGCGCGGGTTTTCTATTCTTTTTGGCACGCTCACGATATGGGCCGCTTATTTGTTTGTAAAAAAAGCTTTTGGATCCCAAAGGTTGGCGCTGTTTTCCGCGCTGCTTATCGCCATAAACCCATTCCAGGCCCAGTACTCTCTGGAGGCGCGCATGTACACGCTGGGCACGTTTCTTATCCTCCTCTCAAGCTATTTCCTGTTCCGAGCTCTTGAGACTCAGAAAATCAAACACTGGCTTATCTATGGAGTTTTGGCTGCGGCGTGCATCTACACGCATTATTATTTAATTTTTTCCGTAGCCGCACAGGGTTTATATCTCATTTATTGGCTGTTCAAGCACAAACAAGTCAACTGGCAGTGGTATAAAAATGCGACCGTTAGAACAGTCGGAGCCTATGTCTTTGCGTTTATCCTCTTTGTGCCCTGGCTCGGGCAATTTTTGGTGCAGAAAGGCCGTGTGGATGCCGCATACTGGATCCCGCCCCTGGACCGCTGGAGCATTCCTGGCACGATTTGGACTATGATCTTCGGCGGCCAGGGTATAAGGCACCTCATTCAAATTATCGCAACCATCGTGGCCTTAGTAGCTATTTACCTATTTCTGCGACGCGGTAAGGCCGAAATCAAATGGTTTATAGCCTTAAGCATCCTCGTGCCGTTTGTGCTGTCTATTTTTCTCTCGCTTCAGACTGCAATTTATCAGGAGCGATACTTCGTGTTCACGTCCGTCTTCTTCACCATCCTCGTGGCCGCAGTGGTGGATATGATCCCGAAACCTACTGTGCGCCAGGTCCTGTCCTCTGTGTTCGTGGTGGCGCTTATCTTTACGTTTTATAAAAATTGGTACGATATGGGAGTGGAGAACATCTTCTTCAACCGCACGGTAGACAAAAAGCCCGGCATGGCCGCGGCAGCGGCTGAGGTCAACGAATACGCCAGACCAGGTGATAAAATTTATGTCGGCTCAAGTTTCGTGTACTTTACGTTCAGATATTATAACCAAACCGGCATTCACCCCGAACTTATCTCAAGCGGACCGCTGTCCACGATCCCCCACTTCTCTGGCACAGCTCTGCTTTCGGCCGACGACCTGGTGCTCACCGATACGATTTTCAATCACCCTGAAGTCCAAACAAATGACACAGTCTGGCTGGTATGGACCACTGGGTTTGGGTCCAATAAGCCAAACGTTCCTGGCAACTGGGATACGGTGCAAGAACAAGTGTACCCGGACACGCCAGGATTTAAGGGCGATATCTACATCACCGAATACCACGTGAACTAAAAAAAGCCTTGCCGGGATTGCCCCAGCAAGGCCAACTTCTTCTAGACACTAGCGTTCGCCTTGAAGCTTGATATGGCCGTCCTCAAAAAGGCTAACAGACCACAATCCCGAGGGGGCCACAAGGAAACGCTCGCTTCGGATCACAGAAAGACCTGGAATGCTTCTCAAATCCCCGCTTTGCAAAGCCGCCTTGATAGGATCTTTGCGTAGTCGGCAATCGAGCAGATCCCATCGTTCAAGCTCGATGAGCCGCTTTATGGCTTTATGCTCAAGACCGGGATCACAAACAAGCGAATCACTCGGGTTCAATCGCCACCCGAATGATCCTGAACCAGTTTTCACTGTCCGCTTTCCGCCATTGACGAAATCATCTTTCCGCCGCTGGGCGTAGCGCGCAAACCGGCGGACCAATCGTCCAATCTTATGTCGCAGGCCGGCGTGCTTTTCGATTTCGTTTTCAATTTGCTTGAGCCGCTGTTTGAGCTGCTCCCTCTCTGCAATGAGAGGTTCGACTGCGAGCTGATACTTCTCGATCGGATCAGCAACCGAATCGATATAGTCCGTTGCTCGAGGGATGTATGATTCCTTGAGTGGCTGCGCAATGCTCATGTCCTAAATTCCTCCTGCCTCGTTGTCTGCCAGTATCTTTACAAAATTTGCGGCAATTTTCAAGCAGAAAAAAAACAGACCTGGAATCAGGCTCTGTCTTTTTGCTTTCCTTATTTTGCCGGAGCTATTGGCGGAACCGAAATGCCGGAACCGGAATTGCCGTTCAAGATTTTCACCGGACCGGAATTTTCCTTCAAAATGTCCGAAATGAGAGGCACCACGACTGCTTTTTGGTAGAAACTGCCGTCGGTAGGCGCGTTGGTGATGGGGAAAATTAGCGCGGGCACAAGCAGCTCTTGCGAACTGTTCATTTGATAGTCCCACATTTGCACGAACGATTGTACTGGCGTGCCCAAATCCAACTCCACAGTTTTGGCGCCCTCCGAGCCGCCAAAATTACCGTACATACCACCAGATTCCGCAGACTTAATAATTGCGTCCGCATCGGTTTCCGCGTCATAACTTGAGGCCTGGTACTCCTGCGTGGATAAATTTGAGACATTCGAAACCTTCCGGTTTCTCACATCCACGTCCACTAAAAGCCCTGTCTTGCTGCCGGACTCGTCATAAACTTCACTGTCTCCCACTTTAAACGGATAGACAATGCTTACGTTGTCCGGCCAGAAAATCTGCGTCTTGGGGTTTGCGCCCATTATGGTCTCATTTTGAACCCCGAAACGATCATCGACTTCGGGCGCACCATAAATCGACGTTGCGATTCCGTGGTCGGACAAAAATTGGTTGGCTATGGAAATAAGCGTGGCATCATCCGGAATATCCGACTGAGAAATAGGTGCAGGCCCTGGGCAGCCGGATTGAGTGCAAAGCTGGCTCACCACGCTGTCTGAAGCTAGCGGCACGGCATAAAAACCACCGGAAATGGAAACTGTGCCCGAATTTAAGTCCACGTACAAATTGTAGCCATTGTCCTGGGAGAAATTCACAGACTGGATTTTGCTTCCGGAAAAGGAATTTAAGTCCAGAAGTCCTAACCCAAGCGTAGACAGGCTCTGCGTAAGCGCGGTGCTGTCCGGAGATTGTTTTTTGAGCACGTCGAGTTTAGACGAGGGCAAATTAAGCGAATCGCCTTTATAGACATACTTATAATTTACCGGCTGATAAGGTGCAATTAGTTTAGACGGAGCAGACGAGACACCCACACCGGAGTTCACCTGAATGTCAGATTCGGGCATAGACAGAGCATTTGATGTCCCTTGCGCGCCCGATGATGCCGCGGTAAGCGTGGCGAGATTGCCAAAAGCGCCATCGACGGTATGCACCACGCGCACATCCGAACCAAAACTCAATGCCGAAGACTGCTTTTTTGAACTATAAATTCCCAACGCAGCCACAGCTGCCACCACAACCAGCGCCAGAGCGGCCGCGCTCCAGGCTAATTTTTTCGTAAATAAACCGTGCCAAAACCCGGCAGCCTTTTGGCGCGAAAGTTTTTGAAGCAGCTGTGATTTAAGCGTCCGGACAAACTCCGGATCAACTTTCGGATCAGGCCGCACAGCCAGGAGGCTTAACAAAATTTTCTCCAGTTCGTCAGGATATTGCCCAAACTGCGGATCCAGAGCCTTTAATTCTTCTATAATCCGCGAAATTTGTTCGTTCATAAATATTTCTTAAAAATAATTGCAAACAAAATTAATGCAAATGTAATTTCCTTCTGCATGCGGGCTATAATCCGGCTGAATGTCACGCGCAAATTAGCGCTTTTTTTGCCGGTGATGCGGGCAATCTCATCGTAGGAAAATCCTTCCCAGAGGCGCATTATAACCAGTTCGCGCTGATCGGGCGCAAGCGTCTCCAAGTAGGCTTTGACCTGCTGAACTTTTTCCCGAAGTTCGTAATCCCGCGCCAGGTTGGAAGGTTCTGCCACATCAGGCGCTGTTTCCAAGTCTGCTACCGGCTTGGCTGTCCGGTAAAAATCTATACAAGTGTTGCGGGCGATGCTGAAAATCCATGTGGAGAAACTTACTCTGGTATCAAAGCTTCCAAACTTACTGAAAGCTTTGGTAAACACGATGCTGGTCAGGTCTTCGGCGGTCTGTTTGTGATGCGTCCGGAAATAGACGAACCTATAAATGCGTTCGATATACATATCGTACAGGACACCAAACGCTTCGGAGTCTCCTGCCACAATTTTTTTGATTGCCTCTTGTTCTGTCAGATGTTTTGTCCTTTTTTGCCAGCACACTTACGGTATTAATTACGAATCTTAACACATCTTGTAACAATACCGGAAGCTATTCGGATGTATCGGAATTTTGCGTCTGCCGGGTGCTTGATCCGGTCACGGGAGCCTGCGGACCAATTGCCGCCTGTGATTGCTCGGATGTTTGCTGGCAAGGAGTGTCTTTGTAACAATAGTAAGCCCACTTAGCCAGCCGCAAGTCTATGTACGAAAGCTTCGCCCGATTTGCTGGCGTTATCTGTCGGCTTAAAAGCAGCTGAAGGCTATCCAGCTGGGTTGCCACAGGCAAGTCCGTGGAAAACAGGACTGACCACCCCTCCGTGGACACAAACTCCACCTCGGAAGCCGCTTTCCCGGGAATTTTGGCGGAAGCGATGGGGATGGTTATTTTGCCAGGCCATTGTTTTTGCATGGAAACTATAAATGGCACAATTTTGCCGCCTATGGTTGAACCCGGGGATACATCCTCACTCACCTGATCGGCGACTTGAAGCAAGTTGGGATTTTGGACTACTTGGCGAATGACGAATCCCTGGTCGTCCACCAAAAAATTTTCTCCGGTTGCCGAAAGTACGAAACTTGGATTGCGCTCTGTCACCTGCAGGCTGATTTTATCCGGCCAGTGGCGCGATAATATAACTTCCGAAATATCCGGCAGATTTTTCTTAAAAATTCCACTCAGCCGACCTTGGCTTAGAAAAAGCAGGCTATTTTCCGGTACCAAAAAAAATCTTTTCTGCGACAGTGAGTCAATTTCTGAGACAATTGTTTGGCTCGGTATCCGCGAGTTGCCGGAAACATTTATGTCTTTAACCAAAAAATAAGGAGAAAAGGCCGCAAAATAAATAATCCCGGCCAAAACCAGCAAAGCCGCAAACGTGCCGGCTTTGGACAAGCCGGTTTTGGAAAAAATATCGGCCAGGGCTGAACCACGAGATTTGAGGCCCAAGTTTCGCTTATAGTTCTTGGCACTCGTGAGTTTGGACTGGAATTCACGACTGCCAAACCGCCGATGTGGCTCTAATTTTTTGCGATGCTTTGAGAAAATTTTCATTAGGTTTATCTACTTTTAGAACTCCCCCTCTCCCATCTGGGGGAGAGAGATTCACTCCCTCATTTGCTGCCGAAATCTGTCTGGGGTGAGGGAATAAATTTACCTTTGCCACTGTTTTGACTGACGCACCAAAAGTTTGGGCGCGTCCAACGGATTACGCATAATCGCTTTAACAATTTTCTCCATGCGCGCTGACTGTGAGCCTTTCACCAAAATCCAATCGCCGGCAAGCAAATTCTGTTTTACGGAAATCTTGGCCGCATCGGAATCCGGGAACCAGAATACCTGGCCCGCAAATTGCCGATTTTTTAATTCACTCTCAATAGTTTTGGTTTTTTCACCGACTAGAAAAATTATATCCGGCTTCATAGCCGCAAGCTTGTCTGCAACTTGCCTGTGACCGGATTCGGATTCACTCCCAAGCTCCGCCATATGACCCAGGCTTACCAATTGACGTGTGGAGGAAACTTCGCTTAAAGCCTCCAAAGCCGCGATAACTGATGATGGCGAGGCATTATATGTATCGTCAATTATCGTGGAACCATTTGCGCCGCTGATTATCTGCAAGCGTCCTGCTGGCTGATGATAATTTTCCAAGGCTTTTGCAACCTCTTGCAGATCCAAACCGAAGGACAGGCCAACGGCTGTGGCTCCAAGCGCCGCGTAAGCCGCGGGTTTGCCCACGGCGTTGGGAATAAAAAATTCCCTGGAATCTTTCGCGGTTTGTACAAAAAAAACAATGCCAGGTCGGCCATCTCTGACCGTGTAATGAAAATTATGCGCTTGAACATCTGCGGGGCCAAATCCATATGTTAACGTGTTCGGAACTTTTGATTTGCCCTCTAGAACCTTGGAATTGTCGGCATTCAAAATCGCAATGCCGGAATTTTTAAGCCCTTTCAATATTGAAAGCTTTTCTTTTGCCAAAGCTTCCCGGCTTGGAAAAAATTCCATATGGCTGATGCCAATATCCGTGAGGACTGCGGAGGAAAGCGGGCCTGTGATGTTCAGAAGACCCGTTATGTCGCCTGGATGATCCGTACCCATTTCCAAAACCAAAATTTTTGGAAAATCTCGTTTTAAAATCCCAAAAGGCGCGGAAATTATAATCCACAACCAGCCAAAAACAGACGCAAGATTTTTTTTGAATCCGCCGCTCTTTTTAATTCCCAGCACCGCCAAGGGCAGTCCAATCTGGCTGTTGAAATTGCCTGCGGTAGCGCCCACGGAAAATTTTTGCGAAAGCACCAAGCTTATGGCATCTTTAGCCGAAGACTTGCCCACGCTTCCGGTTATGCCCACAATCTGCGGCTTATGCAATGCCAAAGCCCATCTTGCGTACGCGGCAAGAATTGTCTCCAGAACTTTTCTCATTTGCTTATACGCTCTTTGCCTAAATATTTGCGCAAGACTTCGGGCACAAGAATCGATCCGTCGGCTGTCTGGAAATTTTCAAAAATGGCGATGGGAAATCTGCTGGTGACAATTGCCGTGCCATTCAGAGTGTGGACATATTCAGTAGCCCCATCGTTTTTACGGTACTTAATATTGAGCCGCCGCGCTTGATAATCGGTGCAGTTGGAAGCTGAAGTGATTTCACCATACTCCCCTGTCGGTGAGGCCGGCCCGTCCTTCATAATCATCCAAGCTTCAATATCGTATTTGCGATATGCCGGCCCCCCAAGATCGCCAGTTGGAATATCTATAACTTGGTACGGCAGACCCAGACCGTTCACAATTTCCTTTTCGATTTCCAAAATTTCCTGGTGATATCTTTCTGATTCCTCTGGTTTGCAGAACACAAACAATTCCAATTTTGTAAATTGGTGGACCCTGTACAACCCCTTGCTTGTCCGGCCATACGCTCCGGCTTCGGTGCGGAAACAATGCGAGATGGCAGCGTATTTTTTGGGGCCATCGGATAAATCCAAGACCTCACCCGAATGAAACCCGCCGACTGTAATCTCCGCCGTGCCAATAAGGCTTAGGTCAGAATCCGCGATGTTATAAACTTGTTTTTCTTCACCTCGCGGGTTAAAACCAATCCCCGACAAAATCTCATTTTTGGCCATATCTGGCGTTTCCATGAGCACAAAACCGTGCCGGGCCGCCATTTCCGCACCGTAGGTTACCAGCGCCCAGTTTAAGCGCACCAGATCTGCTTTGGCGAAATAAAATTTACTGGCCGCAACTTTAGCTCCACGTTCGAAATCAATTACACCCAAATCCAGCATGAGTTGTTCATGGTCTTTGGGTTCAAAATCAAATTTTGGCTTCTCGCCGTGCGTTTCCAAAACTTTGAAATCTTCTTCGCCGCCTACTGGCGAATCCGGATGAGTGAGATTTGGGATCCTGGCAAAAAGTTCATGGTACTCAATATCAATTTTCGCCAGATCTGACTCTAATTTTTGGACCTCGTCGCCTACTTTGCGCATTTTATCTATTTCTTCTTTGCTCGGCTTGCCTTTTGAAGATTGATTCCTTTGCGCGCGCAATTCATCGATTTGTTTAATGTGGTCGCGTCGAAGGGTGTCCAAATCCAAAAGCCGATCGACATTTACATCAACTCCGCGATTTTTATTGTTTTGCTTAATCTCGTCCGCGTGCTCCCGGATGTATTTTATATCTAGCATTCTCGTTACTCGTTACTAATTACTCATTACTATTTACTAATTTCCACAAACATATCTTTAATTTTATCCAACGCGTGTTTTCTGTGATTTAATATTTCATGCTCTTTGTCGGAAAGATCGCAGTAATATTTATCGTAATTGGGAAAATACATCAGCGAACGGTACGGTAATCCTTCAATTTTTTTGCCAGACGCCGCTTCTGCGATCACGCCCTCAACTGCCGCGTCGGATGTCATAATTCCAAACGGCGTGGCAAGAGCCAAAACAAGATTGAACCGGCAGCCGCGATTGGTTTTTCCTTCCATACGCTTCATTACTTCCGTGATAATTTCGTCGTCGCTCATTTCGCGGCCGATCCAGCGGTGGCTTTTCACGCCGGGTTCGCCATTGAGCGCCTCTATTTCCAACCCTCCGTCATCCACCAATGTTGGTATCCCCGATTTGGCATAATAAAATTTAGCCTTGATAATCGCATTTTCTTCAAAAGTTTTGCCGGTTTCTTCCGGTTTTTCCGCAATACCCAAATCCGAAAGGCTGGCCAATTCCATAGGCAGATCGGAAAGCAGCTTTTTATATTCCGCAAATTTGGCCTTGTTGGTTGTGCCAATCAAAAGTTTCTTCATAGTCTATTTCATCGGTGGGAAAATCGTGGTTTCGCGCACGGATTTGTCCATAATTACCGCAAATAATCTTTCGGAAAGTCCAAATCCGGCCATGGGCGGCATGCCGTACTCCATAGCTTCAAGATAATCCTCATCGAGCATTTGGGCTTCCTTGTCGCCTGTCTCGCGCAATTTCATTTGCTGTTCAAATCTCGCGCGCTGGTCCAGCGGATCATTCAATTCGGAAAACCCTTTGCCAAGCTCCGTGCCGCCAGCCAAAATTTGCATGCGCTGGACTTCTTTCGGGTTCTTCGGATCTTTTTTGGCCAAGGGCTCAATCTCAACTGGTGGATTAATAAGGAAACAAGGCTGAACCAGCATCGGGCGGACTTTCTTTTTATAAATCAAATCAATCAGCCGGCCGCGGCCCTGGTTGGCTTCAATTTTTATATGTTCGGCTTTAGTGTATTCGCGCAAGTCGCTGTCGGAAACCGTATTCAAATCAAGTCCGGTATGTTTTCCAAACAAATCAAAGTAACGGAGTTTCGGCCAGTCTCCGCTCCAGTCGATTTCCTGGCCGTCGTAAGTAGTTTTGAGTCCGCCCGTGATATTTTGAATCGTGGTTTGGTACATTTGCTGGACCATATCCATAAGTTGATTGTATTCGGAATACGCCCAGTAAAATTCCATTTGGGTGTAGTCCTGCAAATGTTCGGTGGATACGCCTTCGTTGCGGAAAACTCGGCCGATTTCAAAAACTTTTTCAAACCCGCCGACAACTAATTTCTTAAGCGGCAGTTCCAAACTGATGCGCAAATAGAAATCTTGGTTTAAGGCATTGTGGCGCGTTACAAACGGTTCGGCTTCCGCGCCGCCGGGGACTGATTCAAATACGGGAACCTGAACTTCCAAAAATTCACGCCCTTCCAAAAAATCGCGGATAGTTTTCCAAAAAATCATTTTTTTGCGGAACAATTCGCGAGTTTCAGAATTGGTGAGCAAATCCAGATATCTTTTGCGCAAGCGAGTTTCCAAATCTTTGAGGCCGAAATATTCGGCAGGAATCGGCCGCAGAGATTTGGCCAGGAGTTTATAAGTTTCAACTTCCAAAGTTTTCTCTCCGGTTTTGGACAGGCTCATGTGTCCCGTGGTTTGCAAAAAATCTCCAATGTCAAAAAAATCAAACTCCTGGAATAATTTTTCGCCCACCACGTCCGCGCGCAGCAAAAACTGCGTCGAACCGGTTTCGTCCTCAAGATTGCCAAAAATCAGTTTGCCGTGGATGCGGATCGATTTGACGCGACCGGCCAGTGTGAGTTTAGTTTGATCCCCTGCCAGCTGTTCAAAATTTTTGATTGCTTGACCAACAGTCTGGGAGCGTTCTGAATCTACAGGATATGGGTCCACCCCCAAATTTTTGAGTTGTTCGAGTTTTTGTATGCGAACTTTGCGTAATTCTTCTATTTTTTCTGTCATTTATGGCTGTTTAATATGTATAATTATACCATAAGCTATGCTGATTTCAAAACTGGACAAGCGGGTTGGAACTGCCTACAATACCCTGGCAATGGAAAAGGAGGCTCCTATGCACCTGAAAGAATCGGAGGATATGCGGCAGGATGTTCGCGAGGCAGTTCTGGCACTCAATACCAAGTTCGCCAAGCTCCCTTACTGGCAGCCCTTGTCCGCCAGCGGATCTTTCTGTCCATTTCGCTTTGTCCGAGGAGAGTACTTTTCGGAGCAAAGCATCCTGTTTTACCCCGACGAATGGTCAAACTGCGGATCGGTGATCTCGGTGCAGTTTCGAAAGTATGCCGGACAAAACCTTTACGAACCTGTCAAAGGACAGTTCATTGCCGACCATCTCACGGACGACGAAGTCGGCTTTTCAGCCAGTTTTAGCTTCTGCAAAGACGCGCAGGGGCTCAAACTCAGACTGGATTACACCCACCCGGAGTATCTGGCATCAGCTCTTTAGCTTCTGCTGTCCATCCCTTCTGAGGAATCAGAAGGGATTTATTTTTCCTGCAAAAAACCCGCTGGTCAGCGGGTTTAAGTTTTATCCAATTTTTACGATCTCATATTCACTGGTTCCGGCAGGGGTAGTCACCGGAATCCGGTCACCGATTTTGCCGCCCAAAAGCGCCCGCCCGACCAGCGATTCGTTTGAAATTTTACCCGCGGCCGGGTTGGCTTCGTTCGAGCCTACGATTGTGTACTGAAGCTGTTTGCCGGCAACTCCCACGGTAACAGTGGATCCGATGCTGACCAAATTCTGATTGCGGTTCTGCGCGATGATCTCGGCATTTTTGACCATCTCTTCTATTTCCTGAATCCGGCCCTCTATGAACGCCTGCTCTTCTTTGGCCTGGGCGTAGTCCGCGTTCTCGGACAAATCGCCGTGTGCCACGGCTTCCTGAATACGTTCTATAACGTCTTTGCGGCGCTCGTCTTTAAGCACCCGTAATTCGTCTTGTAGCTTTTTGAGACCTTCCTGAGTGAGCAACACTTGTTTTGACATTTTTTTAGATTTAATAAATGACCCTAATCCGAATTCGGGGGGCCAATCTTACGAGGAAATCTTAACCGGGATCAGCAAAATTGTCAACTCCTCAAGGGGCCAGAAGAAACCAAACAGTGGCCACGGCCACAAATCCCATAAAAACTGTGATAGCCCACCCCGCCCAGGTGACGGCCGGGTGGTTTGTCCACTGCTTCATTATTTTTTTGTTTGAAGACAGATGCACGATAATCGCCAATATAAAAGGCGCCACCAAGCCGTTGAGCACCGCGGAATAAATGAGCATTTTGATAACCCCGACGTGCAAAAAATTCATACACAATCCCACCAGCATCGATATTATGATCACGCCATAAAATGCATGGGCTTGTTTGTATTTGCGGTATAAGCCTTCCCGCCAGCCAAAACTTTCCGATATTGCATATGAAGACGATCCAGCCAAAACTGGAATTCCCAAAAGTCCTGTCCCGATTATCCCCAGGCTGAACAGCAGAAATGCAAAATTTCCCGCCAAAGGCTTCAGCGCGCTGGCGGCCTGAGTTGCATCGGTTATGTCGTGGATGCCGTGAGAAAAAAGCGTAACCGCGCAGACTGCGATTATAAAAAACATAACGACGTTGGATAAAAGCATGCCCGACCAGACATCCACGCGCATGGCTTTGATGTCTGCGGCTGTCGTCTGGGCTTCTCGCTGCTTGATCGTTTTCTTTCCTTCCTGAATCTGCTCCTCAACTTCCTGGGAAGTCTGCCAAAAAAATAAATACGGCGAAATCGTGGTTCCGAGCACCGCAGCCAAGATTATAAACGTCTGTTTGTTAAAGTGCAGTTTTGGCAAAACTAGGGCGTGCGCTGCCTGTGCCCAATCGATATGGACAATGAATCCCGAAACCACATACGATAAAAGAACGAAGGCGGTCCATTTGAGAATTTTGGCGTATGACGCGTATGTTGTAAAAATCTGCAGATACAAACTGATTGCCGCAAATGCCAGCAGCGCCACCACAAAGTTAATGTGCACTAAAAGCTGTAAAGCGCGTGCCATCATGCCTAAATCCGCGCCAAGATTAAAGGCGTTGGCGGCAAACAGCAATCCGGCCCAGGTAAAGAGTATTGTGGTGGAATAATTGCGCCGAATTGCTCCTGCCAGCCCACGGCCCGTGACAATGCCAATGCGCGCGCACATTTCCTGGATTATGGACATAAACGGAAATGTCAAAAGCGCCAGCCACAGGAATTGGTAACCAAAAGCCGCACCTGTCTGCGTATAGGTGGCAATTCCGGACGGATCATCGTCGGCCGCGCCAGTGGTGAGACCAGGGCCAAGCATATGCCAGTAATTTTTAGGCTCTGCAATTGGTTGTTTTTGTTTCTGAATCGGCATATTTCTTTAACTATTCTACCACTTTCCCCCCTTTTCTACAAAAATAATCGAGCGAGGACGAGAATTTTTGAAAGACAACGCGTAAACTTTTATTAGCGAGGCCAGCCGCAATGCGGACACACAAAATTTTCATCAGAAAATTTTGCGTGAGTCAACATCCACTTCTATATACATATAAATAGCGAATTTTGACGCTCCCAGCATTGCGGCTGGCCGAGCGGTTGTTCGGGCAAAAAAATTCCTGCCCGAGCCCCTATTGATTATTTTTGTTCAATCTATTTGCCGCCCACCAGTCATAAATTTCATGTGAAATCGGCACAGAATATATAGCACCTTCGCCCGCGGATTCCACTAATACCGTGAGCGCAATTTGCGGATCCTCTGACGGCGCATACGAAGTAAACCAGGCATGCGTCAAATCAGGCCGAGAGGCGTCAAATTGGGCCGAGCCGGTTTTGCCCGAAATAGACATGCCTACCGTATGCAGCGAATATGCGGAACCTCCCGGCAGCGTGGTGTCGCGCATGCCCTGCTGCACAACCTGAATGTAGTTTGGGTCAAACTGGTTGGCGGCCAAAACCTGCGGCTGCATCTGTTTGACGACATTCCCGTCCTGGTCCGTAATTTTGTTTAGAATGTAAGGCTGCATGACAGTGCCGCCATTGGCAACAGTCGCGGTCCAGGAATTAACCTGCAATGGTGTGACGAGCAAATCTCCTTGACCAATGGAATAATGATAGGTGTCGCCGAGGTACCACTGCTCGTTTCGCGTTTGCTGTTTCCATGCCGGATCCGGCACCAACCCTGCCTGTTCGTTGGGCAAATCGATATTCAGCTTGGATCCCAAATGGAATTTACGGAACCATTCCGCGATCTTGTCAGGCCCAAGCCCCGAAATGCCTGTGCCTGCCCGGCCGCCGCCGACCGTATAGAAATAAATATCCGATGATTTAGCAATTGCCGAATAAACATCCATGATGCCCAAACCCGAATGCTCGTATCCATAAAAAGTAAAGTTGCCCACCCGGATGACTCCATCATCCAAAATTTTTGTCTGAGGAGTAATCACGCCCTCGGTCAATCCGGCAATAGCCATCATTGGTTTGACCGTAGAACCCGGCGGGTACAGACCGGAAATAGCGCGATTTAAAAGCGGATGGTCGGGATTATTTAGAAGTGTATTGTAATCTTCCTGCGAAATGCCTTTGGCAAAGAGGCTATTGTCGTAAGACGGAATTGAAACCAAAGCCAGAACCTGGCCGGTTTTGGGATTGGTGGCCACGGCTGCGCCTCGGGTAAGGTGGTATTGGTTTAAGGTCTTGGTTAGGTCATCGTATATAACTTTTTGCAGATCGTAGTCGATATTGAGCGTAATGTTGTCACCTGGTTTAGGCACTATGTCGGCTAGCGATTTGACGACATTGCCCTGGGCATCTATTTCGGTTTGCTTCTGCCCGGACACGCCGCGCAAATAATTTTCATACTGCAGCTCCAGTCCGGTCTTACCGATATAATCGTTGAACAAATACCCCTGCCCGCTGTGGTCGGCAAGTTCCTGCTGCGTGATTTTGCCGGTGTAGCCCACAACCGGCGCAAACACCTGCGCATCTTTATAGTCCCGAATGGGGTTGTCTTCCACGCTAAACCCCTGATAATTTGAAATCTGCGGGATCAGCGCCAGCGCCTGCTCCTGGGTAATGCTTGAGACAATGCTTGTGGTCTGGGTTGAACCGCGGTCCAGAGGCGAAATTTCCCGGTCGATAGTCTGCGGGTCAACATTCAAAATTTGAGAAATTTTTCCAACTTCCGTCTCCCAGGCCTGTTGGTCACTGGGCAAATCGGACGGGATCACATCCAGCTCAAAATTCGGCATGTTCTGGGCAATTGTCTTGCCGTTTGCATCCAAAATCAGTCCGCGTGGCGCGTACGTGGGCACAACGCGGAGTTTATTTCCTTCCGCCTGAGCGCGAAAGTCTGCGCCGCGAACCGACTGCAGAAAAAACAATCGTCCCGCCAAAAGTAAAATCGGGATTGCGGCCACCACGGCCAGCACGCGGAAGTTAATGGTTTCGCGTTCGCTTTCAATGCTTGGCGCCTCGTCTTTGGAGTCAGCGTAAATTTCCTCGAAACTCAGGTTTTTACCTGAATCAAATTTCTTGTTTAAATAATTTTTGTCTTCAAATGGGTTCATGTTGATGCTCTATAATTCGTTCATATTCTTTCAAAACGATACTGCAATTTTTCCATAAATACGTAAAGCCAATAGATAGGATAGGTTAAGATCGCGTTTGCGGCCAAGTCCAATAACAATTTGCGCCCTAAAATATTATGCCAGTCAGTGTTTGCCGGCAGATGAAAATGAGCCGCCAGCTGCTCCAAAGCGCAGAAACATAAACTCAATACTATAGTATTGAGCAGGACACTCGAAAGCAGTACAAGTTTCCTGTCGGCTGTGCGCTGGATAAACAGTTTTACGAACAAATAGGTGAACCCAAACACAGCCAGCATGCAGACCACAAATGTTCCAAGCAGCAAACCCGAAGCAAAGTCCATGAGCAGTCCGGCGATAAGCGCCAAATAAAGATTTTCCGATCGGTCCGAAATTGTAAGTACCATAACCACGAACACCAGCGCCAGATTGCCAAAATGGCTCAATCCGAACGGTGCAAGAATCCCGCCCTGGATTGCCATAAGGCCGAGAACCATGAAAATAAAAATCCCGTACCGCATTAGGGTTCAACCACAAATAAAAATTTCAAATTGCGTAAATCCGCAGCCGGAGAAATAGATGCTTGTTGGAACAATTCCGAGGGTTGGGATTTAATGGAGTCAATCTGTCCAATAAGCAAACCTTCCGGAAAGTCCTGGGATAAATCAGAAGTGACGACATTATCCTGCGTTTTGATGACCTCATTTTGGCTCACAAGATTGAACGACAGCCCAAGTCCATGCTCGCCGGAGACCAGGCCCTGCGCCCCAGAATCCGGGACTTTAGCCGCCACAGTCACAGACGGATCCGTTATAAGCGTCACGGACGCCGTATGCGGCGCAAGGGACGTAATTTTGCCCACCAAAAGTCCTGGCGCGACCACCACGGCGTTGCCCAAAGCCAGATTGTCGCTACTGCCTTTGTTAATAGTTACAACCTGGTTGAACCCAGTCGGATCCGCTGCCACTACCTCCACTGGCACCAGGTTTAAGCTTTCTTTTTGCTTAAAGTCCAATGCTGTACGAAGCGTGGTGTTCTCACTGGACGATATCTGTAATCTGGCATTTTCAAACGACAGTTCATTTATTTTCTGCTGAAGTGAAGAATTCTCGCTTACGAGCTTTCGGATTGTAAAGAAAGTTTCAAATAAATTCTTGCCGGAATTGACGCCGCTGGTAAGCTTTTCTTCCACAAATCCAAACCCAAGAGCAAATCCGTCGCGTACTCGGCCCAGATACCCTTTGGCGTCGGAAATAGCAATGACTGCGACGAGGGCAAAGATAACGAAGCCGATTGTAAATGTACGGGTGTAGATAAATCTCATAGAAATAGAATCTAGGAAGCTTCGAAGCTAGAAGCTAGGAAGCCAAAAACTCGTTTCCAGCTTCCAACTTCCCAGCTCTTAGTTTCATCTTGGAATTGGTTCAAATTGGGTGGGTACCAGTACGTCTTTGAGCGCCTCTAGATCTTCCAAAATCACGCCGCAGCCTCGCACTACGGCAGTCAGCGGATCATCAGCCACGGTAATTGGCATTTGTGTCTCCTGTGCCAGAAGTTTATCCAGTCCCCGCAGGAGCGCGCCTCCGCCGGAAATAGTAATGCCTCGGTCCATGATGTCTGCCACCAGCTCCGGCGGAGATTCCTCAACAGCAGTTTTGATGTTGTTGACGATCAAGCGGACCGAACGCGAAATAGCATGCCGGATCTGGTCGTCCGTGACCATAATTTCCTTGGGTAACCCAGAAATAAGATCACGCCCGCGCATAGCCATTTTTTGCTTTTCACCTTTGAGCGGCGCAGCCGAACCAATGCGGATTTTAATGTCTTCAGCCGTGCGCTCGCCGATAAGCAAGTTATATTCGTCCCGAGCAAATTGGACAATGTTTTCGTTCAGCTCATCGCCGGCGACGCGGATGCTTTTTGACACCACAATACCACCCAGTGAGATGACTGCAATCTCCGAAGTCCCGCCGCCAATATCCACGATAAAACAGCCCTGAGGGTCCTGAACCGGAAGTCTGGCTCCAATTGCTGCGGCCATAGGCTCTTCAATAAGAAATGCCGCACGAGCGCCGGCATTTAGCGTAGCATCCTGCACCGCGCGTTTTTCCACTTCCGTGACTCCGGAAGGGATGCCGACTACCACGCGCGGACGAGACAAAAAGCCAAATGTCGCCTGGCTAACTTTTTCTATAAAATAGCGCAACATTTGTTCGGTAATGTCAAAGTCAGAAATCACACCATCCACCAAAGGCCGGTGGGCCACAATATGCGCAGGCGTTCTGCCCACCATGCGTTTGGCATCATCTCCAATCGCCAAGATCTGCTTGGTCTTCTGGTTTATGGCCACCACGGACGGTTCGTTTACAACAATACCGCGGCCTTTAACATAGACAAGAGTATTGGCTGTACCCAAATCAATTCCTATATCTTTGCTGAATTTGTCGTAAACGAAATCAAACAGTGGCATTTGGTGTCGCTTTAATTTAGGAACTGATTTTTGATTTTCGTTTTTAGTTTTTTAGGCTCTCGGGCAGATCCTTTATCTTAACAATTGAAGTTTGATCGCTGTTTCTGGGTTTGATTTCCACGGAATCGGTTTCAAGCGTTTTGTCGGACACCAAAATCCGCCATGGAATGCCTATAAGATCGCTGTCGGCAAATTTTTCGCCGGGACGCACGTCTCTTTGATCTAATAGTACCGAAAACCCCGCGGACTGTAAAGTTTGGTATAATTTTTCCGTAACTTTTTCATCTTGGGCAATGTTTAAAAGGTGTAAGTCAAAAGGCGACACTGCTTGAGGCCAGATAATTCCCCGGTCGTCATGGAATTTTTCCACAATTACGCCCATAAGCCTTGAAATTCCCAAGCCATAACATCCCATAATCGGATATTTAACCTGGTTTTCCTGGTCCCGGAAACCCAAGTCAAAATCCTTGCCATATTTTTGGCCGAGATCAAAGACATTTCCTACTTCGGAAGCTTTGGCTTGCGATAATTTTCCTTTTCCGCATTTGGGGCAAGCATCGCCAGCCACGACTTTGGCAATTTCGGTATTTACGCAGAACTCGCAAGCATCGCAATACAAAATGTCATCTTCCCCCGCATCAGTGAGTACCATAAATTCATAGGAAATTTTTTCCGAAAACGCGCCTCCCGAGGCTTCCGTAACCTTGGCCACAAGCCCAATCTTTTCAAATATCCGAAGATACGCCTTTTTGACAATCTCATAAAACCTATCGAAGTCCGCCTGGCTCTCATGGAAGCTGTACATATCTTTCATCAAAAACTCCCTGCCGCGCAAAAGCCCGGACTTGGATCGCAGTTCATCGCGGAACTTCCAGCCAATTTGATACACAGCCTGCGGCAGATCCTTGTAGGTCTCAATATAGCCCATTACAAGCGGCGTCACGACCTCTTCTTCGCTTTGCCCGAGTGCATAGTCTTTTTCGGTGCGGGATTTAATCTTGAACAAAACATCTACTTTGTCCCAGCCGCCGGTTGTCTTCCAGTTCTCGGCCGGATGCAATCCTGGCATAAGGATTTCCTGGCCGCCAATTGAATCCATCTCGCAACGCACGAGTTCGCTAATTTTTCGCAACGTCAAAAGCCCAAGCGGCAGGTATGAATATACGCCAGCCATGAGTTTGTTTACAAAACCTGCGCGCACCAAAAGTTGAGCGTTTATAGTCTCTTCATCTTTGGGTGCGTTCCTTAAGGTTTTTACAAATAATTCTGATTGCTTCATATGCTCTGGTCCACTTCAATTTAGAACTCCCCTCTCCCGATCCGGGAGAGGGGCCGGGGGTGAGGGCATTGCCTCAATTATACCACAGGCTCTCCACCAGTCTTTCGAGCTGTCAAAATAAGTTGCTGAACAAATGCTTAAATGAATCCGAGTAGTGATTGATGTCTTTAATAGTCACAAACACCATAAGCAGAATCAGAAGCATAAAGCCGATAGCATTGGCGTAGGATTCGGCGTTGGGATTTAGTTTGCGGCGGCGAATTTTTTCAATGATCAAAAACAGGACGCGCCCGCCGTCCAGCGCCGGAAATGGCACGATGTTTATAATTGCCAAATTAATCGACAGGACTGCCGTAAACTGGATAAGGTAAATAAGCCCAAGTTGCGCCACATCGTGCGTGAGCACGGCTATACCCACCGGCCCAGAAAGTGCCTGACTCACAGGCTGGTGATGTACGGCTTGTACTATGAGCTGACCAAACGCCGAAAGCGTGGCCCATATGAGCCCGGCCGTAGTCATCACCGAAAGCCAGAGCGAGCGATACCATGGGTACGAAACTTTAGCCACAGATGACAAAGCAATTCCCAGTGGTCCCTCGCCTTCCGGCGGGTTGACTCTGGGCGTGATGGTTTTAGTAAAATCTGAATTGCCCCGCTTGAGTTCAAATTCTGTGGACTCTCCAGCGGACTGGGAAGTCAGAGCCTGGACCTGGTCAATTGATGTAATTTGTTGGCCGTTGATTTTGTAAATGCTGTCACCAACTTTGATGCCGGCATTGGCGGCCGGCGTGCCGTCCTCCACCTCAACCACAGACACCTGTGCGGCTTGGGCGTGGGCATACGAAGGCAGGGTGTCGCCCTGGCCGATAATAGTGGGCAGACCCGAAGTCATAGCAATGGCGATAAGCGCCCAGGCAAAGATGGCGTTCATAAGCACTCCCGCCACAAGCACGGAGAATCTCGGCCAAAAACCTTTGCTGCCGAAAGCTTTAGGATCTTGCGACTCGCCGTTTTCACCCAAAATTTTTACAAAGCCGCCCAGCGGAATCCAATTTATAGAATATGTTGTTTCGCCGCGCTTAATGCCAAAAATCCTCGGTGGAAAACCAAATCCGAATTCCTCCACTGCCATGCCGGCCCGGCGGGCCATTATAAAATGCCCCAGCTCGTGTACAAAAACTAGGAGGCCCAAAATGATTACAAAAATTACAATTGTAAGCAATATCATAGTTTATAGTTGGCAGGTTGTAGTTTGTAGGCTACCGCCTACGCCCCACTACCTACAACCTAAATTGTCATCACTTCCTTTTCTTTCAGCTCGGTGATTTTTTTGATCTCTTCATTGAACCGGTCTACAACTTCCTGCAGTTCTTCTTTGGCCGCGATTTTGTCGTCTTCGGAAATCTCGTCGTCTTTTTCCATGCGCTGGACTTCTTTCCAGACATCTTCACGCACGTTGCGCACCGATACTCTCGCCTTTTCCGCCATCTGGCCCACAACCTTGACCAACTCCTTGCGCCGCTCTTCGGTCATGGCAGGGATATTGAGCCGAACAAAGTTGCCATCATTCACAGGCTGGATGCCAATGTTGGACTGTTGGATGGCCTTTTCTATGTCTTTGAGCGCGGATTTATCGTAGGGCTGTATAGCTATGACGCGCGGCTCGGGAACGGAAATTTGAGCAATCTGGATGAGCGGTGTGGGTGCGCCATAATACTCCACGCTCAATTGCTCCACGAGAGCGGAATTTGCACGCCCTGTGCGCAAAGTAGCCAATTCTCCTTTTAGGTGGTCAACAATTTTTTGAAACTCATCCTGCTTTTGGTCCAAGATATTTAAATTCATAAATCTTATGACTTCTCACTTTTAACTTATTACTTTGCTGCTCCCATCCCTAAGTAAATCACATTTGGCGAACTGTAGTCAATTAGGATTTGACGCACTTCCTGGCCGCTTGCCAGGGGTTTAGTTTCCCAGGCCGCACCGCCATTTGTGGATTTAAATAGGGTATTGCCCACCACTGCGTAGAGATTGTTGGAATTAGCCGGATCCACTGCCACGGCCGAAGTCCGAAGTTCGGCGTTGCGCACCGGCATTTGCATAAACGCCCAATTCATTCCATCATCCACGCTTCGTATAAGTCCTGCATCCGTGGCCAGGTACAGCACTCCCGGCTGTTTTTGGTCAAAAGCCAAATCCAAAAATTTGGACACGGATGAAAAATTCGCGTCTGGATTTATAAACCCATTCGTCAGCGTACTGCTTAAATCAGTAAAAGTCTTTCCGCCATCGCGGCTTTCATAAAGTCCGTGACTTACCGTGAGTACGTAGAGATTGCCGTTTGGCCCAAACCTCAGGCGATAAATAACGTCGTGGAGATCAGTGACCACTTGCCAGGTCAGGCCAAAATCTTGTGAGACTATAATTTCTCCGGCCGAAAGGCCGGCAAATACTTGCGCGTGGTTGCTTGGGTCCACAGCTAAGGAGCGGACGGTATTGCCCGACGTCGGTTCAGTATAGACATCGCTCCAGGATGAGCCGTCATCTGCAGTTTTCACAATTTTGCCGTGGTTGTCCGAAAGCCCCGCCACGTACAGCGTTCCGGATGTGGCGTCTGCGGCCACGTCCGCGACCGCAATATTGGTCAGCATTAGTTTCCAGGTTGAGCCGGCGTCCGAACTTTTGTACACGCCAGCGGATGACGCCAAATAAATCGTCTGGCTATCGTTAAATCCAAACACGAGGCTGTTCACCGAGGTTGAATTGAGATTGTTTTTTTTGTCTATCTTATTTGCGGCGCTAGAGCTTTGGCCGGAGTCTTCGGACTTAAACACGCCCATGGCTCCCGTACCGCCAAACAAAAGCTGGTTGCAGCTGACCGCGGTCAAACTTAGGGACAATAAAAGTATAAAAATTTTTTTCATGTCAGTTGAGTTGGAGCATCAAATTGGTCAAAAGCAGTTTGCTGTTGGCGTTTTGATCCAGATGCTTTCGCGATCGCGCCACCGCGGAAATATATCGAGCCGGGAGCTTGCCTGGTTCTGTCAGCAGATCCTGTTCAAGTCTGGCAAGCCAAAAATCAAATTGTTGTCGCAGCTCTACTGTTTCGAGCTCTGCCAGATCATATGCCAGTTTGAGTTTGGCCGGTAAATCTTGTGATTTGATTATTTCCAAATTATTATTTATTTCCGAAAGTGTTTCGCGCAAATCCGAATCGTTGGCAATCCGCACTGCCAGTCCGGGGCGACCAGCAGCAAACTCGGCGATTTGTTTTACATCGCATTCAGGTAAATTTGCCGGAAGCAAAGCTTGGAAGTCTGCAGGACGGACAAGACCGAAATTTAATTTCTGCGCCCGAGAAGTAATCGTACCCAAAAGTTTTCCAAAAGCTTCCGTGACTAAAATCATGACCGTGTAGCTTTTGGGTTCTTCCAAAGCCTTAAGGAGCGCGTTCTGCGCTTCAGTTGTCATATTTTCAGCATTATCAATGAGCGCGATTTTGTATTTGGCTTGGTAAGGCTGCAACGAAAGTTTATAAATCAATTCGCGAATCTGCTCAATTTTGACGGGTTCATCCCCTGCAATTTCTAAAAGATCCGGGTGGAAACTCATCCCTCTCCCCTCATCGCTCATCCCTAACAAAGCGTTCGCAAAGCCTTTCGCGATTAATCTTTTGCCCACCGAACCTGGGCCGGCAAAAACATATGCATGCGCAATTTTGCCAGATTCTATGGATTTGGTTAGTAATTGTTTCTGTTTCGCATGGCCCGCAATTGTTTCAAACATATACAAATTATACCATTTGCCACAAGCGTTGACAAAACCTCCAGGATAACTTATTAGCGAGGCCAGCCGCAATGCGGACACTCAAAATTTTCATCAGAAAATTTTGCGTGAGTCAACATCCACTTCTATATACATATAAATAGCGGATTTTGACGATCCCAGCATTGCGGCTGGCCGAGCGGTTGTTCGGTGCTGGAACCTGTTTTGAAAAAATAATCCAGGCCTACTTACCCGACGACACATCGTGTGTTGTCGGGTTTCTTTTTTTCCAACAAAAAATCAGTAGGTCTTTTTTGAATTGATCCTGCTCTCTAAAGAGGCGAAGTTTCAATTACGACTTACCGATTTTTTATTCTCTATTTCTAAACGTTTAGTAGGCTTAACCTCAAATATTCTGGCACGCATGAAATTTTGCGTCAAAAAAATTTTCAGGAAGCCACTTTCCTAAGCAATTCGCAGAAAAATATTTTTCCTGTGTACAAGCTGTAGAAAACCACAGGATAATTTATTTCGTCGCGAGAATGCTTTTTTTGTACGATTCCAAATTGTCCAGCGCCGCGCCGGTGCCGCGCGCAACGCAGAGCAGCGCGTCATCCGCAACATACGCAGGCACGCCCGTGGACTGGCCGATGTATTTATCCAAATTGCGTAAAAGCGACGAACCGCCCGTGAGGACCATGCCTTTGTCTATGATGTCCGAAGCCAGTTCCGGCGGCGTCTCCTGTAGCACGGCGCGCACCGCTTTTACGATCTCGCGCAGCTCTTCAGAAATTGCTTCTACTATTTCGTTCGTTTTGACCTGGATGGTTTTGGGCAGACCATGGACTAGATCGCGGCCGCGGATTTCAAGCGCGATTTCTTTTTCCACGGGTATAGCAGACCCGATCTGAATCTTAATTTCCTCCGCGGTGCGGTCGCCCACAGAAAGCCCGTGCTTTTTGCGAATGTATTCGGCAATGGCTGCGTCAAGTTTGTTGCCGGCCACGCGCACGGACGTAGATGTAACTATGCCTCCCAAAGACAGCACGGCCACATCGGTGGTACCGCCGCCAATGTCTATGACCATGTTACCGGCGGGCGCGGCAATGTCTATACCGGCGCCGATTGCCGCGGCCACGGTTTCTTTGATGACGTACGCAGATTTGGCTCCAGCTTGCGTGGCAGCATCTATGACAGCTCGGCGTTCAGTTGATGTAATTCCGCCCGGCACGGAGATCATGACCTCAGGCCGGAAGAATCTTACCGAACCTGCGGCTTTGTTTATGAAATAGCGCAGCATGGCTTCTGTGACGCGGTAGTCGGCAATGACTCCGTCCTTCATGGGCCGGTGCGCGATTATATTGTCTGGCGTGCGGCCGATCATTTCTTTGGCTTCTGCGCCAACGGCTAAAATTTTATTATCGCCTACGGAAATAGCCACCACTGTGGGCTCGTTGATGATGATGCCGTGCTTGGGAACATAAACCAAAGTGTTGGCCGTGCCCAAATCAATTCCAATTCTAGATAGAAACATATATCAAAATTTCTAATTTTTAATTTCTAATTGATCTAAACAGTTTAGAATTAGGTTAATTCGCCCTCTTAATATCTGCGCCTAGCATTCGCAATCTTTTTTCTAAATTTTCATACCCGCGGTCGATGTGATGCACGTCATTGATTTCAGATTTACCTTCGGCTATCAAAGCGGCAATTACCAAAGTCATGCCCATGCGCAAATCTCCTGCGCTTAGTGATGCCTCATGCAATTTAGTCGGGCCTGCAATTTTTACTCGGTGCGGATCCAAAACTTCAATTTGCGCGCCCATTTTGTTTAATTCCGTTGCGTAACCTGTGCGATTTTCATACATCCAGTCATATATCACGGTTTCGCCAGTAGCCTGTGTGGCCAAGACAGACATCGGCGGTATATAGTCGGAATTTAATTTCGGATAAAATCCGCATTGCAGTTTGGCAATTCCCATGAGCGTATCAGATTTTTTCACGCGGACATAATCTTCCCCGACTTCAAAATTCACTCCCATCGTTTTTAATTTCAAAAGATAGTCTTCCAAATGCTCGGGTTCAAGTTTGGATACCTTCACGTCCATACCGCATACGGCTGCCATTGTAATCAAACTCGAAGCCTCGTTGTCGTCCGGAATAACTTTGATTTTGGCCCCGTGTAATTTATCAACGCCCTCAATTGTAATAGTTGGAGTGCCCACGCCTTTAATCTTTGCTCCCATTTTTTTGAGGAACAACCCAAGTTGCTGCACATGCGGTTCCATTGCCGCCAGTTTGATTGTGGTAGGTCCTTCTGCCAGAGCCGCGGCCAGCATGATATTTTCGGTGGCGGTAACAGATGTTTCGGTTAGGACGACTTTGCTGCCCTTCAAATTATCAGCCGTAATTTTAAGAGTGCCGTTTGAAGTATCCACTAAGGCTCCCAAATTTTTGAATGCATCGGTGTGAGCATTGATAGGTCGCTTGCCGATAAGATCCCCTCCCGGAAAAGGGAAATCCACCTCATGTTTGCGAGCAAGGATTGGACCTAAAAGCAAAATCGAACCGCGAAGTTTGCCAACCAGTTCGGCACTCGGATTCACCTTTGCGATATTCTCTGCTCTGATGACCAGTTTATGTTTGCCGTATTCAACCTGTACGCCTAATTCTTTTAATATTTCAATTAAACTTTGGACGTCGGAAATTTCTGGAACATTGGTGATGACACATTCATCTTGAGTCAAAAGCGACGCGGCCATCAGCGCCACGATTGCGTTTTTTGATCCCGAAACTTTGATTTCACCTGCAAGCGGTTTCCCGCCTGTAATTATAAATTTGGACATAAGCCTCACTATATTAGCAAATATTTGATATAAGTCCAACTTTGCCGCTCAAAAGCGGTCGCCTTGTAAATTGCCTCAATTTTGCGTAAAATTAGTAGGTATTATATGACTTTACGCAATCGATTTCTACTAGTCGGGTTTGGAATCCTCATATTTGTGGTAATTGTCCCTCTCCTGGTTTTGTTTACAATCGGCTATGAGATAGACTGGACGCACCACAAGATCGTGAAAACCGGGGTACTCATAGTCCAAACCATGCCCGACAAAGCAGATATTTATCTTAATAATCAAAAGGCTCAAGGATTAACGCCTGAGACTGTGCGTTTCGTGCTGCCTGGCGATTACAATGTCCGGATAGAAAAAACCGGCTACCAGTCCTGGACTAAGCGGCTGAGCGTAGACCCGCAGCTTGCGACCTGGGTTAACTTTGACCGAGATTTTATCACGCTGTTTCTTGCCGAACCGCAACAACAAATCGAAATGTCCGATAATTTCTCCAGCTTATCGGATAATGGCACCGAAATTGCTTACATCCAAAATAATAATTTGCATATTTATGACGTTGGCAGCCAGAGCACACAGCAGCTGGGCAATATAGGAAATTTTTATGTGCCCCTCACATTTACGGAAAATTTGCGCTGGAGCAATGCGGCTAAAGTTCTAAGCTATTTCCAAAGCCATTCGTTTTCGGTGCCAGATATCTCAAGCATTAGTCAGGTGCAAACCGACGGCGACAATTTCGCCATTCTGGCTGCACGACAGCTGCAGGTTCTGTCTGCTAATGACCCGCAGACCGTGGATACCAATGTTTCGGGTTTTAGCATGGATGGTGAAAACCTCTGGTACGTGCAGGGCCAATTGCTGAAAGAATATAATTTGCGCACCAAAGTTACGACTACAATTTACACAAATCTGCCCACTTCTCAAAACGCGCAAATCATCCGCGGCGAAGGGAATACTTTTCTGCTTTTAGACAAATCGCTTTATAAACTTAATGACAGTTTAGAAAAAATCTACGACGGCGCCACGGCTGCAAGCTATGATACAGCAAGCCATGAACTGTTGTTTGCCGACGCCAACGACATTCTCCTATATGATCCGCAGCAGAAAAAAACGGAACTGATCTTGCGCTCCATTAGCACTCTAAATCATCCCGTTATCAATTCTTACGACGGCTATGTATTTTTCGAAAATGAAAATGCCATCAAAGCAGTGGAGCTGGATGGCCGTGATCATCGCAATATCTACACCATCCTGACCAATGTCGGACCCAACTCCCAATTTACGCTCAACAGCAATGGGTCGGTTCTGACGGTGTTTGACGACATGCATTTGGCAAGTTATAAAATTCGGTAACCAAAATTTATCTCAATTCATTATCTAAACACTCATTGACCAGCCGGTCAGCGAGTTTGTTCTTTTCGCGCGGCACGTGTTTAAATTCCACAATGTCAAAATTATTCTTCAGCCGTATGGCGTCCATGGCCAGCTCTTTGAGACCGGCCTCTTTGATTTTATAAACACCCGTGATTTGCCGTACGACCAATTCCGAATCCATGTAGCAAACCACATGTGAGGCGTTCAAAGCCTTGCACATTTCCAAACCTGCGATAAGCGCGCGGTACTCGGCCTGATTATTCGTAGTCTCGCCCAAATATTTGCCGAAGGTTTTGAGAGGCTCATTGATGCGCCCCGCTTCATAAATGGCGACGCCTATTGCGGCCGGACCAGGATTGCCACGCGCACCACCATCCGTGTACATAATCAATTTATTCGGCATATTTATAATTTTAAATTATTTTTTCTTAGATCCAAAATTTTAAGCTCCAAATTCTTTTGGTTATTCCACTCGTTGCAGTCAAGTTCAAACATTAGATCAACTTTGCCCCCAGGCTCAAGGGAACCTGCCCAAAACCCCAGATTGAATCCAATGGCGTCCAAAACTTTCTCAGCGGCTCGCAACCGCAGTTTCAAGTGGCGAGATTCTTTGCCCACGAGTCGAATTTCTAAAACTTCAACAGACGAAATTAAAAACTTCGGTTTGTGGTTACCATACCCAAACGGCGCAAATTTGGAAATCAAATCGTAATTTTCCATATTTAAATCCAGAGGCGCAAGCTCTGCATCCGCTTCCAAAACTGGCGACAAGGTTTCCTCGTCCAAAGTCTCGGCATACTCTAGCAATTTCTGATGCAAAGCTGGAATGTTTTCGGTGACAAGCGTGAATCCCGCAGCTTGCGTATGCCCGCCGTATTTGGTGAGCAGATCCTTGGCGTGAGTGAGAGCCGCGACAATATCAAAGTTGCGCACGGAACGCGCAGAACCCGTGGCTACCAATTCCCCCCGATCCATTACCAGCACTGGTCGGCCATACTCCTCTACCAATTTGCCGGCCACCAGACCAACCACGCCTTTGGGCCAGTCAGCGCCTGCAGCGAGCAGAACTTTCTTGTTTTCTATCAATTCAACCTGACTGCGCGCTTCAGAGAGGACCTGCTCGGTCAGCTGTTGGCGGTGAGTATTGAGCTGGTTTAATTCCTCGGCCAACGTTTGCGCTTCTGCTTCGTCCTCACAAACCAGTAGTTTAAATGCGACATCTGCGTGTTTTATCCTGCCGGCCGCATTGATGCGCGGCGCGATTATGAACCCGAGTGTATAAGTATCAGGAATTTTGCTGTCTACTCCTGCAAGCTTTATAAGCGTGCGCAAACCAGCCCATTTGGTTTTGTGCAGAACCTTCAGGCCAAAGCTGACCAAAATTCGATTTTCACCCGTGAGCGGCTGCAAATCAGCCACAGTACCGATTGCAACCAAATCCAAAAGCCACTTTTCCCATCCGGAAAGAATCTCACCCCTAAACAAAGCCTGCACAACTTTAAACGCCACTCCGACGCCGGTGAGAAACCGAAATGGATAGTTATCATTCGGATTCTTGGGATTTATGATTGCAAACGCTTTCGGCAATTCGTCAGTAAGCTCGTGGTGGTCGGTAATTATAACATCCGTCCCCAAACTTTGCGCGATGTTAGTTTCTTCCACCGCATTGATGCCGCAGTCCACAGTGATTATGATTTTGGCGCCGTCTTCGCAAAGTTTTTTGACAGCCTCAACATTCATGCCATAGCCTTCAGCAAACCGGTCCGGGATATAATAATCCAGATTTGCTCCCAATTTTTTGAGCGCCAGGTACATTACCGCAAGCGCGGTTATGGCATCGGCATCGTAGTCAGAATAAATGACAATTTTTTCCTGATTTTTTATGGCATCAAAAATACGCGCACATATCTTTTGCATATCTGCGAACAAAAACGGGTCATGCAGTTTGTTGTAATCTGGATTTAAAAAATCTTCGATTTGTTCTTTGGTGGTAAGCCCTCTTGCCGCCAGCAATCCCAAAACCAGGCCTTCGTACTCTGGCAAATTTGGGATCTCGTTTGGTTTCTCTTTCACCACCCAGCGCTTTTTCATTACGTTTCGTAATTAAATTATGTCTGCATTCTAGCACAATAAACACCCCATACAAATGGGGTGTAAATTTTTGTTAGACTTAGATTATTTTACTTGTGGCTGGACTTGTCCCAGTAAACTCACTCCAGTCATTTCCGAAGGCTTGGGGATACCCAGCAGTTCCAGCACGGTGGGTGCAACGTCGGAAAGTACGCCCACTGGCAAAACTCCAGCCAAACTCTCTATACCGCCGCCTTTGGGATTCTTGCGCGCAAAATCATTTGCAATAATTATGAACGGCACCGGATTGGACGAGTGTTCAGTCTCAACATTACCGGAGCGGTGGTCTATAATTTCCTCAATATTTCCGTGATCGGCTGTGATGATCATGCAAATATCTTCCTGCAGGCATTTGGCCGCCAACTTTCCCAAGCACGTATCCACCGAAGTCACGGCCTGGATGCAGGCCATCGGATTGCCGGTGTGCCCGACCATGTCGGTGTTGGCAAAGTTCACGACATAAAATGTATAGTTCTGATCGAGCTTGCCGATGAGCATATCCGTCAGCTGGTAAGCCGACATTTCCGGCGAGTTGGCGTAATTTTGGTAATTGCTGGCTGGAGAACTCACGATCTCGCGATCTTCTCCCGGAAACGGATGGATGCCGCCGTCAAAAAAAATCGAAACGTGCGCGAATTTTTCAGACTCAGCGCAGTGGAACTGCCGCAGCCCACGCTTGCTTATCATTTCGGCCAAGCCATTGGTCAAAGGAATCGGCGGGAATGCGATTTTTACGTTCAGCCCGTCTATATACTCGGTCATCGTCACCATTATAATGTCCTTAAGCGGTGTATACGGCTGGATGAATTTTTTGAGGTGCTGCTCGGTGAAGGCTTTGGTCAGCTGTATGGCGCGGTCGGGCCGATAATTGAAATGTATGAGCGCGTCACCATCCGTAATTTTGATGGCTGAGCCGTCGGCTTGCAGAATCACAGTCGGCGGTATCATATGGTCTTTTATATTTTGGCTGGCGTATTCGGTGAGCGCATTCAGCGCACTTTTTTCCTGCTGCCCTTCGGCAAACACCATGCAACGGTAAGCTTGTTCTGTCAGGTTCCAATGATCCGCGCGATCCATGGCATAAAATCTCCCCATAATAGTCGCAATTTTGCCGGCGTGGATGCGGTCCATGCGTTTTTGCAATTTATCCAAAGCCTGCAATGCTGTTTCCTTGCTGTCTTCGCCGTCGGTGAACATATGCACGTACGTGCGGTCGCCTATGCCAGCTTCCGCAGCCAGGCCAATGAGCGCATACAGATGCTCATCGAAGCTGTGCAAGCCGCCCGGGCTCACCATACCCATAAGGTGGAGATTGGAATTGTTGGCTTTGGCGTGCTCTATGGCTTCCATAAACGACGGGTTGCTGAAAAATGATCGGTCCTCTATGGCAAGGTTGATGCGCGGCATATCCTGGCCGACTATGCGGCCAGAGCCAATATTTAGGTGTCCGGCTTCAGAGTTGCCGTTTTCGCCCCAGGGCAGACCCACGGCCGGTCCAGATGCCTGCAGCGTGGTGGCCGCGTACTTGTTGACGAAATCATTGAGGTTGGGCGGGTTTGCCAGCGTCACTGCGTTGCCGCGGCCCGCTGTAGCCACGCCAAACCCGTCGAGGATTATAAGTAAAACTTTTTTGTAAAGCTTTTTTGGCATAAATAAATCTTATTTTTCCAAAATTTCTATTCCCGGCAATTTTTTGCCGGCTAAATATTCAAGCATCGCACCCCCACCTGTGGAGACATGGTCTATAAATTCCGCAACTTTCTCGCGATTTATAACTTGTATGGTTTCCCCGCCGCCCACGACCCCAAATGCCGGTCCGCGGGATCTGGCGGCAAACGCAGTGGCGACACCTGCGGATCCGAATGAAAACTTCTTCATCTCTATTATACCCATTGGGCCGTTCCAAACCAAGGTCTTGGCTTTTTTGATGTAAGATGAAAACTTGAGCACGGTCTGCGGACCGATATCATATAAATTTTCATTCGGCCGCACGCCAGCCACGCTGCAGGCACGGGCTTCGCCCTCTTCGGATTTGGCCACGATTATATCTGCGGGCAAGATAATTTTGGATTTAAAATTGCGCAGGAGCTCTTTGGCCAAGGCCACATCTGCAACTTTGGATTTGCCGGTTTCGTAGCCTGCGGCCTTGAGGAACGAATTGCCCAAAGCGCCGCCGACCAATATAAAGTCCGCGTGCTTGGCCAAATTTTTTATCGTCCCGGCTTTATCCGCGACTTTGGCTCCGCCCATTATAAGCACCATCGGGTGCGCCGGGTTTTGCGTAAGGCGGTTGAGAGACTTTATTTCGCCGAGCAAAGACACGCCAGCATAATGCGGTAATTTTTCGGCCAAACCGTAAGTTGAAGCTTCTTTGCGGTGGACCACGGAAAATGCATCCTCTACATATATATCGCCAAACGAAGCTAGGGTTTTTACAAACTTAGGATCATTCTCCTGCTCCCCTTTATAAAACCTTGCATTTTCCAAAAACAAAATATCGCCGGGGCTAATTTTCTCACTCATCGATGAGTAATCTTTTTTGGTGATGTCACTTGCCAAAAAATACACGTGCGGCACAGCGTATTCAGGCAGGCGGTCCGTAACTTTGACGGGTTTGTAGTTTAAAATCCGGGCCAAATCCTCAGCCACTGGCCACATAGATTTGGACTCATCATATCCTTCCGGCCGGCCCAGGTGCGACACTATCACGATCCGCGCTTTCTGCTTGATAAGGTATTTGAGCGTAGGCAAAATATCGCGAACCCGCGTATCGTCTACAACTGTAAATTCGGTATGGTGTGATTTCTTTTCCAATTGGACATCAAAACCCGCGCGTACAACCACGCGCTTGCCAGTAACTTTTACGGATGTAATTGATTTAATCACTGAGAAATTTGAAAGTGGAAATAATATGGTTAAAATCGCTGGTTAAATTTGCGTCGGGTTCTTGAGCCAGACCAATATCAATCACATCTGGTCCGTGTTGAAATACAATTGCAGTTAATTTGGTGCCTGGGGTTGGTCCAGGTTCTGGAACATCCATTGGAGGTGCGACAGATTCAAATTCATCAGCCTGTATACCCGCAATAGTTATACTATGTGGATCTGTAAGATCTGGGTGCTGATTATAAAATGTATCAAGCGACCAGTTGGGAATCACGTTTACACTTACAGTCGGCGTGCCTTCGGATGCACATCGCCCGAATATAAGAACCGTATCTTCATCGCACGGAACCAAATCCCATTTTGTAGGATATTCAAAACTATAATTATATTTAATGTTTTGATACTTTTTCCAAGAACTATTTACCGAAGTAATTCTATCCGTAAATTTGAAGGTGGATAATATTGCATCTGTCACAGACGGCTTGTTATTATCACTATACTCCTTAATTTGTACGTATCGATTATTGTGCTGCAAAACATAATAATTTAAAGAGGCATCGTATTTAGCAGGATAACCATTTATATTCGTATCAGTCGAAGGTATTGTAAGAGGATAAGAACTTTTCAATACAGAAATCTGTAGTCCTATCTCTGCTTCTCCAGCACGCATATCATCTTCCATAACTATATTCTGTTCGTCATCTGCATAGCTAGCGCCTTGCGTGCTATCAAATTCATGCCAATCCGATGGATATTTAAGCTGATAACCATATTGAGCATTGGCATATATTTTCCAAGTTGATGTATCAATTGCAGGTTTATGCTGCACTGGATTTAAATTCACGACTGGCACGGAGCTGAAGATATAAAATACCACCCCAACCGTAGCCGCAAACAGAAGTGTTGCCAGTAACTCCGCCAGCAAATGCCTGCGGAAAAAACTGTCCTTATGCAGCGGTACAGTAGGCGGCGTCTTTGGTATGTCTGGCGTTGTCGGCGTATTTGATTTTGGGGTTGGTACTTCAGGCATTACCGGTCTAATTAGCTTACTTAAATTTAATTGAATTAACCAATTGGTCAAATTTTGTTAATTGGTTTTGGGCTCCCGAAAAAACCAAGTTGTATTCAGTATCGCCCATCGGGATCGTGATTTCTGAATTATAAAGGTGATCTTCGATATCCCAGTCGCTATAATACAATTTAATAGCCTTATATCCGTCTATGGTCAAGTAATTTAGCTGATCTTCGGGATTTTGTTTGTTAACGCTGAAATTATACTCTGCATCTTTAAAAATTTCATCCGCTGATTCATCTGTAACAGTCTTCGTTATACCTATAGTGCTTATACCATTCGCAGATAAATCAATGCCTTCTTCAACTCCAGATTTCTGGCTACTAATTGTATAGTCACTTGGATATTCAAAAGTAACCGAATCGTCCGCATAAGTCTTCCAGGTAAAATTTGATAGTGCTGCTGACTCATTCTGGAATTTGATAGTAGATAAAATTTGATTCAATAAGTTCCCAGCATCCCCAGACTTACAATCAGATCCCGAATCACAATATTGTTGAATGCCCATCTTTATATAATTGCCTGGATCGTTTTGGTTCTCAATATAAAATTCCGGATCATAACCAGCTTTCGTGATTTCATATGCGGTTATTGTCGGAATGGCAATCTTTTCAACCTTATAACCATCGCGGCTTGTGAGATTTACATCCCCTACCTGGTCAGGACTCACATATATATCGTAACCTGATGATCCAAAATCTGCGCCGTCCGTAAAAATAGCTCCCCCACCATCATTTTGAATATTTAAATTATTCGGATACTTAAACTCGTATCCAAAATCAGTGTTCGTATAAGTTTTCCAGTTGGCTGTTGGGTCGGTTTGGGAGGTTTGTCCATCACAAGACACTGGCAGCTGATCCATATCCGTACTGTTACAGCTGGCCGTTGACTTGGGATGATGTATCACGTTTTGCAGTTGTTCTGGTAAATAATTTGAAACCTGATAATAATACGACACAGCCACGATAGCCAGGCCGAGCATACCCAAAGCCACATACGCCACGATGTGGTTTATGGTAAACCGATGCGGCTTATGATGCTCAAATGCACCAGGCTGCCGAAATTGCTCTTCGGGTGGAATATTTGATTGTGGGTTTTGCTCTGGCATTTTTTTAGAACTCCCCCCGCGAACCCTTGGCGTACGCACCCCCTCTTTACTAAAGAGGGTGTGGCCGAAGGCCGGGGGGTGTTGTTTAATTTTTTCCTATCAATATTGCCTGCTCCACGAATCTATTTGAATATCCGAACTCGTTGTCGTACCAGGCGATTACTTTCACCATATCCCCGTCCACGACCTGCGTTAGCGACAAATCCACTATAGCCGAGTGCGGGTTGCCTATGATATCGCTTGAGACGATAGGCTCGGTGGTCACTTCAAGCACGTTTTCCCACATCGGGTGTTTGGCCATTTCGGTAAACGCGCGGTTGACTTCCTCCACCGTAACTTTTTTGTTGAGGATGACCGTGAAATCCGAGAGCGACCCTACTGGCGTGGGCACGCGGAACGCCATGCCGGCCAGCGCGCCTTTCAATTCCGGTATGGCTTCGGTGGTGGCGATAGTGGCGCCCGTGGAGGTGGGTATAATGTTCACGGCTGCGGCGCGAGCCCGGCGCATGTCGTGCGACTTTCCGCCCGGCGGCGGGCCATCCACCAAATTCTGCTCCGCGGTGTATGAATGAATCGTGGACATCATCAGTTTCTTGATGCCGAATTTGCTCTGCAGCACGGCAATTACCGGAGTGATGCAGTTGGTGGTGCAGGAGGCGTTGGAAATTATCTGCTGGTCTGCATATTTGTCGTGGTTGACGCCGATTATAAATGTCGGGGTTATACCTTCGTCTTTGGCAGGTGCGGAGATTATAACTTTTTTGGCTCCGGCCTTAAGATGCGCACTTGACGCCTCTGTGGTTATAAATCTTCCTGTGGATTCAAGTACCACATCCACATCCAAATCTTTCCAGGGCAAAGCGCTTGGATCTTTCTCGGCGAATATCGGAACTTTCTGCCCATCCACAATAATATTTCCTACGGAATAAGTGGTCGGGTTGGCTTTTCCTTTCACCTCGTCGCTGCTCACTTTTTTGTCGTATGGGCCGTAGTTGGTGTCGTAGCGCAAAAGCTGGGCCAGTATGGCAGGTTCGGTGAGGTCGTTTATGGCCACCACTTCAAGTTCTGGTTTGGTGAGGGCGATTTTAAAAGCTTGCCGGCCAATTCTACCAAAACCATTTATAGCAACTCGTATTTTGCTCATATATTATTTGTTTCTAACTCCCCCGATAATCCTCGTGTTACGTACCCCCTCTTATTCTAAGAGGGGGTAAACCCAAACCAAGCTGCAGCCTGGTCTTAGTCTACTCCTCCTCTTAACATAAGGGGAGGTTGGAAGGGGTTATTAATTATTCAACTAATTACTGCGTACAAAAACAAAGCCACTGCCGCCAGCCCCACGATCATCAGCAGATACTCTTCCTCATTTTGTATAAACGGCGCAAGTTTTGTGTGCAGCCATTTTTCAAAACCCATAAAATTTAATTAATTTTTACCTGTCATCCTGAACGCAGTGAAGGATCTTATAAGATTCTTCGCTTCGCTCAGAATGACAATGTTTATGCTTTCCCTGAAGCTCCTAAAATTTGCAACTTTTTCTCGGCTTCTTTTTGCAGAGCATCCGTTGCCGGAGCCAACAATTTCCTCGGATCATAAATCTGTGGGTTCTTTTTGATATTTTGCCGCAGTGCTTCGTTGAACGCCACGCGCAAATCCGTGTCGATATTGAAAATAGCCACGTTTTCTTTCACCGCCTCTTTAAGCTGCACATCCGGCACGCCGGAAGCGCCATGGAGCACCAGAGGAATTTTGACTTTAGCAGCTATGGCCCGAAGCCTGGGCAAATCCACATGCTCTTTGAGCGTATGCAGAATTTTTTTCGTGGCCGGATTCACGGGTATCCCGTGCATGGTGCCCACCGCCACGGCGAGCGTGTCTACGCCTGTGGATGCCACAAACTTGGCTGCCTCGTCAGGATCGGTTTCCAAATCCTCGCCGCTTTTGACGTTTTGCCAATCTTCGTTGCCAAGCAATCTGCCGATTTCGGCCTGGACCCAGACACCGGCATTGTGCGCGTACTTTACGACCTCGCGCGTCTGTTTGACGTTGTCTTCGTACGGCAACGCGGAAAGATCGATCATGACCGACGAGTAGCCGTGCGCAATAAGTTTTTTGATAAGTTCAAAATCCTTGCAATGGTCCTGGTGCAGCGCGATAGGCACGGAAGCTTCTCTGGCCGCGGCTTTGTTTATGGCTATGAGTTCTTCCAAGCCGGCGTACTCCAGCGCGCCCACGGACGTTTGCAAAATTATAGGCGCCTTCTGCGCTTCGGCCGCGCGGATTATGCCCTGGGTGAGTTCCAAATTGGACGTATTGAAGGCCGGCACCGCATAGTGCCCGAGCATTTTTTTGTGAATAATTTTGCCGATGTGTACAAGCATTTTAAAATTTCTAATTATTAATTTCTAATTGACCTAAAATTTAGACATTAGATCAATTAGTAATTAGGTCAATTCTTCAGTTTTGCTCCTGCCTTAAGAATTTCCATTATGTTTGGCATTTGAGGATTGTTGCTTGGCTCTTTGCAAATGGCGTACACCGCATGCCAGTCGCAGTCCATACCCGCTTGGGTGAAGATTGCTTTTGTGCCTCGCCAGTAAATAACGGCAAACCCGATAATTAAAATTAAAATAATTGTCTTCATATATTTATTCCACGCTATAGTCCACTTCGTGCGTCTGGCCGGCCACTATGGAAAATTTTTCCGGTGAGTGCGGGTACAGGTCGGGGCTGGCCGCATAGTCTATCATGTAATCCCCTGGCGCAAGAGTGAGGCTGAAGCTTCCATCGCCGTTTAGATTTGTGCTAGAAACTTCAACTTTGCCAGTAGAGTTGTAAACAATAATTTTATTGATGTGCAGGGTTGTGGTATCTGCTGTTCCGGCAAGCGTGCCAGTGGTAGGAGTCGTTTCGGGTTGCGTGTTGTCCGGAGGGGAAGTTTCGGTTACAGGAGGTGTAGACAAATTATTCTGTGTTGCGGGCTGCGTAGTCGGCGCTTTGACTTCTTTGTAGTAGACTAGCAATCCGATTGCAATAATAACTAGCGCCAACAATATATAGAATGGAACTTTGTACTTGCTCATGCTTTGTTTCTAACTCCCCCGTTAACCCTCGTGCTATGCACCCCCTCTTATTCTAAGAGGGGGTAAACCAAGCTGCAGCCTGGTTCGGTTTACTCCTCCCCCTAGATAAGGGGAGGTTGGGAGGGGTTACGTCATTAGTTATTGCCGGCGTTTTTTACTCCTTGCATCCGTGATCTTCACGCCGCGCGCGACTCGTTTAACATCTACTTTCTGTTTTGTTTTCCAGTGTAAGTCTTTCATAATCCGGACAGGAATAACAATTGAACTGGAATGACCGCCGATTTTTGTAATTTTTGCTTTAGTCATATTTTTGTTCGTACGTACGTCGTACGTACCGGGTACGTACCGTTTATTCTTCTGGCATAAAAGATTGAATTATAAAGACAAAACCTACCAGACTTATAATCCCCGAACCGCCGAAAATCCCATCTTTTAGAATTCCAATACTTTCTCCGTATATAATCCTGCTGGCGACCAAGGCAACTCCCGCTCCCGCAACAATGAATGCAACACCCAAGGCGTATTTCTTTCCGACCATTACTTATATTCTTTCGCTTTAAACTTGGGGTGCTTTTTGATCCAGGATTCAATCTGTTTTTTTGTTTGCAGACCCGCATGGCTGCCGACTTTAAGCGCCACGTTGCCGCCGTTGACCGTGCCCCAAACCATAGCCTGGGGAATGGTGAGCCCGTGGAATATCGCCGCTGTAAATCCGGTGCCGTAGGCATCGCCTGCGCCCGTGGCCTCCACGCGCGGCGCTGGGAAGTGATCCACGTACCAGATTTTCGTGCCGTCGGAGGCGTAACTGCCGTCGCGGCCATCTGTGATGATGGCGACCTTGGCGCCAAGTTTGTGCATGCCATGGGCCAGTTTGTGGATGTCGCGATTTGTCTGGCCGGTCACCAGCTGCGCTTCCTCGCGGTTGAGAAACAATAGCTCCGTGTGCTTATAAATTTCAGCAAGCTTGGCCGCACCCATGCGCATCTGAAACGTGCCCGGATTAAACGCCAGCCGGATCTTAGAATTTTGGGCGAGGAATTTGCCGAACTGATGATGAAATTTCTCTGTGCCCGCGGCCATGGACGAAAAATAAATCCACTGCGTGTCCAACGCGGCCGGCAGGTCGTAGCGGTATTTCTGGTGTTTTATCAAAATCGTACGTTCACCGCGAAAGACCAGCACGAAATGGAAATTTGTGGGCACGCCCCGATTGACTGTCATCATATGGGTATCCACGCCTTCGCGCTTAAGCTCGTCTATAATCTGCTGGCCCTGATGGTCGTCGCCTACTGCGCCTATGAACGCATCGCGCATACCAAGCCTGGACGAACCAATGGCGTTGTTGGACGAATTGCCGCAGGCCGGGACTAGCGACAGCTGTTCGTAGGGAATTTTGTCGCCGAATGACAGGCAGAGCTGGCAGTCAACGTGGTTGATGTTACAGTGCACCGAAGCCTCATGGATTTCTATGAAGGCGTCTATAGTGGTGTCACCAATGGAAACAATATCAAACTTAGCCATTTTGGTTGGTGTTTTAGTTTCTCTTAGTTAGTTTTACACACTTATTATAATGAAAAAGAATTCTTTTTGCAAAACAGATCACCAGGTCTTAAACCAGTTTTCGTTGAGTATGGAGTAGTCAATGGCATTTACCAACCCGTCGTGATTTAAGTCGCTCGCGGCGTCTGTCGTAAACCATTTGGCATTAAGCAGCGAATAATCGATGGAGTTGACTATATGGTCCAAGTTAATATCGCCCACCACGGGCGTGGGATCGGACGAAATTGCCCAGCAAGCGGTCATGGGCGCATCTAAATTCAAGCTTTTTTTGATGGAGCTAATGCGCATAGCGTTCATTTTCGGACAAAACTTTGACGGGGTGCCCTGATACTCGGCATTAAACACGGCTTTGTTGGCATTTATAAACGGAGCCAAGGTGTCACACTCGTTATATTGGTTGCATTGTTCGTCCAGGGCCCAATCAAAATAACTTAGCAAATCCGGAATCTGATCTAGATCATTTTTGAGCCCAACCGAAAGGTTGCGCGTATGCGCGGCGCCGGCCAAGTACTCATTGTAAGCCAGCTGATCGCTGGCCTTAAGCGGCAGACCGGTATTGTTGGCATAACCATCCACATTATCTGGTTCCACCGCGTCACAGCCTTTCTGCACGGCCAAATCAAACCTTGCGTTCATAATCGGCTCAAGCACGGACAGTTGCCGGATGTCCAGCCACTTTTCACCGGGCCAGCCGTTATTATTCCCAAAAACCGACTGCGGGAAACTGCTCGCGTCGGGACGCCAATTTTCATAACTGCCCGCGCTAAAATAGCAGATGACTTTGCGTCCTGCCGCGTGCAGGGACGAAATCGTGGCTGCGGTATTGTCAAACAAATCAATGTCGTAGGCCTGGACGTCAAAACTTTGGTCAACGGTGCCGGTCAACTGCCATTGCCAGGTTGTAAGCGGCGTCGGATGCCAGACCGCGGCCTGCGCAAGGTAAGGGACACACACCCCAACCAAAGCAAAAACACAAACATATACTCCTGTCCTCCAGAGCCTGTGATTCAGTTGGTCTAAATTCATTTTTCGAAAGTATTGCTGTTATATTAGCCCTTTTGCTGCCGCTTGTCTATTTCTGAGATTTCCTCTTAAGCACTTTTTTTACAGCATTGATAATGGCTTTGCTGTCCATGCCCCATTTGGCTATAAGTTCCGACTGTTCACCAGACTCGCCGAAGTGGTCGGGCATGCCCACGAATTCCTGCGGCACGGGAAAATTGCGCGCTAAAGCCTCGGCCACAGCCGAACCGACACCGCCCGTGACCTGGTGTTCTTCTGCCGTGACGATTGCCTGGGTTTTTTTGACGGAAGCCACTAAAGTCTCCACGTCCAATGGTTTAACAGAGGCGACATTTATAACCTCGCAGTCTATTTTTTCTTTTTTGAGCGCGTTGGCCGCCTGCAAAGCGTAGTAAACTTGCGGACCGGCCGCGGCAATCGTTACATCCCGGCCTTCGCGGTAAACATAAGCCTTGCCTATTTCAAAAGGGGTTGCGTCCGTGGTAAATTGCGCAGTTTTCTCGCGCGCCAGTCGTATGTACACCGGTCCGTTGAGTTTGGCAGCGGCAATTGTGGCTTTGCGCGCTTCTATGGCATCACAGGGCACAAGCACCGTCATGTTTGGCAGTACGCGCGTGATGGCAATATCTTCCATAGCCTGGTGTGTGGCGCCGTCGGGCCCAACCGAGATGCCAGCATGAGAGCCGATGACTTTGACGTTGTTCTGCGAATAACAAATAGACACGCGGATCTGGTCCCAGTTGCGGCCAGGAGAAAAAGTCGCGTAAGAAGTGATGAACGGAATAAATCCCTCGTGCGCAAATCCCGCGCCCAAGCCCGCCAAGTTCTGCTCGGCCACGCCGACTTCCACATACCGGTCAGGGTAGGTTTTGGCAAAGTCACCAAGCTTGGTGGAATCCGTAAGATCGCAACAAAGCGCGATGACTTTGGGATTCTCTTTGCCCAAAATCATCATGCCTTCGCCAAATCCGGAGCGAATCGGCACTTGTTCCAGATCTTTTTTGAATAATTTGTCGGAAAGTTTAACTGTCATTAATTTAACTCTTTATAATCTGTCTTGCCGTGCAATTTCCAATTTTCTTCCCGAGTTTCCAAAATTAAACTTTGTGTTGCCGGGTCAAAAAGATCTAAATTTTCTATAGTTAATTTTTGTTCCTCAGTCAGGTATTGTTGAAATTCTTCTACTATTTTCTCTGCACCAACAACGTCGCCATGATTTAGCGCCTGTTTATATTCCCTGCCTTTTTGTCTGGCGTATTCTACAAACTTTTCATGTTGCGGAACTTCTCTATTCATGTTCGCTCCCTTGATCCCCTACCTTATTTCCCTCTCCTTCCAGGAGAGGGTGGCTGAAGGCCGGGTGAGGTCTACTTATTACTGATGTTCGCTAGTTATCTTCCCACCCAAGGTTCTTAATTCGTTTAATGCTTTGGCTGCTTCCTCCGGTCCCGGCGGCTTGCCATGCCATTCGTAAGAATATTCCATAAAGTCCACGCCTTTGCCGGGTATGGTGTGGCAGATTATCACAGTCGGCTTTTCGTATATTGCCTTGGCCTCGTTGCAGGCATCTATAACGGCTTGGATGTTGTGACCATCAACCTCAAGCACATGCCAGCCGTATGCTCGCCATTTGTCCGCAAAGGGTTCCAGCGGCATGACGTCTTCGGTGTAGCCGTCGATCTGAATGTTGTTGCGATCAATTAGCCCGACCAAATTGCGCAATTTATATTTGGCCGCAAATTCTGCGGCTTCCCAAATCTGACCTTCTTCCTGCTCGCCATCGGACATGACGCAAAAAACTCGCGAGGGTTCTTTTTTCATCTTTAGCAGCGCGTAGGCCATGGCCGCGGCTTGAGATAGACCTTGGCCTAGCGGGCCCGATGTATTTTCCGCGCCAGGGAGTTCCGTGTGGTGCGGATGGCCCTGGAGCCTGGTGCCCAATTTGCGCAACGTGCCCAGTTCTTTGACTGGAAAAAATCCAGCGTGAGCAAGCGTGGCATACCAAACCGGGCAAATGTGTCCGCAGGAAAGCACAAACCGGTCGCGCGATTCCATCTGGGGGTTTTTGGGATCGTATTTTAAAACGCCGCCGAAGTACAAGGCCGTAAACACGTCAGCCATGCCCAATGGCCCGGCCGAGTGGCCGGATTTGGCAGCGAGGAGCATCTTTATAATGTCTTCGCGTATGTTATTGGCTTTTGTTTCTAATTCTCTGATATTCACTTATTTGATTATCTTTAATCTTAAATCTTTTACACCAGTTCCAATTCGCGTTTGAATGCGGATAAGGCTTCTTTGGGGTGGCTTGAGTGAAGTATGGCCGAACCGATAATTATAAGGTCCGCTCCGGCCTGTTCGCAGCGGTTGGCAATTCCAAGCTTAACGCCGCCATCTACCGAAATTATGACATCCCGGGTCAAAGATTTCAATTCGCGAATCTTTTCCAAAGTCCCCGGTTCAAACGACCGGCCTTGGGCGCCCGGATGCACGCCCATAATCTGCACTAGATTTACGCGCGACAAAATTTTGGCTGTCTCGTGAAGGGGCGTTTCGGGATTTATAGCCAGTCCCATGCTAAGCCCTTTGCCGCGGCCTTCGCGGATAGCCGAAAGCGCCTCGTCGGCTGTTTTGAACGCTTCAAAATGCACCAGCGCCGATTTGAATCCGGCCCGCACAAGATCATCGTAGTACTGCTCGGGATTGTAGGCCATAAGGTGCGCCATAAGCGCAAATGGCGACTTAAGAAATGACAAATCTTTCGGGCTTATGGTTTTGTCGGGCAGAAAATTGCCGTCTATAAAATCAATATGGAGCTTGGAAAAATAATTTCCCAATGCCAAAAGGTCCGCGTACTTGTGGCGGAAATCAGAGATGTCATTGGTGAGAATTGCGGGAACTAATTCGGCCATACATTTATTGTCATCCTGATACGTCCGTGAAGGATCTTTTGGATTCTTCGCTTCGCTCAGAATGACACTAGAGATTAATGTCAATTTTTTTTATCTTTTCTACCCGGCGGTGGAATCGTTCGTCTTTGCCAAATTTCGCAGTGAGAAAATCATGGACTATAGCCTTGGCCTGATCCAATGTCACATAGTCGGCCGGCAGGCACAAAATGTTCGCGTCATCGTCATGACGCGCGGCGTGGGCGGAATGCTCGTTCCAGGCAATTGCCGCGCGCGCACCGCGGGCTTTATTGGCGACAATGGATTCACCCTGGCCCGAGCGGCAGACGAGCACGCCCAAAGCCCCTGGAGTTGAACCCACTGCCACGGCCGCGGGCCAGGCAAAGTCCGGATAGTCGTCATCTTTGTCGTATTTGTGCGCGCCCACATCTTCGTATTCAAAATGCCACTCGGCAAGCCAGTTTTTGATTTCTTCTTTGAGTTTGTAACCGCCATGGTCGGCGGCGAGATAAATCTTCATAGATCGTAATTTAATTTTTGTGTACGCTTTCTCGCGCAAATTCTAGAATAACTTCCCAAAAATTTTCCGCATCCAATGATGCCGCGCCCACCAGCGCGCCGTCTATCTGCGGATACCTGGCAAACTCATTGACGTTGTCGCGGTTGACCGTGCCCCCGTAGAGTACGCGCATATTGGCTGCCCGCTCTTTGGAAATTTTTTTGGCCAGAAGAGTCCGAATATGATTTATAAGTTCCAGCGCGTGCTCGCCCGTAGCCGGTTGTGAATTTTTCATGGTGGAAATCGCCCACACCGGTTCGTACACAAAAATAATCTTCTCCAGATGCTTGCGCTCCAGTCCATGCGTCACAGCTGTAAATTGCCTGGTCACGAGCGGTTTCATTTTGTCCTGAGTTGCGCCCTCTTCCCCACCCAAACAAACCACGGGCGTAAGTTTGGCGTTGAGCGCTGCGATAATTTTGGCATTGACCATACTGTCAGTCTCTCCCAAATAAAGCCTGCGCTCCGAGTGCCCGAGTATCACATACTGGACTTTCCACATTTTGAGCATATCCGCCGAAATTTCACCGGTGAATGCACCAGACTGCGCCCAACTGACGTTCTGCGCACCCACGGCTGTGAGGTGCGAATAATGCGACAACGGCGGCAAAAACGTATAGGGCGGGCAAATGACAACATCGGCTTTTTTAAACGCGCCATACATACGATGCTCCAAACCCGACACCAAAACGCGAGCGTCTTCAAGCTTTTGCGGGTTCATTTTCCAATTTGCAATAACTAATTTCTTCATAAAAGTTTATTAGCGAGGGCAGCAGTTTTTTGAAGACAACTGCGAGGCCATCCCAAAGGCCAAGCATTTAGTCCGTTAATCGGACGTGTCCGAAAAAAACTGCTGCCCGAGCGCTATGTTTGCCTTAAATAATCTGACGCGACCTCGGGCAGCATGGTATTGACGTAGACGTCGGAGCCCAGTTCAAATCCGCCCCAGACATTGAGCCTCGGCAAAATTTCCAAATGCCAGTGGTAGGAGCGGTCATCATAACGAGTCAGCATGGAGTGGGACACCGGCATGGTATGGATATAATAATTATATGCCGGGTTGTGAAGTTTGAAATAAAGTTTCTGGAGCATAATTTTAAGCACTCGCGCCAGGGATTTGCGCTCCGACGCGGTAATATCCATAAATGCCGCGCGATGGCGTTTGGCTATGATGCGCAAAGCGTAGGGCACCCGCGCCGCAAACGGTGAGAACACCAGAAAATCATCATCATCCAAAATAACGCGCGAGCTGTCCGCTAATTCCTTGTAAATCATTTCACAGTAGACGCAGCCGCCGTAGGTACGAAAATAAACATTACTGCCGGTGACTTCATCGTGCAAATGCTCCGGTACAAACGGCGTGGCAAAGATTTGCGAGTGCGGGTGGACCATGGACGCGCCGCCATCGTGACCGTGGTTTTGGATGATATGCACGTACTCAATTTCCGGATGGTTGGACAACTCGCGCATGCGTTCTTGGTACATTTTGAGGTTGAGTTCCAAAGTCTGGTCGGGTAAAAAAGCGGTCAGGCAATTGTGTGGGCGCGTGATGATGACTTCATGGTCGCCTATGCCTTCGCGCACGATATAAAAATCCGAGCGGGCGCGTCCTCCGGTATGACCCAGCGCTTCGTATTTGTTTGGGATCACTCTGACTTTCCAATTTTTACCCGCTGGCGCCTGAGCCAAAGTCTGATTCAGCCCTTCTTGCCCCGGACAAAACGGGCACGAAGAATCTACTTCTGGCAAGGTTTTCGGATCCGGCGAAGCCGGCGCATGCTTAAAGTCATCTGGCCGAAGACCGCGGTTGGGCGCAAACAAAATCCAGTGTTTGGAAACTATATCTTGTCGAAATTCACTCAAATGTACGCTCCGGTTACTTTTTCACAAATTTAACGGTTGCCAAAATTTGGCTAAACAGCGGTGTGCTGCCACGGAATTCAAACAACGATTGGGAAGTTTTAGCAAACGCAATCTGCTCACCGGTTGTGTCGTCCTTTGGCAGCAAAATTCCGGAAATGCCATCGACTGTTACGGGCTCCACGCCAGAAGTTTTCGCAAAGCTTGCATAAGCTGAAGCATCTGGCGGCGTTTGCACGGACACCAAAAACAAATCTTGGTTTGACGTGCCAAAACTGACGCTGGTCAGATCCTCTTCAACCAACCAAGAACTTGGGTAACGGAGGCTTAAGTTGGCATCCTGAAAGTTGAGCCACTGGGTGTTTGGACCTTGATCAACGGAGGTTTGCGTATCGAGTATGGTGCTTATACGAATATAGGCAACCAGCGCGATGGTCGCCATAAGCGCAATGCAAAGAGCCCAGATCAAATAACGATTTGGGTGGATGACTATTTTATGGATTTTTTTTCGTTTTGGCATTTTTCACCCCTTAGTTTTAATTTTAGTTTGTTAATTATTTTTTGTATCAAGGAAAGCCTGCAGCAATGCTTGGGCGGCGATATTGTCCACTTGTCCTCGCTGGTCGCGGGCGCTTACCCCCTGCCTGTTCAGAGTCCGAATTGCCGCCACAGAACTTAGGCGTTCATCTATATATTGTATTTCACAATTGGTCTCTTGGTCAATTCGCTGTCCGAATTTCTGCGCGGCTTCGGAGCTTGGCGTGGCAGACCCGGCGAGACTTTTGGGCAGACCAATCAGAATTTTTTCTATATCCTGTTCTGTAACGAGTTTTTTGATTTCAACAATAGCGCTTTTGGCAAGAATCGGCTCATCCAGGGCAAACGCTATTTTGCCTTCCGGATCGGAAATGGCCGCGCCAATTCTGACCGTACCCCAATCAAGCGCTAGTATCCTCATCTTCAATAAGGGATTTACTGGCTCTGCCCCAAGGTAACATTAATGTCTTTGGTGCTGTCACCGGATTGGACTTTCATTTTCACTGTGTCGCCCGCGTTGAAATTCTTAAGCTGTGCGGCAAGACTGTGATCTTCATCCACTTTTTGGCCGTTGACTTCCAAAATTATATCGCCGCTCTTAAGCCCCGCTTTGGCCGCGGCCGAACCAGCCACCACAGCCGGGTCGTTTGCATCGCCGGTTATAAGCGCTCCGTAATCCACACTTAAATTATTCTGTTGCTTGACTGTGTCGTTGACCAAAACGTATCGTACGCCCAGGAAAGGTTTGATAATCTGCCCATTTTTGTTGAAAGAATTCAGGTCATTTTTGATGTCATTGACTGGAATTGCAAATCCTACCAGCTGGCCTTCCTGATCGATAGCGGTATTTATGCCTATAACTGATCCGCCGATATCCAAAAGCGGTCCGCCAGAATTGCCAGGATTTATAGCCGCGTCGGTTTGGATAACACCCTCAAGCTGTTCCGAATCCGTAGTGCCGCCGGCGGTAATGGTCCGGCCAATGCCTGAGACAATGCCCGAGGTTACGGTATTGCGGTATTCACCAAGCGAATTACCGATGGCGATCACCGTCTGGCCAATTTGGAGATTGCCGGAATCACCTAAGGTGATAGTTGGCATATTTTGCGCGTCAATTTTGACCAGCGCGATATCGTTGGTTGGGTCGCGTGACAAAACCTGCGCCGGATATTCTTTGCCGTCGTTGGTGAGCACGGTGTAAGTAGCTGTTGTGTCCTCTACCACGTGCTTGTTGGTGACTATGAGTCCGTCGGAACGAATTATAAATCCGGAACCGCCGCCGATTTCCTGAACATTAGGAGTGGAGTTGCTGTCCGGCTGGGAACTCCGGTTTTGGAAAAATGGATCCAGGCTAAACGGCCCGAAATCAAATCCGGAACTGGTATCGCCTTGGATCTGATTTAAATCTTTGGAAATAATAATTGATACCACAGCAGGACTTGCTTGTTTGACCACGTCAATGACTCCGGATTGTTCATCCACCTGCACGGTTTTAACGTCACCCGAAGTTAAAGGAGCAAATGCGGAAGTCTTTTTAAGCCACGGCATAAGGTATTGATTCCCCAAAACTGCGCCTGCTGCTCCAAAAATAAGACTTAAGACGATCACCACGCTTATAACTTTGCTAGAAATCCGGGTATTTTTGGGTAAATCCTCTGTAAGGCTCCCGTTTTCTGGCATAGTAGGCTTTGTTTCGATTGTATCCATAAGATTCTTACCTATTACTTTGTTCCTAATATCTAAAACGCAAGAATATTATACCATATTCTGCCATAGGAACAAAATTTAATGATTTTACTTTTATATTACAATCAAACCTTCGTCAGTATTTCACATCCAGTATTGGAAACCAGCACGGTATGTTCAAAATGTGCAGACTTGCCGCCATCTATTGTAAGCACCGTCCATTGATCTTGGGCAAATGCCACTTGCCACCCGCGCTCGTTGACCATAGGCTCTATGGCCAGAACCTGGCCTTCGAAAAGCTTGGGTCCAGTTCCCGGTTTTCCAAAACAGGGAATTTCCGGATCCTCGTGCACCGAAAGACCTACGCCGTGCCCGACTAAATCGCGCACCACTGAAAACCCCGCTGCCTTGGCAGCCTGCTCCATGGCCGTGCCCAGGTCGCCGATCGTGTGACCGGGTTTTACCTGCGACAGCGCGTCGTCGAGAGCTTGTTTGGTGGTGGCAAGAAGTTTTTGGTCCAGTTTGGAAATTTTGCCAACCGGTACCGTAATCGCCGAATCCGTGAATAATCCCTGGAAATTTACGCCCAGGTCCAAGCCGACAATGTCGCCTTCGCGTAAGATTTTATTTTTGGTGGGAATCCCGTGCACGACTTCGTCGTTAACCGATACACAAAGGCTTGCCGGGTATGGCGGATCATTCTTACGCGAGCGATAATTTTTGAATGCCGGGATCCCCCCGTGCTTTCGGATATTTTCTTCGGCCAACTGATCTAAATCAAAAGCAGAGACACCAGGGACGACCTTGTTTGCCACCAACTGCAAAGTCTCTGCCAAAATTTTTCCAGACTTGCGCAAACTATCTAGTTGTTCGGAATTTTTTATAATCATAAATTACTTTCATAATTTCGCGGCTGACCGCGGAAATGGTTTGGGCGCCATTTATTTTTTGAAGCTTGCCCAATTTTTGGAAATATTTGGCGGTAAGATTCACCCGCTTGCGGTACCAGCTGATGCGCTCTGCTATGTGGTGGATGTCAGAATCGTCGCGCATGCGGCGTTCGGACCGCTTCCAGATTTCGCCTGCGGGAAGAGTTATGTACAAAACTATAAAGTCCCGTTGCCTCTTGCCAAGTTCCTTCACCAAAAATTCTGCTTCAGGCTTAAGCCTTGGATTACCCACAAACATAAGGTCCGCATTTTTGGGCGCGAAATCGAGCGTGCTGGTAAGAAATTCATTCACCAGCTCTGTGGGTGCTGGCAATCCTTTTTCCAGCGCCCGGCGAAGCTTCTGGCCGACTTTGGTTTTATTTTTAGCCAAACTTCGGAGATAATTCCCCGACTCCACTGCGCGTAGAGAAAACTTGCGTTCAAGCAAGCGGGCTTGGGTGTCTTTGCCGGAGGCGGGCGCACCCAGGAGTATAATATCAAATCCCAGCCGCGGCTTCATCTTGCTAGTTTATTTTTAATTTCCTCCGCTACATTCTCTATGCTCTGGTCACCATTGATTTCCAAAAGCAACCCTTGCTTGGCAAGATAAGCCTTCAAAGGAAAGGTCCGGGTACGGTATTGGTCAAAGCGCGTGTCGAAAATTTTGGGGTCATCATCGGCGCGAAGACTCCCAGCGCGTCCCCTAGAGTTCAGGCGTTCCCGCAGTTTTTCCTCCGGCACTTCTATAAATAAAACTTGGATTTTTTCGATTCCATAACGCGATACAGCATCCTCTAGAATCGGCTCCTGGTCCAAATCGCGTGGAAAACCATCAAGGATAAGTCCACGGCAGTCGTCTGGCAGATTCATCATCACTTCATGAAAGATAATTTTAATCCAGGAGTCGGGTATAATGCGGCCCGCGTCTATGACTTCCTTAATCTTGAGTCCAAGGTCGCTTCCTGTATCCGCGTAGTTGCGCAAAACCTGGCCCATACTGACGTACTCATAATGCAGATCTTCGGCGAGCTTTTTGCCCTGCGTGCCCTTACCGCTCCCCGGCGGACCAAGGATGATGATGATATTTGTAACTTTCATATACAAATCATAGCATATAATCACAACCAAAAGAATGCTTATCTCATTACAATTTATTCATTAATTTGCTATAATTAGCTTAATGAAAATAGCTTTTATACACAACGAGAAAAAAATCACCACTGGTGCCAATTACATAAACGATCTGATTAGTGCCAAACTTCAATCCAAGGGATTGGAAGTCAAACATTTTTATCCGACTCAAGATCTGTTTTCTGCCCCGACGAATCTTAAGGGCATTGCCAACATTTTATTTTTCTATTCTCTGCTGGAACACCGTGAAGAGATCCTCAAATGCGATCTTATACAGGGCACAACCTACACACCTTTGACCTTTCTTCCGTTCGGGATTCCGATAGTCAGCCATTTCGGTTCAACTACCCAGGGATTCCTAGATGCCGTACCAAAAGCGGACAAATTCGATCCTGCTTCCAAAAAAATCTGGGATGAATTGTTTAAACAAGGTGTTATCAAAGAGAAAGACTTGTCCACGCGCCGACCTTTGCGGGATATCGCCGAAATAGAAAAATTTGTCGGTATACGATCTGCAGCTGTTGTGGCAACTTCAGAATTGGTCTCAAAAGAATTAATAACACAAGGGGTTCCTGCAAAAAAAGTTAGCGTTATCCATAACGCCATCGAAGATTACTGGTTTAAACACGCTCTGCAAGTCAATCTCAAAAAACCCCATATTGTTTTTCTAGGCCGCCTTGGCAATGATTGTTTTAACCTTAAACTCAAGGGATTTGACAGGCTGGTCCATCTGTACCGGCGTTTTCCCGAAACTCCAAAAGTCACTTTCGGAATCACCACAAACGAAAAAATCAAAGCATATCTCAATAAAAATGTTTCGCATCATTATTTTTTAGCAAACGTAATAAAGAGTAACTTACCAAAATTTCTAAATCCATTACGCGGCTCTATATTATTTATCTCATCCAGATATGAAGGCTTCTCTTTGAGCCTTATAGAAGGTATGTCGCAGGGACTCATACCAATCGTTTACCCGGTGGGCGTGGCCGGAGAAATTATAAAAAACGGCATAAATGGGTTTTTGGTAAAAAATCAAAACCAGGCTCTGGATGCTGCCGAAAAGATCCTAGGCGATGCGCGACTTCGCAGGAGAATGTCTCAACAAGCTCGCAAGTCTGCTGAACAATTCAATGCCGATTATATGACAGACCAATTTGTTGAATTATACGAAAAAATACTGAAGAAAAAAGTCGCAAGACCACAGTCCGTCAAATCAGAACGGTTCTCGTTTAGAAACTTCTTACGTTTGAAAAAATAAAAGACCGCGACTCTTTTGACAAGAATCGCGGAATAAAACGTCACCACACTCGCTCCCATTCGTATTCACGTAAAATCTGCTCAAGCTTCTGCCGATCCTCGATCTGGTACCGACGATCCAACTCTTGCCTGAGCAAATTTAGAAGTCCGATCAGGTTCCGCCTGCGCCAATAGGGCTCGTGATCAATCTGCGTTTGAACCAATCCTTCCCATGTAATCCCAAATGTTTCACCTGGGATGAGCGCAAATTCCACTTTACGTCTGTCGATTTTACGCGGCAATTCGATTGACACAATCTCGAATACTTGTAAGCCCTCCGCAAGCGGAGCAAATTGCACGCATTCTTCCTTGGACTTTGGGTAAGTCGAGAAGTCGACGAGGGACAACGGTTTCGCCAGACGGATTTCGAATTCGAATATAGTGTGAACCAGGTCGCTTCGTTTGTCTTTGATTTGCGGCACCCACTTTTCTTTATCTTTTTCGAGGTCGCGAATCTTGACCATCTCAACCAGATAAACCACGCGATTTTCAGAAGCCTTGCCCAAGTAGTAGAACTCCTTTTCGTGCGCGCCATGGCTTAGCATTGTTCCTCCTTCACAGTCAAAAAGAAAACCGAGCAACTAGCTCGGTTGGGAAAACTCAAATATTAAATTTCGCGCCGGGAAACCTTCCTTGAATTTCGGGTTGTTTGTAAAATTCATCTCCAATAGGATAAGTTCTTACAAACCAATTGTCAAACTATTTTTCCACAGCTAGAAGTTCTCGTAATCGCGCATTACCATTTGCGACTGGACCTGCTTCATAACTTCTATGACCACGGCAACCACGATAAGAATTCCTGTACCGCCGATAGTAAGGGAGGTGGTAGATGTAAAGCTTTGCACGATGTATGGCAGCACGGCAACAAGTCCCAGGAAAATGGCGCCTGTGAGCGTAATCCGATTGAGGACTTTGTATAAAAAGTCCGCGGTCTGCCGGCCCGGGCGCAAGCCTGGTATAAATCCGCCCTGCTTCTGCACGTTTTCGGAAATTTCCTCCGGATTAAAGACTATAGCTGTGTAGAAGTAGGTAAATGCCACCACGAGCAAAAAATACATAATTCCATAATAAGTTTGGTTCTGGAAGAAGTTATTTATATTGGTTGCGGCCGTGGCCACCCAGGCAGTTTTTGCATTGGCAAAAAAGTTTGCCAGGAGCCCGGGGAATAGTAATATCGATATGGCAAAAATAATGGGGATCACGCCGGCCTGGTTGACGCGCAGCGGCAAATGGGTGTTGACGCCGCCGTAAAGTTTGTTGCCGCGCACACGTTTGGCATAAGAGACCGGAATATTGCGCTGGGCTTCAGTAACGAGCACAATAGCACCCAAAACTATAAGCGCGATAGCCGCGTAGATGACCGCGGTCACCAGCCCCTGCGAGGTCAGCGACCCGGAAGAGTTGGTCAGGTTAACCCACATTTGCTGCACGGCTGTAGGAAGCTGGGCCACGATGCCGGCAAAAATTATGAGCGAAATACCGTTGCCAATGTTGTATTCGGAAATAATTTCACCAACCCACAAAAGCAGCATAGTCCCGGCAGTCACAGACAAGAGCGTGACAAACCACTGGAACGGCGTAAAGCCTGCGATAACGCTTGAGCCGGTGGAACGCGAGAGCAATACGATAGTGCCGTAAGCTTGAAGCGCGGTCAGAGGTACTGTCAAAAACCGCATATAGTTATTCATCTTTATCCGTCCGGCTTCCCCACCCTCTTTCTGCAATTCACCCAAAGATGGGACTATGACAGTCAGAAGCTGGATAATAATTGATGCCGTCACATAAGGACCGACGCCCAGCATGGCTACTGAAAAATTACGCAAGCCTCCGCCAGCGAAAATGTTGAACAACCCAAACAGCTGGTTTGAGGATAATACAGAGGACAACCCTGAGAGATTTATAAACGGGATCGGGATATTGGCCAAAACGCGCGTCACCAAAAGCAGGAGAGTCACAATGATAATTTTATTGCGCAGGTCTTTGACTTTCCAGATTTGTGATATTTTAGACATAAATTAGGTGTAGGTTATAGGTTGTAGTCGGTAGATTACCGCCTCCAACCTACCCACTACTCGCTCGCTTTAATATTGCCTCCCGCCTTGGTAATTTTTTCGGAGGCGGATTTGGAGACCAGAACTTTTTCAAAGGTTAGGGATTTGGACAAATCGCCTTCACCTAAGATTTTGACTTTGTCGAGATGCGATTTAATAAGTCCCTTGTTGTAGAGTTCTTTGGGGTTCACGGTTTGGCCCGAGTTGAATTTACCATTAACTCGGCCAAGCGACACGGGTACGGATTTGGGCGTACGGCTTTTGAAACCGCGGAGTTTCGGCAACTGGCGGTGGAGCGGCATGCGGCCGCCCTCAAAACCTACCGGAATTGAAGAACCGGAACGCGCGTGCTGACCCTTGATGCCACGGCCGGAATATGTGCCATGGCCTGACCCGAGGCCTCGGCCCACGACTTTGCGTCTGCGGCGGGCGCCCTGGCTTGGTTTAAGTTCGTGTAATTTAAGCATTGAATTTCTCCGGAATCATTTGTTTGGCTGCCTGAACGTGCGTTTGATTGCGCATACCGGTCAGCGCGAGGTATGTAGCCATGACATTGTTGACCTTGTTTGATGAACCGAGCATTTTGGACAAAACATTTTTCACGCCGACTAAATCAAGCACCGAGCGGATCGCGCCGCCGGCGATTATCCCTGTTCCGGGCCGTGCTGGTTTTAGGAATACAACAGACGATTTGAACTTGATTTTAACTTCATGCGGAATGGTATCATTGACAATTGGGACTAACGTCATGGTTTTTTTGGCAGCGTTGACGGCCTTCTGCACGGCTTCGGAAACATCTCCGCCCTTGCGCAAACCTATTCCGACTTTGCCTTTCTTGTCGCCAATCACGACCAAGGCGCGGAAGCGCATGCGCTTGCCGCCGGCCACCACGCGGGTGACGCGCTTAACTTCCACGACTTTCTGTTCGAAGTCGCGTTTGGCTTGTTCGTGTCCGCCTCGCGGTCTCCTGTTTTGCCTTTGCTGTTGTGCCATAAAATTCGTTGGTAGGTTGTAGTTGGTAGTTTGTAGAGTATTACTACTCTCTACAACCTACTCACTACTTTACTTATATTTTCAATCCTGCTTCTCTTGCGCCTTCAGCCAAATTTTTCACTCGGCCATGATACTGGTAGCCACCGCGATCAAATACCGCTTCTTTAATTCCCAAGGCTTGCGCTTTCTGGGCTGCAAGTTTGCCGACTTCGGTAGCCACATCGGATTTCTTGCCGCGGGATTTGATTTCCAAACTCGTGGCCGAAGCCAAAGTAAGGCCTGCTTCGTCGTCGATAAGCTGCGCGTAAATTTGGGAGTTGGAGCGAAAAATATTAAGCCTGGGTCGGGATTTGGTGCCCGAGACTTTGGCCCGGACCCTCGCGTGCCTCAATTTTCTCTGTTGTTTAGAAGTTCTCATAAAATTATTTGCCTCCGCCTACGGCCTTCACGACCTTGCCGGCCTTGCGCCGGATGACTTCATCGGAATACTTAATGCCTTTGCCTTTGTACGGTTCTGGCGGCCTTTGTCCGCGGACTACTGCAGCAAACTGTCCTACGGCTTGCTTATCTATGCCAGTAATTGTAATGGTATTCTTTTCTACTTTCAAATCAATTCCGGCCGGGGCTTCCATTTCAATCGGGTGCGAATAACCCAAATTCAAAGTCAATTTTTTACCAGCCACTGCGGCTTTGTAACCCACGCCGTTAATTTCCAGGACTTTGGCAAAACCTTCAGTTACGCCCTTGACCGTATTGGCCAAAAGGCTCCGGAACAATCCCCAAAGTGCCCGCTCTTGCTTATTGTCTTCTCGTTTGACGCTCACAGTAAGTTCATTGTCATTTTTCTCAACTGTAACTTTCGGATGCACGACCAAAGACAGTTCCCCTTTTGGTCCGTGGACCTTGATCGTATTCTCCTTAATCTCTACCGTGACTCCGGCTGGAATCACAACAGGTTTTTTACCAATTCTTGACATAATTTTCTTAAATTACCAAATTTGGCAGATAACTTCGCCGCCAATTCCAGTTTTGCGTGCTGATTTATCTGTCATTAATCCTCTGGAAGTGGAAACTATTGTAGTACCCACACCACCCAATGACCTTGGGATTTCTGAAGTCTTAGAATAAATCCTCTGCCCCGGCTTGCTGACGCGGCTGATGCCGGAAATTGTCGGCTGGCCGTCATTGCTGTATTTGAGTTCCAAAACGAGGTCTTTGAATTTTCCGGCTTCCCGAGTCGTGACAGCGCGTAAAAATCCTTCCGCAGCCAAAACCTGGGCCAAAGAAAACTTAAATTTAGAATACGGCAAAACCACTTCCGGTTTGCGGACTGAGGAAGCGTTGCGAATCCGTGTGAGCATGTCTGAAATTGTATCCATAGATTTCCTAAAAAATTACCAAGATGATTTTACTACGCCGGGTATTTCTCCATTGGAAGCAAGTTCCCGGAAGCAGATGCGGCAGATGTTGTACTTACGCATATATCCGTGCTTGCGGCCACAGCGCCAGCAGCGCCGGACGATACGCGTGGAGTATTTCGGGTTGGTCAGCGACCTTGCGGATTTAATGTATTGAGCCTTTGTAGCCATAAAATTTACCTGTCACCTTTCTGGAAAGGGAATCCCAATGATTTTAGCAAAGCCAAGGCCTGCTTGTCATCATTCGTGGATGTTTGAATGTTGATCTCAAATCCAAAGGTATGTTCAATATGTTCGCGAGTGGTTTCCGGAAACACGACCTGTTCGCGAATGCCGATGGAATAATTGCCGCGGCCATCAAAACTTTTCGGATTCAATCCTTTAAAATCGCGGACGCGTGGCAAGGCAGCTTTTACCAATTTCTCCAAAAAGTCATACATGCGCGCACCGCGGAGCGTAACAACTAAGCCTACGACCTGGTTTTCGCGAATTTTGAAACCCGCAATAGATTTTTTAGCCAAGGTCTGGACGGGCGTTTGGCCTGTAATTCGCTTCAAATCTTCTACGATGGCTTCAAGCATTTTCCCGTCCTTGAGAGTTTTGCCAACTCCCGCGTTGATGACGACTTTCTCCACGTGTGGCACGGCCATAACATTATCAAGGCCGAGCTCGGTTTTGAGCTTGGGTGCGATTTTTTCTTTATACTGGATTTGCAAATGGTTCATATACTTTAGACTAACTTATAACTTTGCCGCACTGGAGGCACTTACGAAAATTTCCGGCTTCTGAAACATCGTGCCCGACGCGGGTCGGTTTACCGCAATGGGGACAAATGAGCATAACTTTGCCAGCTGGCAGCGGTGCCGGTAGTTCCATCCGTTGGCCTTTCTGGCCCTGCTGTTTGGGTTTGGAAAATCGCACAGAAATATTCAGGCCCTCTACCACAACCCGGCCAAGCTTTGGGATTACTTCCAAAACTTTCCCAGTTTTGCCGCGGTCCTTGCCTGCCAAAATTTTTACCTGATCATTCTTTTTAATGCTCAAAGAGTTCATACTTATATTACTTCCTCTGCTAATGAAATTATTTTTGTGAATCCGAGGTCGCGCAGTTCTCGCGGGATCGGACCGAAGATGCGCGTGCCCCGCGGTTCGGTGCTGTCTTTGGCCACGAGCACTGCAGCGTTATCGTCAAACCGTATATATGATCCGTCGGGTCGGCGAACTTCTTTATGAGTGCGGACAATAACAGCATAGACTTTGTCGCCTTTTTTAACCTGGCCTTTTGGGCTTGCGATCTTTACGGAAGCGGCCACAACATCGCCCAAACGAGCCCAGCGGCGGTGATTCTTGCCGGACACGCCGAACACTGCCAATTCTCTGGCGCCAGTGTTGTCTGCTACTTTTAATCTGGTTCTAAGCTGAATCATATGAATGTTTAAAGGTTTGAAAGTTCGAAGGTTTAAAAGTCTTTCTAACTTTTTAACTTTCTAACTTTTTAACTACGTTCCAATTAACTGTTTTGGAGTACGGCTTGCTTTCCTCGATTTCCACGCGGTCTCCGGCTTTAATGTCGGCAAGTTCGTTGTGCGCCGGGTATTTTTTCGTGACCTGGAACCGTTTGTGGTATTTGGGATGGACTTTTATCGATCCCACTTTCACAATCACGGTTTGGGTCATTTTAGCGGATTCTACTATGCCGATTAGTGTTCGTTTGCTCATAAAATTTATGCCTTCTGCGAGTCCGATTCAGGCTCGTTTAAAATCGTCAAAATTCTGGCAATATCCTGCCGGACATTTTTCAGCCGGTGGGAATCCTTAACTTCCTTGGAATGGACTTTAAATTTGAGGTCGCGCACCTGTTCGCGTAAGGTCGAAAGTGTTTTAATCAGTTCATTCTGGTTTCGGGCTCGCAGTTCTTTCATCTTCATATTATTGCTGACTCCTGAGTATAAATTTCGTCTTCACCGGCAGCTTGTGAGAAGCTAATCGCATGGCTTCAGCGGCCTGTTCGGCAGTCACGCCGTCCATCTCAAATAGTATCCGGCCTTTCTGCACCACAGCCACAAAGTGGTCCACCGCGCCTTTGCCGGTGCCCATAGGAGATTCATTGCCGTGCGAAGTCACAGATTTATCCGGAAAAATACGTATCCAAACCTTGCCGCCACGCTGAATATAGCGGGTCATTGCGCGGCGCGCGGCTTCAATCTGCCGACTTGTAATCCAAGAATTTTCCATAGACTTGAGTCCGAAACTCCCAAACGCCACGAAATTGCCGGACATAGCTTTGCCAGTCGAGCGTCCGCGGTGCTGTTTGCGATGTTTAACTTTCTTGGGGATTAACATAATCGGTCAATTAGAAATTAGGAATTAGAAATTTTTCCGGGCTTTCCTTGTGCAAACACTTCGCCTTTATTGATCCAAACCTTCACACCTATTGTTCCATAAGTGGTGTAGGCTGTGATCCGAGCAAAGTCAATATTGGCCCGCAGGGTATGCAAAGGCAGCTTTCCCTTAAACAACCGCTCAGTGCGCGCAATTTCTGCGCCTCCCAGGCGGCCCGCGCATTCAATCTTCACTCCCAAAGCACCGGCTTCCATTATCCGTTCAATAGACTGCTTCATGGCGCGGCGAAATGCTATACGGCGCTCGATCTGGTCTGCTATGTCTTGGGCGATTACCTGTGCCTGCAAGTTGACGTCCCGCACTTCTTCAATATTGATCTTAACATCTAGCTTGTAACCAAGGTGTTTGGCCAACTTTTTCTTGAGGTCTTCAATCCCGCCGCCGCCTTTGCCGATAATCATGCCTGGCTTTGTAGTCTTTATGGTGATGGCAGTAGTATTGGCAAAACGCTCGATATCAATTCTGACCAGTCCGGCTTTTTTAAGTTCCTTTGACAGGAATGCCCGGATTCGCGTATCCTCTTCCAAAAATTTGGAAAAGTTGGTTTTGGAAAGCCACCTGGATTTCCAAGTATCGGTAATGTTAAGTCTTAAGCTGTTGGCGTTAACCTTCTGTCCCATATAGTCTATTGTCCTGATTTGCGGTTAAATAATCTTCGCTTGAGTGAAATCTTCTGCGTCTTTTTAGCTTCACCAGTTTTAGGAGCTTGAGTGTGCTGCTGTTTTGGCGCGGAGGTCTGTCCTTCTTCAACTTCCGTATCGTGATCGTGCTTGTGTTCCTGTGTGCGGGTCGTTTTGGTTGGACGGATACGGGCAAATATTGATCTGGCTGTGCGCTTGCCGCCAGCACGCTCTTCCAATACAACATTAATGTGGCTGGTTCGTTTATGGATAGCACCTGCACGCCCCTGCGCGCGCGGTCGGAACCGTTTGAGCACCGGTCCGCCATCCACGGTCAAGGTTTTGATAAATAAATCTTCCTTACGGAGACTAAAGTTGTGTACGGCGTTGGCAATCGCGGAATTTATAACTTTAATCATTGGCACGGAGGCTTTCTTAGGAGAAAATTCCAGCTGTTCTAAAGCATAAGACACTGGTGTATTGCGCACCATGTCAGCCAAGAGCCGCATCTTCTGCGGCGAAACCTGGATGAAACGCGCAAAAGCCTTGACCTGCTGTTTTTCAATCGGAGCAGTCTTGGAGGTTGCGGTATTGGTTTTAAGTCTTGCCTCTTGTGCCATAAAAATTAAAAATTATTTCTTGGGAGCTGCCGGAGCCGGAGCTTCCTTGGCCGCAGCGGCTTGAGCCTCTTCTTTGGCCATCTTGCCGCCGTGTCGGATAAATTTGCGTGTTGGGGAAAATTCACCAAGCTTGTGTCCAACCATATTTTCACTGCAGCTGACGGTGATAAAAGTCTTGCCGTTATGCACCAAAAAACTCATGCCGACCATTTCCGGGAAAATAGTAGAATCGCGCGACCAGGTTTTAATCTGCGTATTCATGCCCGGTTTGGCATTTTTGACTTTTTCCCAGAGCTTGGGATCTATAAACGGTCCTTTTTTAAGTGATCGTGACATAAATTATTCGGTTACGTTGAGGGTTACTGAATTAGAATTGCCATTTGCGTTTGTAATAGATATTTGGATTGGCCCAGCCAATAAATGTCCTGGACATCTTGGCGCGTAGGTCGGACAGCTGGAAACTGTAAATACAAGCGAGGTGCCATTGGAAGTAATTCCTGTCAGTTCTATACCGCCTTCATTGATCGTATTATCGGTTTCGGTAAATCCAGCGCCTTTGACCGCAACTTGTGCTCCTATGGCTGCGGAAGTTGGAGCAAGTGAATCAATTCTGACAGTGGCGGAAGAAGCTTGGCCTTGGTCATTAGTCTGGTTGGACGACTCGGAAGATTGCTGAGATGTTTGGGTAGATTGCGTTGTAGTAACAGCAGTCGTATCTGAATTATTCTGCTGACTTACTGTGGGCTGCTGGTTGCAAGCGGCAGAAACTAACAATATAGCGACAATTGAGATTAAAAATTTCATATTACTTTCTCCGCTGGAGTATAAATTTGCCGGAAGCTTTCTTCGGGTTGCGGGTGCGCACGCCCAATGCGTGTTTGCCCCAAGGCGTTTTTGGATATTTCAAACCAATCGGGTTGTGTCCTTCGCCGCCGCCATGCGGGTGATCTATCGGGTTCATGGCTTTGCCGCGCACAGTAGGGCGAATTCCCATATGCCTGGTACGGCCCGCTTTGCCGATACGAACGTACATCCAGTCGGTGTTTGAAACCTGACCGACAGTAGCATAGCAATTCGAAGCAATTTTGCGAATTTCTCCTGAAGGCATCTTCAAAGTCACATAATCCCCTTCGGAAGACTGAATTATAGCATAAGTCCCAGCAGCGCGAGCCATGCGGCCGCCGCGGCCTTGGATCAGTTCAATGTTGTGAATGTTGGTGCCGACCGGGATATTTTTCATCATCATCCGGTTGCCGGGTTTAATGTCTGCGCGTTCGGAAGTCATCAAAACTTCGCCGATTTTGGTGCCGTCGGGTGCTAAAATATAGCGCTTCTCACCATCTTTATAAGCCAAAAGCGAGATAAAAGCCGATCGTCCCGGGTCGTATTCCAAAGTCTGGACACGGGCCGGAATGTTCATCTTCTCGCGCATAAAATCAATTATCCGTGTGCGGGTTTTATGTCCGCCGCCGCGATGGCGTATAGTGATTTTGCCCTGGTTGTTTCGTCCGGCAGAGTTCTTCTGGGACACAACCAAACTCCGCGGAGCCTTCGCGTTTCTAGTCAGTACGGAATAGTCAGTCACCGAGTGGATTCTGCGTCCTGCTGAAGTTGGTTTGTAAATCTTGATAGCCATCTTAGAAATTAGTAATTAAAAACTGTTTATACTCCTTCTGCTAACCCGCTGATCTTTTCTCCTTCTTTAAGAGTCACATAAGCTTTTTTCCAGTCGGAAGTTTTGCCGACAACTCGTCCCGATCTGCGAACCTTGCCGCGGCTGCGAACGATATTTACGCTCACGACATGTACATCATATACCTTTTCCACCGCCTTTCGAACCTCAAGCTTGTTGGCATGTCGCGAAACCTTAAACACATAGCGACCGAAAGTAGACAAAAGGTTGGATTTTTCCGACAAGTGATAATTTAAAAGGATATGATGCGCGCGGCCGGTGTCCTCTTTTAGCACCGTCTCGGTTTTTTCCGCAGTCGGAGTTTCTTCCTGAACCATGGACAAAACATCCTCTTGCTTTTTCGGGGATTTCTTGGAAGCTTTCTTCGGAGCTTCGTCCTTCTTGCCTTTGATGCGGTCTATAATACTCATATTCTTAGGAGTTCTTTAAATAAATTTTCTCTATAACAGCCAGCGCGTCCTGAGTGATAATTGGATCATACTGCACAAGGTCCAAAATATTGAGCTGGTCGGCAAACATAATCTTCACGTGAGAAAGATTTCGTCCCGCACGCACGACCTCGGCATTCTTTACAGCCAAAATCAATGAATAATTTTTGCCAAGTCCGGCGTTTGCGGCAATCCGAGCCAAAATCCCCGCCAATTCTCGAGTTTTTTCAACCTGTGGCAGCTTATCAATAATAGTTAATTTATTGTCACGCATCTTGTCGGTCAGAATCGTAAATAGAGCCTTGCGGAATGCGCTGCGATTTAACTTCACGGACCAGTCGGCCTGATTTCTCGGGCCAAATGTGATGCCGCCGTGGCGCCAAATTGGGGAACGAACCGAACCGGCGCGTGCGCGTCCGGTACCCTTCTGTTTCCAAGGCTTTTTACCGGAACCGGCAACTTCGCCGCGATTTTTGGTGTGGGCTATAGAATGGCGGGCATTGGTGGCTTGCGCTACTGCGGCAGTATGCACCAAATGCGCATCCAAATCTTCCAAACCAAAAATTTTGGGATTGAGATCCAACTCGGAAATCTTTTCTCCGGATTGATTGTAGACTGCGGTTCTAATTGCCATAAATTTTCATAAGCTCCGGGTGGTCGGTGATAATGCCGTCCACGCCCAAGCGTTGCATTCTTATAAATTCTTCTTTTGTATTCACTGTCCACACATTAACCTTGCGTCCGGAAAGTTTAAATAATTTTACGATAGGCAAAGATATAATTGTGGCTTTTGGATGAATTGAGTAAAGTCCGATATTTCGGGTCAGGAAATTGGCAACCGGCAAAAGGTGGAGTTCCCCTCGTCCGATAATCAATCCCAGATCAATTTTTCCATCCAAAGCTCTGATCTTCTTAAGCACCCCTGGAAAGGTGGAGGAAATCAGGACCCTGTGCGGAAAACTTTTTATAGCTTCCAAGACTTGGCGCTCGATACCGTGATTTTTGATATGAATATTCAAATCGCGATTTACGTTTGCAATTACGTCCGCAAGTGTTGGGATTTCCCGGTTGTGCAAAGCGCTTATTCGCTTGATCTCGGAAAGCGGAAGTTGTTTGAGCAATCTTGGATCACCAAACAGCCGCAACATATCAGCATCGTGGCTTATGACCAATTCACCGTCTTTGGAAATTCGCACATCGAGTTCGATGAGATCGGCGCCGAGTTCTTCGGCTTTTTTGAAGGAACGGAGGGTGTTTTCAGGTTCAAGTCCCGAAGCCCCGCGATGCGCAATTATAAACATTACTTTAGGGACAACTGTATCCTGACAACATTTCCCGGCGCGCCCGGCACCGCGCCCTTGACCGCTATGAGGTTGCGCTTGGCGTCTATTTCCACGACTTCCAAATTTTTAACGGTACGAATACCTGCCATGTGCCCCGCCATGCGCAAGCCTTTGCGCACGTGCTGCGGAAACCTGCCGCCGATTGCTCCCACGGCTCGCGGGTGATCGTGACCGTGCGAAGCCGGTGCTCCGTGGAAACCGTGGCGCTTAATCGGTCCGGCAAATCCCCGGCCTTTCATTTCGCCGGTTACTTTAACCTTATCACCCACAGCAAATGTCGCCACTGTAATCTCCTGGCCGCGGCTGAATTTGGAAGAATCATCCACGCGGAATTCGGAAAGGTGCGCAAATTTGCCAAGCTCCTTAGTGTGGCCAGCTAAAGCTTTGGTAGCTTTTTTGCGGCGCCCAAATCCGACCTGCACTGCCTGATACTTGTCTTTTTCCAAACTTCGTACAAGAGTTACCTTGTTTGGTGAAGCCTTAAGAATTGTGACCGGAACAACCTTACCGTCGGGGGTAAAGATTTGCGACATATGCAGTTTTTCAGCCATCAGAAATTTTGACATTTGATACTTCTTTAAACAAAAAACCATTCAGGATCCCGGAAACAAGAAGCCTGAATGGTGCTTCGTGTGACTGGCGATATCCTCGGGGATCAATCCAATCTAAACCATGTTTACATTTTAATCTCTATATCCACGCCTGCTGGCAAATTGAGGTTTGAAAGCGCATCAATTGTTTTGGGTGTGGGAGAGGCAATATCGATAAGCCGCTTATGAATGCGCATTTCAAACTGCTCTCTGGCATTCTTGTGCACGAATGTCGAGCGATTCACGGTAACCTTGGATTTTTCAGTAGGCAGCGGCACTGGGCCTATAACTTCGGCGCCTGTGCGTTTGGCAGTATCTACTATAGATCGGGCGGACTGGTCTATGAGTTTGTGGTCATAGGCTCGAATCTTAATCCGGATTCTGGCAGTTTCTGTCTTTTCAGCGGGCATTCAATTGGTAAATAAATAACGACTAATTATTAAGCAACTTGGATATATTAGCGAATTTGGGAGCTAAAGTCAAGAGCATTTTAGGTGGTGCGGTTCAGGACTTGGAGCGAGCCCTGGCGGCAAACTAGCCCGTGGACTGCGACGGCCAATTTCAGGCGGGTGGCAAATTTGCGGGGACCCGCCCAGAAATCTTTCAGTTCGCACAAAAAGCTACCTATCTTTCGATAAGTAGCTTTTGGCTTATTTTGTAATCTTGAGCACCACGCCCGCGCCCACGGTGTGTCCGCCTTCGCGGATAGCAAACCGCATCTTGTCTTCCATAGCTACTGGGGTGATGAGTTTAATCTTCAAGCTTACCGTATCGCCCGGCATAACCATTTCCTGGCCGGCTGGCAATTCAACTTCTCCGGTCACGTCTGTGGTACGGATGTAGAACTGCGGCTTGTAACCTTTAAAGAACGGGGTGTGTCGTCCGCCCTCTTCTTTGGTGAGGATGTAGACTTCGGCGTCAAATTCGGTGTGCGGGGTCACAGAACCCGGCTTGCACAAAACCTGGCCGCGTTCAACTTCGTCTTTCTTGGTACCGCGGAGCAGAATGCCTGCATTGTCGCCAGCCCGACCTTCATCCAACTGCTTGTTGAACATTTCAATTCCAGTGACGACAGTCTTGACGGTTGGGCGGATGCCGACAATTTCGATTTCTTCGCCGACTTTGATGATACCGCGTTCAATACGGCCGGTAACTACGGTGCCGCGGCCTTCAATTGAGAAAATGTCTTCGATAGGCATGAGGAATGGCTTGTCGGTTTCGCGCTTTGGTTCTGGGATGTATGTATCAAGTGCGTCCACGAGCTTGAGGATCGACGGTTCGCCGATTTCTGACGTATCGCCTTCCAAAGCCTTCAATGCCGAACCGCGGATGATAGGCGTATCTTTTCCTGGAAATCCATTTTTGGTCAAAAGATCGCGAATTTCCTCTTCCACGAGGTCCAGAAGTTCTTTGTCGTCCACCATATCCACTTTGTTCATATAAACGACAATGTATGGCACGCCGACCTGTTTGGCCAGCAAGATGTGCTCGCGGGTCTGGGGCATTGGGCCGTCAGCTGCAGACACAACCAAAATCGCACCATCCATTTGGGCCGCGCCAGTGATCATGTTTTTGACATAGTCAGCATGACCCGGGCAGTCGACGTGAGCGTAGTGACGCTTGTCGGTTTCGTATTCGGCGTGGGAGGTGTTAATAGTGATGCCGCGAGCCTTTTCTTCCGGAGCGTTGTCGATGGAATCATAAGCGCGCGCTTTGGCTTTGCCTTGCTTGGACAAGACAGTGGTGATGGCTGCAGTCAGCGTGGTTTTGCCATGGTCGACGTGACCAATGGTACCGACGTTGATGTGCGGCTTGGAACGGTCAAATTTTTCCGCCATTTGCTTCTTCCTTTCAGGACTATAACCTCTCTCAACCTTGGAGTGAAGGGCTAAATCCCTTTTAAGCAGTCTCTAAGTGGTATCCAGTCTTCCCGAATCCTTAGCCCAATACCCTATCGACTTTGGTATTTGGCCAAGATCAGGATGACGCCGAGCTTAAAACTGCTAATAAATTAATTTGAAACGCTTTAAGATTATAAAGCATTTGACTAACATTGTAAAGTCCCTCAAGGGTTGTGGATAAAGTCTTGTCGGAATACTCGTTTGACTAATCCTCCAGGTGGTAACATAATTATTTAAACAAGTAGGACCGGAGGGTTTATGGCAAGGGTTTGTCTTATCGTTATCCCAGCCTCGGTCATGATCCTTTTGGGATTTGTGCTTTATCACATGGCACACCTGGGGACCGCTGGCCGCGACTTCTACGTTCAACATCCCCGATTGATCATCAGGGCGTTCTACTTCTCCCTACTGATCACAGCAGCAGCCCTCGGGTACGCTGCCCGGCTTTCATTCCAATAGGAGGATCATCTGTCGAGACAAACTGATATCAGCAGTGCTCGTACGAGGCTCAAGAACTTTCGGAGCCAAAGTAGTAATGTCTACCTGGAAATCCTGAAACAGCAGGAACAGGAGACCTACAAAAAGGACGAAGACGCTGTCTTGGATCACGAGCCTGGCCTGAATTCCGCGAAGCTTACTGCTCTCGTGAAGTTCACCGAGAAGTGCCCGCGCTACTACGGCCTCAAGCCAGTGCTTCCTGGCAGGGCCGTCACTCACGTCCGTGATCTGCGCGGCGGTTGCAGTGATTGCCGCCAGAAGTACCTGGCAAAATTCGGCCAGAAGATCTAACGAATACAGCGAATCCGACCGGACTCGCCGTTATTAACGGCTCGAGCTATCCGAGCCGTTTTCTTTTTGCTATAAATATTATATGACTAACCAAAAACATATAATTTTTGCGTTTATAGGCGCATCCGGCTCTGGCAAAACCACCATTATGATAGAGCTTCTGAACTTTTTACCGCACCTACAAATTATTAAATCCACGTCCACCAGGCCCAGACGCGACGACTACGATGATCTTTTTTATAAATTTGTGGACGAAGCGTATGCGCAAGACCGGCAAAACCAAGCAGGATTCTTGAGCCACGAAATCTATAGCGGCAACCATTACATATACGAAAGACAAAACCTGGACGAATGTTTGATTTCCCACTGTGGCATATTTGCAATCATAGAAAGCACTGTGCCCACACTGCGAGCTCAAGGTTATCATCTGGTGCTTATAAAAGTTATTCCGGACCGCGATTGGGAATTGGACCGCAGTCTGGTGCGCGAAAAGGCGGATGACGAACGCGAAAAACAATCCAATCTGCAATTTGATTTGGTAATCAAAAATTCTTTTAAGCCCGGCGGCTTGGAAAAATCCGTCCAAGAGGCAGCGAAATTTATAAGCGAAACAATCTCCTCAATAGAAATCCCGGAAATTTTTCGTTAGGTCGCGACTTTTCTTTCGTCTATTTCTTTTCTAGAAAAGAAATAGACACTCGTCTGGTAAGACAAAAAAATCCCCGCTTTCGCGGGGATAATTTAACAATTATTTCCCAACTTGTCCGACGCGGATCTTACCTGACTCGCCAATGATTTTTTCCGCCACATTGCGCGGAACTTCTTCGTAATGGTGAAATTCCATGGTATAGGAAGCCTGGCCTTGCGACATGGATCGAATCTGCGTAGCGTAGCCAAACATTTCAGCCAAAGGCACTTCTGCGTCTATAATTTTGAGATTGCCGCGGTCTGTCATTTCCAAAATCTTGCCGCGCTTGGCGTTAAGGTCGCCAATAACGTCGCCCATGGACGACTCCGGAGTTGTGACCTCAACTTTCATAATCGGCTCCAGCAGTATCGGGTTGGCTTTTTTAACTGCATCCTGGAAAGCCATTGAGCCTGCGATTTTAAACGCGATTTCGGAGGAGTCAACTTCGTGGTAAGAACCATCGTACAATGTTGTTTTGATATTGAGCACCGGAAATCCTGCGATAACCCCGCGGTCTTCAGCTTCGGCAATGCCTTTTTCGACCGGTTTGATGTATTCTTTGGGAATTACACCGCCCACGATTTCGTTTACAAACTCATTGCCTTTGGTGGGATCATCCTGCGGTTCAATGCGAATATAAACATGGCCATATTGGCCGCGGCCGCCGGTCTGACGGATGTATTTGCCTTCGGCTTCGGATTTTCCCTTGATCGTTTCTTTGTACGCCACTTGCGGTTTACCGACGTTAGCTTCCACTTTAAATTCTCGTTTCATACGATCCACCAGAATTTCCAAATGCAATTCGCCCATTCCGGATATAAGTGTCTGTTGGACTTCCTCATCAGTTGAGACGCGGAAAGTTGGATCTTCTTCCGCCAATTTCTGCAAAGCCAAGCCCATTTTTTCCTGGTCGGCTTTGGTCTTAGGCTCAATTGCGACAGAAATAACCGGCTCCGGAAATTTAATGGATTCTAGCTGGATCGGATGCTCCGCGTCGCAAAGCGTGTCGCCAGTGAAAGTATCTTTCGGCCCGACTAGTGCGGCAATATCTCCGGAATAAACTTCCTTAACTTCTTCGCGCGAGTCCGCGTGCAGACGCACCAATCGTCCAACACGCTCCTTGTTACCAGAGCGAGTGTTGAGGATGTATGACCCGGCTGAAAGAGTGCCTGTGTAAACACGGAAGAACGCCAGTTTCCCGACAAATGGGTCAGTGGCAATCTTAAACGCCAGCGCAACAAATTTGTCGCTGTCTTTGGGCGTCAGTAAAATTTCCTCGCCGGTTTTGATGTCAACGGCTTTAACCGGAGGCTTGTCCAACGGTGATGGCAAATAATTTACTACCCCGTCCAGAAGCGTGGTTACGATAAGTCCCCGACCATCACCTCCCAGCACCGGGTAAAATTTGCCGGTGAGGGTTGCGGCGCGGATAGCTTTCATAAGTTCGTCATTTGAAATTTCCTGTCCCGCCAGATATTTTTCCATAAGCGCGTCATCGGTTTCCACGACTTTTTCCACGAGTTTGATGCGATACTCTTTTGTTTTTTCAGCCATGTCCGCCGGCACTTCGCCCTCGGTGAATCCCTTATCTTTATGTTCTTTGTAGGTGTAGGATTTCATCTTCACCAAATCCACAATGCCGACGATGTCTTTTTCAAATCCGATAGGAAGTTGGATTGGAAAGGCGTTCGGTGACAAGCGCTTATGGATGGCATCCAGAGACTTGTAAAAATCCCCGCCAGTTTGGTTGATTTTATTTATAAAGCACATACGGGGCACGGAATATTTATCCGCCTGCCGCCAGACGGTCTCCGACTGCGGCTCCACACCCATTTTGCCGTCAAATACTACGATCGCGCCATCGAGCACGCGCAAAGACCGTTCCACTTCCACCGTAAAGTCCACGTGGCCGGGAGTATCTATGATGTTTATGCGGTGTGTGTCAGGCGAAGCCCCGCCGTTTTGTAATGAGGTGGACCAAAACGAAGTCGTGGCCGCCGCGGTAATAGTAATGCCGCGCTCGCGTTCCTGTTCCATCCAGTCCATAGCCGTGTTGCCTTCGTGGACTTCGCCGATCTTGTGAATTTTTCCCGTGTAAAACAAAATAGACTCGGTAGTCGTGGTCTTACCGGCGTCGATATGGGCAATAATTCCGATATTCCTGGTTTTTTCTAATGAGTATTCTCTGGCCATGTAATTTTAAAATTGTTTATTAGCGAGGGCAGAAATTTTTTGGAGGACAACGTGCGAAACCTTCCAATGTTGAGCACTTTAGCCGGCCCTAAGCGGGCGTGTCCGACAAAAAATTTCTGACCGAGCGATCTACCGTCTCTGGAATCTTGCGAAATGCGCAAAAGCCTTGTTGGCTTCAGCCATTTTGTGTACGTCTTCGCGCTTTTTGATGGCCGAACCGGTTTTGTTGTAGGCTTCCATAAGTTCGGATGCCAATTTTTCCGCCATGGGTTTTCCCTTTTTGGCGCGGGCCGCGTCTATAATCCATTTCATACCAAGCGTAGTTTTGCGCGGCTCCTGAACTTCCATAGGCACCTGGTAGTTGGCACCGCCGATGCGGCGGCCTTTAACTTCCAAAATCGGCGAGACATTCCGTACCGCCTGTTCAAACAAAACCTTTGGGTCGGCTTTTCCGCCGGAGGCGGATCCGCCTTCGGCGGGAGTTGCTCCTTTTGCGATTATATCCAAGGCATCGTACACGACTTTAGCGGCAACAGTCTTTTTGCCGCGAGTCATAACGTAGTTTATAAACTTAGACAGCTTAACGCTGTTGTATTTGTGATCCGCATCCACTGGATGGCGGTCATATGATCTGGCTTTGCGTGGCATAAAATAAAATTTCTAATTACTAATTTCTAATTGACCTAAAGTTTAGAAATTAGATCAATTAGTAGTTAGGTCAATTTAACTTTTCTTTGCTCCGTATTTAGATCTTGATCTCTTTCTTCCTTCTACTCCGCCGGCATCAAGTTTGCCTCTTACGATGTGGTAGCGCATACCTGGCAAATCTTTCACGCGGCCGCCGCGGATCATAACCACGCTGTGCTCCTGCAAGTTGTGGCCTATCCCTGGGATGTAGGCGTTGACTTCCATGCCGTTGCTCAAGCGCACACGGGCGAATTTGCGGATAGCCGAGTTTGGCTTCTTCGGCGTCATAGTAGAGACTTTTATACAGACGCCGCGCTTAAACGGCGAACCTTTGGCGACGTTGTAGTTCTCGCCTTTGAGCGAATTATAAACGCGCTCCAGGGCTGGAGACTTTGATTTATATACTGATTTGGTGCGTCCGTGTCGGACAAGCTGATTTATGGTAGGCATGATTATTACATTCTTACAAAACAAAACGGCAAGGCTTGCCGTTGCAACTCTAACGGACTTAAATACTAAAATATCTTGTACTGGCAAATAATAACAGGTTTTGCATCGCGCGTCAACTCTGTATAAATCAAACCCAAGCTATTGACAAATGCCATATTTTATGCTAATCTGTATTGTCTGGATAAGACTGGGTCGCTTTTGGAAGAATTAGACTAGAAAGCTAGTCCAATCCTCCCAAAAGGGACAATTCTGCCCTAGCGGGATTTTCACACAATTTCAAGGAGTTATTGCGATGGCCAAAGCCACCACGATCCAAGACGCGAAAGAACAACTCGTAACCCTCCTGGGAACCGTCAAGAAGATCGAATCGTTCCGTATCCCGGACACGGTGAGGACCAACATCAACATGACCGCCTCCCACCTCGAAAAGGGCGACGAGCAGAACGCGGTTCGGGCGGCAAACGAGGCCATCAACGGTCTCCACGCCATCTTCGGTGCTTTCATACGCAACGCATTTCTCGATCGTGTCGTGTCGGACAACGGCATCGAGATCTCGCGAAAATCCTACTTCTCTCGTCAGCTCGAAGAGCGTGAAGGAGAGAAGTACGACGAAGACCTTCTCGCCGGCCTCAAGTCGAAGTTCAATAAGGCGGTCGAAGCGGTGCACACCGAGACCAACGGCACGTTTGAAAACCGCGTCGAGGCCTACACGATGGTCCACGATGCGCTCAAAGCGGCCGATGACGAACAGAAGAAGCGCGACAGGAAGCGTGCCGTAATCGCTGAGAACAACAGGCGGGCGATGAAGAACCAGGCCGACGCCGAGGCCACGGAGCGCAACCTGCAGCATACAACGAATCAGCGTCAGCTGATGCTGGAACGGCGCAAGCAGGAAGCGGATGCATTCCGCAGCCTGATCTGACGATCGCGACCCGCAGGCGTGTACACACGAAAGTGTGTGCCGCTTGCGGGTCTTTCTTTAACGGAGGAAGATATGAGACTTGTTGTGGCAGTTTCTCAGGAACAGAAAGCCAAACTCCGAGATTCAAAAACAATCTCGAACGCTATGAGCGCTGTCCTGCTCGGCAAGCAACAGGAAATCGTAGGCAAGCCCTTGTACTGGGAAGATCGGGATAGCGATGAAATTTTTCCCTTCCTGCTACACCCAAGCACGGGTGATACCACGATCCTGGTCAACGTGAAGAATGAAGCGGCGGATATGCTGGCGGACTTGTCAACCAGATGCAAGACAACACCGGAAGAGCTGGTGGCCATCGGAATTATGACCTACTTCGGAGGACTGGAGAAGTCCAAACATTGCGATTTGATACTGAAGCAGACCGAAGAAGGCTTCGTACGCATCGAGACCGGAATTTTCCCGAAGACCCGGTCGTAATCACGTCCCATGAGTGTGTACACACGAAAGTGTGTGCCGCTTGTGGGTCTTTTTTATTTCTAAAATCCCAGATTTACTCCGGTGCCCAGTAGGAGGCCGGCAAAGAACGACACGGTTGGAATCAAAATTGCCGTGAACAATCCCGTAAATAAAAACAATATGATCAATATAAATCCGTAGCGTTCCAGTTCCAAAATCCAGTACATAATCCCCCGGTCCACGAATCCCAGAAGCGAGGCCAAAATTTTGGACCCGTCCAGCGGCGGGATTGGTATAAGGTTAAACACGGCTAGCACCAAATTGAGAATGACGACTTCCAAAAGTATAGACCCGGCCAGGGGCGATGTATTGGGAAACAGCCGGTACGCAATAGCGGCCATAATCGCAAGCAGGAAATTCGTGGCCGGGCCTGCAAACGCCACGAGTATCATGTCCTTCCGGAAGTTGCGCAAATTCTGGTAATTGACTGGCACGGGCTTGGCCGCGCCAAACAAAAACGGCGAATGGAAGATAAGCAAGATAGCAGGAAGCAAGATGGACCCAAACAAATCAATGTGCGGGATAGGGTTAAGCGTGAGCCTTCCGGCATACCGCGCGGTTGGGTCGCCCAAATGTTCTGCGACCACGCCGTGCGCCACCTCGTGGAATATCACGGAAAAAAGCAAAATCAAAATTAAAATCACAATGCTCAAAAGATCCATAAAGGTTGACTTGCGGTCAATTTAATGCTAAACTTTGTCAGTACCTTAATTGTAGCAAAAGGAACGCATATGCGAAAATGTGAAATCTGCGGCAAAGGCTACCTCAACTCTGTCCGGCGCTCCCACTCCATGCGCGCTACCAAAGTCAAACTCTATCCCAATCTCCAATGGCTTAAAGTTGAACACGGTAGAATCCGCGCCTGCACCAAGTGCATCCGGACCCGCAACCATAAATTGGCCATGGCCACCAAGTAAAAAACTCTTCTGGAAACCAGAAGAGTTTTTTAATTCCCAAAATTCAATGTTGGTATCCATTTTTTGGACTCTGATTATTTTATCTCAAATGTGTCCTGCCAAGCCAGCTGACCTTGTGTGTCGGCAGTTATCGCGTACTGCCCTATGTTGAAGAAATAGTATTGATCCGGGTGATTTTTGTCCATCGCAAAGTAGCTCAATCCGCTGCTGCTTAGGCTGTATGTGGCCGGGCATTTGCTGGCATTGGCATCAAACGGCTGGTTGGGGTCTGTGGGAAACGGATACGCAATTATGTCCCGCTCAAAGTTCTGCGGTGAAGCCGGCGCCTGCGCGCCATACTGGGTGTAGAAAGAATCCATATCCGCAACGAAGCAATCAGTGCTTGAGACGCCGGACAAGAATTGTTTTTGAATCGCATCGGCCAAACTCATGGACGGATCCTTCGTAAATTTCTCAACCCATTGTCCCTGCTCCATCGGGCTTGCAGTGTAGTAAACATAAACCTTGTCGCCCGATTCGGCTGCTGTGGTGTCAGCTGTGCCGTCGCCGTCCTGATCCGGATTATACTGAAAACTTACGCCCAAATTGCTGGACGTAAAAGTCTGAATGCCATTGCTGGAACTTGTAGAGCTTGAAGAATTAGAAGATGACGAATTGGTGCCTGAGGTGCTGGAGGTCTGCGAGCTTGGAGTTGGATGTTTGGGATAATTTTTGACATAAGGCAAGAGGAAATACCCCACTGCCAAAAGCACCACGACCAGAATAATAGTTTTAATATAGTTTTTCATGAAGTCAGACGATTAATGTCCGCCCAATTGTAACAGAGTAATTCAGGGGCGTCCAGCCTTGGGTTGGTTGTCCAAATTTTTTACCACGGACAAATACCGGTGTTCTCCGAGGATTTCAGACAGGCTATGCGCCGGCATGGCGCCGTTGAAAAGATACCCTTGCGCGCGGTTGCAAAGATTATCGCGCAAAAATTCCAGCTGGCGTTTGGATTCCACTCCCTCGGCCGTGACTTCCATGCCGAGTGACTGGCCAAGCGTAATGATTGATTTGGCGATGGCCGCGTTTTGGATGTCGCCTGGGATGCCCTTCATAAAGTTGCGCTCGATTTTGAGCATGTCCACCGGAAACTGTTTGAGGTATTTAAGCGACGAGTAACCGGTTGAAAAATCATCCAGGCAGAACCGCACGCCGCGGCCGCGCAAGCCGTTCATAATTCCAAACACGGTGTCTTGGTTTTCCGCCAGCACGGTTTCTGTCAGCTCAAGCTCGATGAACTTTGGATCAAGCTGCGATTCTTCAATTATATTTGTGAGAATTTTTTCAAAATTTTTCTGCTTAAACTGCCGCGCGGAAAGATTGATCGCGATAATCAGCTTAAACCCAGCGTCATGCCAAATTTTTGCCTGGATTAAAGATTGTTGCAAGACAAATTCGCCTATGGGTTCGATGAGTCCATTGGCTTCGGCCAGAGGTATGAACCGATCCGGCGCCACCAATCTTCCGTCCGGCTGCTGCCAGCGGATAAGTTCTTCAGCGCCCACAATTTTGCCCGAGACCACTTCAATTTGCGGTTGATAAAACAGCACCAACTCATTATTCTCTATGGCATGTCGAAGTTTAGACTCCATAGCCAGGCGTTCGTAGGCCGTGGCGTTCATAGTTTGCGTGTAGAACTGGTACGTGTTGCGGCCGTAATCTTTGGCGCGGTAGAGCGCGGTCTCTGCGTTTTTGAAAAGCATAGCCGGCTCGCGGCCATCGTAAGGGTACAGCGAAATGCCAATCGAGGGGCTTATATAAAGTTCGTGCGCATCCAAATAAAATGCTGGCTTGAAATCCTCCAGAATCTTGTTGCAAAGTTTCGCCACTTCATCCTCTTCCCGCTCCAGGTTGCAGATCAGAATGCCAAATTCATCTCCGCCCAAGCGCGCCAAAACGCATGATTCACTCATGCACGCCCGAAGCCGCAAACTTACCTCCTGGATCAGGCGGTCACCGAGGGCGTGCCCCAGAGATTCGTTGATCTGCTTAAATCTGTCCAAATCAATGAGCATAAGCGCCACGGACTTGCGCGCACGATCGGACTCCTGCAGGCTTTCTGCAAACCTGGACGTCAGATACGTCCGGTTGGGCAAATCCGTAAGTACATCGTGCTGGTAATGGTAAGCAAGCGTGTCCTCGGCTTTTTTGCGCTGCGAAACATCGCGGAAATTGGCAACTATAGACTGAATGCTCGGATGCTGCAAAAGATTAGTTCCCACGCCCTCAATCCAGCGGTAGGTGCCATCTTTGTGTCGGGCGCGGAATTGCGCCGAACTAGTAGCATTCGGGGCTCTTAGCATGTTGCCAAAAATTTCCATTACCAGAGGTAAATCCTCTGGGTGGATGAGATCAAAAGCCACCATACCGACGATTTCCTGCTCGGAAAATCCCAAAATTCGTTCGATTGGGTGCGTAACATAAGTTATAGTGCCATCGGCATTAAGCATAACAATGCCGTCGGATGAATTCTCAATCATGGCCCGGTAGCGCTCCTCGCTTGCCAGGAGCTTGAGGTTATACTCTTCGGATTTTTTCTTGTCCGTAATTTCGCGGAAATACACCGAAGATCCGTCCCGGGACGGATAAAGCGACAACTCAAACCACAATCCTTGCCGCGACTGCTGCTCAAACCGGATGGTTTCTCCCTTTTCCGCCGCCGTTTTGAGTCTTATAAATGCCTCGTTCTGTCCGACATTTTTGAATTCTTCCAGAAGATTTTTACCCAAGAGTTGTTCGCGCAACCGGTCCAGAAACTGCTCCGCGGCTTTGTTGATGTAAGTGAAATTCCAATTTTTATCAAACGCAAAAAAGCCGTCGGTAATGCTTTCCAAAATGTGCTGGCTCCGGCGGTTGCTGCGTTCGTATTCGGCTTGGATTAGCTTCTCCGAGGTGATGTCGCGAAACAAACTTACGGCAAACTTCACCGATCCGTCCTCGTCGCGGATGGCACGTGCCTTAACTTCCGACCAGATCCCCACGCCTGTCTCTCGGTTTTTGCTAAACATAATTTTGGTGCAAATTTCGGCGCCGTCTAGCACCACTTGCGCCGGCAGATGATCCAGATCCAGCGCGTTGCCATTTTCATCCATGATTTCAAACTTGCCCACGGAATTGGAAACCGGCCGCTCCAAAATTTCATTGGCTGTTCGAAAGCCCATCATATGCGCGCCGGCTTCGTTGGCAAACAAAACCTTTCGCATGCGATCCTGAACTATAACCCCGTCTGTAAGGGCCTGCAAAATTTCGTAGAGATGTGGGTTGAGATTTGATTTGTTGAAAAACTGGTCAAAGTCAAACTGTGAATCAGCAATTTCTTTATTTTCAAACATAAGTCTTTAAAAAAGCCTGGAATTCGGAGAGGTTAATTTAGAGGTCTTCCAAGCCACCTAGAAAATATAGACTTACCAAGCGGAAATTCCTACAAAGATGATGCACAAAAACTTGCGGATAAACGTACGACAATTTGTGCAGTTTACACAAAAATTTTTTATTGCTGGAGATTAGACGTGCAGTTCGGACACTTAACCGCGGCAATCGGGATCAAAGTCTGGCAGAACGGGCACGTTTTTTCCGTGGGCAAAGCATTTGGCTTGCGGCGGAAGCGATTTATTTGCCGGACAATGAGGAATATGGCAAAAGACACGATAACAAAATTTATGATCGTGTTCAAAAACGCTCCGTAAGTTAAAAACGTGCCGCCGTAAAGGTGAATCTTCAGATTGGCAAAATTCACCCGGCCGGTAATGGCGCCCAACGGCGGTGAGATGACGTCCGACACCAGCGAATTTACAACTTGCGTAAACGCCGCGCCGATCACTATGCCCACAGCCAAATCTATGGCATTGCCTTTGACAGCAAATTCTTTAAATTCCTTGAACATAAAGTTAGAAGTGATAAGTTAGAAGTTAGAATACCTTCAACCAGATTTGCTCCAATGGATGTAGCTGATCTGATCACTTGATCTTGGATGACCCAAGCGCTACGTTTATTGGGCAAATTGTCGGTCAATTTTAGAACAGCTAAACCAAATTGATAGCACCTTTGACGCAAATCCGTTTTATATCTGCCATTCTGCATGCTTCTGCCTTCTGAATTATAACTTTTAATTCTTCTGACTTCTCACATCAACTTCCAACTTTCTTCCGCCTTCTCACTTCTTACTTCTAACTTTCGTTATTGCATCAATTATCTGTATCCCCCGCGGCATCTTTTTTACTATCACCCGCTGCCGCTCCCTCCACCCAAGCTGCCGGATGAGATCAGACGGGATCACTACGGCCAATGAAGTTCTGGAAACTTTTGTAAGTTTGCGAATGTTATTTATAGGTCTAGCCATAACAACGTACTAAACAACATACTTAATTAGTTTGTGAATTTGAAGGTGGAAATTATCGAAGTCATATCTTTGTATTCCGCACTGGCTAAGGCTTCTTCTTTGCTAGCCGCTGGGATGCTAAAGCTCAGCCAAATCTGATTTTTGTTTTTATCATATAGGATGACTGCTAAATCCCAATCTCCGCCAGTGGGATTGAAATAGTTAGTACGCAACCCCTTCTGGCCACCAATCGAAACCACCGTACCGTTAATTTGTTGCATATTAACCGTATCACCCAATTGTGCGTTATTTATAATCTTAATATTGGAATTAAAATCAGTTTGGGATGCTTCACATAATTCACCGGCGCTACACGAGACGGCAGGCTTCAATTCTGCGTAATCTTGAGTTTCTACATTAAGAAATTCCGCATTTTCCGGAAGCCCGCTGTTAAGCTGTTTTGTCTGGGCATCGAAATCCAGCTGGCCGTTCGGTTGTTCAATCAATGGACTTGCTAGGAAATACTTTCCGGGATACGAAAATTCAAAACCATATTTGGAATTTGTATAAACTTTCGCAGACGTGTCTGCTTTCTCCTGGTGCACCACTGGTTGCAGAGCTATAGGACTAACCTTGCTAGTCATGATAAAGTACGCAGACGCTCCTGCGGCGGCAAGAACCGCGACCACAATTATAATCACGAGAGCCTTGTGAGCTGCAAACCAATTTTTTGCAGGCTCCGGATTGGGTGTCTCGGGACTGCTTGCGGGCATTTGGCCCGGATTTTGTGTGTCCATTTGAGAGGTTTAGGTTAATTTTCCTTTGTTTAAGTATAAACGAAAACATAATTGCTTGCAAACGAAAAAAACCCACCGAAGTGGTTTTTTTCTAGAAGCGAGGACAGCAGTTTTTTGAGGACAACGTGCGAGACCTTCCAATGTCGAGCACTTTAGGCCGCCCGAAGCGGCCGTGTCCGAAAAAAACTGATGTCCGAGCGTATTTTGGTCGGGATGCCGGGAATTGAACCCGGTCTACACCCACCCCATGGGCGCGTACTACCGGTATACTACACCCCGCCGATCCGAAAGTATTGTACTAGCCTTTACAATTTTTGTGAAATGACTATATTTAACCTGCAAGGAGGATTCTGTGGAGACGAGAATTGTTTTCTGGCATCGGTGGCACAGGCAAGAAATGGATATTGAATTCGTAAGGGAAGCTTACCGCAACAATCCGGGAGTATTCCTTGATTTCCGCACACCCGACGGCAAAAAAATCACGGAAGTACGTATCACTCCCAAGCAATTGCCCAAAGGCCATGCAACGTAATTTGTGCATGGTCTTTTTGTTTGCCAAAAATAAAAGACCTGGAACTTATGCGATAGCATAAGTTCCAGGCCTCGGTGCCGTTCACGAGCGGAAGGTGCGGGTCGTGGGCTTGGGAGCCGGATCCGGATCGAACTTCACCGGCCTGCCGTAGTTGATTGGCACGTCTGTGCGCTGCGGCGGTTCCACATTCGGGAATTTCGCGGGCACAAGCTTGTCGGGCTGCTCCTCTTTCTTCTCTTCCATTTGATCTGCCTCCTTAGGCAACTTTCTTTTCTGCCATGCTGACAACTCCCCTTACCGTGATGCTCTGGGGGAAAATAGCCAACACTATCGTCCGGCGACTTGCAATTTCCGAGCACGAAGGACGAAAGTCTTCGCCGAGGAAATAATACCTCAGCTCGTCAAGATAGAGGGCTACGGTCATCTCGGGTTGATTCAGGTTCGGAACATGAGTGAGATTGATGACCGCACGGCGGCCGGCTGCTCGGAGCTTATCCAGTGCTTGCTGGAGGAAGTTATGCACGCACACCTTGGGCTCCTACACGAACAAGCGGTATTCCCTGTCGGTCGTCGGAACCGGCCGGGGAAGTCTCGGCAGTCCCAGATGCCGGCGGATTTCGTCCTGATGCCGGGCAATCGCCGCCAGCACTTGGGGTGTCTCCGGGTGCTTCTGGGCAACTTCGATTTTGCGAAGGAGCCGTTTTACCTGCGGATGGTTCTCGGGCCTGATCTCCATTCTGTCTCCTCCTGGAAACTTTCAAACGATGTACTCAACAAAAAACCGGCCACGTGCGGCCGGGTCAAAATCGCAATACGAACCTACCCAGCCACACCAGTGGAGCGAAGAATAAACCAGTAGTTAATGTGAGAGGTTAGATTCATAACACAGATAGTTTAGCCCTACCAAAAAGTTTAGTCAAGTCAATTTTCCAAACGGTGGACCTTATCCAAAAAATTATTGAGTTCCTCGGCTGTGAAAAATTCAATCATAATTTTGCCGGTCTCGCCGCTTTTTTGGACTTTGACCTTGGTCCCAAGCTTGCCGCGAAGTTCGTTTTCCAGCGCTTCGGTTTCGGCGTCTTTGGGAGCCACGGCCTTGGGCATCTTTAGCATCTTGGGCCGCTGCATAATTTCGCGGGCGCGCGCCTCTACTTGTCGCACCGTAAACCCGCCGGCCACAACTTCATCAAACAAAGCCAATTGGCGCTCCATGCCGGTGACGCCTAGAATAGCCCGTCCGTGTCCTTCGGAAATTATTTCTTCTGCTATGGCACGCTGAATTTTGAGCGGCAAATTGAGAAGCCGGAGCGTGTTGGTGACAGTGGTGCGGTTCTTGCCGACTTTCTGCGACACCTGGTCTTGCGTCAGTTGGTAGGAGTCTATGAGCTGCTGGTAGGCCGTGGCTTCTTCGATGGGGTCAAGGTTGTGCCGCTGAATATTCTCAATAAGCGCCAATTCCAACTTTTGGCGCTCTTCCATAGCATCACGGATGATCACCGGCACCATGGTCAGTCCGGCCAGTTTGGACGCGCGCAATCGCCTCTCCCCCACTATAAGCTGGTAAGTGCCCTCCGTGTCAGGCACCACCACCAATGGCTGAAGGATGCCATGCTCTTTTATGGATGCAGAAAGCTCGGCTAATTCCTGTTCCTTAAAAATTTTGCGCGGCTGCCAGGGATTGGGCTTTATGAGATTGATGTCTATTTCCGTAAAATGCGCGGGCAAAAGCGGAATGTCGGACGTCACAGGAGCCTGGGTCATAGTTACCGGAGCTTCGGGTTCGGTTGTGACATTGCTGACTGCTTCGGGACTTATCTGATTCGGAATTTGGGTTGGGTCTTGAATTTCGTCCATACTTAAAGATTATACCACAGTTTAACTTTGGGCTTTGAGCAGATGGTAAACATAATCCTCCAGCTTAAAGAACTCCTCGGTGCGCATATTGCGCGGCCGGGGCAGAGTGTTTTTGATAATTTTGTTGATACGGCCGGGCCGGGCCGTGAGCACAGCCATGCGGTCGGACAATTCCAGCGCCTCCTGAATGATATGCGAGACCATAATTACAGTTAAGTTCCGCTCCCGCCAGATGTCCAAAAGTTCGTGCCGGAGCGTTTCGGCGGTGAAGAAATCCAGTTCCGAGAACGGCTCATCCAAAAAAATAATTTTGGGATCCGTAGCCAGCGCTCGCGCAATCCCCACTCGCTGTCGCATGCCGCCAGAAAGCTCGTGCGGAAAACTCGCGGCAAATTTATGCAAGCCGAACTGATCCAGTTCGCGTTTGACTATTTCGCGACGATGCGAAACGGGCGCGTTCCGGCCGATTAAACCGAGTTCGATATTTTCGCGCACAGTCAGCCATGGCAGAAGTGCAAACTGTTGGAACACAAAGCTCAAATCCGACGGATTAATCGATGGCGCAATGTAAATTTGTCCTTCAAATTCCCGGTCCAGGCCGGAAATTGAGCGCAGGAGCGTGGATTTGCCGGAACCGGACGGCCCCAAGATTACGAAAAATTCTCCCTCATTTATATTGAGCGATACATCTTCCAAAGCCAAAAGGTGCTTACGCGGCGCCTCCTCGTAAAATTTAGTTAAGTTGGAAATTTTAATGATTGGTTTCATTTATTCTTCGGTCATAAGGTGGCTTTTTTCAAGCAACGGACTCCAGATAATTTTGTTAAGCGAAAAAACTATGAGCAAAAGGGCGAGGATGCCAAAAAAGATTATTCCCGGGTGTACCGAGTAAGCCTGGAAAAAATTCCCCAGCCCGGGTTTTACTTGGATAATAATTTCCGTGGCCACCAGCGCTTCCCAGCCTTCGCCAAGAGAAATTATAGATCCCGTGACAAATCCCGGCACAGTCACAGGCCAGAGGTAATATCTCAAATAATTCCAGCCGGTAAGCCTGGACATTTCCACAGCCTCGGTCCAGTCGCGGCGCGCGGACCTAAGCGACGATATGACATTGAAGCAAATGGGCCAGATGATAGTAACTGCCAAAAAAAATATAACAGTAAAATCCGTGGCTCCCCAGTAGAGCGTGGCCAGCGGTACTGCGGCAAATGTCGGGAAACTCTGCAATACGTCAAAGAGCGGTAGAGCGATATGCGACCTTTGGCCGTGATAAAACCAAACAGCCAGAAGCCAGCCCGTGGCCGCGGCCACTGCGTAGGCTATAGCCAGACGAAAGACGGAGATGAATACATCATAAAAAAGCTCGCTGGACGCGATTTTTGCAACTTGCGAAAACAGCAGCAAAAATAAAAATGGCAGGGCGACAATGGCAATCGTGGCCGCAACATGCGCTCGGTTTTTATAAATTTTAAATCGGTTTAGGTTTCTAGGCATTGTGTTTTTGCAAAGTCTTAGCTCTTTCCAAAAAAGGTTTTTTCCGCTAAAATACTGCTGTTCGGACTTTTTACATAATACGTTTACAAATGGCCGAGTGGCGGAATGGCAGACGCACGCGACTCAAAATCGCGCGAGGTTTCCTCATGAGGGTTCGACTCCCTCCTCGGCCACCAAATTAAACCCGGAAGTTCGGGCTTTTTAATTTGGCTTAGAAAAATATTTAAAGGACTTTTGTATTATCCAAGTAATAGCGGCTCCGATAATTGCCCCAGCAATCACATCCAGCGGATAATGCACACCCACAAACACCCGGCCCAGAGAGCCGATGCATGCGGCCACGAAAAATGGCCAGAAATATTCGGTGCCTAAGAATGCAAACGCAAATACAAAGTACGCCACAGCGTGCCCGGATGGAAACGAATTTCCAGCTTCGTTGTCTACAATCAGTTGGTGGACCTTGAGCACTTGGAATGGCCTTGGCCGGTGCACCAATCGTTTAAGAACCTCGGCAATAATTCCGCGCGCTAGAATGCCCGAAACAATTGCCAAATAAACATTTTTGCGCAGCCTTTTGTTAAACCATAAAAGTATTACCGCCAAACCGAACAAATACAAAAAATAATCGCCGCCGACAAATGTGCCGATTTTATCGAGTATCGCCGAATGGCCGGCCCAACCATTGATAGTTAGGAATAAATTGTGATCTAAAGTCATAATTTTAAATATAACCTCAAATTCCCGGAGCTGGGAAATTTTTGGTAAATCTTTTGATTTCCTCTTTCACTTGCGGTGCAACCGTCTGGTCGGTAATTACAGCTGCAATCCAAGACGCGATTTTGCTCATTTCTTTTTCTTTCATACCGCGGCTGGTGACGGCCGCGGTGCCGATGCGCAGGCCGGATGGATCCATAGGGCTGCGTTTGTCAAACGGGACCATGTTGCGGTTGAGCACTATACCTGCGGATTCCAAAAGGTTTTGCGCATCTTTGCCGCCGATGTTTTTGTTGGTCAAATCCACAAGCATAAGATGATTGTCCGTGCCGCCGGAGACCACGCGGAACCCGAAGTCCTGCAAGGATTTAGCCAGCGCTTTGCAATTTTTTACGATCTGTTCAGCGTACTTGCGAAACGCGGGCGTATTGGCTTCCTTCAGAGCCACCGCAATGCCAGCAATGGCGTTTTCGTGCGGACCACCCTGCATGCCCGGAAATACAGCTTTGTCTATGGTCGTGGCAAACTTGTCTTTGCACATTATGATGCCACCTCTGGGGCCGCGCAAAGTTTTGTGAGTTGTTGTCGTGACGACGTCAAAAAAAGGAATCGGTGACTGGTGCACTCCTGCCGCGACCAAACCCGCGATGTGCGAAATGTCGGCCATGGAAACAGCATTGACTTTTTCCGCGATTTCATGGAATTTTTTGAAGTCAATTTCGCGCGGATAAGCAGTAAAGCCCGAGACTATAAGTTTGGGTTTAACCTTGTCCGCGATTTTGAGAATTTCTGTGTAGTCCAGCCGCTCGGTTTTGGCATCTACGCCGTAATGTACAAAGTTGTATGTCCTACCCGACGCATTTACCCGTGAACCATGGGTAAGATGTCCGCCGTGGGCTAGATCCAGCGAAAGCACGGTGGCACCAGGTTCAAGTAAGGCAAAATAAACTTCCAAATTCATAGGACTGCCCGAGTAGGGCTGTACATTCACGTGCCAGTTCTCCGGCAGGCGAAATGTTTCTTTCGTGCGATCTATAGCCAGGCGCTCTACCTGGTCTATGATTTCGTTGCCAGCATAATACCTGCGGCCGGCGTAGCCTTCGGCATATTTGTTGTTGAGGATTGACCCCAGAGCTTCCAAAACTTCCTCGGAGGCGTAGTTTTCGGATGCTATCAATTCCAAACAATCGGCCTGGCGCTTCCGTTCCTTGCCGATCAAATCATATATTTCGGGGTCATTTGATTTTAAACTCATATTGCTTTCATTATCGCCGCTTTGGACACTGGACCTTCTCTGAGTATTGTAACATTTTTACCGCGGATTGCCACAACTGTGGATGGAGCAACTTTTGGAAGCTTCCCGGCATCCAAAAAATATAATTCTGAAGCCTTTTTCCCAAATTGTTTCTTTACTTGTGCTACCGAATAGCAATTTGGCTGACCCGAAACATTGGCCGAAGTGGCGGTTATGGGCTTGCCGCAAAGCATGGCAAGATCTAAAGCTATTTTATTTTTTGGCCTGCGAATTCCCAAGGACTTTGTTCCGGCGGATAACAATTTATAAACTTCTCCCTTGGCTTTTAGCGGCAGCACGAGAGTAATCGGACCCGGCATTAACTCGTCGATAAGAAGTTTGGCTGGAGAATTTAATTTAACCAACTTTTCCACCCAGGCCTTAGTAGGAGGAATCACATGAATGGGTTTTTTGAAATCGCGGCCTTTGAGTTGGTATAATTTTTTGACGGCAGAAGGATTGGTGGCATCCACCGCCATACCATAAGCGGTGTCAGTGGGACAAACCACCACACCGCCCGATTTGAGAACCTCAAGAGCTTGTCTGAGTCCTGATTTCATTCTTTGATCACAAAGTTAACTAATTTGTCTGGAACCGTGATAATTTTTTCTTTTTTCTTATCCTTTAAACCAAGCTTTGCGTAAAGCTCCGAGCTGTCTACGGCTTGCTTCAAGTCATTGCCTTCCAGACCCGCAGGAAGCCTTATAGTTCCCCTCTTCTTGCCATTAACCGAAATCACGATTTCCACTGTTTCGTCCTTGATCAAGCTTTCGTCGTATTGCGGCCAAGGTTGCGTGTGCACAGAATCCGTGTGGCCCAGCATGTGCCAGAGCTCTTCGGTAATATAAGGTGCGAAGGGCGACAAAAGTTTCAGAAACTTTTCCCAATCAGCGCGGCTCATAGTGCCAAAGTCATTGAAAAATTCCATAAACGCGGCCACCGCGGTATTGAATTTAATATGCTCTATGTCGGATGTAATTTTTTGGACCAATTTATGGATCTTGGCATTATCCGCGCCGAACTCGCCGGATTCTCCGAAACGGTAGATTTTGTCCAAAAATCTTTTGACGCCCACGATGCCCCGCTCATTCCACGACACAGAAAGTTCGTGCGGTCCAAGGAACATTTCGTACATGCGCGTGGCATCCGCGCCAAATTTTGATATCAGATCGTCGGGATTTACGACATTGCCGCGCGACTTGCTCATTTTCTCGCCGTCTGATGCCAGCACGATGCCGTGCGGAATGCGTCTAAGAAATGGCTCGGGAGCGCTTACAAATCCCTGGTCAAATAAAAATCTATTCCAAAAACGCGCATACAGCAAGTGCAAAGTCGTGTGCTCCATGCCGCCGAAGTATGTGTCCACTGGGGTCCAGTACTCCTGGTTTTTCTTAGCCGCAAACTGCTCGGCATCTTTGGGATCGGTATAACGCAGCCAATACCAAGAACTGCCCGCCCATTGGGGCATGGTGTTGGTCTCGCGTTTAGCCTCTCCCCCGCATTTCGGACACTTTATATTTACCCAATCAGCAATAGATGCAAGCGGCGACTCACCAGTTCCGGTGGGCTCGTATTTATCGACGTCAGGCAATTTAACAGGCAATTGATTGTCGGGCACGGGCACAATGCCGCATTGCTTGCAGTGAATGAGCGGAATCGGCTCGCCCCAGTAGCGCTGGCGCGAGAATACCCAATCTCGTAGTTTGTAGAAAACTTTTACCCGTCCAAATTTTGCCGCCATCTCAGATTTGGCCGTGGACGAACTTATGGATGTAAATTCACCCGAATCGATGAGCATTCCTTCTCCGCTGTAGCACTCGTCTATCTCATGGTCGGGCTTTATGACTTTGATTATTCCCAGATTGTATTTTTTGGCGAATGAGAAATCACGCTCGTCATGCGCCGGCACAGCCATGACCGCGCCCGTGCCGTAATTTGCCAAGACGTAGTCGGCAATCCAAACCGATATTTCCTTGCCTGTGGCAGGATTGATAGCTGTAACCCCTTCCAGCTCCACGCCGGATTTTTCACGATCTTGCGCTATACGCTCCATTTCAGGTTTATTTCTGACGCTTTCGATAAAATCCAAAACTTTTTTTCTGTTGAGGAGCGCATCGTGATCCGCATCTGTGGCCAGCCGAACCCACGGATGCTCGGGTGCCAGCACCAAATAAGTTGCGCCAAAAATTGTATCGGGTCTCGTGGTGAATACGCTTATGTGAGCAGGATTTCCGTCCTTATCGACCCAAGAATTGTCGCCGGGGTTTTTCTTAAAGACCAATTTAAAATCAATTTCGGCCCCCTCAGATTTACCAATCCAATTTTGCTGCTGGAGTTTTACCGCGTCTGGCCAGTCCAGATCTTTAAGCCCGTCAAGCAGTTTGTCTGCATATGCGGTGATTTTAAGATACCACTGGCGCAGTTCCTTTTTTTCCACCAGCGTACCGCAGCGCTCGCACCGGCCGTCTATGACTTCCTCATTGGCCAAGCCGGTTTTGTCTTTGGGACACCAGTTGATAAACCCAGTGGCTTCGTAAGCTAAACCAGCTTTGAAGAACTGCAAAAAGATCCACTGGGTCCATTTGTAATAATCGGGGTCAGTGGTGTTTACTTCTCGTGACCAGTCAAAACTTAAACCCAACGCGTCCAGCTGTTTCCGAAAATTTCCAATATTCTCCGCAATAGATGCCTGTGGTTTGACTCCCATTTTGATAGCGTAATTTTCTGCCGGGAGGCCAAACGCATCCCAGCCGATTGGAAACATAACGTTGGACCCGCCCGCGCGCAGAAAACGCGAAATGACATCCGCTGCCACATATGAACGCAAGTGACCCATATGCAATCCTGCCCCGGACGGATACGGAAATTCTACTAAAATGTATTTTTTGGGCTTATCCGAAAAGTCCTGGGAAAAATTCGCTGCTTTATCCCAAGCTCCCTGCCATTTGCTTTCTATTTCTTTATGATCGTAGGCCATAAATCTTCAACGCATTATTGAATGTATATTCCGAAACCTGTTCCAAGCTTTCTCCTCGCAATTCGGCGATTTTTTCTGCAACCTTAACTACATTACTTGGTTCGTTCCTTCTGCCGCGCACGGGGGACAAAAATGGCGCGTCGGTTTCTATAAGTATTCTATCAGAAGGCGCAAGCTTTGCCACTTCCGGCAATTTCCCCGTTTTATCAAATATCAAAATCGCGTTTAGAGCAATATAGTAACCCATGTCCAAAAACTTTTTGGCTGTGTCCCAGGAATCCGTAAATGAATGAATAATTGCCAGACCATTATATTCGGATTTCATAATCTCAATCAAATCACCGTAGGCCTCACGACAATGGATCACGAGCGGCAAGTTCAATTTTTGCGCAAAATGGATTTGCTTTACGAATTCTGATTTTTGCTTGCGGATTCCTTCTTCCTGCTTCTCATGGTAATAATCCAGTCCGCACTCGCCTACTGCCACAACTTTGGGTGTGATAAGTTGAGCGTACTTTTCTTCATCAAATTCTTCTTTGGAATCAGTCGGATGCTGGCCAACAGTGGCAAGGACTCCTTTTTCAAATTTTGCAGCAAGTTCTACCGCAGATTTGGACGATGCAAAATCACAGCCGACGTTGGTGATCCAAAGTCCGCCCGCTTGAGCTTTCGTTAAAATTTCCTCTCGATCCGCGTCAAATTCCGGAAAATTTACATGTGTATGGGTATCAAATAGCATAAAAAATTTAATTAGCGAGGGTCGGCATATTTTTCGAGGACAACGTGCGAGACTTTCCAATGTCGAGCACTTTAATCCGCCGCCAAGGCGGACGTGTCCGAGAAAAAATGCTGACCCGAGCCCTATACGAACGTGGCAGGACCCGATTGTCTAATCAATTTTTGCAAACAACGGTTCGGGCTTTTTTATATCGCCGGACTCCAGGACCTGTCGGATCTTGTTTGAAGCCTCCGGCATAATCGGCGACAGTTTTTGCGCGATATCATAAAGCAACGACGCCAAATTCACCAGCAACTCTTTGACTTTCTCCAGGTCAGTTTTCGCCAAGTCCCAGGGCTTAGCACGATCAATAAGCTGGTTGGCCCAGGCAATCTCTTCCCAAATTCTGGCCAAGCCTTCGGAAAAATTCAGCGAATTGAATGCCTCCCAGGCATCATTCAGATCTTTCGGCGACTTCTGCAAAGACTCAACATCGCCATCCAGATATTTCTCTATCATGTTTGTCGTGCGCGAAAACAAATTACCCAAACCATTGGCCAAATCTCCGTTATAGCGAGCCTTGAGTTTGTCTTCGCTGACGTCGCCATCCTGACCAAACGGCACTTCGCGCAGCACGAAGTAGCGCACAGCATCCGCGCCGTATTTGGCTGCCCAATCTGTAGGGTCTATGACATTGCCGATTGTTTTGCTGATTTTTTCGCCGTTGATCGTAAAAAACCCGTTTGCAAAAATTGCTTTGGGCAATTCTTCTTTTATGGCCAGAAGTAAAGCCGGCCATATGATGCAATGGAATTTAATTATTTCTTTACCAACCATATGCAGGTCGGCGGGCCAGTATTTTTGGAACTGTTCGGGATCCGAGACGTACCCTATGGCCGAGCAGTAATTGAACAACGCCTCCACCCAAACGTAGACAGTTTGCTTATCGTCCCAGGGAAGAGGAATCCCCCACTTTACGTTCGGGCGAGAAATTGCGATATCTTCCAAACCTTGTCGTATGAAAGACAAAACTTCGTTTTTTCGAGTTTGCGGCCGGATCAATATATCATCATCTTCAATTTTTTCCGCAAGAATTTTTTGGTAATCGGACAGTTTAAAAAACCAATTCTGCTCCTTGACCAATTCAGGTTTGGTCTTATGCTCCGGGCAAAGGCCATTCACCAGCTCCGATTCCTTGATAAATGCTTCGTGACCGATGCAGTATAGGCCTTCGTATTCGCCTTCATATAATTTGCCTGAAGCTTTCAGTTTTTCCAAAAAGACTTTTACGGCGTCCAAATGTTCCGGATCGGTGGTCCTTATAAATTTGTCGGGCGCAATACCCAGCTGGTCCCAGGTCAGCGAATATTTCGCTGAGATTTCATCTACAAATTCCTGTGGCGATTTGCCTGCCTTTTCGGCGGACGCGGCAATTTTGGCTCCATGCTCGTCGGTCCCGGTCAGGAAAAAAACGTCTTCGCCCAAACTTCTGTGAAGGCGCGCCAAAACATCCGCGGCTATAGTCGTATAGGCGTGTCCTATGTGCGGTTTGTCGTTCACATAATAAATCGGAGTTGTAATATAAAATTTCTTGCGTTCAATATCCATACAATTTTAGAACTTCCCTCTCCTTTTAGGAGAGGGATAAGAGGGTGAGGCGGCTAGGTTTCTTAATAAAAAAGCCCTTTCAGCCAAATAATTGTACCATAATTTGCTGGCAGTTGCCTAACGCGGCCAATCTGTTATAATCACCCTACATTCAAGGAGGCATGCGTAATGCCAGACGATTTTCCGGACAGGATCCTGCCGATTACCCTCATTTCCCTGACGAGCAGACCCGAAGCGCCAGTCACGGAACATGATGTCAAATCCCTGTTGCGCTCCCAAGGGTTCGATCTCCAGCTGTTGGAGATTCGGAATCTGCCGCGCACAAGTGGGCCATTCCGGGTTCAGGTCAAGGTCCGGATCAACCGCAAAGGAGAACTCGGCAACCGTGTCGCCTTTTATCTGGGGAATTACTTCCGCAAGCGCGCTGAGATCGAGCTGCCCACACTGGTGAGAAAACAGGAGACTGATCAGAAGCCCGAACAGCCAAAACCCCCGATGTTTCCGCTCGGCGACCAGATCCGTGACAAACGTGCCTGAAGCCTAACGATTTGAGGAATGAAAAGACCCCGACTCTTTTACAGAGCCGGGGTCGAATTTTTTATCTAAGTGTATTGTTCCATGATGTCCGTCACGAAAACAGAAACGCCAGAGGCAATCGGCACAGCAATGAGTGCGCCTGTGATTCCACCCAAAGAGCCGCCGATGAGAATTGCCAAAATGACCATGACCGGATTCAGACCTACGCTTTTGCTCATAATGACTGGCACCAGCACATGACCTTCCAATTCCTGGACAATTATAAAAAATATTACTGCGGCCAGCGCCAGACCAGGGCTTTGCAAAAAAGCAAAGAATGCCGTAACCGCTCCCGCGATAAACGGACCTATGTATGGGATAATTTCCAATACTCCGGCAATGAGCGCCAAAAGCAGCGCGTACTGGACATGAAGTACTGTCAGGCCAATATAGACAATGCCAAAAATCACTACGGATAAAATCAGCTGTCCCAGAAGCCAATAACCCATTTTGCGCTGAATTTTTGTAACCAAGCCCGTGATGTAGGTCTGGTGTTTGTATGGCGCCAAATGCCGGATAAAATTTTTCATGCCCGCCTCTTCGGCCGTGAGGTAAAAAGAAATCACAAGGATTGTAATGAACGAGACAATACCCGTAACCACGCCTTTGGTGGTGCGGAAGAGATTGCCGGCAAGACCCGAGCGAAATTCATTTATGGTATCGTTGAAGCTCTTGGATACGCCGAAACGGTCCAGCGTCTGCTGGTAAGGGCCAATTTTGGATTGGATTGCGCTCACGAAGTTTCCAGACTGTACAGCCTGAAACTGGTCCACCATAGTCGGCACTAGCAGATAACCGATGAGTCCGATCAAACTTAGGAGCAAAACATAAACCAAAAGCACGGAGATTCCACGGGGAATTTTCCATTTGCTGAAATAATCGGCGATCGGATCCATGGCCGCGGAGATAATGATAGCGATAATAAATAGCAATAGGATCTCGCGGATGGCAAACAAAAACCACACCAAAAGCACGATAAACAGCACTTTCAGCACGGTAATGGTGGAGATGTTGACTATTTTCTCGTCCTTCATATATATATTAAGTGTAAAGCCAAAGCATTAATCACGCAATAGCTTATTCTGGACTGGTGGAATAAACTGTAATCGCCCCGTCGGCGTAGACTGATTTTTGGTCTCGGAAAAAATTATGGATAAAAGCCGTGAGTGCCTCGTCTTTATCCGCATGGAGTATGAGATTGTGCACGACGACGTACTTGATATTGGCGTACGCCAGCTGCTTGAGCGCAAGCTTCGCGTCCACTGGTGCGGGCGGGCGGATATCGTTTAAGGTCGGGACCGAATTGACGAGCAGTGCGTTGCTGCGCGCAAAATCAAACGTATCGTAATTGTATGCCGTCCAAAAATATTCTCCGTCGGCAATCGGCTTTTTGTGGTAGATTTGGTAAAAATTATAAATACTCAATCCTGGATCCACGAATGGTATGTCAGCGATGGCATAATTGGAATTATCCTGGCCAATGTCCATGTAGAATTTAGGCACTGAAAGCTGTATGACAGGATACGGAATGATCATCCGCTCCGCACAAAGCAATGCAAGCAGCGGAATAGTAAACATGGCAAGCCCGCTGATCTTTTGGAACCAATTCCGCATATATGCCAGGAAGTACCCAAATACAACCGTAACTCCGAGGTAAGAAAATATAAAGAATCTGTTTGGGGCGCGCAAACGATCAAAGGGCAAAAACCGGCTCAGATAATAAAACGGCAGCTTAATCTGATGATGAAACGCTGAAAAATAATTACCCATGGCAATGACGATAAACAAAATAATCGTGGTGATCCATAACCTCCGGTATGGAATTACAATTCGGCGGCGCATAAGCACCAGCACCAAAATCGCGATTATCCCGATAATTCCATAATAACTTGTGGCTTCATATGGCGAGATAAAATAATTGTAAATATTTCCAGTCCACGGCTGCATATATGGATGTGGTATAAAAAAATTCAAAGGGTCAGCGCCGCGCGTATCCACCAAATAACTTACGTATTTAAACGAATCCGGATTCCGGTATATAAACATTGGCAAGGCCGGAATAGCTACGGCAAAAAAAACCAAAATCATGGCGAATAAATATTGTTTTTTGTAAGGCTCGGCTTTGCGAATATTAAAAAGAAACAGCAACCCCAGGAAAATCAGGATCCCCAGCAGATAATACCAGGCCGTAAGCGATGCAATGAGCACGGACAGCGCCAGCAGGATAGCATTGCGGCAGTTCGGATTTTCGACAAATTTAAAACCAAGCAGTATGGAAAACGGCACGCAAAACAACAGGAGCAAATCGAGATGCTGCGTACCACGGACCATCATATACGGCGAAAGTCCAAAACTTCCGCCCGCAATCAACGCCGCAAAGTACGATTTCGTAAGATACCGGATCAAAGCGTAAGCCGCATAACAGGTCAGCACAAACGCCAGCAGGAGGATGATGTTATAAGCCAATATCGGATTATGAGAAACCAGAATTACAGGCGTGCTCACGACAAAGATCAGCGGCGCCTCATACCCGGCCAAAAAATTCATACCGGCCGGGTAATAAATCATTTGGCTGGGGTGGAAATGCCAATTAGCCGCTTTTTGCGCGACAAGATTCATTACAGAGATGTAGAGGTTGGGGTCACCGCCTTCGTACCAAAGCGTGGATGGGTAATGCGTGGCCATATGCGGAGTAAGCGGCCATGTGAACGCCACAACCAACACAATAAAGAGCAGCAGCGCCTTGAGATTTTGAAATTTCATTTATTTTTACTAATTTTTCGTAAATTTGTAAGGACCGCTATATTTTTGGGGTCATCCGCCGGGTTATCTTTCGGAGTTTCCAAAATCCAATCCAATTGGCTAAAAAATTTCTGCGATGCCAAAGCTTTAAATCCTTCAAGTCCGATTTTTCCCTCACCAATGTTTTCGTGCCTGTCTAAATGATTGCCGAAATCGCCTTTGGAATCGTTGGCATGCAAAAGGACTACTCGTTTAAGTCCCAAGACTTTCTCCAGCTGTTTGGTCATTTTGTCCACGGATTTTTTATCGCGGATGTCGTAGCCAGAAGCAAACAAGTGGCATGTGTCCAGACAAACGCCAAGGTCAAAATCTTTAAGTCGCTTGTCGTCCAAAATCCATGCCAGTTCCTCGAAGGTATCGCCCACCACCCGTCCGGCGCCAGCGGAGATTTCCAAAAGCAATTGGGTGGTGCCATGGTAGCCTTCCATGACTTTAATAATTGCTTTCACCTGCCGTTCGATGCCCTCCTCGTCCGTCAGTTCGCCGAAACTGCCCAAATGCGTCATCAAAGCTTTTGCCCCGAGCAGCGTGCCTCGCTCCAATTCTTGCCGAACCACCGAAATGGAACCGTAATAAATATTGCCCTTCACCGACGAAAAATTTATAAAGTACGGCGCGTGGATGTAAAATGTATCAAACTTATATTTGTCCATTTCTTGGGCAAACTTGTTTTGTATATCCTTGGTGATGGGTACAACAGCACCGCCGTGAGGCGACCGGCTGAAAATCTGGAAAACCTCCGCGCCTACTTTAGCCGCATTGCCCGGAGCATTCCAAACGCCTTTGGCGATAGAAACATGGGTTCCAATTCTCATTTTTTTGAATTCCTATAACTCATAAAGTTAGTCTTGTCTAAACCATAAACATTATAATCGTAATTAATCCCCTGGATGAAATTATTTTCGGATTGTTTGCTGTCCCCATGATCCAGAAAATAGGCGGCCTGCGCGTAATAATATCCGGCCAGCATATCGGATCCGGCCAAATCAGCATTGAGAATTTTCTCATCTTGCGGACTTAAGTTTACAGTTTCGGGTAAATTATAAGGATCCGCATTTCCAGTTTCCAGCTTGTACGCCAAGCCGTTCGAAAAGCTATGAACAGAAATTTCCGGACCCACTGCCAAATAAGTCGTATAGATCGGCCGGTTCGCCAGGCTCGGCTCGTTGAGCGCATACTCAATTAGCCCTTCGCGCATCTTTTCCAGATCCGGCTGCCTATACACATCTGTAAGTTTTTGGGGATCCGGCACCACCACCACTCCTGGCAAACCAATAATTTTTACGTCGGGCCGAATTTTGGCCGCAACTTGCTGATAAAGCAGACCAAAAATTTCCGTATCCTCGCCCGGTCCGTCAGCAGAAAAAATCAGCACCGCGTTTGGTGGCAGGCTTTCGAGCATACTCTTAGTATAATTTTCCACGAAATCAAATCCGCGTAAATTACTGGATCCAAAATTTACTGCCAGAAGCAGTACGGGAATCAAAATATAGACCAGTACTAAAGCACTCACCTTGGGACCAATTCTGTTTTTGAGCAAATCATAGATAAAGTAAAGTCCGAATCCCATAAAGACAAACATTAGCACAATAGCCGACAAGTAATAAAAGGAGTAAAAATAAGCGTTCTCCAGCGAAAATCCAAAGTGGCGCAAGAATAAAATTCCAGAAATATTTCCCAGCACGGCCAAAGCTAGGACAAAAAATAATTTTTTATGCTTGAGCGCTATCCAAATAATTCCGACTAAGGACATAACGAGTAACAACCCCAATTCCCTTGCAAGCTGGGACCCGAAGTCCGACAAAAATGCCAAACGTCCGCTCAAGTTTAGTCCGGTACCCAAACCATAATAATGCGCGGGAAAAATATAATCCCAGAAGGAACGCAGGGAGCTGACTCCTGGAGCCCAGGCGTAAATTGGATTCTGTGCGGCACGGATTGGCAAGTACAAAAACGGACTCAAACCCAAAATCACAAATAAAAATCCTTTGAGCCAGATTTTCCAATTGGTACGTTTGATGTCATACAGCAAGCCCAAAAAAATTGCGGGAGCAAACGCGAGCATAAGCAGGTGGTTTGCCACGCCTAAGGCCGTCAAAAAACAAACCCAGTAAAAATATTTATGTTCGGCGGTCTCCCACCATTGCCAAAGCGCTAGCAGGATGCAGGACAAAATTAAAAAATGAAGGGTGTAGGTTTTGGCACTCACAGCCTGCGACCAAAACATAAGCGAAAATCCGGCAGATAAAGAAGTTGCCGCGGCCACCAGCCAAACCCAAACCCCTTGCGGGTCCCGGCTTAACTTTTTGAGGACTTTGCATAGCCACAAAAAAAGCACCAGCAGCGAAAAACTCGCGGCAAGAATAGAAAGAAAGTTAATCCTAAACGGCAAAGGCCCTATGGGCAGGTAGCTAAAAAGTTTGGAAAGCATAACATACAGCGGATACCCAGTCGGGTGCGGTATGCCCAAAACCTTGCCCGCGGTTATAAATTCGGCGTTGTCATTCAGAAAGATCGTTCGCGGCGCCGTTTGAATGTACACCGCCAGGCTGAACAAGAACACAAACGCGCCAAACAGAGTTTTTGGATTCAAACGCGCCGGCAAAAACATCGCTTCGACCATAATTTTGATCGAGAATTTAGAATGGCCGGCGCGGCGTTCTGAAAACGTAATTGGCACCTCGCATGTACTCGCGCCTGCGCGCACCAAGACATGTTTGAGTTCCACCAAAAATGCATACCCGCGCGCTCGGATTTTGCGATAATTTGTCCGAGCCAAAGTTTCGGTCCGGATGCACATAAACCCCGACGATACATCTCGAAGCGGCAAGTTATTAAACGTGCGTTCGTACCAGTTGCCCACGCGGCTAATCACCCGCCGGATGAAGCTCCAGTTGGAAATGCTTCCACCGCGTACATACCGCGAACCTACCACAAGCTCGTAATTCTTAATTTTTTCCTCAAAAGCGATGAGCGTTTCAAACGGATGGGACAAATCGGCATCCATGGTCACAATCACGTCGGTGGAATTGTCCGCTAAAATTTTTTCGAAGGCCTCCACGTACGCCGAACCTAAGCCAAGCTTGCCGCTGCGTTCCAGAAGCAAGATTTTTGGATCCGTGTTTTGGATTCTTTTAATTTCTTCGGCCGTGCCGTCCGGAGAGGCGTCGTCCACAAACAAAATCTGGGAATCAGGAACGGTGCTGCGGATTCCCCGAACTGTGGGTTCGATATTTTCCCGCTCATTATATGTTGGGATGACGATAATCACGCCAGTTATAGTTTTAGTTTCTTTTCAAAAATGGATTTATCTTCAAATGGTCCGACCAACGCCAAATTCATACATTCATTGCGGATAATGTCATGCCCAACTTTGGCCACCTGTTGAAGCGTTACGCGATCCAGCTCTTCAAACGACTGCTTGATAGTTTTGATTTTGCCATTGAATGCTTCCTGGCCGAGATACCATTCCAATTTGTCGTGCGGGTCCTCCATAGCCAGTGCGATTTTACCCTTAATGTAATCTTTGGCCTTGGCCAATTCCGCGCGGGAAATGCCGTGATCGCGGACTTTGCGCAACTCCTCAAGCGTAATTTGCAGGGCCTGATTGACGTTTTGGATTTTGAGTCCTGCGGATACTGCAAAATTACCCGCATCCAAATAATTGTTAAAGGAGGTGCTGATATAGTAAGCCAAACCCAAGCGCTCGCGGATGCGCAAAAAAAGCCTGGAACTCATGCCGCCGCCCAAAACCGCGGATAGAATCCTTAGGGCTGCATTGTTGCGACTGCGGTACGAGTAGCCATGGAAGCCAAGCATCATATACGCCTGCTCCGTAGTTTTGGTTTGAATCTGTATCTGCGGCAGTTTTTGATTTGACGCCGCGGGTTTGAATGTCGCGCTCTTGTGTCCGGGAAGTTTGGTCCAGTATTTGGCCACAAGATCTTCCAGTTTGCGTGTGTCAAATTGTCCGGCCACGGCAATAATCATATTCCCCGGCGTATAAAACTTTTCGCGGTACTGCAAAATATCTTTGCGCGAAATGGCAGAGATGACATCAGCGGTACCGGGAATGTCGCGGCCCAGCGGCTGGTTGGGCCAGAGCATTTCTTCAAACAATGTATCCACGCTAAACTGCGGATTGTCTTTGTACATGTTGATTTCTTCAATGATGACTCCCCGCTCGCGGTTGATTTCTTTTTCCGCAAACAGCGGATGCTGAAGCATGTCGGTGAGCACGTTAAACACCAAATCCATATGCTCATATGCGGCGCGGATATAGTATTGAGTATGCTCCTTGCCAGTGTTGGCGTTAAATTCGCCGCCGATTGAGTCCACGATCTCCGAAAGTTTTTTGGCGCTAGGGAATTTTTGCGAACCTTTGAAGTGCAAGTGTTCCAAAAAATGAGAAATGCCGCTTAGCTTTTTTTCTTCGTAGCGCGAGCCGACTTTCACAAAAATCGACATCGTTACAGACGAGGCCGTCTCTATGGGCACCATGAGCAAGGTTAAACCATTTTGGAGAACCTTTTTGGTATATAAAGAAGGTATAGACATAAATAATCTGTATCAGCGAGGTAAACTGTTCTTTCCAAGGCAACTTCGAGGCCATTCCAAAGGCAGAGAATTTAGTCCGTTAATCGGACGTGCCGCAGAAAAAACAGTTTGCCGAGCGAATGGTGCGGATGCAAGTTCAGCGCTGCAATTTATCTTTAAAATATTTTTCCAAGTCAGAAATTTTGATTCGATCCTGCTGCATGGTGTCGCGGTCGCGCACCGTTACCGACTCATCTTTGGCGGTTTCGAAATCCACTGTCACGCAGTACGGCGTGCCGATTTCGTCCTGCCTTCGGTAGCGCTTGCCGATTGAGGCTGTCTCATCATACTGGCACATCCAAGTTTTGTGCAAGCTATTTACAATTTCGTGCGCGGGACCCGTTAATTCGTCTTTTTTGGAAAGCGGCAGCACGGCGATTTTGATTGGCGCAATTTTTTTCGGCAATCTCAAAGTCACTTCTGTCTCGTGCACGGCATCTTCTTTGCCTGATCGCGCTTCGGATTCGGAATAACATGAAAGCAATACCGCCAAAACAGTACGATCTACGCCCAGCGAAGGCTCTATGACGTGCGGTATGAATTTTTCGTTTGTCGTTGGGTCCAAGAAAGACAAATCCTTGCCGGAAAATTTCTGATGTTGAGTCAGGTCATAATCGGTACGATAAGCCAAGCCGTACAATTCCTTTTGTCCAAACGGGTATTCAAATTCTACGTCTATAGTGCGCTTGCTATAAAATGCACGGTCAGCCTCGCCAATTTCTTCATAATGGACTTTTTTCTCGTCGATTCCCACAGCCTTAATCCATTTTTTGAGTTCCGTCAGCCAATTTTCAAAATGTTTTTCCCATTCTTCAGCCTGGATGAAGTATTCTATTTCCATCTGCTCAAATTCGCGCGTGCGAAATATAAAGTTGCCTGGAGTGATTTCGTTTCGGAAAGCTTTACCAATCTGCGCCACGCCGAAAGGAATTCTTTGGCGGGAAGTTTCCAAAATCTGTTTGAAGTCTACAAAAATCGCCTGAGCCGTTTCCGGGCGAAAAAAGACTTCATTGGCTTTCTCTTCCGTTGGTCCTAAAAATGTTTTGAGCATCAAATTAAATTGCTGGGCTGGTGTGAATTCGCTGAAACCACAAACCGGACATTCGTCTGGTTTCTGATCTTCCCGATATCGAGTATGGCATTTTTTGCATTCCACCAGCGGATCGGTAAAGTTTTGAAGGTGTCCCGAAGCTTCCCAGACTTTTGTGTTCATAATCAAGCTTGCGTCTATGCCTACCATATCGCTGCGCTCCTGCACAAACATTTTCCACCAAAGTTTTTTGATATTATTTTTCAGCTCTACGCCAAGCGGGCCGTAGTCCCAGCTGTTGGCTAGCCCTCCATAAATTTCGCTTCCAGGAAAAATAAAACCCCGCCTTTTTGCTAGACTAATCACTTTATCCATCAAGTCGAATTTTTGTTCTTGTTTCATAAAATTTATTTTTTAAAAACAAAAAGACGAGGCTCGCCCGTCAAAGGATTAGATTTGTGGGCGGCCCGTCTTTTGGCAAGCGAGATTACTTTGTCCATCAGATCAAATTTTGATTCTTGCATAAATTCCTTTTGAATATGACACTGGTTGCCTGACTTTAAGCCAGGCTGGCTGCGCCACTTCTTATTTGCATATAGTCTAACATGTACGACAGAAAAATAAAACCGCTTCTGCTCCTTAGGGGCCTAAGCGGTTCCTTTGTTGGCAGACATCTTCTGGTAGCCGTCTTGGATGGTGTCGCAGAAGATGAACACCTTTGATAGTTGCATCCGGTCCAACAAATGCCGGAGTTTGGCGTACGAGGCTGATTCTTTGGGCAGGACCCAGCAGGATTTCCCGCCGGATTCGAGAATCAGCTGCTGACAGTAGATCATCTGGCCTATGCCGTAGGTATCGATGCCGGTCACATTGGATAGATCAAACACCAGAGCCTTGCGGTCTGCTTCGGAAAGGTCGGAAACATATTCCGATAAATCCTTTTGCTGCGGATCCGTTTCCCGACCGAGTTTGCCGGTGATAGTCATAGACACGAGCCCGTTGTAGCGGTCCCAGTCAACGCGCATATCAGCAACCTCCTTATTGACCTAAATATTATGCTCCTTATAACTCTTGTGCAAGTGGTCAAAGCCTCCGGTTTCGATGGCCGTGCGCACGGTCTGCATAAGGTTTAAATAAAACCGCAGATTGTGCATGGTCGCCAGGCGAATTCCCAAAGGCTCTTTGGTGGCAAACAAATGCCGCAAGTACGCTCGCGTGAAATTCATGCACAAATAACAATTGCAGGTGTTGTCTACCGCGGAAAAATCTTCTTTGAATTTTTCATTATCGATATTGATGGTAGTATAACCTTCGCCTTCGCCTGGTTTGAGGTTTATATAAAGTTTGCCGTGGCGGGCTTCGCGCGTGGGGATGACGCAGTCAAAACTGTCGCAGCCACGGGCAACCCCTTGCACAATTTGTTCCGGCGTGCCCACGCCCAGCAAATGCTTTGGTTTATCTTCATCCAGATAAGGAATTGAGTCCTCCACGGCTTGGTACATTTTTTCGGGCGGTTCCCCCACAGCCACGCCGCCTATGGCGAATCCTGGGAAACCGATGGCAGAAATTTCTTCCGCGGATTGTTTGCGCAGTTTTTTGAAAGTCGCGCCTTGTATTATGCCCCACAGCATCTGGCCGGGATTAAGCGAAGAGCCAGCAAGCTTGTTGTGTTCCAGCGCGGCGCGCTTTGCCCAGGCCGTGGTCCTGGCTACGGTTTCTTTTACGTGTTTTTCGGTGGCGGGAAATCCGGGAAATTCATCCAGCACGAGTGCCACATCTGATCCCAAATTGAGCTGGATCTGTACCGATGACTCTGGCGTAAGCGTATGCGTAGAACCGTCGATATCGGATTGGAACGTTACGCCGGTGTCTGTGACTTTTACCATTTTGGCAAGTGAAAAAACCTGAAACCCGCCGGAGTCCGTGAATATAGCCCCTTTCCAGTTCATAAATTTATGCAGGCCGCCTGCTTTGGCAATAAGTGCGTCTCCTGGACGCTGCCAGAGATGGTAAGTGTTTGCCAGAATCATTTCTGCGCCCCAAAACTTGAGCTCCTCGGCGGCTATGGATTTGATGGCGCCCTTGGTGCCGATGGGCAAAAACACGGGCGTATGCACGTCTCCATGCGCGGTGTGAATAATTCCGGTCCGGGCCTTAGTGCTTTCATCTTTTTTGGAAATTTCAAAACTCATAATGCTTATTCTAACTTTTATATGACAAAAAGAAAAGCCGCAAGAGATAGGTTCTTGCGGCCAGTTGGAAGTATTAGGGAACAAGTGAAAGGTGTTCAAACACCACGCCTTCTTCTTTGCCAAGTCCAGTTTTGCGCAGTACCCGGTCCATCCGGAGTATCTTCTGGCCGATGTAAAACGGAGTGTGCGGTTCGCCCCCGTTGATGGCCGAAGTCGTGAGATACAAATCCTTCACCAACCCGCCATCGATAAGAGAAGATGTCAGAGTCCGGCCGCCGATTACCGAAATTCTGGAAATCTTCTGTTCGGCAGATAATTGCGCCAGCAGCTTGCTCATGTCTACCGTTTCATCGGAATAGACGCGTACCCATGGCCGGGACTCCACATATGGTTTGAGCACTTCCGCGCCACGGGATGACGTGAGCACGTACACCGGCACCTGCGGGATATTGAACATCAGCTCCGAATCCATATCAACTCTGCCTGACTCCGTGACCACGATTTGCGCCGGATGCCTGGGCAATCCCAATTCGCGTCGCAAGGCCACCAGTTCCGGATGCCAAACCGAAAGCACCACTCCGGAGCCGCGGATCGTGTTGGCGCCGGCCATGACCGCATCCGCAGCCACGCGAGACAGCCCTTCGTAGATGAGGTGCTTATCCGTCTCCCCGCCGCCCAGATCACCGGGATTGTCCGCACCGGTATTGAGATCTCGCGTCTGCACAAACACCGTATTCAAAGCGGGAAATTTGGAGTCCGCGCGCATCTGGAAAAAATCACCGTCATAGAGTTTCCGCGTCCAGCTGTTGCCTATCGGCTCCACGTCAAACTTGGCGGAATTATCTTGCTCCGTTTTGTATCCGGGGATTTCCGCTGACTGCGCTTGCTGCTCTTTCTTTTTTTCGTAATTGGCAAACTCTGTTGCAAAATCTCGTTTAGGTTCGTGTTCCATACTTTCCATACTCCTCCTTAAAATTAGTAGCCGGTAAATTCCTCGGTTCGGATGTTGTCGTCGTTAACTTGCGCATCGTTTAGAATTTTGCGCATAGCGGCCACCATGCTCGGCGGCCCGGCGATGTAAGAAATAGCGCTTGGCAAATCCGGTACATATTTTGCGATCATTTCTTTGGTTATGTAACCCGTTTCCCCGTCCCACTTCTGCGAGCTTTTTTCCATATCGGTCATGGTTGCGACAAGCTTGAAGTTGGGGTTCTGCGTTTGCAGTTCTTGCAGCTGCGACAGGAACGCTGAGTCCTCGGGCCTGCGATTGGAATAAAACAGATAAATTTTGTGGGGTAATTTTTGGGCCGCGGCAAATTTGGCAATGCTATAAAAAGGCGTAATTCCGATTCCCCCGGCCAAAATCACGGCCGGTTTGCTGGAATCATTGTGCAGCGTAAACGATCCAAACGGCCCTTCCATCTCGAGCTCCGTACCTTCCGGCATATTTTTGAGCACGCGCTTAAATGCCGTGTCGCGCATGCGCGTGGCATTGCCGAGCGTCTCTTCAAGCGGAGTTTGGATTATGGAAAAAGTGCGGGTGTTGCCTTCCGCATCCGTTTCCGCCGGATTTATAAGAGTTAAATCCATGGTCTGTCCGGACTTAAAAACAAACCCTTCTGGTTTGGTATAAAAAAACGCCATCGTGCCTTCAGCCACCTCTTCTTTTTTTACGAGCTTTATCTTGTATTTCATAGAAAATTCTCCGTTTTAATACTAAACCCAAAAGTATCATAACAAATTTCCGGAGAATGAACCACCGCTTTATTTATGGAATATTTCCAAATTTCCGGCGCGGATTTGAATTCGGTCCGCTGGCCGAAGTTGTAGTATATGGTCGCGGTCCAAAAGCTTATGATGGGGAGATTTATCCAGCGCGCGGTCCAAATGCCAAAGGTCGTCTTCGGCCGTAATCCAATCCTGCCCAAATCGGCGCAAATTAAAGGCATCAGAATATTCGCGCAGAGTCTTGCGGCCGTCCTGCAGGAAATATTCATGGAAATACGACACGGCCAGCTCGCGCACCGTTTTGTATATAGGATCGCGATAAAGCAGGACCGCGTGGTTGGATTTGCTTATCGCGCCCCACCGGCCCCGATAACGAAACAGCGCCACCACGTGGTCGAAGTCGCCTTTGATGGTGCGCAAATCCAAAAGCTGCGGCGGCTGCCCATGATACCAAAGCACGGCGGCGGAAAAAAGCGCGGCCTCCATGCAGTGGGCCACATTTTTCTCCAGCAAAACTCGAGGAGAATGCAGCGTCTGCCCGTGCTTTTCAAAATTGGTGGGAATCCGATGCACAAAATCCTGAATTTTTGCCGGCGTATTTAATTTTTTAAATATCCGCTGTTCCCTGGCCGAAAGTTCCATCTCAAAAAAGTTTGATTACAAAATACACCAGCATGCTGAAACCGATGATCAATTTAAAGCCGGAACTTATAATGAGCCCGCCCAGGGATGCCCAAGCCACGCGCAAAGCCTGTTTTGTGGTTTTGGCATGCATTACCTCGCCCACAAACGATCCCACAAACGGCCCAAACAGCACGCCGATCGGTCCCAGGAAAATTACGCCGAGAATTCCGCCCAAACTTGCACCTACCAAGCCGTAACGCGAGGCCCTATGGCCGCGAGCTGCAATTGCTGGAGCCGCCACGTCCACCACCAGGCTTAAGATTATAAGAATCGCAAACACCAAAAGTCCCAAAGCCCCGATGCGGGCAAAGTCCCAGTACCAGGCGTACACCAAAAGCCCGAGCCAGGCCAGAGGCAGCCCTGGCAGAAACGGCAACACTGAACCTATGGTGCCGAAAATTATAAGTACGGCAGCTATAAGATCTATGGCAATGTTCATAAAGTGTTTGGATTAATTTTTGGAGTCATATCCAAAACCAAAGTGCCCCAGGTGAATTCCAAAGCGCCGGCCCCCTCGCCTGTGTCCGGGTGGAATTGTTCGCGGAATCCCGAAGCCTCCACCAGCCGCAAGCTTGCGTCTCGCACGCGGTCTGCCGCTGCCTGAAAATTATAATTCAGCAGGCCGTGATAGATAAACCAATTTATGGCTATCCACGTGGGGCCGCGCCAAAAACCCTTCGGGTCATACGAGGGTTCGGACTTGGACACTGTAGGCACGCCAAACCTGGCGCCAAATTCGCGGGGATTAAACAAATATTCGGTCACAAGTTTTTCCGCCTCATCCTGCGTGAGGACTTTGGCAATCAATGGCGCAAATATGGCCCAGGTTTTGACTTTAATTTTTTTGTAATCCTGGCCATACGTGGACCAGAACAAACCATCTTCAAACATGCGCGCGCGCATGGAGAGCGCCACCTCGTCGGCCTGCTGGCCGAAGTAAACTTCGTCATCAGCATTGCCCAGCGCGGCTGCAAGCGAAGCCAGAGCGCGCAAATTTACTATCATAATCGCATTGTACGGCACATCCTTGACCCAGAAAAAATTCTTCATGCAGAACGGCGCGTCAAATTTGCAATCTTTATTTTTGTCTATAAGCTCCATGCGCCTTTGGAAATTTTCCTCCAGCGTCTGTTTCGGCCCCATGCCCAGCGGTATGTCAAACCGCGGCGAATTATCCTCCCCCGACTCATCCGGATTTATAATGCCGATAAGGTGATGGTGCCTGGGGTCGCGGTCAGTGAGCAGATAATTGTAAAAATGATAAAGATGCGGGTAGATATTTTCCAAAAATGCTTTGTCGTGGTCCAAATTCCAAATGCGCTCCACAGCCTGGGCCAGAAGCGGCGGCTGGGTGATGCTTGAAGTGCCCTCCGTGCCCCACGCCACGCGTATAACTTCCGCCATTTTCCAGTAGATCATATGCGGGATCATGCCGTTTGGAAACTGCCGCGCCACCAGGGATAATAATTCTTTTTTGGCATCCTCGGCATTGAAATGCGTGAGGACTATGGCATGGAAACACGAATCCCAGAGCCACTGGTACGGATATGTCGCAGGCGACGGCACGGTGTACTGGTGCTCGCCTTCAAACCGGCGGTTTTTGAGCAGCAATTCCTGCGCACTGGGTTTGAGCGCCTCCAGCCTTTGGTCAAATGTAAGAATTTGTTTTTGTTTGCTCAGCATACATTTATATTAGCACAAATAAAAACACCCGCGGTCAAGCAGATGTTTTTATTCAAATATTTACGCAAGCAATTAATACGACCACATCAGATCCCCTGTCTGCGTGCGAATTTTTAGGGAGACTAGTCCAGGCCGCAGCTCGTTTATTTTTCCTTGGTTGCCATTTCCGCGAAAACGGGTTTGCTGCCCGTCGAAAGTGGCATCAATTCTAAAGTTTTTCTTATCCTGCGCGCTTTGCGTAAGTTTTTTGAGCTGGCCTTGTTTGTCGTACTGCCAGCTGAAACTAAATTTATTTTTGCTCAAATCCGCCGCCACGCCGTTATACAAAAGTCCTTCAATCTCGGCAGTCATTTTTTTCTTGCGATCCTTGCTCGACAGGATAATTTCTGAAGTGTTGCCGGCTTGATCGCTAATTATTATCTGATCATCATTGTCCTGGAGGCTTACATTTTCAGCCGGAGTCAAATTGTCTGTGCCCGTAAATTTAATATCTTGGCTGCTGGGATCAAATTGGATACTAAATTCAGGCGCAGTTTTGTCCACAACAAAGTTGATTGTTTGCTCGGGCTCATTGTTCCCTGCCCGATCCGTTGAGAAAAATCGGATTGTGTGCGCGCCTTCCGAAGAAACGGTAATTGGTACTTGGTAATTTTCTATCTCTGATCCGTCTAAACTGAAGTGCGTATTCAGCATGCCGGAGGTTTGATTTGGCTTGGCCGGATCCACAAAATCCTGCGCGGATAATTTGATAGCAACGTTACTGCGGAAATAATTTGGCTGTCCTTGGATGCCAGAAATATCCGCCGAGGTAATGGGAGGAGTTATATCGTCGGATTGCTCGCCATTTACAACCGAAGTCGGCAAGAGTGTTTGATCAAATACACCATCCCCATTGTTATCCAATTCAAGCGAAGAGGTATCAGCTAACACGACCTGGCCTTTGAGGCTGGTCGTCACTGGCAGATTACTGAACACCTCCGTTCCAGTAACATTATTATCTTCAATATCCTCATCCTTGAGAGTAAAAGTCCCGGTTCCTGTGCCTGTCAGTTCAATCGAATACTGCTGGCCGGCATCTGTGGGAAGATAAATATACTTATGTTCGCCCCAGACTTCATAATCTGCTCCGGGAATGTCATTTTCTATGCTGCCGTCATCTAGAACTTGCGAAATCTGCCCTTCCTGATCCGTAATGCTTATAGAAACAGGGCTGAAGATTCCCAAAAATTTCCCTTTCTTGAGTTGGCATTGAGAAGGGTCATCATTAAGGCTGGATTGCGATACAACCTTGCCGACATCCAAATTACTGCCGCTTACAATATTTACGATCTCCTGCATTGGTCCATCAGCAGAAAGTAAACTACTATGCTGAACCCCCGGCGCATAAAAGGTATGATCATCGGAAGCATTTATACTTTTAGCGCTCAAAAGCGGGACCGTCCCATCACCAGGCGTGATTTTAGGAAAATCAAACGATTCTATATCATTATTTATACCCAAATTTGCTGTAAAACTTCCAAAAGTACCTGTTTTGCAACCAATAATATTGTAAGTATCCACATTCGTGCTAGAAATATCCAAATTATCCAAAGAGTCATGTAAGACCTGACTATCCGACATCGCCAATGAGTTAATTAGATCATTATTTTCTAACTGGTTAGTCATTTCGGTTAGAGTATCCTGAGTATCTGGTTTACCTAACGCTGGGTCGAAATGGATAGTCATTGGACTACCCGCCAGATTATAATAATTCTGGTCTGCGGCTAAATCGTAAACTACTGGCATGTTTTGAGCCAAAAATTTCATCTCACTATCGCTCAATCCCTGTATAGTAAAGTTATCTCCAGCGATAAGAACTTTGTAAGCTTTGGGTGCGCCTAAGTTTGGGGTACCCACAAAAACAGCCTTATCTATATGATTATCCGACGGATGTTCTTGAATATACTACTTAACGATTAAACCGCCTGTTGAATGGGCAATTACATCCACCTTACCAGCTGACCTGCCCGCACCGGTCTGTGTCAAAATATAATTCATCTGGCCCTCAAATGCCTTGAGATTTACAAAATCTCCACTTGAATCTTTACCAGAAACGCCATAACGCCAATCATATGGAAAGGTAAACAGATCAACACCTTCGGTATAATGCTGGTCTATCAACTCTTGCCGTAAACTTTGAGTGTAATCATAACTAATTCTACCCACGCCAACCTTACCTATGACAGATCCAAAGGTTACATCGGGATCGACCGGATTTAAATCAGTGCTGAAAGACAAAGAATTCATGAAATGATCAGCTGGATCCACTATTGACTTAAGTGGATTTAGCCATAGGACATCGTCACCTTTTTTAATATTAGTTCCAAGTACTCCTGGAACGATTAGAACAGGTGTCTTGCTTGTCGCAGCTTTTGAAGTAGTAAAAGTACAAAGAAGATTACCCGTACCTTGCGGGAGCGCGTGTACACCTCCCGGGATTGGGATGAACGTACTTAAAGAATTCGAATCCGTACAATCCACGCTGTCCAGCACCGCACCGGGCGGCAAATCCATCGTAATAAGGTAATCTTCATTATCAAGAGATGCGAACAAGCTTACAAGATCAGTAAGGTGAACATCCAAGGGCTTGTTTATAAGGTCCACATACTCGCCATTAATCTTTTGTTTAATCAAAAAGGTGTACTGGCCTGGCGCGTCATTTGGCTGCAAGATCATGCCGAAGCTATGGATACGGAAGTTGACTTGCGCGTTGGCAGTGTGGGCAAAAAACAAACATACAAAAACTGCTGGTATTAATATTTTCAAAGTATGTTTCATAAAATTAGAAATTAATTACGAAAAAAATAGCCCCTGTGGCTATTTTTGTTTTGGTTTTTTGTTTTCGGTATTTTATCCGCCTATTTCTATGTGACTAATCGATATACCAATTAAGAAATACATTACTGCCGCAACAAAGATTAAAAGAAAAATACTAAAATGAACCCAATTTCTCTCTTTAATACTTAAAACTAACAACCACAGTGACGCCAGAATCGAAACCCATGAAGTTACAGTATAAATTCTTGTATTATAAAACCAATAACCAATTAAATCGGGTAGTACTACCAAACTTAGAAATATAATCAACTTTTTCTTCATATCGATAAAATATACCCATTGCTGGGGCTTGTCAAACAACCGACCCTATGGCTATTTTATTTATGATTTAATGAAATTTTATAAAATATAGTCTGCATGGACCCAAGCATACGCAAGCCAAAAATATAAACTCAATACAATTACCAATAATGCTCCTATAATTATCCAAGTAATTCTAATTTTGGAACTTGGTAATTTTATAGACCTTATTACTATCCAAATACTCGCTAATATGGATATCGATAATGCAACAAAGCTATATTCGTTACTAAGATTTGGTATAATTTTTACCAAAACGAGTGGCAGAACTACCAAAAAGATAAAAATCAAGATATTCCTTTTCATTTTCATAATATTAGATATCAATTTAGAAAAAGTCCTTCGGCTATTTTGTTTTTTTAATTTATCCTATTTCTATATGGGACAGCGAGTAGCCAATATATATCCAAGTTACAAAAAATAATATTGATATAACTGAAACAGTTACCCATGCGTACTTAGTCCAAGATTTTTCATATGCTAATGTACGCACAAATATCCATATGCTCGATACCAACGACACAGTCAAAAGGCTGTATGCGGTCCTATTGCTATAATCCGTTGGGTTTAACGGCAACAATTCTAGTACAGTAGGTAGCACAACAAGAAATATTAATATGATTATATTCTTCTTCATGCCAATAGAATATACCCTAGGTGGCGAAATAATTATTTACATTTATCCAATTTCTAGGCTAGTAAACGAATATCCTGCCATAATGAAAAGTAATAAAGTAGCAATTAAGATACATGAAATGGCAACCCAAAAGTTCTTGACGTTACTTTTTTCTAATGATAAAGATCTAAAAAATAAATAAATGCTAGAAAGTAGCGCTATGGATAAGAGCGTAAATTTAGTTCCAGTAGTATGGTCATACATACCAGAAGCGTCATAGGCAAAACCCAAACCCACTGGCAGAAGGATCAAAAATAAAAGGATTAATGTATTCTTCTTCATACAGATAGAATTATACCATTGCTAGGGCTTGGCAAATAATTATAAAATAAAATTAGCGTGAACCCAGGAATAAGCAATCCAAAAATATAGAATCAATAAGGCTGCTAATATTCCCCCTACAGACATCCAAATAATCTTACCTCTTATATTCGTAAATCTTGCTGATCTTATAACAATCCATAAGCTGGACAAGATAGAAACTATTAGTAATACGAATTTATATTTATTGTTTAGGTTTTGAAGTACATTTATCAAAAAAACCGGCAGAATTATGAGAACTATTAGAACTAATGTATTCTTCTTCATACTGATAAAATTATACCATTGCTAGGGCTTGGCAAACAAATATAAAAAGCGCTTAGGGTGTCAAAAAAACCGCACGTTAGGTGTGCGGTTGGTCGTGAAATTCTATTTTTGGTCTGTGGGATTTTGCGCGGGCAAGAGCGATGGATACAAGCACGATCGCAAAGTATACGACAGTCACACCCAGGAATCCGGTGTTTGCAGTTGCCGGCCGCATAACCATATCAAACAAAATATATATGAGCACCGCCAGATCCAGAAACGTAAACGGCTTAAGGAACTGAAACTGCTGTTCAATTTGTTCATCTGTGGTGGCCGGATTCGCCAGCATCTGTGAAATCTTACCCATGGTGCGGCCGATGACGCCCGCGCCAAGTCCCAAAGCCACAGCCACGCCCACCAAAGCCACTATCACCCAAAACTGTTTAAAGGCCGGATTGCCTATAGCCACAGCAATAAGTCCAGTCACAATGGTTGCTATAGATGCCGGAGCAAACACGCGCTTGCCAAACCAATTCTGGCGGTGAGTTTGCGATGCGATCTGCTCGCGCCTGGTGGCGTGCACGGTTTGCCATTCCAAAATTTCCAACACGATCACCGCGCCGATCCAGATGATAGCAGAAATTATATGCAAGAACACAATTACTTTAAACCACGTAATCATAAATTTATTTTAACAAGCAAACATGATTTGTCAATTGTAAATCAAACTCTGGTGACTATGGCCACACAACAGGCCAGCAGGATGAGGTCAAATTCCCAGCCGGTTTTGTCGTGCGCGAAGAACCCGACGTTCCATTTGAACATCTTCATGTATATGGCCCCAAGCATGATGAGCCCAAATATAAACGCCACAGGCTGCGCGTAAAAGTTTACCACCAGCAAAGCCCCGCCTACCAATTCCACCAATCCGTGGGCCAAGCCCACAAACGCCGGTGCGCCGTAAGCCGAGGCAATCTGCGACGGATGTTTTATCTTAAACCCGCTGTGGTATATAAAAATTATGCCGACCACGGCCTGCATCACCCAAAACCCTAGACTGGCGTATCGTCCCAAATCTGCAATCATAAAATTATTCCAGGATCTGATAAATTTCGCGTCGGCCTTTCATATACATCTCGGTGTAGTTGGCCATCTCCTTCATGGCTTCCTCGTCCATGTTTGGGTCCGGCTTGCCCGCCTTCATGTCCAGCATTGTTTGTTCCCACTCCGCCAGGGTTTTGACTTCTGTCTCCACCACCACGGTATTGTATGGACCCACCATGTCGGTCATCACGCGAGCTTTAGCGTCGGCTTTAAATGCTTTTTTCATAAGTTTGGCCATTTTGGACGCATTGCCCGGTTTGGCCGTAAACACTTCGCGCACTATATACATATATATCCCTTCAGCTTAATTGCTTGTGTTTATCATACAAAGAAAATAATTCACTGACAATTGTAATTTCCACAAATAAAAAGGAAGGCGCCCACGGTGGACACCTTCCAGAAATTGGTCTATGCGAGGATTTGCACCTCGACTTCGTTGCCGGGCGACCTGCGGGCCGCCTTCTTGAACAGGGTCTTGAACTCTTCTTCGTTGTCCGCAAGCTTCACCCATCCACCGTACGCGCACGCCGGAGCCAGCCTTACGGGGAATCCGGACTTGCGCGCAAATTCCAAAGCTTCCATAAGCTTTCGGCTGTGGAAATAATGGACCTGTTGCATGAACCCTCCTTCACAAAGAGAATTCTAGCAAAACCACCACGCATGTCAACGAATAACCATAAAAATTTCTAATTATCGCCTTTTCTTTTTTATGAGCGCAAGCTTTTCCACACGCGTAAATTGCTTGATTCTCGCTTCTTGCCGGCAGGCAGCAGAGCGAGTGAGGAATTTTTGGGAATAAGCCAGTTTTACGGGCCGGCGCGCGCGGGTGTATTTGGCGCCAAGCTTGGACGAATTATGCTCCGCAATCCTTCGGTCCAAATCCGTAGTGATGCCGGTATAAAGCGTCCCGTCTTTGCACTTGATAATGTATACAAAAAACGGGCTCATGCTTATCTTATGATCTCTATAGTCAAAACCCAGGCATCCACCACGCCCACTGTCACCGATGCCATAAGTCCAAATGCCAGCCAGCCCAAACCGCCGCCGCCATGCGCCATAAGGCTTATGCCAGAAATTATAATCGGCACCAGCGCCACCTGCGCTGGCACGAACCGCGACATAAACGAGCGCATGTTTTCCTGCTTTTGCTCCGCGTAAGCCCGGCGGTGCAGGTCAGTTAAGAAAATCCACGTCGGGATTATAAGTATGAGTACAAATATGCCGGTAAGCTTAGCCGATATGCCAGGCATAAGACAGACGAGAGAAAGTATAACAGTTGAGAGCAAATGCAGCACTGCTTCTTCTGCGCGCCCCACCAACCGGGCGGACCCCACGATTTTTTGTAAATTCAAAGTGATACTTACAAATACAAGTCCGGTGAGAGCCGCCCCGGCTCCGGCTACAGCCATAAAGAATGCCCCCCACGCCGCTACATCATATAGTATGTTCATAATACTCCTCTTGCCTGCTTATCGTACCAAAGATGTGGTGTAATCTGCTTCATCAATTGAATTTGTATATTTAATAAAAATGAAAGTAATTTAAATCAGTGATTTTTTTCTTCTAACTCTCCACACCCGTATGGGGCGTTAGATTTTTCGATATTTAACATATTTCCCCAAAGTACCGATCTGTTGCAGCTTCCCCTGCTTCTCTAGTTCTTCCAAATATCTACCAGTAGTTGTATCAGAAACCCCAAGCAACGCCTGGACTTTGTCATTGGTAATCTCATCTCCAGAATTGAAACTTGCAAGAATTTTATCGAGATGTGCCTGATGCTCCACGGCCCGTTGTTGATTGAGAGAATTATCATTCTGAGCCGCAGGCGAAGAATCTTTTCTTGCAGCAAAATTGCGCTGAACCCTGGCAATCACATACCCAACCACAATTCCGATAACCAAATACATCAAATTGGACATAGATTTAAATTATTGGATAAAATTATGAGACTATAAATTTGTTATCTTCTTTTATAAACGTATTTGTCCTCTCAGCGATCCAATTTAACCAAGATTTCAATGATTGAGCGCGTCGGATAACAGTGCTGCCACTTATTTTATGGTTTTGGCGGACAAGCTTAACTAAATCTCCATCGGTCAAAACCGACTTATGCTGAAGAATATCCAAACTACTTTTCACAAGCTCGTATTCCGAGATGAGCTTAATAAAAAATATATTTCTCTCAGAAGTAGACAATTTAATCAATTTCTGCCCTTTATCGGTAAGATAATACTTACCTTTATGAGAAGAGATTAACCCTAAAGACTCAGCAGCCTGTCTATAGTAGCTACTCTGACGCTCATTAAACTCAAAATATTTTGCAATTTTTTTATAATCATCAATCTTTTCATTAACACCAAAAACCATAGTTATAATTTTATCAAGATCATTGGCCTGTGGAATATCAGCGATCTGCGTGTTTTCCAAAGGTTTTAGCTCGCTTAGTTCCACTGGTTCGGTACTTATGATTTTAAAAGCATGGACGGATTTTAAATATATAGAATTGTAATCTACATCGTTTTTAAAATCATAAACCCAATATTTATAAACTTTATTGCCTAAATCATAAGTAAAAAAAGTTGGGACAATTTTTTTATAAGGCGAGATCAAGCCAAAATGTCTATATGGATAATAAAGTTGTCGGACAATAAAATCCTCAGGAGTCTCCATTTTGGCTTCAATAAGAACTATGGCATGCTCCGCTTCTAAACCTGAATCTACTTCCAGTTGGACACCTGAAACATCCACTTGATGACGGTTAACAAAAAAATTAAAACTTCGGCTTCGGCCACGCCCTCGGATGGATGGGTACATGGAACCTAGACCCAAAATTTTCTCAAGCACTCCTGTATAAATTGAGTAATCTAAATATTCCATCTCACTTGCACCCCTGGCAGCAGTCGTAATAGAAAATTTAATATCTGCATCATATTCACCTGTCTTTTTATTTTTTTCTAATTTATGATATCCCTCACCTCGTATAATTTCATATCTCCCATTTTCAATTGGTAATAAAAAATAACCGTTATTTTTGAAAATAGACGGCAGATCTGCAGTGCTATCCATCTTAGCCATATTCCTTGGCTCTTGGCCAGTGATCTGCTTTATCTCCTTTGCGGTAATAAAATGAATATCTTTATTTAGATCAAATTTTTTTATTTCAAACACCTTTGACCATAGTTCTCGGTTGGACATTTCAGTAATTCGTTATTAAGACTTCCTTCACTTTTCCTCTACCAGAACCCTTGCAGTTGATAGCTCTGATTGCGTCAACTACCTTGATATCATAGTTTTTATACAATCCAAAAATCAAGGATGTATGAGAATTTGAAATCATAAAATAAACACCCTTTTTATCTAAACGGTCGCATAAATCTCGTAGATCAACCTGCATTTTAATATCAAAATCGTCTTTAAAGTACTTCGTAAAAGAAGATTTGTTTAATGGAGCATAAGGAGGATCAAAGTAGACAAAGTCACCTTTCTTTACATTTTTTTCTATTCCAGAATAGGATTGACATTTGATATCAGAATTTTGCAATAATTTATTTACTTGCCGGAGATTATATTCGTCAAGAATTTTTGGATTGTTTTGGTTACCATAAGGAACATTAAAATGGCCTTTGGAGTTCATTCTGTACAATCCATTAAAGCAAGTTTTATTTAGATATATAAATCTTGCAGCTTTTTTTATGTTATTCCATTCTCTATATTCCGGTTTTCTGTCAATATTTCTTATTTTATAAAATTCTTTCTCCGATACTTTTAATTTTTTGAGTTCAGAAATTAATTCATCAACTTTACTTTGAATTATTAAATATAGATTTACTAATTCAGGATTTATATCCGACAGAAAACTTTGCCCTGGCTGAATCCGAAAATATAAAGCTCCACCGCCAACAAATGGTTCAAAGTATCTATTGAACCATTTAGGCTTGTGCTTCTCAAGCTCATCTAAAAGCTGTCTTTTACCGCCAGCCCACTTTATAAAGGGCTGGGCGTCAATTTTGGTCTTTAATTTCAAGGCTAGTTGATTTAAATCTTTCATTTATTTTGACATTTTTAATTCAAAAAAGCAAAAAGCGGCACTAGTGCCGCTTTTTGTGATATAATTCGAGTATGGACCCGAATTATATTCGGGTCTTTGCTATTTACACTCAATTAACGAGAGTAAATTATTTGTAACCTTGCCATCGGATTCAGTCCGAACATAAGGATTCCCCATTACAGAAACGGCAGGTTTTACGTATACGCGGTTCTTAATAGCATCCATAACATACGCAATCCCGCCTTGCTCCTTGATCCATCTATATAACTGTAATCGAGCCCATTTTCCTACCGCATTAGTACCGTCTTCTATCCAACCTAAGTAGGTAATGGCCAAATGTGGGTTTTCATGATTACCGTTATCTTTGTTGATACAAGTAATTCTGATCATTTTTGTTTCGTCCTTTCTACAACGCTAATTTCGGTCGTTGTCCCGTTTACTGTAATTTAGTAATCCAAGTTCGATAGCTCTATACCTGGCCGCCTCTTCGGAAACACCAAATCTTGAAGCAACATAAAGCATCTTCGTTATTTGTGTTGAATTCTTATCTCCAGACATGGACCAAATCCTTTTAAATATTTCTGGTGGCATTAAATAAGCTGCGGCAAATCTATTGCAAAATCTTTCCAAACCACTTTTTACATTTTCCAATTCGCCGTCGAAATAACCAGCTATAGCTGTTAACTGCAAGTCTCCTATTATGTGTCCTAGTTCGTGAGCAACCGTAAATTTTTGTCTTGTGTATGGATTGGTTTTGTCAACACGGACCACATACATATCTTTTGAAAAAACATGATACGTGAGACCGCAAACAGGAGTAGAACCCAAATCGATATGTTTAAGATCAATCTGAGAGCGTAGATTATCTTCTAACCAACCAATTAACTTTCCAAGTGGCGGATTTTCTCCATAATTGATCGAGTCTATTATTGCTGCAGCGATTTTTTCTGCATCAGAATTTATAGTTTGTATTATGGAATTACTCATCAGTAAACTTATTAATTATGTCTTCGATAGTTTTTATATCTGAATCTTTTTTTATCTTATACTTTTCTCTCAGGTATAGATTCAAAGGAGGTAATTCATTCTGGTCTATAATCTGCAAGTTGTCCAAAAAATCTTTTAACTTTTGTCCCAAACCATTCGCCAAGCGTATAATTGTCTCCAATTGTATGTTCTTGTTATCGTAATTGCCCTTTTCTAATCTAGATAGAAAACCTGCAGATAACCCGGTCTTCTTTGCTAGAACGTCGAGTGTGAACTCACTTTGGTCTCTTAAATTTTTGACTAGTTTACTTATTTGCATATAGGTAATAAAATATTACTATAGGCAAAAAAAGACGTCAAGGGCAATATGGAATTAAGACAAAAAAAGCGGCAAAAGCCGCTCTAAAAAATTATATCTTTCCTAAAGTTTATAGCCAAATGGGCATTTTGTCAAATTTTAACGCCCCATAGGAGTGTGGGGCGTTATTTATTTAAAAGGTTTATCAGGATTCCTGTATTGTCTCGCATCTTTTGGAGGAGTTCACCGTTTATCAAAATCATATCATCAGCCTTCTCCGCCCACTCTCGCGCGCGGCGAGTAAAACTGCTGGTGGTGACAAGTACCGCTTTGTCGTATTTGCCATACTCCATTGCTCCATATAAATCTCGCAAAATTGTTTCATCGACCAATCTGTTCGGGAAATATTTCTTGCATTGAATACAAATTTTCTGACCTTTGTAATGCGCGACTAAATCAATCCCGTGATCAAAACCGGTTTTTGATTCTCGTTTGGAAAGTATGGCGTCTGCTCCAATATTTATAAATAATCCCCTCACCCAAATTTCAAAGGACAAGGGAGTGAGGTCTTTCATTATTTGTGGTACTTTTTGGTTCCGCAAAAATAAACGTGTTGAATGTCGTCGGCCAAGCTCCGTGTAAATTAAATATATTGCGGCAGCAATTCCTACAATCACAAGGACTATCACCCACCACCAGTCACCAAACCAAGAACTATTATGATATTGGGGACTATAGGGACTCATATGGTTATTGTTAATTACAACTAAAACGTAGACCTGAGCAATCCTAAGGTCAAGACCCTAGTCTCTTGACACAAAAAGAAAAAGGCGCTCAAAGGGCGAGCGCCTTCGGGTAGGGTTATCTGAAGAGTGGAAGATCTTCTTTCAACTTCTCGTTGAAGATGGCGAGTATTCGCTCAACCTCCGCAATCGTCAGATTGCCCACACCTCGTATCTGCCTGAGGTCGCGGCGAGTCTTTTGACAAATGGTGGCAACCGTGAGGATGCCCATCGCCTCGAGCTTGTTCAGCCCGCGACGATCCACCTGCCAAAATCTACGCAACATGCAATAGATGCATATTGAGACCGGAGAGTAACTCATAACTCCTCCTTTTTAGTGAAACCCATCAAGGATTTCACAGGAAGAACCTGAATAACCTCGGTCTGCGTGACCTAGCTATGATCTCCTTGTGGATTTCGAACACCCTGATCCTACATCTAAAAGCATCCACTGTCAACTCGTTTTTAGCGCCCCATACGGGTGTGGGGAATTAACCTGATAAGCTTTCGTTGCGGAGTTTGGGATTTCGAGGTAACATATTTGTGAACAAAGCGCTTGGGGCCGGGTTGGAGGGTATGGCGTGAAAAATCGCCTAGAGCTCATTTTTGTCAAAACATCCGGGAAGTGGATCGGATGGATGTCGTGGGGACCGAGGAATGACTACCTAGTCCCGTGACAAAAAGCACCTGTTGAGGTGAATAAGGCCTCCTACTGCCCGGCCGCAGCGCAACAAACGAGGATTGCGAAAACATGATAACAGTTCAGCGAAAGCCTGGACTGTTTTTTTGTACCTCGTGCAGACGAAAGATGAGAAATTAGAAATTATAAATGATAAATTGTAAATTTTTTTGACCCAAATAAAAGAGGCACCGCGTCTGAGACGAAGTGCCCTTAGGGTTGTTTTACAACACAAACGCTTCGGGGAGCAGTTGGCCGATAGTGCTGTACCTTCTGCCGGTGTCATCCGGATCGGTCATAAGCACCGGCACATCCTCGTTGCCTCGGCAGAACTCCCATATAAACTGCCGGCAGGCGCCGCAAGGGGATCCGCCTTTCATGTGGCCACCCTTGAGTACGACGCAGACAGCCGCAAGTACCGGAAAGGCAATCTCGGACACCATTTTCACCAGCGCCGTGCGCTCGGCACAGATGGTGAGGCCGTAGGAAGCGTTCTCCACGTTACAGCCGGAAAAAATTTCGCCGCCGACTGTCTGTACCGAAGCGCCCACCAGAAATTCCGAGTAAGGCGCATAGGCGTTGAATCTCGCCTTGTTGGCTGCAGAAAGCAGCTTATCCCACTCCGGAGTAGCCATATACTAAATCCTCCTTGCCGGCATAGTTTGCCACGAATCCGCCTTCGCGTAAAGCTTCCAACTTATCGAGCTTCGGCGGACAGGCTGCCTGAAAATCAGTCGAAAGAGTATAGTTTTAGCTCTTGTTTGATGCGTTTGTAGTCTGGGATTTGCTCGGCTACCAAATCCCAAAATTTCTGCGAATGGTTTAGTTCGCGAGTGTGGCAAAGCTCGTGGACTATGATGTAGTCCGCCTGCTCTGGCGGCAGGGCAATTATTTTGGCATTGAAGTTGAGATTTTTGCGGGCAGAGCACGTGCCCCACACGGATTTCTGATTTTTTACCCGCACCATGCCGTAGGCAAATTGGTAGTGCTGGTTGAAGTGCGCAAGCCTCCCCTTTACGAATTCCAGGGATTTGGGCAAATCCGGCACATAATCTTTCCAGTCGTAGACGTGCGCGGATTTGTAGAATTCCAGTTTTTTGCGGATCCAGTGCATCTTTTTGTCTACGAAAAATTGCGCCTGGGAAACGCTAAGCCTGCGCGGTTTGGTGACCACCACCCGGCCGCTGGGGAAGACGCGAATCGCAAGTCTGCGGTAAGATTTTCCGGATTTAAATTCCAAATTTATTTCTGGCATGGATTAATTCTACTAAACTCCCCCGCTGACCCTGGGCTGACCCGCCCCCTCTTTATTAAAGAGGGGGCAGATTTCGGCTTTGCCGAAATCGGGGGGGTTTTATGAAAAAGAAAATAGCGGCCTTGTGCCGCTTGTTTAAATTATACACTTTGCTTGCGCTCCGTCAAACAAAAAGGCACCTCGTTTGCGCGAAGTGCCTTGGTCGGGAATGCCCTATGCGGGTGTGGGATAAGTCAGCTCTCCATCCTCCATCTGTGAGATGATTTCCCGAACCATCCGAACATGGGTAGGCATCTCATCCAGAGTCTCTTGTATGAGCCTGTCGGCTGCTTCGAAATACGGGAGTGTGGCTTTCCATTCCTCTACAGTCATATCAAGGTCAGCCAAGAAATCCTCAATCTGGCGGCTCATGGCCACATTGAGCCTGACCGCGTCCTCGACGCTGATGTCCTCGCGCCGGAAAAAATGGCGTGCAAGCCCGTTGATTACAACGACAGCACAAGGGATTGTGAACACGCCAAGAATATAGTAAAGCAATCTCATGTCTCCTCCTTGGGTACGCAGACTCCGATCTGCCCTATTTTGCCACTAACGATTGCAAAAATCAAGCTTTCAAAAAAAACATCTCAACTCGCCAAATTACTGCCGCAAATACAAAAGGCACCTCGTTTCAAACGAAGTGCCTGCGCTCCAGAATCAATGAGCGACTACCGCATAGACCAAGTCCGCAATTGACGCCATTTCCAGACGTGGGCATTTGGCGCTGATTTCCGCATCAGCAGCCTCTACTACCGGCAACCATTCCCGCCATGTGCTTTCGGTTATGTCCGGATCGTCGGCTAGTTCGGAAATTTTGCTGGTCATGTCATGGCACAGAATCAAGGCTTCGCATTCGCGTATTTGCGTCGCCATGGCTTCGTCCTGCGCCCGTTTTGACGCATATGCCCAATACGCAAGCAGAGGGCACGAACAAAACAGCAGCAGTTTCCACATAAAGCCCTCCAGTTCCTGTTGCCAAAAGTATTGCACAAACAACCCAAACAAACAAATAAAACAGCCCAGCGAAATTGCTGGACTGTTTTGGATTTTGCTACATGTCTTCCAAAGTGTCGAACTTTTCTTTGAACTCCGCCATCCATTTGTCATTGGCTTCTTTTGGGTTCTTCATAATGTTTTCGGCCTGCTCCGGATGCGTTTCCTGGAGGTGCTTCCAACCGCTGTCGATCATCTCCTGTGCGGTGTTGCCGGTGATGACTGTGGTGCAGTCTGCCGGCCCGCCCAGGTTCGAACAAAGAATTTTTTTCACTTAATTGCCTTTCAATTAATTTAATGCCTGGATGCAAAATGCCTGCCGCCGTGGCCGTGGTCATGCCCTGGTCCTCTCGGAGGTCTGGGCCTCTCGTCGATGCTGCCGCCTTCTGGGCGCGGGAGTAAAACTTTGTGCGAAAGGTTGATGCGGCCCATGTGGTCGATTTCCACGACTTTGACGTCCAGCTCGTCGCCGATGTGCACGACGTCTTCAACTTTGTTGACGTGAGTCCAGGCAAGTTCCGAAACGTGGCAGAGGCCGTCGTGGCCCGGGGTCAGTTCCACAAACGCGCCGAAGTCCATAATGCGGTTGACTTTGCCGTGAAAGACTTCTCCGACTTTAATCTCGCGCGTCAGATTGTGAATTATCTCAAGCGCCTTTTTCATACCCTCGGCGTTATTTGAGGCAACCATCACAAGACCGGAATCTTCAATGTCAATCTTAACTCCAGTGTCGGCAATGATTTTGTTTATAATCTTGCCGCCGGAGCCTATGACGTCGCGGATTTTTTCCGGATTAATCTGCATGGTCTCGATGCGAGGTGCCAGAGGCGACATTTCCGCGCGCGGCTTATCAATTGTCTTTTTCATAACGTCCAGAATGTGCATGCGGCCTTCGCGCGCCTGCGCCAAAGCCTTTTCCAAAATTTCTACAGTGAGGCCCTTGGTCTTGTTGTCCATCTGAAGGGCGGTAATGCCTTTGTCCGAACCGGTAACTTTGAAATCCATGTCGCCATTGCCGTCTTCTATACCCTGAATGTCTGTAAGAACTTTGTATTTGCCGCTGGCAGGATCAAGGATGAGTCCCATGGCCACGCCGCCGATCATATCTGTAATTGGCACGCCGGCATCCATAAGCGCCAGAGTTGAACCGCAGGTTGAACCCATGGATGTAGAACCGTTGCTGCCCAAGGCTTCGGAAACAAGGCGCAAGGTGTACGGGAACTTTTCTTTGTCAGGTATGACCACTTCCACCGCGCGCTCAGCCAGAGCACCGTGGCCGACTTCGCGCCGGCCAGGTCCGCGGATAGGAGCAACTTCGCCCACGGAGTAGCCCGGGAAATTGTAGTGATGGATGTAGCGTTTGACTGTGCCGTCCACGCCAAAGTCTTCCATGCCGTCCAGAATCTGCGCATCGCCAGCCGAGCCCAAAGTCACTGTGGTAAGTATCTGAGTTTCGCCGCGGTTAAACAAAGCGCTGCCGTGCGTGCGCGGGAGCACCCCAACTTCGCAAGACACGGGTCGGGTGACATTGAGCGGGCGCAAATCAATGCGCTTGTCTGATTCCAAAATATTTTTGCGGATGGTTTTTTTGAGAAGTTTGTCAAAGGACAATTTCGCGTTTTTCTCCCCGTTCATCTCGGGCTTTTCTTTATACGCTTCGGTAATTTCCGCTACGATTGTCTTTTTGACTTCGTCCACCTGCTTTTCGCGGATCTCTTTGCTGAATGTGCCATACAAAGCCTGCTCAAGTTTGGCTTGAGATTTTTCTACTTCGGCGTAAATGTCTTTGTCCGGCAAAATATATACGACTTCGGCTTTGGGGACTTTGACTTTGTTTATGAGTTCCATCTGCAAATCGAAAAGCTGCGACAGGTAATCTTTTGCAAACTTAATGGCGCCTATCATATCGGCTTCGGTGATTTGTTTGGCGCCGGCTTCCACCATCATAATGTGCTCCTTGGTGCCGGAAACTACCAAATCCAAATCGCCTTCTTCGCGCTCCTGGTAATTGGGATTGATGACGTATTCGCCCTTGACCCGGCCCACGCGCACGGCTGCAATCGGCCCTTCAAACGGAATGTTGGATCCGGACAAAGCGGCGGATGCGGCATTTATGGCAACGATGTCTGGGTCATTGACTTCGTCCACGGAAAGGATAGTGGCCACAACCTGCACGTCATTGCGCATGCCTTCGGGAAACAGCGGGCGCAAAGATCGGTCTATGAGCCGGCCGGAAAGTATAGCCTCGTCTGTGGCGCGGCCTTCGCGTTTAATAAATCTTGAACCTTTGATTTTGCCCGCGGCGTATAACCTTTCTTCATAATCCACCAGCAGCGGGAAGTAATCCATGCCCTCGCGGACATTTTTGCTCATCACGGCCGTGACCAAAACTACAGTGTCGCCCAAACGCCCCAGCACCGAACCGTTGGCCTGCTGCGCCAAAAGACCGGTTTCTAGACTCAGGGTCTTACCGGCTATCTCTGTCGAAACTTTTGCTTTTTCCATTTACTTAACCTTTGTTTCGTTCTCGCGCTTTTTAGCACAGAAGTTATATGGGTGGACAATTTCTATTTACTGTTGACCTAACAGTTTAGAAATTCTCTCCTCGTATAGCCTCTTTGCTTTGAGCACTAAAACGAAAATTAATTGTAAGACAGTGAAACCAGAGGGAGGAGACGGAAGGGAACGCCGTTGAGCTCTCAAGGTATTCCTTTGTTTTCCCTTCCCCCTTCGCTCTATTTGAGTTTTAACTTATCGGTTAATTTGTCCCAGCGCTTCTCGTCTTCGCCTTTGAGGAACCGCAGCAAGCGTCTGCGATTGCCTACCATCTTGAGCAATCCGCGGCGGCTGTGGTTGTCTTTCTTGTGTTCCTGCAAATGCTCGGAAACTTTCTCGATCTCGCGGGTGAGAATAGCTACCTGCACCTCTGGGGAGCCGGTGTCATCCTTGTGCGTCTGAAACTTTTTAATAATCTGTTCTTTTTCCTTAGGGGTTAACATGCGTTCCCTTTCTTCACGCAATGACTAGGAAATCGCCATCCGTGGATTAATGTAACCAAATTCTACCAAAAATCAGCAGAATAAGCAAGGAGGCGAAAAAGGATAGGCATGCTATACTATAGTCGTGCAATATTCAATTTTTCGTGTTGTACGAATATGCCTGAAACAAAAATTACCAAAACACCGCTCCAGCGATACAATCAACAATTTTTGGAGTATCTGGAAATAGAACGCAACCGGTCGCGTCTGACTTTGCGCAACTACGATCACTACCTTGCCCGATTCACCAAATTTTGCGCAAGCCAGGGCGTGACGGATCCCAAAGATATAGATTTGGAACTCATCCGATCTTTTCGGTTGTATCTCAATCGGCTCACGGAAAAGGGCAAACCGCTTAAGATAGTCACGCAAAATTACCACCTTATAGCCTTGCGCAGTTTCCTCAAATACATGGCCCGACGCGACATCAAAACCCTGGCTGCGGAAAAAATAGAACTGCCCAAAACTCCGTCCCGGCAGGTGGAATTTCTGCTGCCCGAGGACGTGGAAAAATTAATTGCCGCCACGGCAGAAGAGAAAAGCCCCATAACCACTGCGCGCGACCGCGCGGTGCTGGAATTTTTGTTCTCCTCTGGCCTGCGCGTATCTGAACTGGTGTCGCTCAAAAAAGACAATCTCAACCTCAAAAAAAGGGAGTTCACTGTGCGCGGCAAAGGCGACAAATTGCGTTTGGTGTTTATATCGGCACGCGCAACCAAAGCCCTGGAAAATTATTTTAAAATGCGCAAAGATAATTCGCGCGCGCTGTTTGTGCGCCACGACGACAAAGACAGCGTAGAACAGCAAATCAAAACATTAGACGATAAATTGCCGGGCCTTACTGCTCGCACGGTTCAGCGGTTAATAAAAAAGTACGCCAAGCTTGCCGGAATCGTCAAAAAAATTAGTCCGCATACGCTGCGCCATTCGTTTGCCACGGATCTGCTGGCCAATGGCGCAGATTTGCGCGCCGTGCAGGAGATGCTTGGGCATGCCAGCATTTCCACCACGCAAATTTACACTCACCTCACCAACCAGCGCCTCCGCGAAACTTACGACAAATACCACGGCAAGCAATCGGGCTAATATTCCCAAAACTTAAAGGTTAGGCTATACTATAGCAAACCCGGATAGGAGGACACCATGAAGGTCATGGTCGTTTACGAAAGCCCGCCCGACGAACAAACGTGGCGCCGGTTTTACGACTTCGTCCGGAACAGCCATGCTCAGATGACCTATATGCCCACGTACGACCACGCATATCAGGAAGTCATCGCCGAGGGCTCGGACGCGTTGTTGCTGATGTACAGCAATGACGAAGAGCTGGAGGCCGCCTGCCAGACCTGGACCAAAGTCTGGCTGACTGAAGGGCTCCAGCAAATCCTGGTTGACGCAAGTCTCTACATCCCGGATCCTGACGGCGGCCGTATGTTTGATGCACACGAGCGGAGCCTCAACCCACCGGAGCACTACTGCTTCAGAACCAAACACTAGGAGGCCGATGGCCAAGAAACTGGTTTGCCGACGCAACAAGAAGTTCCACTGGCGCCGCAAGCGCTTTCGGAATCACGACCGTGCTCCCACCATACCGCCGCCGAAACTTGCGGCTCCCGCCGACAAGCCCTCCCTTCATCAGTAAGGCCGCCCCCTGCGGCAAAACGCACAGAACTCTATATTCTGTGCGTTTCTTTTTTTTATAAATTATCGGGCGTACGCAAACGTGGGCTGCTCGGGCTCCTTGGAGGCTATCTGCTGGCGCCAGAGTGCGGCGTATAGACCCTGTTTTTGCAAAAGCTGGCCGTGGTTTCCTACCTCCACAATTTTCCCCTTTTCTAAAACGTAGATCCGGTCGGCGTGTGAGATCGTGGAAAGCCTGTGGGCGACCATGACTGTAATCAGCGATGGATAGCGCGATTCAATGTCGCGAATTGTGGCGGTGATAGATTCCTCGGTAATGGAATCCAAAGACGAAGTTGCCTCGTCAAAAATTATAAGCTCCGGATTTCGCAAAAGCGCCCGAGCGATGGCCAAACGCTGTTTTTCACCGCCGGAAATTTTGAGTCCACCCTCGCCGATTCTGGAGGAAAGTCCCTCGCCTCCGCGTTCCACTAAAGTTTGCGCCGCCGCTGACTTAAGCGCATCCATACATTGTTCGTCCGTAGCGTGAGGGGACGCAAACAGCAAATTCTCGCGGATCGTGCCGGCAAAGAGCTGCGTATCCTGCGCCACCAGCCCCATTTTGTTTCGCAGTTTTTCCAAATCGAGCTCGCGGATATCAATGTCGTTGAATACTACGCGTCCGTGAGTGGCTTTGTATAGGCCCACCAAAAGTTTGACCAAAGTTGTCTTGCCGGCGCCCGAAGGTCCGACAAACGCAATCGTCTCCCCGGCTTTCACCGCAACATTTATATCCGACACGGCAGCGCCCGAACCCGAAGCGTATTTAAACTCCACATTGTCGAAACGGATTTGTTCGATCGTGCCAATTTCTTTGGGATGCTCGGGTTTGTCTTCCGGCTTGATGCGCAAGATCGTATCTAGTCGATCTAAGGATGCTTTGGCTTCCTGGTACTGCTGAGCCACGTCCCCAAACTGCGCCAGGGGATTGAAGATGGCGAACGAATAAAATAACAGGCTGAAAAATTCACCGAAGGTAATGCCGCCGGAAAATACGAGCCACAACATAAGCAGCATCAGCAGGGAGCGCAAAGCATTTATGGTCGTGCCCTGGATAAAACTAAACGTCCGGATAATTTTGATCTTGGTCAGTTCCAAATCCAAAATTTTGGAATTGGTGTCGTTGAGCCGCTGGATTTCCTGGCTCTCAAGCCCGAGGCTTTTGACCAGCTCGACATTGCGGATGGTTTCCGTGGTGGACCCGGCTAGCGCCGCTGTTTCATTTATAATCCGAATTTGTGCAGCTTTGATTTTCCGGCTTATGAGAAATGTCGTGCCTCCCAAAATTGGAATCATCATGAAATAAGTTAAACCGACCATCCAGTTGACGTAAAACGCGTACGCAATTACCAGTACGATGCCAATGACGGAGAAAAACATAATGTTCACGGAACTGGTCACGAAAGTCTGCGCGTCTAGGCGCGCTTGCTGGAGTTTTTGCAAAAACTCGCCGGAACGCTGGTCCTCGAACACTTCGTACGGAAGCGAGAACGAATGTTCAACGGAATGCGCGTACATATTTGTGCCCACGCGCTGGACCACGACGTTGAGAAAATAATCCTGGAAATTTTTGGCAAACCGCGAGACTAGGGCCACACCTACGTCCGCCGCCAAAAGCAAAACCACTCCGCGCAAAAATACGGAATGTGTAAGATCCCCAATCCGGCTGACGTAGCTGTCCACGATTATCCGGAAGATCTGCGGGTCCAAAAGCGAAAAGACCTGGTTGATGGTGGCCAAAACCAAAGTTCCGATAAGGATTTTTTTATATCGGCGAAGATAACTCCAGAGTAATTTCATATCTTTTCAAAAATAAAACGCCTCCGTAGATTATCATACTTGCACCGAACCGTCCAAGATGGCAGCCGCTGACCAGGCCTGGGTGCGGCACGACCGCTGGCCGGAACCAGAGTTAAAATCCGTGTAATTGCCCTTATCGTAGACAAATAACTCAATTGGCGTTTGGAATTTTTCAATGGCGCACAAAAGCGCGCTATAAACTTCCTGGGCTTCTCTGTTGAAGCCGTGGATCTGGAATCCTTCGGCAATCATTGCGTTGTCATGCGGCCAGATAGAGCCATTATGATAGCTATTTGGCTCAAACCGCAGCGACCGGCTGCTTAGAGTGCGGATGCCCGCGTTTGGGTCAAACATGTCGGGCATCATAAGCCGGTGCACTACTGGCGCAATTAACTTTTGGTCCAAAATCGTATCCACGCTTCCGTCAGCCTCGGCAGAAAGCGAGGCCCAGAGCACGTGGCCCATGTTGGAGCGCACAGACCGAAACTGCCGGCCTGTGCCGTCTAACTTAAACGACAAATAAGGATTGCCGTCCGGATCCACGGCCGGGAAGCTTTGGTTAAAACGGATCTTCAATTTATCTGCGGCGTCCATTAATTTATGGGCCCGCATCGGGTCATTATTCACAAAATATCGCGCCCACAACCGATAGGCCATGTAGGCATAAGCCTGCACCTCCACGGGTGCCAGCGGATATACCAAATCTCCCCCGGTTTCGTGAAAAACTGACTCTTCGCTGTCCATCCAGTTCTGCGTGACCAAACCGCCGGACTGCCGGGCATTGGATAATTCGTAATCTATAAAACCATCACCATTGGAATCGCTGTATTTTTCCAGCCACTCCAAACCGGCATCCACGGCCGGCATAACTTGGTTTAAAAACATTCCGTCCTGTTCGGCCTGCCAATAGCGGTAAATAGTTATAAGCAGCAGAGGCGTAGCGTCTACGGAATCATAATTGCGCATAACCTGGTCTGAGTAAACGTACCAGGGCCGCACCGGCCGGGCCGTGAGGTGCTCGTGATGATTTGGCCGAAATTCATGAATGGCCTTGCCCGGCTGTTCGCCGGATTCCAGATTTATTTCCTTGCCTTGCAAAAGCGCGAGATTGATGAGGATTTTGCGCACCAGCGGCAGGACATCGGCCTGACGCGTGCGACGATAGACGCGCAGAAGCTTGAGCGCCGTGATAAGCGAGTCGCGACCAAATACACAGCCGTAGAGCTCGTTGCGATCCGAGGCGAGTATGCCTTGTTCGGTCTCAAGCTGTTTGATTGCCTGAAGACCCAAATCCCAGAAATAATTTTTGTCTTTTTGAGTCATTAATTGATTCCTCCTGATTTTGCGGACGTGATTGTCCGCGGCGCTTGGCGTCCACGACTTTTTTGTAAATGGCCTCGTAACCCCGGGCCATGCGCGTGGCGCTGAAAGTTTCTATGGAATATTTGCGGCAGTAAGCGCGGTCGATGGCGGCAATTTTTTTGACGGCCCGCACCATCTGGTCCACATTTTCTACCACAAACCCGGTTTTGCCATCTACGATAACCTCCGGAATAGAGCCGCGATTGAAAGCGATTACCGGACAGCCGCAAGCCATGGACTCTATGAGCGTCAGACCGAACGGTTCCGGCCAGGTCACTGCGTGCAGGAGGCAAAGCGCGTTTTTCATAAGTTCATTGCGCGAAGCTTCGTCCACTTCGCCGATCCATTGCAGCAGATCCGGACGTGCCTCGAACCGCGGCCGAATTTCTTTTTCAAAATATTCGCGGATATGCGGCACCTGATCATCGAGCTTGGCGGCAATAACTAATTTTTTGCCCAGGCGGACCGCAGTGTCGCAGGCCAGATGTACGCCTTTTTCGGCATCAATGCGTCCGACAAACAACATATAATCTTTTGGCGTGTCAGAGAATGGGTAACGTTTCATGTCCAGGCCGTTGTAGACATTGCCGACGAACTTGAGGTCGTGGGCAAGAGCTGCTTGGGATTTGGAGATGCTCACCAAATGAGTCCGGTTAAGCAATCCAAAGTAGCGGGAAATTTCACGGTTGTATGGCCCATGCCAGGTCGTAACTACAGGTGTTTCGGAAATATTGGCCGTAGGCAGGCCCATGTGAGGATTATGGTCATGAATAATATCAAACTGGTCTTGCATCGAATAGGCCAGCCCGACGTTGAGCATGCTGTGATGATTGAAGCCGTAAATATCTTTTTCTGACATTTCGCGAAGCGAACGAGGCACGACCGAGACCAGCTTGCCGGATGTCCGCGAGTCACCCGATGCAAACAATGTGACTTCGTGTCCGAGACGCACCAACTCTTCGGTTAAATGGTAGATTACACGCTCCGTACCGCCGTATTTTTTGGGAGGCACGCGTTCCGCTATGGGGGCAATTTGGGCGATTCTCATATTTCTCCTTGATTAAGGAATAAATAAACCACCTTTCTTATACCACTTTCCAAACTATAATGTCCGTTGGATATATTTACAAGCAAAGGGGTACAAAGGATATGGGGTAAGTTTACCTAATTGCGCGTAAAATTTAAAGGCTCTAGAATAAATCATAGAAAGAAGTCTTTTACAACAATTAATGTAAATAAATTTATGCGTGCCATTTGGAGCGGTTCCTTAAGCTTTGGGCTGGTCAATATTCCGGTCAAATTATACTCGGCAACAGGCGAAAACAAGCTTAATTTGGATATGCTTCATAAAAAAGATCTTTCGCCCATCAGATACGCAAGAATTTGCCGGGCCGATGGCAAAGAAATTCCTTACGAAGATATTGTCAAAGGATACGAGTATCGCAAAGGCGACTACGTCATCCTAACCGATGAAGATTTTAAGAAAGCCAACGTGGAAAAAACCAAAGCCATAGAAATTCAGGAATTCGTAAAAGAATCGGAAATAGACACGATCTATTTTGAAAAACCATACTACCTGGAACCGGAGAAGGGCGCGGAGAAGGCTTACGCGCTGCTTCGAGAGAGCCTGAAGAAATCCAAAAAGATCGGCATTGCCAAATTTGTTTTGCGCAATCGTGAAAAGCTTGCAGCCATCAAACAATCGGGCAATGCGCTTGTACTGGAACAAATGCGCTTTGACGAAGACATTCGTTCAACCTCGGATCTTAGTTTGCCCGATTCAAAAAAAGCCGGCAGTCGCGAAATAGAAATTGCACTGGCGCTCATAGATCAGCTCACCGAAGCTTTTGACCCGTCCGAATTTAAGGATACCTACACTGATGACCTCAAAAAAGTCATTGAGGCCAAAGCCAAGGGCAAACCCATAAAAGCCAAGGGCCGCGTGCGCAAAAATACCGATGTGGCGGACCTTATGTCCGTGCTCAAAAAATCTTTGGAGAAAGAAAAAGCCAGAGCTTAAATTTCGACCGGGAGCAATATCAGCTATAATAATGCCATGAGTCTTTCCAATTACCATAAGAAACGAAAGTTCAATCAAACCCCGGAACCAAAAGGCAGAGCTGCTAAAGTTGGGAAACAGCTTCATTTTGTGGTGCAAAAACACGATGCCACGCAATTGCATTATGATTTTCGTCTGGAAGCGGAAGGCGTTCTGAAAAGCTGGGCCGTACCCAAAGGGCCAAGTATGGATACCGCGGACAAACGCCTGGCCATGATGGTGGAGGATCATCCGTTTGACTACCGCACATTTGAAGGAATTATCCCGGAGGGAAATTACGGCGCAGGCACTGTCATGGTTTGGGACGAGGGAAATTATCTGGCCCTGGGCGCCAAAACTGCCGCTGAATCCGACAAACTGATTCGCTCCGGCATCCGCAAAGGCGAACTAAAATTTATACTCAATGGCGGAAAGCTTAAAGGCGGCTTTGCTATGGTCAAAACTAAATTCGGCGGCCACGGCAACTCCTGGCTGCTGTTTAAAGAACGCGACCAGTACGCCACAAATTCTGACATTACCAAAAAAGACAAATCCGCAATCTCCGGCCGGACGCTCAAACAAATAGAGAAAGCCAAAGACAAAGTTTGGCCGCCCCGCAAACGGGACGAGCCTCGCCCGAAGGGCGAGAAAAGTAATAAAAAACGTTAATCGTTATTCGGTAGCGCAACGCGTATCGCATGATACAACCGATACGCGCAGCGCGGCCGTACACCGCAATGACCCGCTTAATAAAACCAGAGCTGGCAACCTTAACTGACAAACCATTCGACCGCAAAGGTTGGATCTTTGAAATCAAATGGGACGGATTCCGCACGCTGGCTGACATCAAAAAAGACAAGGTCAATTTATACTCGCGCAATCTCCTGCCCTTCAATGAAAAATTTCCAGAAGTCGCCGCGTCTTTGAAGAAAATAAAAAAGAACATGCTGCTGGATGGGGAAGTGGTGGTCTTGGACAAACAAGGCAAATCGCATTTCCAGCTGCTGCAAAATTATTTGCAGAACAACCATAACGGACAGCTGGTATATTACGTCTTTGATATTTTATTTCTGGACGGCCGGGATTTGCGAAGTCTCCCGCTTTCCGAGCGGAAAAAATTATTACAAAAAAATCTGCCGCGGATGCGAAATATTAAAATCTCCGACCACATCGAAGAGACTGGAATTAAATTTTTCCAAGCGGCGAAAAAACGCGGCCTGGAGGGAATCGTCGCCAAGGATTTAAAAAGTCCGTACCGATCGGGTAGAAGGACCGATGACTGGCTCAAAATCAAAATTTCTCAGGAACAAGAGGCGGTCATCGGAGGGTTCACAGCGCCGCGCGGCAGCCGCAAAAAGTTCGGCGCGCTGGTGCTTGGAGTTTATGAGCGCGGCAAATTCGTGTACATCGGCCATACCGGAGGCGGATTCAATGACCTAAACCTTAAAATGGTCCACGATAAATTACTCAAACTTAAAACCAAAGAATCGCCCTTTGTCGTAACTCCAAAAACCAACGCGCCAGCCACGTGGGTGAAACCCAAGCTTGTATGCCAGGTTAAGTTTGAAGAATGGACCGGTGACGGCCACATGCGCCAACCGATATTTCTAGGGATGAGAATGGATAAAGCCCCTAAAGAAGTACGTAGGGAAATTCCTAATCATAAGTAAACGCGAGAAACAGTGTCATTCTGAGCGGAGCGAAGAATCTATTATGAGCTACTATGTATACATTGCCACTAACTTTAAAAATACTGTCCTTTATACTGGAGTAACTAATAATATTGTGCGGAGAATGTACGAACACAAAAATAAGATGACTCAAGGTTTTACAAAAAAATACAATGTAAATAAGCTAGTATACTTACAAGAATTTGAAAATATAAACGATGCTATTTCAGCAGAAAAAATTATTAAAGGTTGGCTACGAATAAAGAAAATTAACCTTAATCCAGAATTCAAGGATTTAAGCCAAGAGTAGATCCTTCACTTCGTTCAGGATGACAATGAAAGATACCAGCATCAAAATTAATGGTCAAAGTGTAAAACTTACGCATCTCGATAAAGTTTTTTGGCCCGCCCGCCTAGGCTACGCCAAAGGCGTGTCGGGCAGGCCCAACGAGAAAATCACAAAAGGTGATTTGGTAAATTATTACCGCAATGTAGCCAAATATATTTTGCCATACCTTAAAGACCGGCCTGAATCCATGAACCGCCACCCCAACGGCATCGCGGGCCCAAGTTTTTTTCAGAAAGATGTCGCAGATCAGTCACCGGATTGGGTCAAAACCAAAAAAATTTATTCGGAGTCAAACAAGGCCAATATCAACTATCTAATTTGCGAAAACGAAGCCACGCTTGTGTATATGGCCAACCTTGGCTGCATTGAAATCAACCCCTGGAACTCGCGGATCGGAAGGTTGGAAAATCCGGATTTTTTGGTAATTGATTTAGACCCGGAAAAAATTTCTTTTGAAAGAGTCGTGGAAGTAGCCAGGGCCGTGCATAAACTTCTGGACTCGATCCACGTGCCAAATTATTGTAAAACTTCCGGTGCCACGGGTTTGCATATCTACGTGCCGCTCGGCGCTAAATATGATTACGATCAGGCCAAAGAATTTGCGCATCTGGTGGCGGTCATTATACATCAACAGCTGCCGGATATTACATCTGTTGAGCGCATGCCCAAAAAGCGCCAAAAAAAAGTTTACTTGGATTTTTTGCAAAACCGCAAAGGCCAAACCCTGGCCGCTCCTTACAGCGTGCGGCCCAAACCGGGTGCCACGATCTCCACGCCGCTCGAATGGAGAGAAGTGCGCAAAGGTTTGGATCCCAAACAGTTTACGATCCGCACAATTTTCCCAAGGCTTAAGAAAAAAGGCGACCTGTGGAAACCGGTACTGAAAAAGTCGGCAAATTTAAAACAGGCCCTGTCCGAACTCAAGCGATCAATGCAAAAATAAAAAACGGCCACTTGGCCGTTTTTTATTTAAACTTAAGCTTGTCGCACAATTATTTAACTACTACATCTATATGCGAGGTCTTCTCAACTCCACTTGATGGCCAGAAACAATTTATAGTAAACGAGCTGTCCGCGGTAAAACTTACAGTTTTGGAAGCTCCAGGCAGGATCGTACCGGAATTTACCACGGAACTTCGGAAATCCAAACCGCCATAATAAACATTTGATGTGCTCACGCTAAGCGTAAGATTTACTTTGTCGCTGCGGTTGACAGTAATCGTGCTCGGCGTGGCCACGCTATCATCTGCGGTAACAGAAAAATTCTTCACTGCTGGAGGCGATGGCGGCGGCGGAGTCTGGGTAGTCGTAGTGGTCGAGGAGGATTTTTGCGTTTGGGTTTGCGTCGTCGGAGGAGTTGTAGCGGTCTGGTTTGTCGTCTGATCCGGAGTCTGGCTTACGGAACTGGAATTGGACGAATCCAAAGGCGGCTGCGCGGCCGGAGTTTGAGTGTTGCTAGTCGTGGATTTATTGCAGGCTGCAGCAACCAAAGCAATGAACATAATTGCAAACAAAACTTTTTTCATAAATTTTCCTTTCTTTCATTCATTATACATAAATTTAATAAACGAGCATTTTACGACAACCAATTGGAATATTCTCTTAAGTTGTCTTCACAACGTTTAATTGTGCGACAAGCTCACAAGTTATCCACAGGTCCATCTTTTCCGCTTTTCCTACCAAAAATTTTGAACCTGCCAATGATCAACCCCAAACACAAGCCTACAAACCCCGCTGCCAAAAACATAAGCCAGTTCCCTCCCCTACCAGAACTTGCTATGGGCTGGACCAAAAATCCCGTGGTCTGCGAAGTGTCGGTAGTTGGATCCGTAAATGTTAATTCCACATCATAATAATCCGAGGTTGGAAATATATATTTAAATATGTAATTCCCATTGACGTCTGTGGCTACATTCGTAGTGTATACAAGATGGTCAGCAGCAGGATTGTTAAAAGCCGTATCAATGACATCAAGTTTGAAATTCAGATTTTTGAACTGCTGGAATTTTGTGTCCGTGAACGTAAATGCAAATTGCACGTCTTGCCCGACTTGCGGCGACAACGGCGTTTGATTGAGCGAGACTAGGGTGCTGCCGACTAGTTTGCTAACGCCACCGTGCGCAAACGTTACCAAAGGCAAAAAAAGCGCGCTTACAATCAAAAACTTTCTCATTTGGAGATCACGAGCGGCTGAGCCAAGAGCCACAGCGTGGTTACAGTAAATGCGACCATAAGCACTAAGGTGGGATATTGGGAGAGCAGGGTTTTTTTGGGATTGGGCATAATTTTGCCTGCCAGAATATGGGCGTAGACCCCTTTCATAAAAGAGTATAATTTCTATTTTTGTATTTGGCAATTATGCCCCCGTTTCAGAAAATCAAAATTTATAGTAAAATATAATCCTATGGAAAATCCGGAATTACAAAACGATCAAGAAATGGGTTCGCACTTGCTGCGGACCATTCAGCCGGGATTGCTGGGACTTATGGACGGCTCGGTTTCAACCCTGGCGCCCTTGTTTGCCGCGGCTTTTGCAACAGGTTCCACCCATGTGGCGTTTCTAATCGGCGCCTCCGCCGCAACTGGCGCTGCCATTTCTATGGCGTTTGCCGAAGGCTTGTCCGACGATGGCGTACTCACTGGCCGCGGGCATCCAGTGCGGCGAGGCGCTATTACGGGGCTTATGACATTCGTTGGCGGCATACTCCACACACTTCCCTTTTTACTGGCCAACTTTCATCACGCGTTGTATTTAGCCTACATTATCGTGGGTATTGAACTAATCGTAATTGCTTTTATCCGCTATAAATATATGAAGATGAATTTTCTGCTGTCCGTAATCCAAGTCGTGGTCGGCGGAGTGCTGGTATTCTTTGCCGGATATATTATAGGTTCGGCATAAATTCGAATTTTTAAATACAAAAAAGAACGGCAGCAAGTCGCAAGGGACCTGCTGCCGTTTTCAATTTATCTCACCAAAATCGTCGTATCGTTCGTCTGCGTACCAGGAGAGCTTGTAAGGTACACATCCGGCGAAAGCACGATCTGGTCAATCCTGCATCCGTCTTCCCTCTGTTGGATGCGCAGGGTATGCGTGCCGCTCGTGGCAAAGTAGATATTTGCCCCGAGGCCGTTCCAGCCTTGGTCGGCCCATCCCCAGCCGGAGATGTGGCCGTAGTCGGACTCTTGCAGCACAACTTCCGCCGAATCCGTGGTGCCAATCCGGTAGATACTGTTACCGGATGCATCTACGGAGTCGGAGAACTGTGCGTCTACGGAATCGTTGCCGTAGTAGTTGCTGTCCGCTTTCATACGGAGCCACAAATGGTACGGCACTCCGGCCTTTGCTTCGAATGTTACTTCAAAGTAGTTGGCCGGTGCAATTTTTGCAGGAAGGACTTTGGCCTGTCCGGCGTTCGGATTGTAGATGGCCACACCGTCGGCGGCTGTGGGATCCGAAACCATGTTCCAGCGTCCGAAGATGCTGGAAACATCGCTGGCTCGAAGCACCACAGTCTCAATCGGCAGAGCCGTGTTTTCTACATCCACAGTTTCGGAAGCGCTGGCGGAATTCCCAGCAGCATCAGTTGCCGTGGCTGTAAGGACGTGATTCCCATTTGCCACCGCGAACGTGTTCCAGTTCATGGAATACGGCGCGGAGGAAATCTTGGTTCCGATATTTGCACCATCCACCGCAAACTGCACGCCCGCCACCCTGACGTTGTCGGAGGCTGTAGCGGAGACAGTCTGAAGGTCGGATACAACCGAAGCGCTGGCAGGTGACGTGAACTGGACAGAAGGCGGTGTGGTGTCTGGCTGATAAGCGCATGGAAGCGCCCCACCGTAATTCATCGCGACCGGGTCTTCGCAAACCGGCGGCGGCAGAGTTGGCGTCTTGTACGCCACGGTCTCTATGGCACCGATCGGGTTGGTGTTGTACCACTTCCGAACAAAGATCTTCTGGAGAGCGTCAAAGAGAAAATTGTTAAAGCCGTCCCCAGGATCTGTATCCGTGAAAAAGTTGGACTCAAGCTGATTGTCATCGGAGGCATTAGACCAGTTGGATGTGCCGTAGATTACAATGTGTTGGCCATGCAGCCAAACGGTCTTTTGGTGATTGAGTCCGTAGTGAGCGCGCATCCGAATTTCAATAGTGCCCGGATACTTGGCCGCGGCCGCAACCAACTTATCGATTTCAACTTTGTTGCCGGGTCGGGCGGTATTCGTGTACTCCGAAGGTTCAAAGTACAACCGCTCACGCACACCTCTCGCCGCGGCGCGGATAAGCGCGTCAACTGGCGGATTCTCTGTCAGACGGTACATGTCCACATCGATGAGCGAATTTTCTCGGTCAATGAGCGGCACGAGGCGATCCTCATAGCTGTCATCGGGCGGAAAATTCAATCTCGGATCGATGGGGTAAGTTGGGAAGTTACGAAGCAGCTGTCCGCTAATGTTGGCGTACGAGGCATATTGCGAGGTGTTGGTCCAGATGTCGTCAAACTTCGTTTCAAACGAGTCGATGAAGGTTGTGGTAAAAAGGATTGCCTCATCCTCGTAGTTTTTGTACGGATCATCGGGCCGAAACGCGATGCCGCTGTAGTTGGCGCCCGAAACCTCTACTATCCTCTGGCCGGCGAAGACCATGAGTTTCCAATGGCAGATGTCTCCGGCCACTCGCTTGCGCATGGGAATTCCAGCGTCAGCCAGCTGCTTGAGGTAGCCCGCGTTGCTGGCGTAGGTGTTGTTGGCGCGCGGATCCATGATGATGCGGATCGGCAGGCCATCCTGGAACCGTTTGATGATCTCTGTCACGTAGCGCGGATCCTTGATAAACCACAGTCCCCAGTCGATGCCGACTTTTTCGTTGCGGATCAGCTGGATGAGCATACTGCGGCAGTCCTCGTGGGACGGATCGCAGACCGTGTCTTGAGTGATTGTGCTTTGAGCCGATGCTTTTCCTAGCGCGGCAAACAAAAAAACAGCCGAGATAAGTAAGCTGAAAAGTTTCTTCCTCATTTGTCCTCCTGGGCATTGGGAGCATGAGCAGCGCCGGATCAGAATTCATGCGCAGAGAAGTGTAGCATAAATTTCAATTAAGCGTAAGCAATCATATTTTAACAAAAAACGCTTTATAAGATAACTTCACGCTCATTCTCTTGAGCGTGTTCGCTGTCGTACCCGCAATGAAAGCAAAGGGGCCGATCTACGGCTTTCGCTGACCCGCAATTTTTACAAAAATTATCTAGCATAATTTAAAATTGTAATTATTTAATAACTCCTAATTGTAAACGTTTTTCCCCAGAAAGTCAATGAGTCTTGAAGCATGAGTAAAATATGTTTAAAATAGACAGGTGAATTTAATATTGTTTGAACTATAAGCTTATGTTTCCATACCGTTTCCGGCAGCCCAGCGTCCAAGAACAGAAGCAGGCATTCCGTAAATTATACAAAAAACACCTGGACCGCAGGCGTATTTTATTGATGGCTTCTATCTTCGTAGTTGTTGTAGGCGTGGGTTTCTTTTTTTTCCGCGGCACTCACCCGCAGACGAGTGGTGCGGAAACGGCAAATATCACGGAGCCTGCACCGACACCAACTGAAATCAATCAAAACTTCATTACACAGGTCAACGAATGCTTCCTGCCTACGGCCGCAGTTTACGATTACGACCTCCGCATTACTTCGGGATTCCGTACGCCCGAAGAACAGGATAATTTGTATGAACAAGGCCGCACTATAGACGGGCACATTGTCACTGAAGCTCCGGCCGGCAAAAGCATCCACAACTATGGCTATGCTGTAGATATAGCCGACCGCACAAATGGATTTGATATTGACTGGAACAAACTAGCCCGCATTGGCGCCTATTGCGGCCTTGCCCAAGGCGGCGATGGCGACCTGCCTCACTTTGAAAATCGCGGCGGGCTTACCACTGATCAGTTCAAAGAAGGTTTGCGCCCGCCTGACCTTACACTTCCCTGCTCTCTTATGAAAGACCGGTACGAAGCTGGTCAGGCTTTGACCATCTCCGATCTCAATGCCTGTGGAGCGCCAGATTTCAACAGCCAAAATTAAATCCCGCCGAAGCGGGATTTATTATTTACCGGAATGTGTGAGAAAATAACCGCGGCCGGCGTGCACTGGCCGGCTGACGCGCGGAATATCTGTTCTGCGCGAACTGGATTTGCGCATGTTGCGGCGCGGCTGAGATCGTTGCGACAGGGAGCGCTGGTTTCTTTCCGGAGCATGTTCCCGATTTACAAATGAGGCAGATCCAAGGTCTGGCAACTGCGAGATATTCAACGACTTACGGATAAGCCGCTCAATGGCGCGCACTTCGGACCGTTGGTCCGGAGTGGCAAAGGAAATCGCATGCCCGGTCAGCCCTGCGCGGCCGGTCCGGCCAATGCGATGGACGTAATCTTCCGCTGTCGCCGGCAAATCATAATTTATAACCAATTCGATGCCAGTAACGTCTATGCCGCGGGCTGCAATGTCCGTGGCCACCAACACGCGGTATTTGCCGGACTTAAACCCATCCAAAGCCTCTAAACGCTGGTTGAGCGAACGGTTGGAATGGATCTCGGCTGAACTATGGCCCATGGAACGGACAGTGGATGCAATTTTACGGGCGCCGTGTTTGGTACGGGAAAACACCAAGACGCTGCCGCGGTATTGCGACAAAAGATTTTTGAGCAGGGATAGTTTCTGATTGCGTTCCAAAAAGAATAATTCGTGCGTGACTGTGGTCACTGCCGTGCCTGCTGGGGCCACCTCGACCCGAAGCGGCAAAGTCATATAACTTTGCGCCAAGGACACGATTTCGTCGGGCATAGTCGCAGAAAAAAGCATAGTCTGGCGCTCCCGCGGAACTTTCTGCAAAATTTTCTTAATCTGTGGCGCAAAACCCATATCCAACATTCGGTCAGCCTCATCCAGCACCAAAATCCCGATTTTTGAAAGATTCAGTCTGGAATTCTCCAAATGATCGATAAGCCGGCCCGGCGTGCCAATTATAATGTGCGGATCGCGCTTAAGCGCGGACAGTTGCTTGCCTATGGATTCGCCGCCAATGAGGATAGCAGTTTTGAGCCCTAGGGGGCTTCCAATTCTTTTGAGTGTTTCGTCCACCTGCAGGGCCAATTCCCGGGTTGGCAAAATCACTAATCCTTTGAATTTCCCGCGATTGTGGGCCAGTCGCTGAATCATAGGCACGCCAAACGCCAGAGTTTTGCCTGTGCCAGTCTGGGCAATGCCCATAAGGTCACGGCCTTCAATAGCCTGAGGAATTGACTGGGCTTGAATCGGCGTTGGTACCAAAAATTTTTGCGCGGTGAGAATTTCCATAAATCTGGGAGCGATTCCCAGATTGGAAAAATTAGTGTGTGGAGTTTCAGTCTTCATAATTTTTTGTAAACAAGATATTCATAATATCACAAACTCGCAAAAAAATCAACTCTTTGGAGTTATATCAAACGACTGCAAGGGTTTAGGGATATTGATTTCCAAATGTGAGGAAGACTGCATGAGCACCTGTTTGAGCGACTCAGCCGCGGGAAGTTCGGTGTGCACCAAAAATAATTTTTGCAGTCCGGCCATGCTGCGGATGTAACTGGAAAGGTAGGCTTGGTCGCCGTGCGCGCTAAATTCATCCATGGTGATTATCCGCGCCGCCACTGGCACGGGCTTGCCAAAAATCCTAACCGACTTGGCGCCCTCCTGAAGCCTGCGCCCGAGCGTGTGCGCAGCCTGGTAACCAGTAATGAGCAATGTATTTTTACTGTCAGAAAGATTATTTTTAAGGTGGTGCAAAATCCGGCCACCCTCCATCATACCAGACGAAGCGATCACCATAAACGGTCCAGGCCGCGTGTTGAGCGCTTTGGATTCGGCAACGCTCGTAATCGGAATCAAATTTCGGAAAATTAACGGCAGTTCATTTTTCTTGGTAAAGTCTTTGCGAGAATTAGCATCAAAATCCTCCAGATGCCGAAGGAAAACCTCGCTTATGTTCTGCGCCAGCGGACTGTCCGTGTAAATTGGGATCCGGGGAATTGATCCTTCGTCCGTGAGCTTATGCATAGTGTAAATAATCTCTTGGGTTCGGCCCAGCGCAAACGCAGGCACAATAATTTTGCCCCTGGTGCGCACGGCGGAGATCACCACTTCCTTCATCTGTGCTATGGCATCGTTCAGCGGCCGGTGCAGTTTGGAGCCATAAGTTGCTTCGCAAATAAGCGTACCGCAAGATTCGGCAATGCGTTCCGGATCGTTGAGTATCGGCCGGTTGGGACTGCCCAAATCACCGGTGTAAGCCAGAGTCGAAACAGTGCCGCCATCTCGAATCTCAAGTACGGTTGTGGCGGATCCCAAAATATGCCCGGCGTCATAGAACTTAAACCGGATCCGGTCATTGATTTGCGTCCAGACAGGATTGAGCCGAAAATACGAAACCGGCGCAAAGTGCCGAAATACATCCTCGGCCTGCTTGCGGGTATAGATAACGGGATATGCATTCAGGCCATGCTCGTAGGCATAGCGCTCGTCCGCCTGCTGAACCATAGCCGAATCCTCAAGAATATATTTGGCAATGTCTGCCGTAGCGGAAGTACAATAAATTTTACCGCGGAAACCGCCCGCCACAAGGCTCGGCAGCAGCCCGCAATGGTCGGCATGGGCATGCGACAAAATCACGCAGTCTATTGTCTTAGGATCAAATGGCAAGCTGCGATTGGCCAAATCGTGATCTAAACCGCCCTGGTGCATGCCGCAATCCAAAAGAATTCGAAAACCTTCTGTTTCAATTAAGTGTTTGGATCCGGTGATGCTTTGTGCCGCACCGTAAAAAGTCAATTTCATCTCTTTAAGCATAACAAAAAACATTGGCCTTCGCCACCTGCAAGATGAAAAAAGTCAATGCATTTTTGACAATATAGGGGTGAAGGGCCCGGACAGCTTCCAATCCTCTCATTAAAAGCCGCCGAGCCCTCTGAAATATATTACAATTTTGTCTTAAACTTATTTCAGCTGGATGTTTTGGGGAATTAAAATTTCCCGCTGCGGTAAAGGCGGCGGTTCCGGCTCCGTGATTTTGCCTATCCCAAGGGCCTGAATTTGGTTGCTGTCTCCCCTATGGCCAAACACGACAATTGAATCGCCGATCCCAAAATCATTGCCGTCGGGGAAATTGGTGTTGTCGTCCACCAAAATCTCAAACATAATATCGCGGCGGTCTTGGATCGTGTATCCCGGATTGTTGATGCGGACAATGCTGCCAATGGCGACATTGTCGCTGCTCGGAGTGCCATAAAGTCTATAGAATCCACCAGCCACAGGCAGCTCGTGGAGCCTTGCGGAATCAAACAGTCCGCGGTGGAATGGAGTTTGCGAAACAGCAAACCCGCCTGCTGCAACCAGCACAACAATCGCAAGTGTCGTGTAGAGCAATGGTTTTTGGTATCCGAACGAATACTTGCGCACCAAAATTTCCAAAATTACCGTAAAGACCAAAGCCAAAAGCAGTATTAGCCACGGGAACGAGGTAAGAAATTCCATCAAACCGCCTAGGCCGAATCGAGGCACAAACCATGCCCCGGTCTGGTGCAGGGCAAAGATTACAAAGCTTATAAGATAGAGCAAGGCCAATACCGCCAGCACAATCCCTATGACAAGCAGAATTGTCCGCAGTACGAAATGCCAGCGCGGGCGCATTTGGACTTTGCCGGCTTCAATGGATTTAAGAATTTTATCCTTTATAGAATTTTGCTCCGGGTCATTCATGGTGGTTTACTTCGTTATAGATTTTCTTCAAAAATTCTTTGCCGCGCAGAATTCGGACACCGACAGTCGATTTGGGAATCTGTAAAATTTCAGCAATCATCCCGTAATCCAAATCCTCAAAGTAATAAAGCACCAGAGCTTCACGGTACTTGGGGTCCAACTTGTCTAAACTTTGGTTAAGCATGCTCGCCATCTGCTTGGTGTTTAAATCGCGCACGGGGTCGTCCTGTGCCACCGGGTGCGGAAAAATTGTATCCGGATCAAAGAATGGCAAAGGCTCGCGCCGTTTTTTTTTGATGGCGTTTATAAATTCATTGTGCGCGATGCGATAAAGCCATGAGGAAAATTTTCTGGATGAGTCAAACCCCTGAATGTTGGTAAAGGCTTTGAGAAACACTTCCTGCACAACGTCCTCACCATCCTGGTAACCAAACAGGAATTTGTGCGCGTAGCGCAGCATTTTCTGTTCGTAGCGCTCTACCAAAACCCCAAATGCCTGGACTTCACCGGCTTGCACGAGTATGGCAACCTCTTCGTCAGATTTGCTGTTTTCCATTCTTATATATTACAAAAAATCTAATGGATTATTCCAAATATTTGAGATCCGATGCAGCAGTATTTTACCAAATATGCGTAAATTAGGCGATTTTTTGACAAAAATGCCAAACCAGAGTATAATACTTGCAATATCCATCACCTATCTGACACAGCATTTAGGTCACTACTCTCCCCTTTCTGTGTGGAGATTTTTAATTTTTAGCCCTCGTAGCTTAATGGATAAAGCAGGACTCTTCTAAGGTCTTGATCTAGGTTCGATTCCTGGCGGGGGCACCAAGTAAGGTAATAATTTATGCAGAACAAAAATCCAGTTTGGCAAAGTTTGGGTCATGCGTTTCTGGTTTTAGTTTATGTTTCAATCGTTGCGTTTATAATGTCACACGGCGATCAGTGGTTCGGGCAGCAAGACACCGGCTGGACGCCTATCGCGATACTTATGCTATTTGTAGTTTCAGCTGCTGTAACGGCAAGCCTTGTGCTGGGCCGACCTGCGCTTATGTATCTTGATGGCCGCAAAAAAGAAGCCTTGCAGTTTTTCGGTTATACAATCGGTTGGCTCGCGGTATTGACGATTATCGTATTTATCGTGATGGCCGCGGTAAGATAATTTTATATTGGTGGTATTAGCTCAGCTGGTAGAGCGCCGCTCTGTGGCAGCGGATGTCACGGGTTCAAATCCCGTATACCACCCCAACAAAAAACATCAGTAATCCTGGTGTTTTTTGTTTGACCCCTGATGGAAATTAAACTATGCTATGATTAAGTTAAAGAGATTAATTAATGATTACGGCAGTTACAACGGTATCGAAAATAAAATTTTAAGATGCCGAATTAACTCAAGGATAATTTATGACTACTAAAGAAATTCTAGAAAAATATTTTCCCGCCATACACAGCGGCGGATGGGAATCGTATATTGCCGATGATATTACATTCATCAATTCCAATTTCGACAACATAAAACAAGGCAAAAGCGCCTATGTGCAGGCCGCAGGTAATTTTTTTACGGACACAATCGCGGTAGAAGTTCGTGATTATATCGCTGAAGACAATCGCGTCTGTGCGCAAGCCAGGTATACATTGCGCTCCCCATCTGGCAAGCAAGGCGTCTGCGATGTAGTAGAGATATGGAAGTCCGATGGTGAAAAACTCACATACTGCGCGATATTTTTTGACACCAAAGCCTTCGTAAATTTCAAATCCAGCTAATATCATAACCCAATAACATGCAAAGTGAAATCTGTGCTCACATTCAAGACGCAAATCCAAATACTGAACCCAAAACTCCAAATGGCTGTGAAGAGTGCCTTGAGATTGGCGACACGTGGGTCCATCTGCGGCTCTGCCTTACCTGCGGGCACGTGGGCTGCTGCGATAGTTCCAAAAACAAGCACGCCACCAAACATTTCCATGCAACCGGACATCCAGTCATAAAATCATTCCAGCCGGGCGAAAATTGGAGATGGTGCTATATTGACGAACTCATGGTCGAATAAAAATCAATGAATAAGCTTCTGTTTAAAATTGCGCTTGCCGCAGCCACAGGCATCATCTTGGGCTGGCTCATCCAAAATATCGCCCTCGGTATTGCGGCGTTTACAATAATGCTTGTGGTCTTAATGCTCCCAATCTTTATCCGCTATGCCCAGGACAACCCCGAGCACGTCTGGTTTAAGCGTCGTCTAGTAGGCTGGGGTTGGACGCCAGTAACCTGGCAGGGCTGGCTGTGCGTCATAGTCTACGTGGGTCTGCTTATGGCGTTTGCATTCAGCCTAGACGACTCTTCCAGCCCGCGCGAAATAGGATTGATGCTTGTGCTGCCATTCATTATTCTCACGTCCCTGCTGCTGCGTATTGCCTACCGCAAAGGGGAAAAGCCGAAATGGCAGTGGGGCAAAGACCTGGATAAGTACCAATAAACCTACCGCAAACCACGGCAAATTGCTATACTTAAAGCATTATGGCAATTATTTTAAGCTTGTTTGCCCTGCTCTCCACTTGTTTGGGCGGCCTGGTCGCTTTCCGCTACCGCGACCGCTTACATTTGGTTATGGGATTCACGGCCGGGGTGCTCCTGGCTGTGGTTGCGTTTGATCTGTTTCCGGAGATTACTCGCCTCATCCAGTCCACGGCCACGGATCCGGTATGGCCTATGATTGCCCTCGTATGCGGGTTTTTGCTGTTCCATATCGTGGAAAAATCCGTGCTCATCCACCAGGGTCATGAGGGTCGCTGGGGCGTTCATACGCACCCTACTGTGGGGCTTATATCGGCCCTAGCCTTGTCTGCGCACTCATTTCTAGATGGCGTAGGCATTGGCTTGGCTTTCCATGTTTCGTCCAGCGTTGGTATTTTGGTTGCCATTGCCGTGGTCGCCCATGATTTCTCCGACGGTCTCAATACAGTGTCCCTGATGCTTGTAAACCACAATACCAACCGAAGATCTGTGACATTGCTGGGGTTGGATGCAATCGCTCCCCTGCTCGGTGCTCTGGCCACGTATCTATTTACAATTTCAGATGCCGGCCTGTTGTGGTATCTGGGATTTTTTGCCGGATTCCTGCTCTACATCGGCGCCTCGGATATTTTACCGGAAGCGCACAGCAGGCACTCGTCTGTAAAAACAATCATGCTGACTGTAATTGGCGTTTGCTTTATTTTTTTGGTAACCAGAATCGTCTAGTCTAAATAAAACCCCGTCTCTTTCAGAGGCGGGGTTTTTGATTGATTTACTATTTTGCCGAGTTTGAGACTGAAGCTTTCAAATCGTTTATCTTTTTATCCAGGTCAACGTTGGGGCCTGTGATTTGGCGCACCTGCTGATAATAGTCCAAAGCCTTGGCTGGATCTTTTGGCTCATAGATGAGACCGAGTGAGAACAGCGCGTCGGCATCATTAGGCTCGAGAGTTAACACGTCATTGAATATTTTTTCCGCCGTAGCCGAGTCGCCGCTGTTGAACGTAATCCGACCTTGTTCAAACAATATATCAGGGTTGCGGTTAAATTTAATAGCTGCGTCATCCAAAACTTTCTTGGCGTCAGTCAATTGGTTTTCTTTCTCGTAAACGCGCGCCAGCACGATGTACGGGTCCGGAAAGTCATTTTTGAGGTTAATAGATTGGTTGGCGGCGTCTGCGGCCTGTTTAAGGAGGGAATTATCCACTCTCTGGTATTGGTTCAGAATCGAATTATCCAACGTGCCGACTCCCGCGGGATTAAACCCTGCCAAAACTTCGGCTCCATCCGGCGTACCATTGCCATTGGTATCGGAATTATGCGGGTCGGACTTGAATGTCGCTTCTGCTTGATCTGTCAGGCCATCGCCATCGGAATCCGTCCCCGTACCCAAAATTTTGGGGTCAATTGTCGTGGACGCATCATAGTAAGCGTTGGCCAGTTGGACTTCCAGAGCCGGATTTTGACTGTCGTGCTTTATAGCCTCCTGCCATGCCGTACTGGCCTGCAAAGCCGTTCCTTCTACCCCCAAAGGACTAATTGCGTTATAGATTTGGGCCAAAGCCGACCAGTTGCCGGCGTTATTGGGTGAAATCTGAGTCGCGGCATTGCCGTCAGCTATCGCACCCTGAATCCAGGTAATCGCTTGATTGACATCGGGTTTGTCTTTGGCCGCCTCAATTGAAGCCAAAAAGATTTGATTCTGAGCGCTGGCCAGGTGATATATATCTCGGTAAGGATTCAGGCTCACCGCGCGATTAAACTGGCTTTGTGCCTGATTGAAGTCGGGATTGGATTGGCTCAAATTTTTGACGCCAGACGTGTATGAAGCTTCCGCTACGTACACCGAAGCCTCAAAGAACGCGCCTACCAAGATAAGTGCCAGCATCAGCAGGGAGGCAAACATCCAAGACAATGCCGTTCGCGGCGAAGTGTTCATATTCATATCCGGATCTTGCTGGTTGGCAAAGTTCCAATGCGCGACAGCCATAAATGCGGCAATTGCAAGCCAGTACAGGAAATAGAAAGTTGTATTGAAGAAATAAAAGAAATGAGCCAGGTACAGTACGGACCATATCGTAAAGAATCCAAATGCATACATTTTGCCGACGTGGTAAGCGCGCTTAAGTAAAAAATATAGCGCGTAAATAAGAAACAAGATGGATGCGGCTTCAAACGCCACCAGACCGAGGATGCCAGTTTCTATGGTAATGTTGGCTATCTCGCTTGAGGCTCGGTCAAAGTTGAGGCTCCAAACCACAGTTTTATTCAAATCAGCAGGTTTAATCTGGCCAAAGGCAATTCCTGTGGTGCCAGGACCAGACCCAAAGATTGCGGTTTTGGCGCCGGAACTTACGGAATTTTTGACCAAATTGAAAGTCGCGGAGTTGGAGAGTTGAATCTCCACGGGCAAGTTGAGGTTGTTACTTACGAGATTGCGCGGATTTATGGAAGCAGGCAAAATCTGAAAAGCCACAAACAAAATCGCAATAACCAATACCACCATCGGCCTCCAAAACCATGACTGCTGATCGCTTCCCTCTTCGGTGCCTACTATCATCATGCCTAGAGCGGTAAAAACGACCATGCCAATGGCTAAAACAAGCCAGCCAATGAATGCGTTAATCAAAAACATCAGGATAAGCGACAAAACCATAAGCACGCCCAAGACAGATTTCTTGAGCACCGAGGATTTCGGAGAGGCCAAGAGCTGCCATTGGTAAAGCGTTATAGACATCGCACCGAAGATGCTCAATGCCACCATGCTTCCGATTGAGTTAAACGATTGCGAATGTGTAAAAGCAGGCAGTACGTACCATTTAAGCGTCTGGAGCAAACCATAAATAGTCGCAAGTCCGCTTGCGGCAATCAGCGCGTCCATAATCCGCTGCGTGATCTTTTGTCCGCGGACATTGTTGACTACTAGAAAATAAAGCAAAACTAGGGCAATGACCGAAATACAACTGCCCGAAAATCGCCCGACATATCCCAGAAATGACGATGGCCGGTCAATCGATAAGTAGCTTGCCAGAACATAAATAGCCGCGTAAGCCAAGATTACGTAATCCAGTGAGGTTTTGACCCAGGATACCCGTCTGGTAGACAAAACGCGTATGACCCAGGCTGCCAGCATGATCAACACGCCTAAAATAAGCAAATTTTGTTTATTGAATTCGCGGACTTCCGAGGTTAGCGGAAGAAAAAACAACGGTATCAAAAAAACCAAAGCTATCAAACTATAATTGATGATTTTAGTGAAAACGTTCGTCTGTGTTGCGGGCATCGAAACGGAAGAAGATTGGTTTGGGTTTGCTGCGTTTGCGTTAGACATGGAAACCTGCGGTTGCGTACGTATTTTGGGATTAAGAAAATCCATTTGTTTGTTTCGTTAATTCTTGATTTTATTCGTCTCCTATTCTACTGAATAAAAAGGAAATTGGCAAGTTTGAACCGCCAAATCACCCTAATTGCCCACAGCAAACCAATTTTGGTTAAGAAGGGAAAAATCAAGGGAATTTACCAGCCCATCGCCGTTGAGGTCTGAAATCGCGTCAGCGCTGAACCATTTGGCATTCAAAAGCGAAAAATCAATTGAATTGACGATATTATCCTGATTAATATCCCCTGTCCTGAGCATAGGGATACTGTAGGCTCCGGTCAGGTTCAAATCCGCCGAACTGGTTTGAACCAAATACGGCACCGCCCGAATGCGTAAAAACACGCTCTGGATCGGAACATTTAAGCTCAAAGTTGCTGAACCTGACGCATTAGTGGTGAATGGATAAGAATTTAGAAGATTGTGCCCGGAATCCAGAATATCCAGCGTGCCTGTCACTGCTTTGGAAGTCTTGCCTTGCAAAGATTGGATACTGATGCTTCTGCTCAAGCTCGAGCTGCCAACGATTGCGGACACCACAGCCGGCTCAAAGCCAATATTCCCCGCGCCATCATGGACGTGCGTGCCATAAAGATATGTACCCGCAGGCGGCGAATCCGTAAAACTGCTGGTCCAGGAATTAACTCCTGACGGAGCGGCGATGGTTTGTAAATGCGTCCAAGAACAACCAGAAATGTTGCCGAGAAGACAACTAGTAGTATTGGCATTTGCCCGCAACAGCTCCGCAGAGGCCAAAAATGAGCCACCGCTGTCTGTGGCCGTAAATGTCGCAGTGACCGGACCCGAACCGCTTTGGGGCGCCACGGTAAAACTTGCAACAACTGGTTTCGTAGTGTCCGATGTTGTATTCCCGCCGCCTGAATCCGATCCCGCAGCCGCACTGGCAGTAGCCGAGCTAATTGCAGCAATATCTGCGCCCAAATCTTTGCCATCAGTGCCTGCGTTTTTGTACGCACTGCCTGAATTAAGGGCAAAGTCGGAAATATTTCCTGCTATCGCCTGGTTATAATCCAAAAATTGACTTTCCCACGTCGCTTCGGTCGGATAGCAAGTCGCACCACAAATGTTAGCGCTAGGGTATCTGGAAGAAATGCTTGTATCTGAAGCAAGGATGTTGTGTGTGAACACGGCTCCCGGTGTGTAGGCATTCATTGTTGAATTTCCCTCCGCAAGCCCGCCGCCCATAACGCCATAACTTGTATGAAACATCGTATTATTGGACAAAGTCAAACCAAGCACCGTGTCGTAAGTGCCATCGGATCTGGAGCTGTCTAGTGTCAGATTATTGCCGCCGGAATTTATAAAAGTATTATGGTCCAAAGTAATGTTGGCCGGCTGGTCAGACATTAGAATCAGAGGAGCTTTGGCATCCCAATCACGGCTGATGTCGTAAAATAGATTATTCGCGATATAAACATTTTTGACCTGAAGGCTGCCCGCCGAATCCAGACCATCGCTTGAGTAGTAATCGTAACCCTGGAACTCCAGAGCCCCGGCTCCGTGACGCACAATGTTGTCGGTGATAGTTAGATCCGAAGCCGTGGCCCACGTCGCGCCGCAAGTTCTGCAGCCGCCAGAATTGCGCGGCGTAATGACAATCAAAGTCCCAGTCTGGCCATCCAACCAATCGTTTTCTATGATGTTGCCCGTCACCAACACACGCTGGGCATTTTTGAATTCCAAATCGTTCTTGACCGCCCAATGCGGAGTAGTGTCCTTCCACGCGAGATCCTTGGTGAGGTAATTGCCGCGAACTTCTATGTCCGAGGGCACTAGTCCCGAAATTCTAGGCACATCGCCGCCGAACAGGATATTTTCTGTGGAGGCCTCAACATAATTATCTACAATCTTAAATGGCCCTTGCCCATTGAGAGCAGTTATGCCCTGCGCATCCTGGCCGACCACATGGCATTCTGAAATGTATGAATCTATAATTGAGGTGTACGAACTATCCAACTCCACGCAGCGCTTAAGATCCGAAGCGGGATCGCCGTGGATGTAATCCCGATCCAAAATCAAATTTTTTGGAACCTGTGAGTAAGAAGTCTGGCCATCGGATCGGCCCAGCTGGACCATAACACCCGTGACAACCGAGGGATTGACTTTGGTAAATTCAATGCCAACCAGTCGATAGTTATCGGCATTATCCTCCGTTACCAAAGCCGACACATTTGATCCAGGCGCGACAATTTTGGGCATAGCCGCAGCATCACTTGGCCCTACGCGATGGCCAGCGGCCGGCAGCGCAGACATATTTGAACTCCGGATAATTATCCAACCGCCCCCAGTTTTGTGTTTGAGCGTAATTGGCCCGGTGATAGTCATACCGGCAGTAATCACAATCTCATCGCCTGGCACGGCGTCGTTAATTGCAGACTGTAATGATGTATAACAAAGCGTCTCGCCGGAAGAGCAAGACGGTTTGACATTTCTAATGTTTCTGGAGGCAGAAAGCGCAGGATATGTCGTATCCAAGAAAACTTGAGGCAAGGCAGCCGTTGCGGCAGCGCGGGCCGGACCGGAAGGCGGCAATTGGAAATTTAAAAACCACACTAAACAGGCGCAGATGAGCGCCCAATGGATAGCTTTTCGCAATCCTATATTCTGCTTGATTTTTGTTTCTTTTACTTTAAACATTGCCTTAATTATAGTAAACATAAATTTCCGGGTCAAAGAACGGGAGCAATACTAATTTGCGTCCACAACGCATGAGATAATCCGACAAACAATCAAGCCCAAACGAAATCAAAAATTAGAACAAACGGAAATAGATTTTTATTCTCGGACATTCCATACTGTCCTTGTATTAAACGAAAGGAGTCATATGGCATGGTACGGCAACTCTGCCGGGCACGCCGCTGCGGGGCGCAAGGGCGGCAAGGCTCAGGGTAAACACAATAATCGCGGGAATTTCGCAAATGATCCGGAAAAAGCCAGACGCGCCGGTAAAAAAGGCGGTTCATCGCAGGGCAGCAGAGAGTAAAGTCCGGGGTTTACCACCCCGGACTTTGGTTTTTAGAGCAGGTTCAGCTCTAACAGAAGTTTCGGGTCCGCATCCGAAGTTTTGAGCCGTATATCGGCATCCTGAAGTCGTGAAATCAGTTTTTTAAGGATCTCAAGCGTTACAGCCGGGCCTTTGAGCGTCATCCAAACTCTGCCCGCATTTTTCCAGCCTAAAAATTGCGCAATTTGGTCTTGAGAAAAATTTTGCTGCTCCAGCAAATTAACCGCCAATTTAGCCCGGGCGCTGTCGGAGGCCAAACCCAAGAGCCGGATCCCTGCAAATTTTTCGTCCCCGGATTCTTCAGCAAAAAGCCGTTCCAGAATTTCTAGGATCTGCTTTTTATTTTGGCTAAATACGGCATCCGAAAGTTTGAATGCGTTTTCGGATACGACCGGCACCACTAGCTGCTCTATATCTGCGGCTGTAATCGGTCGGCCAAGTGAGCCTAATTTTTCAAGTTCCGAATAGATATGCCAAATATCAAATCCGGCCTTTCCCCCTTCGGACAGATCGCGCCCGCAAAATTGCGCCAGTTTCTCAACAGCCGGATCATCAATTTTAACTCCCAAAATTTGAGCTTGGGTTTTGATCCAGGTGTTAAGTTCAGGCGCTTCTATGCTTGCGAATTCTTTAAAGTTTGCGTCCTTGGCCAATTTTTTGATAAATGACAGCCTGCGGTCCAGTGCGTCTTGCCAAAAAATCAAAAAGTAGTCAGCGGGAATTGAACCGAGGAGTTTTTCGAGCGCCTGAATTAAAATTTCCTGAGAGGACTTCGAAGGCAGAAAGTTTCTGGCGATGATTAATTTTTTTTGTGAAAACAAAGACGGAGAGCAAGCGGTAGCCAGCTGCTCCCCAAGCTCTTTTTCCGAGAGATTTTCCGAATCCAGCCGGATTATGCCTTGAGCAGTGTACTTTTTCCTGAATTCCTCTTCCCAGGTACGAACTTTTTGGCGCAACGAAATTGCGTCGGCCCCAAAAAAAATAAAAATGTTCGGATATTTAGGCATTAGAACAGTCCCGTTACTTGGGGCTTATGGTTTTTAGAAAGTTTTTGGTTGATGATTTTGTTCAAATCCGACTGGCGGATCTTCCACTGTGACCCAATCTTGAAGGCTGGAATCTTGCCCATTTTGCACCACCGCCAGATAGTGGGAGCAGACACGCCAAAAAACTTAGCCAATTCCTCCACATTCAGGATTTTGTCATCTTTTGGATTCATCTTGATGCCTTCTTTGGCCTGATTTTATCAAGTTAAAACCTTGATTACAAGCCCATAATTTGCTATAGTTGTACCTGATATTTGCGACAAGGGAGTGGTAGCTCAACTGGTAGAGCAGTTGCCTCTTAAGCAATTGGTTCTGGGTTCGAGTCCCAGCCACTCCACCACAAAAATTCTATTCTCCGGAATGGATTTTTTGTTTGTGGTGGACTCGAACGGGCAGAAGCGAGACAAGGCTTAAGCCGAAGTCGAGCGTCGGACAAATCTCCACTGGAGATTTGAACGCTGCCCCGGAAGAGCCGCCTAAGCGGCGAATGAAGAGTCCCAGCCACTCCACCACAAAAAATTCCATCAAATGATGGAATTTTTTGTTTCACTGATTGATTTAGTAATCCCGGAGCTTGTTGATGTTGTAGTGTTCTTTAATCCGTTCCAAGGCCTTGGCTTCAATCTGGCGAATGCGCTCGCGCGTGACGCCGAATTCCTTGCCGACTTCTTCCAAAGTATGCGTGACCCCGTCTTCCAACCCAAACCGCATTTTCAAAATTTTCTGTTCGCGCGGGTCCAGGTCGCGCAAAACCTCTTGCACATACTCGCGCAAAATCTGCCGGCCCGCGGTCTCGGCCGGTGTCACCGAATCCGGATCTTCTATAAAGTCGCCCAAAGACGAATCCTGGTCGTCCTCGTCCCCCACTGGCGTGTCTATAGAAACTGTTTCTTGGGAAATTTTCTTAAGCTGGTAAACTTTCTCAACCTCAATGCCCATTTCCGCGGCAATTTCTTCGGGCAAAGGCTCCCGTCCCAAATCCTGCACCAGCTGGCGTTCGGCTTGGGCATATTTGTTCAAGGTCTCCACCATATGCACAGGGATGCGGATCGTGCGCGACTGGTCGGCCAAGGCGCGGGTAATTGCCTGGCGAATCCACCACGTGGCGTAAGTTGAAAATTTATAGCCTTTGCGCCAATCAAATTTTTCTACGGCGCGGAACAGACCTAAATTTCCTTCCTGCACCAAATCCAAAAGCCCGAGGTTGCGGCCCATATATTTTTTGGCAATCGACACCACTAAACGCAAGTTTGCCTCAATTAGCCGCTTGCGCGCCGAAACATCGCCTTTGGCAATCCGTTTGGCCAGTTCAATTTCCTCAGCACCCTTAAGCAGCGGCTGTTTGCCGATTTCGCGCAGATACATTTGTATGGAATCGTCATAAATATCGCCCAGGTTGTAGGACTCGGCAATCTGCTCTTCTTTTTTGGTCTTCACGCGCGCGGCTTCGGCAGCCTGCTGCCAAATTGATGCCTCTTCGGCTTCCACGACTTCCATACCTTTGGCATCAAGGGCATCGAGCAATTGTTCCAGCGCCGGAATATTTTTTTCAAGCTCAGGCAAGGTGTGTACGATTTCGGCTTCCGTCAAAAATCCGCGTGCCACTGCTCGGGCCACCAGCTGGCGAATTTTTGCATCCCAGTCAAAACTCGTATCCGGTTTGGACGCAGCTGCCGATTTTTTTGGCGCATGCGAAATCCGCGAAGGCTTCTTGGCCTGCTTCTTTATCTTCTTAATATGCTTTTTGGAAGGATGCGGGTGATGCCGCGCCTTTTTTTTCGCCATTAGTTCAGCCCTTTCATTTGTTGCGATAACTTTGCAAATTCTACTGACAATTTTTCAGTCAAATTCCGGTCCTTATTTTTTTCTGCCGCCATCAGATCGCTTGTGACTCGTTCCATTTTCTGCCGCAGTATCAGCCGCTTCAATTCCGATGCCGTGCGGGCGAGTTCCGTGGCCGGATCCAAATCCTGCTCGGCTGTTTCGGTCTCCGCCGCAAACATCAGAAGCTCCCGTTTGTCTGCCTCGGCAGGTATATTTAGTCCAAGCTCGGATAAATATTTTTCATTTTTGACCAATAAACTTAGGCCCAAAACCTGGTCTGTGAGCATGTCTTGACGGGTCTTGTGGTGCGCCGTTTGGGGCACAATCAAAGCCTGGCGGGGCTTCTCCAACCTAACTATTATATCCCAAATGGATCTTTCCGCAACACCCAAGGCCTCGGCTAGTTTGCGCACGAAATGCGCTTGCGTGACCGGCTCCTGGATGCGGTAGATCAGCGGCGCCAAATTTTTGGCAATTTCGCGCTTACCGTCCACGGAATTCTTGTCGTATTCGGCAAATGTTTTGTCAAAGAAAAATTCCACAAAGCCCCGAGCCCCATCCACGACCTTCTGCCAGGCTCCAATGCCGCGCCGGATAAGCTCATCCGGATCCTTGGCGCCTCCAAGGTCCACCACCTTGACGTTAAACGACAAACTCAAGGCAATCTCCAGCGCCCTTCGCGTGGCTGCGGACCCGGCGGCGTCGGCATCAAAGGCAAAAACCAGATTTTCGCAAAATCGTTTAAGTATAGCAAACTGCTCCAAGCCAAACGCAGTGCCGGACGAGGCCACCGCAGCGATGCTTCCGGCCTGGTGCGCGGAGATAACGTCCATGTTGCCTTCCATAAGTATGGCGCGGCCGGTTTTGCGGATGGCAGTTTTGGCCTGGTAGAGTCCGTAAATTTCCCGCGACTTGTTGTAAATAGGCGTCTCTGGGCTGTTGATGTATTTGCCCACTCCTTCTTTTTCTTGAAGCAATCGTCCGGTAAACCCCACGACTTGGCCGTGGATGTTGATAATCGGAAACATAATCCGGCCGCGAAACCGGTCAAACCATTCGTTGCGGTCGTCATTTTTGATTATGAGCCCTGACAAAACCAAATCTGCCTTCTGGTATTTTTTGGACAAAAAATTCTCCAAGTAATGAAAATCCTCTGGCGCCCAGCCGAGCCGCCAAATGCGAATAGTAGCATCGGTGAGGCCGCGCTTTTTGAGGTAAGCCAGTGCTTCATGAGCCTGGCTTGATTCCCAAAGCACCTTTTGGTAATACTTGGCAGCCTCGTCATTTATTTCATACAGGTCGCCTTTTTTCTGCTCGTGCGCAACTTCGGCCGCTGTGGGTTTGCGCAATTCCACTCCAGCGCGGTCAGCCAAAATTTTTAGCGCTTCGGCAAATTCCACGTTCTCCATCTGTTTGACAAATTCAAAAATATCGCCGCCCAAACCGCACCCAAAGCAGTGCCATATGCCTTTGGACGGCGAGACTACCAGCGACGCCGTCTTTTCGTTGTGGAACGGGCAGACAGCCTTAAAGTTCACTCCGGCTTTCCGGAGTGTCACGTAATCCGCCAAAACTTCCGTAATTGGAAGTCTTTCCTTAATTTCCTGCAATTGAATATTCATTGCCTTTTCCTTGCTTCCCCCCTCTTTCTCTATTAACTCAATACTTTAGTATTGAGTTAATTTTTCTTTAGCGCGAGTCAAAATTTCTTTATCATGCGGGAATTTAAGCCTCGCTTCTGCTTCATCGAGCGTTACAAATTCAGCATTTGCGATTTCTTCGTCGTGATCTTTCGGGTCGCCCGAGATATATTCCATCAACCAAAAATCCACAAACTTAAGCACATGATCAAAGCTTCGGAAAAATTTTATATAACCCAAACTTTCAAGAACTTCAGCTTCCACGCCGCCCTCTTCTCGCACTTCTCGTAGAGCAGTCTGCTCCTTGCTCTCCCCGTCATGATCATATAAACCTTTGGGCCAAGTCCAGTAATCCTGCGGTGGACCATAGTTGGGCTTCTTGGGATTGACCATTAAAACAAAAGTCTGGCCTTCGTGCTTTTTAAACACAACTCCGCCAGCCGCTTTTTCAACTTTCCATTTCTTGTCCGACGAAGCCTTGGCGAAGTCGGATGCTTTCTCTTCAGGCATCTTTAATCAAAAAATATTTAACCCTAATTATCATTTCAAAAATTCTTTCAGCACCACGGCTTGGTTGTGCTCTTCGTCTTTGGCGCCGTAAACCAAAGTTAAATTTTTGTGCTTTTTTGCCAGAGCTTTCAAATTTTTCAATTCCGGATTTTTCTTAAGTTCTGCTTTGTATTTTGTCCTAAATCCGTTCCAGCGTTTGGGGTCGTGCCCAAACCATTTGCGCAGCTTGTCGGTTGGTCCGATTTCCTTCATCCACACATCCACTTTGGCTTTCTGCTTGCTTACCCCGCGCGGCCAAAGCCTGTCTACGAGCACGCGAAACCCGTCTGATTTTTTCACGGGTTCGTATACTCGTTTAAGCTTGATCATTGGCTTGATGGTTATCTCTGACCAACAATGCTTTTACGGAAACTATTATGACTAGAATGCTCAATACCCCGGTCAAAAAATCCGCAACAGTATATGTCTCTCCCGGTTTGAGAATATCATGAAATAGGAGAAAATCCAGGAACAGAAAACCCAAAATAAGAATTATATAAATTAATTTTTTCATATTTTGTCCTTAATTATTTTGTTGGATTATAAACGATTTTCTGCTACAATATTACAACTTGGAGAGGTCGCATAGTGGCCTAGTGCGCTTGCTTGGAAAGCAAGTATATCCGAAAGGGTATCGGGAGTTCGAATCTCCCCCTCTCCGCCAGAGAATGTAGTCAGCCAATTCATTGGCTCGATAGTGGACTACGTTTTTTATTATAAAAAAGCGCATACTATGCGCTTAATTGTACCCTAAATCTGCCAAGAAATCAAACCTTACTTCAAATTGTATGGATCGTTATATGGCGAGGTTGTGTAGCGTCCAGCATTCGGCTGCCGCGTGACAAAATATTCGCGTTTTTAATGGCGCCGATTATATCTGTCTGGCCAAACACTGGGTGCACGCCCCAGTAAATGGCGGCCTTGGATGCGGCCGTATCCGTTTTTGGTGCAAAGATTATTTTTTGTCCTACGCGCCGATGCGACAGTCCTTGAGCCAGACCCAAATCCTGCACTGCGATCCCCGCGGCGCACGCGTGACTTGCTATGTGAGACAGAGCGTCCAAAAGCTTCTGGTCCTTATGTTCTACGATCAGATGTTTTATCTGCCCTCTCGCGTGACCGGCAATCTCGGCATCTGGGTCTACAAAGTCTGAAGACATAACACTGTCTACCGTCATGCCTTTTGGCAGTTTTCGATCTTTGTAAATAATGCCGGCGAGTTTGTTGAGTCCGCGTGCAAGTTTTACGTGTTCGGGATTGTCTGTGGCCACCCAATGCACGCCGCCCCGAGCGCCAATCTGTAAATCCAGAGGATCTTGCATACCCGAAACATCTTGAATCAGCGAAACAGGACGATTGTATTTGCGGGCAAGTTTCTGCACCAGATCAATAAGCCGCATGGCCACCGGATAATTCTGATGGGAAATTTCAAAAATCGCACCAGCAACGCCTTGGCGTATGAGCTTGGCAATATCATCTTCATCCATTTTTGGATTTACTACAGCAATATATTTTTGCATATTTGTTTCGATTCTTCCGTACGTACGGCGTACGTACCAAGTATAGCAAATAAAAAACGACCGCGCCTGAAGAGTCAGGTTTGGTCGGTAAATGCGGAACCGAATCAATGTGGTTTTTTGCCAGCAGTATTCGGATCATACATTTCAAGCAAAGAAAAGACGATCCCTACTATGTGAGGCTCATTGTGTTCTGGGTCGAGCTGTTTAAGCCTGGCATCCATATTCAACAGTTCCATGGATAACTGTCTTAAAGCGTTCCCGGTTTCGGGGTTCCTGAATCCCTGCCGCAGCTCTTTTACTTCTTTTTCTAGCAAAGCAGATATATTTTGTAGTATTGCTATATATAGCTGCAGAAGCTTCGTCTGGTTATTCAATCTCATAATCTCCTTTTTGATTTCCGAGTTTCGATTGGGCGAAGTAAGGAGCCAAATGATCAAAAACATGACCAGTATTTGCTATGGTCAGCCAGAATCGTAGAGTAATGCTCACCTGTCCTCCTTAACGTACAATCGAACCAAAACACAAAACATTCATCAATGCTTGAGTTAGATTGCTTCGCTATGGGCTCGCAAATGCACATTCGCGAGCAACCGCCAGTGCAATTGCGTAGCGATCTAAAACAAAGATACCTGCTCTGCTTTTTTCAAAACTTGCCTTCGTTCATCCTGGTCATATAAATGCAACTTGCCAAACACGCCGTCGTAACCGGCGTCCCACTTGAGCTTCCCCTCCCGCACGCGCATCACGGACTCGGCAATTGCGGGATTCCCCAGTCTTTCAATTTCTTCTTTGGGTAAATCAAGGAGAATTTCAAACTCGGGTTTCTGGCTAATCATCTTCTCGTATGTTTGCAAAACTTTTTTACCGATCCCCGTGCCAAAAGTTTCGGCAATGATTTCTTCCAGCGGGATAACATTTTTAAATGGAACTGAATTCTTTGGAGTAAATCCCAGGTCGCGGTCAGCCAATTTGTCCACGCGATTCAAAACCCCGACCAACAACTTTTTGCCGCACTTAGGGCAAATACCCCCAAGCTTTTTGGTTTCCGCGGGGCTGCACGAAAATTTACAGTCGGCATGGCCGTCCAGGTGGTACTTGCCTTCTTCCGGAAAAAATTCAATCGTGTACAAGAACTCTTTGGGATTCCGAGCTTTGATAATTCTAATAATTTCATCGTAAGATAATTTGTCTGGATCAATTTCAAAGACATTCGCCTCGCGGCCGATCTTGCGCAAGCTGTGCGCGTCAGAGTTGGATATCAAACTGTATTTATCGTGGGCGGAAATTTGCCAGTTCATGGCAGGGTCCGAAGACAACCCAGTCTCAAAAGCAAATATGTACTTTGATTGGTCGCCAAACGCCTCCTCCACCATATCAAATCCGGACAAACTCCCAAACAATCCAAAATGCGGTGTCCAGGCATGAGCCGGCACAACTTCTGCACGATCATCCGCATCTTTCACAATTCGCACCAAGTCCGGGCATTTGATGCCCATTATCGGCCGTCCATCCGACTTGAGATTGGCGCCCGCCTTTTCCAACCCTTGCCTGATGCGATCCACGGCCGCAAAGTTGGGCGCCCAAATCATATTGTGAATACGCCGGACCTTGTCGCCTTGCTTGTAAATAGACGAGACTTCACCAGTGAGCATAAAGTAGGCTTTTGCGCTCTTGTGCTTGAGTTGATAAAGCCCCGGCTTAGTTTCTTCCAATTCTTCTTTCAATTGCGAAAGCCAAAGCGGGTGTGTGATGTCGCCCGTGCCGATGATACCTATGCCTTTTTTGTCCGCCCATAAACCAATATTCCCAGGAGTTAAATCCTGGGAACATGCGCGAGAATATTTCGAATGGATCTGAAGGTCAGCAATAATTCTCATGTATTTGTTGCGGGCAAAACTAATGTGTCTTTTTCTTTGCTAGCTCAAGTGTATTTTTTTGCAAGACGGCCAAGTCCGAGGCTCGGTCTTCAATCACATCCTCATCCGACCGCTCCATATCCATTAGAAAATCAGACAGTTCATCCGCGATCTCCTGCCAGGAGTTGTTGCCACTGTCAAAATAAATTTCGATAGTACCAATAATATCTTCGATCTTATCATTAAATGATGGCGGCAATTTGGTCCGGACATCATCGTGGGCCTGCCGAAGATCCGCAACAATTTGCTCTGCATCAGAGTCTTCACTGTCCTTGTCCAATTCATTATCCAAATCGACACCACTAAACCGATCAAAATATTCGCTCCCTTTATCGCTTGGTTCGCCGTACATTACTTTTGATTTCATTAATGCCTAAATACAAAAAAGAGTTTAGCCCTTTAGAAATAACCTGTCAAGTTCAAGGACAAACTCTTTAATCTAAAATTCGATCGGCTTGCGATCTTCTTCGACAATTTCTTCGGCATTGCGGTGTACGGCTGCAAGTTTGAGTTCGGATTTAGCCGAATAATCGTTATGGAAATCGTCCATAATCGTCTGAAGGTTTTCGAGCATTATGTCCCACTGCTGTTTGTGCGGACTCTTCGGGTAAGCCTGACGAGCCAGGTTTAGAAAGCGCCAAACAGTGTTTTTGGCATCCTGGGTCATATTGTTTTGGCAAAAAAAGAAAAATTCCTCGGTCTTTTTCAGGAGTTCCGGATGCGCGCTGTAGTTTTCATTGGTTTCATAATTCATGTCGTAAATTTATCGTGTTTCCAACTGCAAGTCAAATCAAGCGAAAACGACATTTGGGACTTTGATTATTCCTCGTTATCCCACTTCTTTTCAATTTTGATTTTCAAAGCGGGTTTATTGAATTTGTCCGAAAGTTCTTTGGCGCCGCGCTTGAGCTTGGCCACCGGTCCCGCATGACGCGTTTTGAGTGTTTTTTTGCTTTTATCTGCTTTATCAAGATACAAATCTTCCTGCCCTTCCCGATTGATTTTTTTCTGACTCAGCAGGTTCTGCCGCTTTTCTTCTCTGAACTCCTCCAAACTCTCCCCTGCTCTTTTCTGATCTTCGGGAGAAATGGGGCTTAATTTTTCTGGCGGAAAAGGATTTTCTGGCGAATAACCAAATTCTCTTGGCATAAATTTATTTTAGCGAGTTAATATCTAAGGTAAGAATACCATTTAAAAAGGCCCCTCGCCAGGGCCTCAAATTTCCTCGCCCAACACAAAAAAATTTTCTAAACGAAGCCACTATTTTTTAGGACAACAAAAAAGACCAATTAGGTCAATTAAGAAGGGAGAAAGGAGCAGCGCCGCTTGTTTTTGCGAAGCAAAAATCAGCTTTGCTGACGGCGCGTTGAGGGAAGAACCGTAGGTTCGTCCCTCAATATAAATAAAAAACCCCGCACTGCCTACTTTCCCACCAGTCTTACACTGGAGTATCATGAGCGGTGCCGCGTTTCACTTCCGAGTTCGGGATGGGATCGGGTGGGGCAGCGGCCCTTGAAGCACGAGGAGATATTCAGCACTTACGTGCTGCAATTTCTAAGTTCTAATTACTAATTTCTAATCTTGTTTAGAGCTTAGATATTAGGGCTTAGAAATTACAGTGCGAAGCGCTGTATTACTGCATTGGCAGGGTGTTTTTCGTAAGCGCGAAGATTATAAATCCCATGGCCGCGATAACGATTATAAGTCCTACCAATTTAAGCGAAGGCGAATATCTTTGCATTAGCAAATCCATATTAGTTCCAACTGATTAATTATAGCAGTTTGGAATCATTATGGAAAGAGCAAAAATCGCCGTCAATCCCGACGATGCACAAAAATGCAAGTCAGGACTCCGACTTTTGTTATGCAAAACGTCGGAGTTGTATTGTTTGCCGGAAAATGGGCCCGACAAGCTTAAAGCTCGTCGGGAGAAAGGTCTGGGAAACGGAGAGGTGAAAGGAGAGATAGGAACACCTTGGACTCGGCTCAAATTCCGCCCGAGTGTGTCTTAGGGCAGAATGAACACAAATCCAATTTTTCACCGTTCCCCAGTATCGAAATGACCGGGAGACTCCAAGAAGTGGCAGATGGAGATCATCCCGGAGGAGTTTTCTGGCGCCTGGTTCACGGCGGTTGCCACTCAAGGTGGTACGAACCGGAACAATCAGTTCGGGTTATGAGCCGTCCCTGATCTTTCAAAACACCAAATCACTCCTAACTGAATGGGAGCTTGAGACAGACAGATGTTTTATGCTCGTGGCTCGTGTTGCTCGCATGTTTCAGCGATTGAGCGTAAGCCCAGATGTCTGACATGGCTCCCAAACTTTTAAACCACCCTCTCTGTCACGCTGATGCGTGACATCTCTCCCGCTTCGCGGGCGAGAATAATAATGAGGTGGCCATTCCATTTTCCGGCAAACAATCTTGTCCCCGCGAAAGCGGGGATGTAAATGAACTTGTGATAATAATCACAAAACGCTAGTCAAAAATTTAATTAAACTTTCAGTTGATTAGTATTGCTCGGCTCAACACATTACTGTGCTTACACCTGCAACCTATGCGCCGCCATCAATTCTTTCTCACTGTATTGCTACAGCAAAATCAAATTAACTTAGGCAATACGGGGTAGTCTTCCCCGAACTTATCGCTATATTTCAAGCAACGAAACCTAGTTTTGTGGACAGCTTCACGCTTATATGCATTCAGCGTTTATCTTAACTGGACCTAGCTACTCCGCCATGCCGCAGACGCGACAACGGATACACCAGAGGTCCATGCATCCTGGTCCTCTCGTACTAAGGATGCACCCACTCAAGTTTCGAACACCCACAACAGATAAGGACCAAACTGTCTCACGACGTTTTGAACCCAGCTCGCGTAACGCTTTAATTGGCGAACAGCCAAACCCTTGGAACCTTCTCCAGCTCCAGGATGCGATGAGCCGACATCGAGGTGCCAAACCTAGTCGTCGATATGGACTCTTGGACTAGATCAGCCTGTTATCCCTAGAGTAACTTTTATCCGTTGAGCTTCCACCCTTCCACGAAGGATGGTCGGATCACTAACTTCTACTTTCGTATCTGCGCGACGTGCCAGTCTTGCAGTTAAGCGGGCTTTTGCGTTTGCGCGTCCAGCTCGGTTTCCATTCGAGCTAAGCCCACCTTAATAAACGCCTCCGTTACCATTTAGGAGGCAACCGCCCCAGTTAAACTACCCACGAGCCACTGTCTTTCAATTGGTTAAGTTGAAGTTAGAAACAAAAATCTTTCAGGGTGGTATTTCACTGACCTCTCCAGACAAGCTAGCGCCTGCCCTTCAAAGAGTCCCACCTATGCTAAACAAAAAGATTCTTGCATCAATGACACGCTATAGTAAAGCTTCATAGGGTCTTTCCGTCTTGTTGCGGGTAGACGGCATCTTTACCGTCAATGTAAATTCATCGGGTTAATCCTTAAGACAGTCCCCTACTCGTTATGCCATTCGTGCGGGTCGTAACTTACACGACAAGGAATTTCGCTACCATAGGACAGTTATAGTTACTGCCGGCGTTCATCAGGGCTTGAGCTCCGAGCTTGCGCAAAGAGCTTTAACCTTCTGACACTGGCCAGGCATCAGCCCGTATACAGTCCCTTTCGGGTTTGCACGGACCTAAGTTTTTGATAAACAGTCGGGAGGGGTCAGTCGCTGCGACCCAGCTCCACTCATCAAAAACTACTATGTCTTAGAGTGTAGGTTATTTTGGAACTTACTCTCAAAATTCATAATAGAATCTGAAGAGTGGGGCTGGGCAAGGCTTATACCAAGGGTACGCCTGCTTTTTTGCCGAGTTCCTTAAGGATTATTGTCCCGGTCATCTTAGTATTCTCTACTCGCCCACCTGTGTCGGTTTACGGTACGATCGCTTATAAGTATTTAGCGAAAGATAAGTTAGAAGTGCAAAGTTTAAAGTTAGAAGTAAACTTCTAACTTCTCACTTTTGACTTTTTGCTTATCTACACGCTAATCCCTAGCAACTTTTCTTGACACCGAGGTATCGTCCAAATTTTCCTTGCGGAATTTTCTCGGGCCTTCATCGTTACAGTAATCCAGCTCCAGTAAACTGGGGCTGGACACATAGACGTTTGGGATTTGCCTCAAACGCCCGACTACGGACCAAAGAACATGTATAGTCAAAACATGCTCGGATTCCCTTGATGTGTCATTACATCGGTATTATAAGTGGTGACGGAATATCAACCGTCTTGGCCATTATCCGCACCCGTTCGGGTACGAACTTAGGATCGACTAACCCTGGGATGATTAGCATTGCCCAGGAAACCTTGGGTTTTTGATGAGCGTGATTCTCACACGCATATATATTACTTATTCCAACATTCTCACTTGTATGCAGTCCAGCAAAGGTTACCCTTCACCTTCAGCCCGCATACAACGCTCCCTTACCACGCACACAAATTAATGTATGCATCCGCGCCTTCGGTACGAAACTTAGCCCCTATACATTGTCGGCGCAAAGACGCTTGACCAGTGAGCTGTTACGCTTTCTTTAAAGGATGGCTGCTTCTAAGCCAACCTCCTGGTTGTATGTGCGTCTCCACATCCTTTACACTATAGTTTCGATTTGGGGACCTTAAACGGCGGTTCGGATTCTTCTCCATTAGACAAACGAAGCTTAGACCTCATTGTCTGACTCCAGGCCCTTAAGTTTGTGAATTCGGAGTTTGGTTCGGTCCTCGATCTTGCGACCGAGAATCCGATTCAGTGCTCTACCTCACAAACGTGCAGCCCAGGCTAGCCCTAAAGCTATTTCAGGGAGAACCAGCTATTACCCAGTTCGATTGGAATTTCTCCTCTACCCTCAGTTCATCGCGGTATTTTGCAACATACTAGCGTTCGGACCTCCCGTTACTTTTACATAACGTTCATCCTGACCAAGGGTAGCTCACCGGGTTTCGGGTTTAATGCTTGCTACCTATAAGATATTAGATTATAGATAGTAGATTAAAGTTTTCGGACCCGAGGGTTCGGAAACTAAAATCTTTAATCTTAAATCTAATAACTTATTTCGGGCTATTAACCCTCGCTTTCACTTCACCTTCGCCAGTTGTCTGGCTTAAGTTGAGCAACAAACATTAACTCGTTGGATCATTCTTCAATAGGCACGCAGTCACCCGCGTATTGCTACGCAGGCTCCTACTCGATTGTAAGTGTACGGTTTCAGGTACTATTTCATCGCCCTCACCGGGCTGCTTTTCACCTTTCCCTCACGGTACTTGTTCACTATCGGTCAGAAAGAGTATTTAGTCTTATGTCGTAGTCGACACGAATTCCAACTGGATTTCACGTGTCCAGTTGTACTTAACAAACCATCACGAAGATATAAGAGGTTTTTCGCTCTACAGGGCTATCACCTTCTTTGGCTGGCCTTTCCAGGGCCATTCGGCTAAACAGCTCAAATTGAAATCTTCTTAAACGTTACAGCGTTTAAACGTATGGTTGTTGTAACCCTAATCTTTGCAAGGCCTGTAAGCTTTAACTAAAGTTTGATAATTATATTGCTACAACACCAAACTTCAGAACACAAAGTTAGTTTAGACGTCTTCCCCGTTCGCTCGCCACTACTAGGAGAATGAGACAAGAGTCTTTGAAATTCCTAAAATCTAATTTCTAATTTCTAAACATAATATGTTTAGGTTAATTAGAAATTAAAAATTAGAAATTCAAAAACTAAAGCCCTTTTTTTCTTTTCCTCGCGCTACTGAGATGTTTCACTTCGCGCGGTTCCCGTTTCTTCTACCACCACGGTAAAAGATCATATGCACTTCCTGCACATAGGTTACCCCATTCGGAAATCTTCGGGTCACAGGTTGCTTACCACCTCACCGAAGCTATCGCCGGTTGCTGCGTCCTTCGTCGGCTCTTTCTGCCAAGGCATCCGCCGTACACTCTTAAGTGTTTAATCAGATTCTTGACTAGCAATTAGTGATTGCTATTTTTTATACTCCGACAGTTAAGCCAGAGTTACCCCGGTTACAATGCCGAGGATTTGGATTCAGATATATTCATAAGCACTAACTTATGTTTTGCTAAACGCCTACCTTCGAGACTCATCATCTCTCATACGTTTGGCAAACTGAAAATATATCTCTTAGATGCCGGTAAATTGTTAAAGTTCTATCCGCTTACATCCAGAATACAGTGCTTACTTTCAGAACCTGCTTAAAGTCAAGCAATGCGGTGAAGCACTGAATTCTAGATGTTAGTTGTAAGGAACAAAAAAACGCCTTTCGGCGGTTGAATTCTGGGCACAAACTAAAGCGCCAGTTTACATAACCGCCTTTCGTTGAAGTGAGTTGCTGGAGAATTTCATATTTTTTACGTTAAAACTTGAGGTTTTTGTTTGTTTTGGCATTAGCTTGTTCCAATTATAACTTTTTTATACCCCCCTGTCAAGAGACTTTTGGGGACAAGATGTGAGTAAATTTGACTCGTGAAACTCCAGGCACTTGGCTATATTAATTCAGTACATATACGAAGTCAAGTGTTATAAAAAATAAGCGCCGTAGGATTTATTTACGGCGCTTCGGACGAACAGACTCGCGCGACGAGAGTTCGAAAAAACCTTCGCAACCAATAAGCGAAAGCGAGCTAAGAATTCCGGAATTTTTTCCCGTGTCGCAACTTTTCTTTCGTCCATTTCTTTTCTAGAAAAGAAATGGACATCCTGCCGCGATCGCGGCAAACTAAAATGTACTTATTTTAAGTAAGTACATTTTCTGTTTCAAATTAATTTGACTGTCTGAAGTCAATGTCCTTCACTCTGGGCAAGGCCAAATCATACGCGTTCGCGGCAACAACATTTGAAAAATTATTATCCAAATGCCAGCTGTTGTAGATATCTTGCGATGGATAAGCCCGCAGAGTCTGGTGGTCTATGTAATAAATGGTGCCCCGGTTGTCTAAAACATTTATTCCGTCCATATGACTGGCCTGGTCTGTCGCGAGATCCAAACCATTTGAAAGTCTTGCAAGTTCCGGATCGGTGACTGTGAGTACGGATGAAAATTTATAGCCCAACCCCAGAAAGACTTCCTCCGACACAAAGCCGTGTTTCTGATTTTGAGAAATAAGGTATACAGTCGGATTTTTATCTGACTTGACTAAGGATCCATTGTCAGGAGTAAGTAAAGGTCCCAGCGGGATATTTGCATCGGCTGGAGAGTATCCTCTCGCATCCTTGAATTCATATCCGTAAGTAAAGAGAATTCCCGGAGAGGTTATGCCCAGCCTTTGGCCATTTTGGATAAGATAATATGTCCCGTTGTCGTTTACGAGATTTGAGTTCACCGATGTGGCCTGACCGGACCCTGTAGCCGTGAAATTAATTGAAGCGGAAATAAGATCCGAGGCGTGCCCGTAAGATGTATAGAATTTCACATACACAGTCTTTAAACCTGCGTCGCAGGAGGAGAACCCGGCGCACAAATCCCAAGTAGTGTCAGGAGCATAGGTTTGCTGCCCAGCTGAATCCAAATCCGAACTGTTGGAAACTGCCATCCGGGCCACGTCGGATCCGGCATTCATATCCAATGTAACTGTTTGAGCCGTTGTGCTGGTATCGCCATTATTGATTATGACTTTAAATCCGCCATCCGGAATTACCGGAGGATTGAAGGCACTTGCCGGAAGCCCGCTGCCGCCATTGGAAACAAATGCGGTGATTGTTGAACTTCCCGTATTGCCGAAGTTGTCTAAGGCTGTGGCATTAATCGTATGCGACCCATTAATCAGAGTCGTCGTATCTAATGCCATGCTGTACGGTGCAGAGGTGACCGGGCTTCCCAAATCCGATCCATCCAATTGGAATTGGACTTGGGATATAGTCGCGGGCTGGCTGACGGTCACGGAAGCGCTAATCGTCAACTTGCCAGAAATATTCGTGGTATTGGGATTGGTAATTGAAACTAACGGCAAAGTTGATTGTGTATACACAAACGCTCCGAGGTCCCAACCTGACCCGTTGCCGTCTTGACTGAGAGTGGTCACCGACGACGGCCAGACAGAACCAGCGGCCAGACCCGCCTGAAATACACTATCTAAATTCAATCCGGAATCGATAGCCGGAGAGACGGAGCTTAAGGCAAAATTAGCGGAACCGGCCGCGGCAAACGATGGGTCCCCGGAAGCAGAATGAGTGTCCGCGCCGTAAGCTGCATCAAATTGGGCGTAGGTGGATTTGAAAACACCATCACCCCACTCTATAAAGTTCGGGGATTCCGGTCCAAAAGAATTGTATTCGTAAATATTCCCGGAACCAAGCGTGCCGTCGTTATTGCCACCCCATTTGGCGAGCAGCTGATAATTTGTATTGCCGGAAGATATATTATTTTCAAACACGTTATCCTGAATGTAATTGCCATCCTGCATATATCCGCCTGCCGCATAAATTCCCGAACTGTTGCCAAAGAAACTATTGTTGTAGAAGAAATTGTTGTGCAATACAGGCCCATTCGCGTCCGCATCCACGCGCAAGCCGTATTCTGCGTTATTATACGAAACATTGCCATACCAAGTTTGATAACGGGATTTTTCGATCATCAATCCCGAATCAGCATTGTTGTGGACATTATTGTAACGGATAATGTTGCCGTCTGACTGGACATCGCCGGAATCTACCAGATCAAGCCAAATGCCAAATCCTTTATTGGCCGTAGCATGGACTCTCGTTATTCCATTATCTTTATATCCGTTATAGTAAACGTCGTTATACTGGACAATGCTGTCCGAAACAGTAATCCCACCGATCGCACCCACGAGTTTGATCCCTGACCCCCAGGTATTCTCCACTCCTCCGCTTTCGTCGGTGTAACCGTTGTTGTGCACAATATTGTTTTGAATAATCCAATGGTCGCTGTTCCCCACAGCCGCAATTCCTTCTGCGCCATTGTAAGCAACGGTTGAATTCTGGATATCAATGTTTGAAGCGTGAAACGCACTTTGGTGGTTTATGCCTTCTTCGTAGGCACCATAGATTCCCACTGAATCAAAAAGTATATCGGTCGCAGTGCCTTCCATAAAAATGTCATAAGTATTACCAGCCACAAAGTCTATATCTTGGAACGCGAGATTGCTTTTGGCATTAAAGTCCAAAGCATAATTCCGCTGAGCAATCTCAATTCCTGGATTCGCATACGTAACAGCGGGGTCTGTTGTGGAATATACATACAATGTGTTTCCCGACCAATACCAATCATTCGCCTGCGCGAGGTCGTCTACGGATGTTTTTTTGTTCCCAAACACTCCGTCAAATTCCACGACTTCGGGTTGGGTCGCCACTGTGGTCTGCCAGACGTTGGTAACAGCATCGTGGACCAGGCTGGGCGCTACGGGGAAAGTAAAAGTAACATCAGTCCCCGGAGAAGTGGAAGTCAGAGTGGTCGAGCTAACGTTAGAACTTTGTCCGTTTGGAATCACTGCACCAGGTGCTTGGTTTTCATCTTTGTTGATGGTGACAAAAACGTTGTCTGTAGGATTGCCCGATTTATACATCTTCAGTACAATTTGAGAAAGAGAAAAATTAACGCTCGGTTTGTACCCCTGCGACCATTTGGTTTGACTGGCAACGTTCGACAAATTTAAAAATGGAAAATTACTAAGCGCTTGCTGGTCCACAACCGCTGAACTGTCGTCATAGGTTTTGAAGTAAAGATCTCCATCAAATGGATTACCCCAAGTCCCATCAGTAGAATTAAATCTTGTAACTATGCCGTCCGGGTATGTAGTTCCGCCAGACTCTCCAGTAAGTCTTGGGAAGTTGGAAGAGTCTACTCCGCTTGTCCTTTGGAGGACGATATCATACGGCTCCGTGGCCTGTGTCCATGACGAAGAAATTAAATTCGCGCCGGTGATTACCGGATTCGTCCCGCTTCCATACGCGCCAAAACTGATTACATCTCCAGATGTGCCAGAAGACGGCGGGATCAAAGTTTCCCGCCATGTTTCCCCGCGTTTAAATAGTACGGAATCTCCTGGTTGGAAAACTGATGAATTGACTTTTGCTATCGTTTGCCATGGATGAGAGGTATCCGTTCCCGTATTGGCATCGCTGCCGTTTGTGGCATCCACGTAATATGTTTCCGTGATTGCTCCCGCTTTCTTGGGCATAACAAAAAACTGCCCAGCAGAAATCAAGGAAATTAGGATGATCACTCCAATTTTGTCAACTTTTTTTTTCAAATTTTGTTTTTGTTTCATGCCACCAATAACCTAAGACTATTATAGCAAATTCCATCATTTTATGCAAGTCTTGTATGGACCACAATTTGTAAAAAAGTTGTCTGTTTTCTTTCGTCTTCCGCGATCGCGGCATTAACTATTTCCCGAGTAATTTTAAAAATTCTTCCTCATCAATCATCCTCACCCCAAGCTTCTCCGCTTTCGTTGCTTTGGATCCGGCGTTCTCGCCGACTACCAGAAAATCTGTATTTTTGGAAACTGAACTCACCCAGTTTCCGCCTGCCTCGCGTACTGCTTCTTTGGCTTCGTCGCGACTCATGAAATCAAGCGAACCCGTCACAACCACCGATTTACCTGTCAGCGGAGTTGTTTTGATTTTGATCGATTCAATTTTGATTCCAGCTTTAATAAGGCCTCTCACTAATTCCTTGTTTGCTTTGGCGGAGAACCAATCACACACAGATTTGGCTACGACCCCGCCGATGTTTGGGATGGCGTTGATTTCTTCCACAGATGCCCCCATCAATTTTTCCACTGAGCCGAATCGTTGCGAAAGGTCAAAACCGGTTTCTTCACCCACATGAGGAATTCCAAGTGCATAAATAAACTTAGCCAGGGTAATTTTTTTATGTTCTTGAATTGAGTTAACAATGTTATCCGCGCTTTTTTCGCCAAAACGCGCCAGTGACTGGATATCCTCCCTCTTAAGATAAAACAGATCCACCACGTCCGAGATCAAACCTTCGTCCTTGAAGCGCTGTAAAATTTTGGGCCCGACGGTATAAATATCAAAAGCCGAAACAAAATGTTCCATCGCCCGCAAATTCTTAGTGGGACAATTCTTGTTATCACAGAAATAATCGGCACCGGCTTCTTCTTTGCTGCCAATCACGCGCCGCACGACCGGCTCAGCGCACACGGGGCACCTCTTCGGCATAACAAATTTTTTCTCTTTGCCAGTACGAAGCTTGGGCAGGACTTCCACCACATCAGGGATCACATCACCCGCGCGCTGGACTACAACCGTATCGCCAACCAAAAGCCCCAGGCGTTTGATCTCCCCTTCGTTGTGCAATGTAGCGCGCGAAACAGTGGTGCCTCCCACAAACACCGGTCGCAAATGCGCCACGGGTGTAAGTTTACCTGTACGTCCCACATTAATACCAATGTTTTCAACCACGGTCGTAGCCTGCTCCGGGGCAAATTTATATGCCACCATGCCGCGGGGAGTTTTGCCGACCACCCCTAACCTTTTGAAGCTTTCTAAATGATTTACCGAAATCACGATACCATCTATGCCAAAGGGAAGTTTGTCTCGGATCCTGCCGACTTCTTCGTAAAATTCTTTTACCTCTTCCAGATTTTTTGCCGGCCTTTGGTAAACAGTTGTTTTGAATTGCCATTTTTTGAGCTGCTCGTGAACTTGCTCGTGGGAATTTAACCCTGAATTAATAATATCGTAAGCATAAAATTCCAAATTTCTAGCCGCGGTGATTTTCGGATCCAGTTGACGGATGGATCCTGCGCCGGCATTGCGCGTATTGGCATACAAGAGTTTGCCGGATTTTTCTTGTTGCTTATTGAGTTCCTCCCAGGCCTTCTTGGGCATTATAGCTTCACCTCGAATTTCAACATCAGCTCTGCCGGGCAATGTCAGCGGCACTGACTTTATGGTTTTTATATTCTCTGTGACATTCTCGCCGACGAAGCCGTCCCCGCGGGTGGAAGCGGTCTCCAACTCCCCTTTGATGTACCGCAAGCTTATAGCCAGCCCGTCGAATTTGAGTTCGCAGAAATAATCCAGTTTTTGAGCTGGCAACAATTTGGAAATCCTATTCTGCCATTCCTGTACTTCTTCAAATGTAAACGCATCTTGAATGGAAAGCATCCGGTTGGCATGCTGGATTTTTTGGAATTTATCCAAAGCCTCACCTCCGATTCGAACAGTTGGCGAATTTTTCAATTTGGCTTGTGGATATTTCGCCTCCAGACTTTGAAGTTCGCGGAATAAATTATCATAAACGGCATCCGAAACAGACGGCTTATCCAGGACATAATACTCAAAAGCCAGCTGATTTAACTGCTTCGTAAGATATTCTATCCTTTTTTTTGCATCAAGTGTTGACATAAGCTTTGACGGGCAATTTTTTGTGAGTTAGAATTAGGTTGTTGAAAAAGTAAAAAACAAATCGAGAGAAAAAATGAAAGCAATCAAACCACATTTGTCACCAGAACTTCGCTCACGCATCACTCCTCACTCTCGGCGCGATGGTAAGTACGCGATGGCTGGTGTATTTTTTTTGCTGCTCTCAGCCTTCCTGACATATAATCTCTGGCCCAAAAGCAATATACAGAATAATAATAAATCAGTTGCGACATTTGCACAACTAAACTTGGCAAATGACCTCAACACTGACCAGGCCCAGGCGGTACTCGGCGCCTCAACCCAAAATCCAACTGCGGATGCTACCTCAACCACACAGGCTTCAGACCAATTCACCACATATATAGTCAAAGACGGCGATACCCTATTTAACATCAGCCAGAAATACAACATTAAGTGGGATCTCATCGCCCAGGTCAACAGCCTTGCCGAGCCCTACGTGCTCCATGCCGGTGACACCCTCAAGATTCCGCAGGCCACCACAAGCCAAGTCCCAAATAAGATCTATACAGTAGGCGCTGGCGAAACTCTGGCTTCTATCGCCCAGAAATTCAATATAACTACCGATGACATTATTGCCGTCAACCCCAATCTGCAGAAGTCCGATCTCGTGACAGCCGGACAGGTAATCAAACTCCCTTAAGTTTAAAACCCAAACTAAAACAGAATTAATTAAACCCGCCAACCTGGCGGGTTTAATTTTTTTTTCATTGAAAATTATTTAACGAGGCCAGCCGCAATGTGGACACATAATGATTTATTTAGCGAGGGCAGAAAAATTTTTCCGACTCCTTGTGATTTCTTAAGAAATCACAATAGAACAAAAATCCACTTTGAAGTACATTCAAATAGTGGATTTTTGTGTTCGGGAAAAATTTTTCTGCCCGAGCGGCCTTATTCTGGTACCGTCACCTGAATTCTGCGGTTGTATTGGTCCGAGTTGGTCCCGGCGCATCCGGCATCAGGAGTCACCACCCCAGCGCAACCGATGGAGTCAACTGTGGGGAATGTCGGCATACCGACATCAGTATTCACAACCATGGTGGTTAAGTCATTGGCCGCACAGCTGCTGCATTGGAGTGTAACCTGCATGCGATCGTCTTCGCCAGGGGCGCCGTTTTGCAGCCCATTAAGGTTATTAATGATCTTGGTACCACCCACAGCCAAAGTTACCGGTACCGGGTATGAAACCGGAGTGCCCACAGGATCGCCGCTGACCCGAGTAATACTTAAATTCATATTGTGTTTTCCCGATTGCAGGGTTACGGTCATATTATGATACCCGCCGTCTCGCATGCCGGATAGATCTAAGTCAGTATTTGGATCCTCGGGATCATAAAGATAAAAGATATAAGGATCGCTGCCCTTGATATTGAAAGTCGCTTCGCCATTTGATGTGCAGTACGCCGCAGTGGCGTTGGACAAAGGCAGATTATTACTGCCATCATCGCAGGAACTGATACCGGAACTTTCGGACCGCTTAATCTGCCAAATCCCCTGCTCAGCTCCCGCTTTGGCCGCGGCAAATGCCGGTTCTGAGTAAGTCGCCGCACGCGATTGGCGGATCTGCTGGACAGTCAGAAACGCGATAGTCGTTGAGATGAGTACCAATCCGGACATCAGGAACACTGCCAGAAGCAAAGTTACGCCGGATTCCTGGGAGTTGTGTGAAGGTGTGTTCATCGGCTTGGGTAATAGAGCTCTGAAAAAGTGCTCTGTAAATTAATTTTTATCTGGTCGCGTTTTCCTGTATTAGCAGTCAGTTCCAACACAGCCGTGACCTGCGGCTGGTAACTGAAATTTTTGGCACTGCTGAAAGGATCGCTGGTGGGAGAGGTGTAAAATTGAAGATTGGTCACTCGCACATCCGAGGAATTCAGGTTGGACGCGGTGCCGGAATTTTTGGTCAAGACCAAATCACAATTCACTGTCTGGCAATTGGAATACGTATGCTCAATGCTTTTCGTATTTTCATTATACAGATAAAAGTGTTCAGCGTCTCCGGCCTGGTTCACGATATACAGCTCAGTGGTGCCCGGAGCATCATTGCCGCTTATATCACACGGCATCGCGGTGCCATTTTTACAGATAACGTTATTTGGATAAGAGGCATAATCAATGTGGCCATTGTCAATTTCCTTGCCAAAAAAATCCATTATAAAACGGCTATTGTCTGCCAATGTCCTCTGCGCGCGTGTGCGCGTGTCTAAATGCAGAACCGAGACATATATGCCCAAGATCGACGATACAACTAACGCAAACACAGAGGCCGCAACTATGGCTTCGATTAGGGTAAAAGCGGATTCATGCTTCATGTTTTGTGTCTCATGCTCCATTTTAGTAATCCTTCCAATTCGTCAGGTCTTCTTCCAAAACCACTTTGCAAGAAGTGTTGAGTTTTTCCGGATCCTGGTCTGTGATGCTCGGGCAATGCTTGCTACTCCAAGCGACATAAACTTGGACTTTGAGTCCATAGCAATCGGTTTTGCTGGTAGTGCAGTTGCCGTCAGATGGGAAAATGCCGCCAGTGGTTTTGGTCAGTTTTATTTTGCGGATAAAATCCGGTACGCAATTTGGTGAACATGGCAGACCGGAAGGATTCGTTTCGTTATAGTAAACGCCATCTGGATGCAAATAGACATTATATTTTCCAGACGCGGTCGGAGAAATACCCGTAGAAGAGGCCGCGGAAAACGGCGAAAGCTGTGGCCAACTGTTGAGGCTCATGCTCCAGTTAAGATTTTTGCATAAGTTGCCACTACAAGGATGTGTGCTGGAGTTAGTGTACGTGTTGGTGTCCGTAGAATTAAGACGAATAATCATATTATCGTTATTATTCTCGTGGTAGGCTTGTGGATAACAAAGCACGCTGCCTAGGCCGCTGCAGGCCTGGAGTTTGCCGGCACTGGTGTTTGCCTTGTCGGCCTGAAGCCAATTGCTGTCACGCATGTTACGGACAATTTCAACGCCCTGTCTCGCAAGATTCGTCGCGGCAATTGAACTTATACTGGATTGTGAATTTGAAAAAACGTAAATGGTCAAAGCTAGACCAGCGGTAAGCGCCGTCGTCAAAATAAAGATGGCGACAATTGTTTCTATAAGAGTCTGGCCTGTTTGGTTGCGCATAAAATTATTTAATGTCCACCCGACCGGATACACCGTCAAAAGTGATAGTCCGAGATGAACTCCCGTCTGAAGACTCCAAAATCACTTCGGCTGAATTAAATTCTTCATAATCGCCGCCATTGAATGACGCGGTAACCTGAGAAAAGGGCGGTAGAAATTTAAGTTCTATCGTTCCCCCGTCACTCCCTACGCCCGTGCTATCCACAGCTAAACCATTATTTTTTTTGATCACGACATTATTTGCCAGTGTAAACCTTTGAAGCAGGACCGGCGCATCACCGCATTTGTCCACCGCATTGAGAGTGTAATAAGTCGGAGTATTGGAATCAAAGTAGAGGTGATACTCGGCTGGAACCTTACCCGAACTGCACGAAAAACCCGGAAAGCTCTGGGGGTTAAGCGCATCATTTTGCGCGGTCCGGAATGAGTTAGAGACCACGTCTGCGGCCAGGGCCGTGGCCCGGGATCTATTGCCTTGGTTGAAGTTAGACAAAACTACCGTTGCCAACAATGCAATTATAGCCATGGCCACAAGCAGTTCTATAAGGGTAAATCCCGATAAAATTTTGGATTCTGTTTTCATTCAGATTTGTTTCAAAAACGCCTTTAGAAACCAACAAGATGCAGATACCAAGCCAAAAGACTTGATCCGTATAGCAACATTATTATACCAGAAAACCCGAGGATTGTGCCAAATGGCAATTTACCGGACATCTTCTTTTGGTTGGCCGCCACTAGAACTAAACCAACCAACGCGCCAATCCAGTATGAAAGCAAAAGGTAAACCAAACCTTGCCCCACTCCAAAAATCAGTCCCAAAAACAGGCCAAGCTTAACATCACCCAGGCCAATCCACCGGCCCCGGGAGGCCAGATACTGCAATCCAAAAAATCCTGAAATAATCACTGCGCCGAAAACACCGCCTGCAAGCGGCGAATGCCAGCCGAAATTATTCGAGTGGAAATCCGAAACTATCCTCCAAATGACCGCCAGGACAATTGCGGGAATTGAAACTTTATCCAAAATTAAATAATATTTGAGATCAAACACGGCAATCAGAATCAAAAACGCGATGAATGCCAACTGAAACCAGAATCCGTAATCCGTAATCCGTAATCCGTAATTATATGCAAGCAGCGCAAAACTTATCCCTGTAAGTAATTCCACAATTGGATACTGCCAGGAAATTTTTGCCTTGCAATATCGGCACCGGCCGCGCAGCCAAATGAAACTCAAGATAGGTACCAGGTCCAAAGGGCTTAGTACATGTTTACAATGCGGGCACATGGACCGATCCGCGCCCAATGGCAAATTGCGGTAGAGGCGATATATAACCGCGTTCAAAAAGCTTCCAATCAGCAAACCAAAAATAAATGCCAAAATTATAATCATGGGCAACTCCCAACTACAAATCCCCGATTCGAAGTCAGGCAGTAATCGCCAGCTGGTCCAAGATATGTGCTTCCTTCGGTATAAAAAGAGACGGCATACTTGCTCCAAACATTACCTCCGCAACCAGGAGATGCTTTTTTGTCCCCTTCCCCTTTATAGGTATATGGATTGCCGACCAAGGGATCGTAGGGAATGCGCAAGATACCCTCATCTTTACCACAGGAGATTTCACCGCCAGCATGCCAAAGAGAAGAATCCGGATATCCTCCGGCCTGGGATTGATATAAATCCAAACCCACCCGAAGCGACGCCAAATCCTGCAACCGCCTGGAATCGCGCAAGGCTGTTATATTATCGCTTTTGAAACGGATACTGCTTAAAATAACAGCCGCGATGGATATAGCCAAAGCCCCAGCCGCGGCAATTATAAGCAATTCAATGACCGTAAATCCCGATCGTGGTGAAATTTTCATACGGGTTCAATTTGCTGGAGGCCCAAAAGAATTAATACCCGCAGAAAAACCTTCCGTTTTTGAGTTTAAGCAAAATGACAATTTATAACTGGAACCCGAGTTGAGTTGCTCATAAATATATTGATTGGCACTTCCGCATTTGGAATCCGAAGCAGGTACAGGCAAGCTGGATAAATATTTCTGGAAGCTTGAAGGCTGGTTATTAACCGCAGCGGGATAGTAGCCGTTGTCTAGTTTGTAAGCTTCAAGAAATTTCTGGATAAGAGCGACTTCTGACAGCCGGATTTGATTCTGCGCGCGCGTTCTCCCTGCAAAAAAAGCTGCTGTGGCAGTCACCACCAGCAGCAAGGCCAAAAGACACAGAATCGCAAACTTTATCGGGTTTGGTTTTTGTATAGTGGAGTCATTCATTTAAGTGCACTATCCTTCTCCAAGAAAATCTTGGAGAAGAGAAGTAAACTTAACGGAGACCGCTGCTCGTGGCCGTGTGTGTTCCGGCTGCTCCCAAAGAACTCGGCTGTTCTGTCGTGAAACTGATGCTATAATCAGTCTTGGTGTTTACTGTGCCACCGCAAACAGTGGTACTTCCACCTGTCCCAGTTCCGGCATAGGTGTAAACGAATGACCCGGTGCCGGTTGGATCTTTTGGAACTGGATCCAAATAATCACCGGTGCCGCAAGTAATTGTACCCGTACCATCCGTCGCCACAGTCGCAGGATACGCGCCAGTATCGTTATAGAACAATTCCAACGCGGTCTGCATTTGGTTCATGTCCGAAATTCTTCGGGCATCACGTGATTTGGCGCGGGCCGAACTTAACGAAACCAAAACTACGGCGGCCAAAATACCAATGATGGCAATAACCACCAAAAGTTCGATCAATGTAAAACCTGAATATTTCTTTAATTTTTGCATTTTGATTTCACCCCCTTCCATTTAGGAAACCTCTTTGATTCATCAGAGGCAGAAAGGAAATTGGAAAATAAGCCAACTATTTGGCAATTTTTCAGTCCCCTTAATCCCCCTTATAAACTTGAGGTTTCACTTTAATTTTGTATCAAACATGGGCTGCTATTGTGCACCAGCTAAATTATATATCGGCAGCAAAATTCCTGCAACCATGACTGCCACCGCCAACCCCAACAGAACCATAATCACCGGTTCCAGAAGCGTCGTCAAGGTTGAGAGCACGGTATTGACTTCCTTTTCATAAAACCCGGCCAGCTTATCCAAAATATCCTGCAATTTGCCTGTGGACTCGCCAATTTGCGTCATTTGCGAAATAATTGGAGGAAATTCCGGCCGGTCCACCAAAGCCATGGCAATCGACTTGCCGTTTCTGACCTGCTGCGCTGCATCCATAATTATGTCGTGGTAAACCTGGTTTCCTATGATGTCGGCTACAGACTCCAAAGCTTTGACAATCGGAATGCCGCCGGCCACGAGGGTCGCGAGATTGCGTGAAAACCTCGCCATATAGATTTTCTGAAATATGCCGCCAATGAACGGAGTTTTAACCTTAATATAGTCCATCGCGTACTTGCCGCCGAAAGTTTGGGAGTAATACCGCAACCCTAGACCGCCACCAAAGATGATGAAAATAATCAGCCACCAAAAATTCTGCACGAAATGCGTGGTGGAAATTAAAATTTTAGTCGTAAACGGCAGCGCGACGTCGGATTCCTGCAACACGCCCACCAACGGCGGCAAGACGTAGATAAACATCAAAAATCCAACCACAAACAGGGCGCAAACGATAAACGCCGGATACGTCAGCGAGCCGATAATTTTGCCGCGCATATCATAATCTTTTTCCAATTGGTTGGCCAAATAATTAAATGCACTGTCTAGGGTGCCTGATAATTCTGCGGAACGCACCAAATTAACATAGAGCGCAGAGAATACGTGCGGGTACTGGCCCAGAGCTGATGACAGACTGTCGCCTGACTCAACTTTTTGCGTAATTTCTATTATAATCTTGCGCAGGTTTACGGAACTGACCTGGTACTGAAGGATCTGCAAAGACTGGACTATGGGGACTGAGGCGTTTATAAGCGTCGACAGCTGGCGTGAAAACAAAACTATGTCTTTGGGCGAAACTCGATTGAGAAAATTAAACTTGTCCAAAAAGCCGCTTTTTTGGGATGCGCCAAGGCTTATGACTATAAATCCGTGATTTTTGAGCGAATCAAAAGCCGCGGCTTCGCTTGCCGCCTCCACGGTGCCTGTGCGTAAATTGCCTTTCTCGTCTCTGGCCTGGTATGTATATTCCATATGTGTCGCTAAATTTTAAAAATTAACTGCCGCCGATGAGCCCGCGCAATGAATCCGGATCTGCCGCAAAAAGCAAAGCATCTTCCCGCGTAATCAAGTTTTTCTGAACCATTGCGGCTAAACTTCGGTCCAGGGAAATCATGCCCTGGGTGGCGGACGTATTTATAATGTTTGGCAGTTCATAAGTTTTACCCTCACGGATAACATTGGACACGGCATTGCTGTTGATCATAATCTCCACGGCTGGAAGTCGGCCGCCGCCGATTTTGGGCAGGAGGCGCTGGGAAATCACGCCCAAAAGAATAGTGGATAATTGGCTTCTGGTCTGATTCTGCTGGTAGGCGGGGAAAACGTCAATTATACGGTCGATCGTCTGTGCTGCGTCATTCGTATGAAGAGTGGCAAATACGAGATGCCCAGTTTCGGCCAAGGTGATGGTGGTGGCGATTGATTCATAATCGCGCATTTCACCGACCAAAATAACATTAGGATCTTCGCGCAGAGCCGAACGTAGAGCACGGCCAAAACTTTTCGTGTCCTGCCCGACTTCGCGTTGGTTAATGAGTGATTTGTCGGCAATGTAAACGTATTCTATTGGATCTTCTATGGTCAAAATATTTTCTTCGCGCGAGTGGTTGATTCGGTCTATGAGCGCGGCTAAAGTTGTGGATTTGCCGTGCCCAGTCGGTCCGACCACCAGCACTAAACCCTGTTTGTAATCTGTAAACTTCAGCAACTGTTCGGGAAGGTTGAGTTCCTCCACGGTTTGGATACTGCTGGCAATAAGCCGGAGCGCAGCCGCGACGTAACCCTTCTGCATATAAACGTTGACTCGGAACCGGACGTTATCTTTGTATGCATAAGAAAAATCCAGTTCCAAGTTTTCCTTGAACTGTTTGCGGCGCACATCATCGCCCAAAAGCACTTCCACAATGGCGGCAATTGCAGCGCCTGAGAGCACGTCGTACTCCTTCAGCTCTGTCAGACGACTGTCTATGCGGATCGTCGGCGGCTTGCCTGCCACTAAGTGCAGGTCTGATGCATTTTTCTGCAAGACAATTGCCAACAATTTGTTGATTTCAAGTTCCGTAGATTTATACATATGGGTAGTGAAAATTTGATTTAAGACCAATTTGGAAAGTTTAAATACCTATTTTAACAATCAGCGGGTGAGTTGAATTAATTGCATTCTTGATTTGTTCGTTACGCGAACAAATATCAAATTTCTACTACCCGACATATGTTTTCACTCATAAAAATTTCAAACACGATTCGGCAAATAGTTCCGGCCCAGTCTCCGCCGTTCGGTGCCAAGCCTGCGCCCCCCAATTCAAAGCATCCACTGTTGGAGCCCGTCTGCTTAAAATTATCACCGGCGTTGAGATATGCCTGGGATTACGGCGCAGCTGCTGCAGTAATGACGAGACCGCAATATCCGGCAGAACATATTCACTTACTATAATTTCAGGATGTGAAAGCTTGGCTAGACGCAACCCTTCCAAACCGCTTTCGGTCTCCTCCACGTCAAAATGCTGCAGCAGTGATCTCTTGTAAATTGCCGCAAGTGTTGGGTCCGGATTTATAAATAAAAGTTTCCTCATAAAGTTATTCTTTCGTGACCCGCACCACTTCCTCAACTGTGGTTAGACCTCTCAACGCCTTAATTACGCCATCCTGACGCATCGTAATCATCCCCTCTTCCTCCAGGGCGACCTGTGAAATTTTTGAAGCAGAAACCCGGGATTCGATAAGCTCCTGAATTTTTGGCGTGACTTTGATAAATTCATAAATTCCGATCCGGCCCCGGTAACCAGTGTTGCCGCACACGGGACATCCTCGCCCCACAAAGACTTTGGTCTGGTTAACATCAATCCCCTTCAAATCTTCCGCTTTCACACCAGCTAACTCCTTTTTGATAATTTCGGCAATGCCAGCAGTAGGCTTGGTTTCGGTAATGCATTTGTCGCAGATTTTACGGACCAAACGCTGGGCCGCAACCAGGTTCAACGATGCGGTCAGCAGGAAAGGTTCAATGCCCATATCCATAAGTCGCGGGATAGCCCCAGCCGCGCTGTTTGTATGGAGGGTAGAAAATACCAAGTGGCCGGTGAGCGCGGAGTTGACTGCCAGTTCTGCTGTCTCGCGATCCCGGACCTCGCCGACCATAATGATGTTTGGATCTTGGCGTAAAATGGATCGGAGTCCCGAGGCAAATGTCAGGCCAATTTCCGGCCGGACCTGCGCCTGGTTGACCCCGTCCATGAAATATTCCACTGGATCCTCCAATGTGACTATATTTACTCCGGGTTGGTTGAGCATGGATAAAATTGAATACAACGTTGTGGATTTGCCGGATCCGGTAGGACCGGTCATAAGGAACATACCGTGTGGTTTTTTTATTGAATCCAAAACCATTTCCAGATGCTTGCCAAAAATTCCAAGCTCCTCAAGAGTAGGAGCACCCGTGGACTTATCCAAAATACGCAACACGACTTTTTCACCGATGACCGTTGGAAACGTTGAGACGCGGAAATCAATCGGCTTGCCATCCAAATTGATATGGAACCGGCCGTCCTGCGGCAGGCGCTGCTCGTCAATTTTGAGATTAGACAAAATCTTTACGCGCGAGACTATGGCCGAATGCACGCTTTTGGGAAGGATCAAAGAAGAATGCAGCACGCCGTCAATACGGTATCGGACGCGCAGGTCGTCTTCAGTTGGTTCAATATGAATGTCAGAGGCGCGGCCCTCAATGGCATGCCGCAGAACCACATCCACGATTTTGGAAATCGGAGCCTCGTCGACAATTGACTGCTCCAGCGGTTTCTCCGTCCGGACGACTTTTTTATCCTGGAATTCCTGTTCTTTTTTCGCAACTTCTCGTAGTGCCTGGGAAACTTCGGTCGTTAGATTGCCGGATTTGCGCGAAGCCGACAGGAAACTGGCAAACGAGGTAATGTAAGTCTCTATCTTAAGATTGTCCTTCTGGGACAAAAATTCCAGCGCGGACAGCGCTGAGAGGTTTGTGGGATCCGTAACCGCAACTTTGAGAACATTACCAGTGAGGTCAAACGGAATAAATTTGTAATTCGCCAAAGTATCGCGTGAAACCGCTGCAACTACTTCTTTCTTGATGGTCTTATTGCGCAAATCCACGTAGGGCAGGTTAAAAAACAAACCCCGAGCCTGGGTTAAATCTTCCTCAGCGATATATTTTTCTGAAACCAGATAATCAAACAGGTTGCGGTGGGCTGTCGTGGATTCGGTCTGGGCCTTAGCCAAAGCCTCCGCACTTAAAAACTTCTTTTCCACCAAGAAGTTCTCAAAGCTGACTACCGGAGGAGCTTTTGTCACAGTACCTGTTTGAGCCATAGTTTAGGGGTTCGTAAATGGATTGTCTCGCCCCAACGGTCCTTGCGAAAGCGGCGGCAGAGGTTTCAGCGTCTGAAATGCATCGGAATCCACCAATTTCCAGTCAAAAGTCGTGTCTTGCGGAAAAACCGCTGGCGCGCCAAGATTGACCACATCTAAAGAACCGGTGGTGATAGTAGTGTCAGGGGTCGTAGTAACGTCAGTACTTACAGGGTGCGACTCAGGAATTGGTCCATTGCCTCCAGAACTTTTGAAAAATCCAAAATACAACACCAAGCCTGTGGCCAACAGGCAGATGACGATAATTGTGATATATAATTTGTTTCTATTGGCTGGCATAAAATTATTGTTGGTAATAGGTCCTTAAAGAGATAGTAAAATCTAAAACGTTGGCCGCTGTTCCTGAATGAATAGACACCGAATTGACGTCAATCAATCGGAGGTTAGTTTCCAAGAGACTTATAAAATTTTTGAAGCCGTTATAGTCACCCGATACGGATAGTGTCATATCTATAGGCTGTATGGAATCGGACGCGGCATTCAACGTGTCGCTTTGTGGTGTATCCTGGAAACCAGTTGCACCCAAAGCCAGACCGCTTTGAGCTGTAAGGACGTCCAAACTGTTGAGCACGTCATAAATTTGGGGCCGGGACAACGGCAGAGCCTGATTCAAAGTTTGTGCATCTGCGGTGTGGGCTTTATATTCGGCCAGAAATGCATCCAGTTGGGTTTGGCTTTGTTCCAACTGCGTTTCGTGTTCTTGGTTGGTGGCCAAAACCTGCTTAGCAGCGCTGTAAGCATTCCAACGCGGTAATACCACAAAATAGCCCAACACAACTGCGCCTACGACCAGGATCAATGAAGTGATACTTTTTGCGGAGAAGCTCATACTATTTCTTAAATATTGAATTATCCACGGTAAAGCTTAAACCAAAATCAAAACCCGCAGTCGTTCCGCCGGACGGGGCAAGCGTTGTCAGTTTCACATCATGAAATTTATCCGAAGTACTGAAAGCCAAAATTATCCGGCCGACATCTGAATAGCTGGGAGCCGTGCCCTGGAGTTGAAATTGATTATCCTGGTTTTCGCCGCTGATGTTGTTTAATTGAACATTAGTTGGGATAAAGCTTGAGATCTGATCAAAAAACGAAGTCCAGTACAGCCGGTTAGTCAAAATAGCACTAACATTTTTAAGTTGGGCTTGCACACCTTTGGCCGTAGTCAAATCGCTCTGGCTTGAGTCCATGGAATTCTGGATGTCTGCCGATTTAGCTGCGACATCAGCTGATTTACTATTGGTACTTTTGGTCAAAAGCAACAAACCACCGACTGAGGCAAGCTCTGCCAGAACTATGAGGGTAAATATAACCAAAACAATCCGGTTAGAACGTTCGTACTGGAGCGTCCGGTCCTTGATTTTGTTTTGAAGTAAATTAATTTCTTGCATTTGGTTTTATGAAAGTTTAGTTTGGTCGCATTGCAAGACCTATTGCCACGGCTAGATTAATGCCCAAGGGATTTATAACCGGCTTTAAATCTTGCGGATAAACAACCCGAGTCCAAGGATTGGCCAGCGATACTGGTTTGCCCAAACCAGCGAAATATTCCGGTAGGCCTGGAAGTCTGGAACCAGCTCCGGAAAAAACGACTCTTCCCAGAACATTACCCCGGCTTTCAAATAAATTTATGAGCTGGCTTGCTTCGTTCTTGATTAAATCAAGCACCGGCCGGATAACGTGCGGAATCTGAGAACCTTCTTCTGTCATGCCAAAGTCTTTTTTAAATTGTTCGGCTCGGGCAAAGTTGACAGACAGGCTCTGGGACAAACTATTGGTAATAGTATCTCCGCCGACACTCAACGATTTGGATAACCGAAGATAGTTGTTGTCCACCAAATTGATGCTTGTGCTTTTAGCTCCGATATCTATAAGCAAAATGGATTTGACATCTTCACCAACTACGGATCGGATTAGAGCCAGTGCTTCGATTTCTAGTGCCTGCGGCGTAACCCCGGCCAGATGGAACATCTTTATGTAATTGTCTATGACCACAGTTGGTACTGCAGTCAAAAGGATCTTTTGCTTGTCTTCGGAAGCCCTCATCCCCGTCTCCTTAATGACGGCATTTTTGTCCCCGACTATACTCCAGGAAAGAGCAACCTCTTCCAAAGGCAGAGGCACATATTTTTTGGCCTCAAACTCTATGGCTTTCTTCATCTCGTTTTCCGGAATTTTGGGCAATTCAATAACGGATGTAAACACCACATTGTTGGGAAGACTTGCGACCGCTTTGGTAGTGGTCGTGCCCGAACGCTTCATAAGCTCCTTAAGTACTGTCGCGGCCTGCGTAATAGCCGATGCGCTGTCTTTGCCCGCCAAACTATAGGAGACATTGGCTATTCCATATGTATTTAAAACAAACCCTTGTTCCGTTGGTTTAAGTTCCACCAATTTGATATTGGACGTGCCAATATCTATGCCGAGTTGGTTTTTTTGTTTGGCAAATAACATTTGGTTCCCTACCTTTTAGGACTCCCTTCTCCCTCGACAAAGAAGGGCCGGGGATGATTGGTGAGACAAAGGTTATCTATAGTTTGTTTCTGAATTTTGATGGAGGTTCAAAGACCAACTTCTCCCCAAGTATGTCAGAAATGAAATGCTTTGTCAAATTAGAACATAAACAAACAAAAAAGACCTTTCCAAACTCTTGAAAAAGTCTTCTTTGGTGGACCGTGCGAGAATCGGACTCGCGCCTGTCGGATGCAAACCGACTGCACTACCACTATGCTAACGGCCCTCCCCGAACATACCGCTCCTCACAAAATCAAACCGCGCTGGCGTTTTAATTCACGTAGAAAACATTAGCCTCCGCCAAAAAGAGGTGCCAGACGGCCAGTTAAAAATCCAGTATTGCCGAACATATACAAAAACGCGAATATTATAATTACGATCCCGGCAATTTTATACATTGTGTAAGTGCCGCCGCCGCCGATATGCTGTTCGGCCCAAGGCACATGTCCGAAAAAATTCGTAATTTGAAAACTGTATTTTATAACGCCGACGCCGATGGCTATCCAAACGAGGCCCCAAATAAATCTCATGTTTTGGTTTTAAAATATTTATCCGCCAATGGTGGGCGACGATGGACTCGAACCATCGACCTCGTCATTATCAGTGACGCGCTCTAACCACCTGAGCTAGTCGCCCTTCATCGGATGATAAATTAGATTTGCCCACATAATTTAGCAGAAAAGACGCGTTTTGTAAAGAAATGAAGGTGAACCGTTAGGCCCACCTTCGTAAAATTTCCACCTCCTATTGTGTGTCCCCTCCTTTGTTGTATTCCCAGCTTTCGCGCTGCAGCCTGCCCAACCCGCGCAGGTAGTCTTTGGGCTTGTCCTCAGCCCAAATCCTACCGAAGCTTCGGCGGATCTTTGTCTCTGACCAATTTGTGCCAGAAAGCAGGTTCAGAACCGTAGCTCTGGAAATTGACTTGGGGTAAGCCAGGTATCCAGGTACGAACCTCCGAAAGAATCCGAGCGTCAGTACTCCTGCGAACCTAACGGCTCGAAACCTTTGAGACAGAGAATCGCGCACGGGCAGATATGGACCAATTTGTCTCGTGGTTGAGCTTGTGCTCCTCCTGATTCTACGACGGATCTTTGCACGACGACTCATTTAACACCCCCGGGTTCAAACCAAGTCCTTATGTTATCACAATTTTATTAAAATACCAGCAGCGCAAGTAATTATTTTTTATAAATAATCAAACTGCCTTTCTGTCCGATTTGCGTAAGCCCCGGAATCCGAAATGCGTTTGAAATCACTATCGCCTGAGGTCCAAGTTCGGCAACAAGTTTTTTGCCCAAGCTTGGCATAATGTGGTCTATCCCAAACACAGTTAGACAGTCATATTCCCCTAAATTTTTATGCCAAAAATTAGACGTCAAAATCTGCGCGTTGGATAGTTTAAACCTGCGGATTTTCCAACGCGAGTACCAAACCAGCAAAGGGTTGATTTCAAAGCCCGTCGCTTGCGCTCCGGCGCGCGCAAATGCCACCACCACCCGTCCATCACCGGATCCCAAATCGGCAAATTTTTGTCCGGGCTTGATACCTGATAATTCCACCATCTGCGCCACGGTAAGGGCGAGGGTGGGCACAAAAAAAGGCCCCTGCATTATATACCAAATCATACCAATGCAGGCAGCCAGCAAAACGATGCTAACTATGGTGGCAATCATCTAATCAGAAAGAAAATGCTCAACAGCCCCATAAATGACAGGCATGGGATGCAGAAATGCCGCTTGAACGAAAATTTTGCAGGTCGAGTTTTCTTCCGATGAACATTGAAATGGTAGGTCTGTTGGTCTATGGCTGTAAGAATCCCAGCGGCAATAGACAACGCGACCATGGCGTAAAAATTATGGATACTCCAATAATCGAACCGGCCGAATGTCCAGTATGCAAATTCATCAAAGATGAGTCCAAATCCGATGCCGTAAAAAATCTCCAGCAAAAATCTCGGAAATTTAGCCTTGCCGGTTTCATCTAGCGCCAGGAGTAAAAATAAGAAGCCGAAAATAAAATGGTGGATATGCCAGCCACGCACAAATATAGCAGGTGTGTGGTTCCAAAACAAAGACAGAAAAATAACGCCGCGCACGACCACGATAGTCGCGCAAAAATAATAAAAAATAGCCAGCGGATTGAGCTGGAGCAATTTTTGTTTCAAGGACTTATCAATCATGCAGACATTATAACACAAACCATGGCTTCCAACAAAGCCGTAAAATTATTGGATGCTGTTCGGAGTCAGTGTATGAGATCCCGCGGGCAATCCAGCCGCCGTGTCTTCCAAAGTGAAAGTCATAGTGTAAGTTTGATTATCAGAATCGTAGGTATAATTGTATGTATATTGCGGATCCGTGGGGTCTTTAGGCAAGACTGGTAAAAAGCTGCTTAGAGTTGTACCGTCAGGACACCCGGAACTCTCGTCCAAGCTCCAAGTTGCCGGGTACTGATTACAATCGTTGTTATAGATTTCCAAAGCAGTCTGGATGTCATGCATGTCGCTGAGCCTGCGCGCATCGCGCGACTTCACTCGGCCGGCGCTGACATTGATCAAAACAACCGCGGCCAAAATGCCGATGATGGCAATCACCACTAATAATTCAATCAGAGTAAACCCGCGCTGTCTCATGTTGTTTTATTGAGCAGCTCTAGAACTGCTGTCATCCGTCGGTGCCGGCGTAGGTGTTGTGACCATAGGCTGATAAACGCGATAAAAATTACCGCGCACCGGGGACGGTTGGCCAAAAGTTGTATCAAAATAGCCCTTGAACTCCCCGATCTTAAATCCGACCGCAAACACCATGCCGATAATGATGAGGCCAAGCAGCCACCGCAACCAAAAATGGCGGTGCATGGAGTAGCCAGGCCGACAGTTGTCGCAAGAACAATACACAGCTTCTTTGTCTTTGGTGTTTTTTTCCATAAGTTTTTTTTAATGACCGAATAATTATAGCAGATTCAGGAGCAAATGACTAATTTTCTTCGTGATTTGTGATAGATGTGGGTATAAAGAATGAACAAATTGTGCCCAGAAGCACAAACACGCCGGCGGTGTTGAGCGCGTCTTTTGCCGATTGCGTGAGCGCGGCATTGACGTCGTTTTTGACAGCCAAACCCACCAATAAATCGCCGCCGTATTTTTGGACGGCTTCGGACTCACCACTTTCCACGGAATTGCTGGAAATGCTTGAGATAATTTGTGATTTTTGGTCATCCGGAATAACTCGATCAGAGTTGATATTCTGTCCAAGATTTGAGCCAATCATGGAAGCTAGCACTGTACCCAGAATTGCAATGCCGATGCTTGTGCCCACCTGCCGAATGGTATTGTTTATAGCGGATGCCTCTCCGGCTAGGCTGACGCGCACTGATGACAGCACGAGGTTAGTCAACTGGGCGGCAGTCGCGCCCACGCCAATGCCAAACATTATAAATGCGGGCGCAAGTGACCAACCAGTCGCGTTAGGGTTTATGGACAACGCCAGCCAGAACGTGCCAATTACAGATGCGATCATCCCTACCGTGATCACAGATTTAATGCCGAATTTAGCAGCCAAAAAACCCGACAAAGGCCCTACTATCATGACAGTTAAGGAACTTGATAAAAACACGACGCCTGTGCCCAGAGCCGTCAGGCCCAAAACATTTTGCAAGAATATCGGCAAGATAAAGAACACGCCAAACTGGCCGAGCGCGATAATCAGCAATGTCACAAGACCGAAACTGAAGGATTTATTATGGAACATGCTCATGCGCAAAAGCGGCGAGCCTCCTTGGCGTTCAATCCTGATTTCATGAAAAACGAACCACGCCAGCAAACATAAGGAAACCGCAAATGCCACGGGCACGATCGACAAAGTTCCAAATGACAGCGACCATGACCCGAGTTTAAATACTTGCAAGGCATTCCACCAGCCATATTTTTGCGCTTCTATAAACCCAAAGACCAAGCTGAACAATCCCAGCCCTGAAAGTACGGTCCCAAGCACGTCAAACCGGCCGCGGGATGCTTCGCCCTTGGACTCTTTTATAAACACCGAGCCTAAGATTGCAATAACAGCCACTACAACGTTGATGCGCAAGGACCATCGCCAAGAATGGTAGGTCGTAAAATATCCGCCCAGAAGCGGTCCGACTGTGGCGGACGCGCCCGCTACCGAACCCCAGACGCCGAAAGCAATGGCACGTTCGCGGCCTTGAAATTCGGAGACCAGAAGCGACAACGATGAGGTCAGCATGCCGGCCGCGCCGATAGCTTCGATTATTGCCTCACCTAAAAATAAAATGCCAATGGATTTGGCAATGGATGCGATAAACGATCCCACCGCAAACAGGACGATGCCAATCACAAATATTTTCCGCCGGCCGAAAATATCGCCCAAGCGCCCGGCCAAAATCAGCAAAGTTGCAATAATCAACGCGTATCCCGACACCACCCACTGGATCCCGTCCAGCGATGCGCTCAGATCACGGAGTATGTATGGAATTGCCACGTTCAAAACAGTGTTGTCGATGATGACAATTGCCAGGCCAACAGCCAAAAACACCAATGCCCACCAGCGGTTTTTATCGGTTGCAAAACGGTCAAAAATGGACATAAAAATGAAAAATTAATGCCAGATTACCTACAAACCTTAAGCTTTTGGCCAGGTTTTGTCAATCTGTCCATTTTAACGGTTGCAAGCATGCGGTTTTGACGTATAATATATGTACATTATTAATCTAAAACGTATGAAAAAGCTTATCATTGTTGCCGGTGTGGTCGCTCTAATTGCCGCCGCTTGCAACCAGTCCGCCACGCAAAATAACCCAAACCAAACCGGCAACACCCAAAATCCGCCAGCCAGCAACACCCAAACCTACAGCAATTCCACTTATGGGTTCAGTTTTGATTATCCCAACTCAATGCAGTTTGTCACGCCAACCTACCCCAATCTTGATGACAAGGTTGTACAAATACAGATTGGACAGGATCAATACCCCGGCACCAACTTCGGGGACGCCGCGTTTGGAGTCAGCACCCAGTTTGCCAAATCTCTTTCCGACTGCCTGGCGCTCACACCGCCCGAAGGCGGCGACGGATTCAAAACCGCCGTCACCATCAACGGCACCCAATTCAACATGACCAAGTCCAACGGCGCGGGGGCCGGCAATATTTATGAATCCAACGTCTACCGGACATTGCACAACAACAATTGCATTGAAATAGACGAAACCATCCACACTTCAAACATCGGCAATTACCCGGCAGGGTCAGTTACGGAAGTGGACAGCGCAGACGTTCAGGCCAAATTGGATGATGTGCTCAACAGTTTCCAGTTTTCTGAATAATTTCCGAAAACAAAATTAAAAACAAAACTTATGAAAACCAAATACCTGCTGCAAGTCGGGTTGGCGTTCACGCTCTTGTTTGCCGGCATTGACTCGTTTGTGCACATCAACGACTGGGTCGGGTTTGTTCCGGCCTGGGTAGAAAATTTCGGGGTTAGCCGAGAACTCGCGCTTCATTTGCACGGCGGCGGAGAAATTATCTTAGGGCTGCTATTGCTGTCCAACTGGAAGACGCGCGTGTTTGCAGCACTTACGGCTTTGGATTTTTTGGCGATTATTTTCCTCAACGGCTTTGGCCGAGGAATTTTCTTGGAAACCTTCCGCGACGTAGGACTGTTCTTCACCGCGCTGTATCTGGTTTTTCAAATTTAAATTCAAGGAACAACACGGAAAAGCCAGACTTGACTTCTCCGTTGTTTTTTTGCGTGATATAATGCATTTGAGGCAATTCCGAATGAAACAAATTTCAAAAAAATTAAAAATTATTCTGCCGATTTTGCTAGTTGCTGCAACCATTATCACGATCAGCCTCCTTTTGCGCGGGCACAATTTCCAGTTACTCAATCCTCAAGGCATTATCGCGCACCAAGAACGCAGTACTATGTTTACGGCGGTACTGCTTATGCTGACCTTGGCCGTGCCGCTTTTGGTAGCGACATTTGTAATCGCCTACAAGTACCGGGCCACAAACGAACAAGCAGACTACCAGCCGGAGTGGGACCACAATCTGGAATGGGAATTCATTCGATGGGGCCTGCCAGCGGCTATTGTTGTATTGCTTGGAATTTTGACCTGGAACACAAGCCACGCCGTGGACCCTTACAAAAAAATTGACCCAGGCACAAAAACTTTGACCATCCAAGTCGTGGCCCTGCAGTGGAAGTGGCTGTTTATCTACCCTGGACAAAATATCGCTACGGTAAACTTCGTGGAATTTCCACAAAATACGCCCGTGAATTTCCAGTTAACAGCAGACGCACCAATGAGTTCGTTTTGGATTCCACAATTAGGAGGACAAATGTACGCTATGCCGGGTATGGTCACCCAGCTCAACCTTATGGCCGACTCCGCTGGTGAATACGCGGGCACGGCCGCGGAAATCAATGGCGCAGGTTTTGCGGGCATGAAGTTTACGGCCAAATCCGTATCTTCAGATGATTTCAATTCCTGGCTAAACTCGATGCAGGCAACATCCTCTGAGCTGACTTTAGCCGGGTATAACGACCTGGCAAAGCCGAGCGAATATAATCCGCAAGCCTTCTTTGCGCCAGTGGAACCCAACCTTTACAACGAAGTGATTATGAAATTTATGGCCCCGGAAGCCGGACAAGATGCCGACATGCCGGGCATGCATATGTAAATCAGATGCAACACTTTTTGATTGGAAATCTTACGACGGATGCGCTCCCCCACCAATGGTTCACCTTAGGAGGGACGTGCTTTATTTTGCTTATGTCCGTAGTCGTCGTGCTGTTCCTCACCTACACCAAACGGTGGAAATGGCTCTGGACTGAGTGGCTGACCTCCACTGATCCTAAACGGATTGGGATTATGTATATCATTATGGCTTCGCTTATGCTTTTCCGCGGCGCCCTGGATGCGGTTATGATATGGCTCCAGCAGGCTTTATCTTCCGGTGCTTCATACGGTTACCTGGACCCGAGCCACTTCCAGCAGATTTTCACGGCCCACGGCGACATTATGATTTTTTTCGTGACTATGGGATTTTTGTTCGGCCTGCTCAACTTCATAGTGCCCCTGCAAATCGGCACGCGCGACCTGGCGTTTCCATTTCTCAATTCTTTGGGCTTTTGGCTGTATGTGGCGGGCGCGGTGTTTATCAATTTATTTTTTGTCATTGGCGGCGACTTTGCGGCCACGGGCTGGCTGGCCTTGCCGCCATTGTCAGAACTGGCGTTCAATCCGGGTACGGGCGTGGATTATTGGATATGGAGCCTGCAAATTTCCGGGCTGGGCACCATGCTTGGCGGAATTAATTTTCTGGTAACCATCATCAAAATGCGCGCGCCTGGCATGACGCTTTTCCGGATGCCGATGTTTACCTGGACCGCACTCCTTAGCTCGTCGCTTGTTGTGGCTATCTTTCCGATTCTGGCCGCGACTATTGCCCTGCTCTGGCTCGACCGGTTTTTCGGCATGCATTTTTTCACCGCAGGATTTGGCGGCAATATGATGATGTACGTCAACCTCATTTGGACTTGGGGACATCCGGAAGTCTACGTGCTTATTATCCCTGGTTTCGGCATATACTCGGAAGTCGTATCTACTTTCTCGCAGAAAAAATTATTCGGATACTACTCAATGGTAGCCGCGGCCTTTGGCATTACCGGTATCGCGTTCGTAGTCTGGCTCCACCACTTTTTTACCATGGGCGCCGGCGCCGACGTCAACGCTTTCTTCGGCATCATGACTATGATTATCGGCATCCCAACTGCGGTGCAAATTTTCAACTGGCTTCTCACTATGTTCCGCGGCCGGATTATCTTCAAGACTCCGATGTTTTGGTTTTTGGGATTCATAAGCACCTTTACGTTTGGCGGCATCGCAGGACTTTTACTTGCTTCGCCCGCGGCGGATTTTCAACTGCACAACACTTTATTTTTGGTGGCGCATTTCCATACCATGGTCATCGGCGGCGCGCTATTTGGCATATTTGCCGGCATCACTTACTGGTTTCCCAAAGTCACAGGCTTCCGGCTCAACGAACGCCTCGGCAAATACGCGTTCTGGTGCTGGCTGGTCGGATTTTTTACGGCATTCACGCCGCTGTATCTGCTTGGACTAATGGGCGCCACGCGCCGGCTGGATCATTATGACGCCGGCACCGGGTGGCAACCGCTCTTTATAACAGCGCTCATTGGCATTTGCATCATTGGCATTGGCGCGCTCTTGCAAGTCCTTCAGATTTTCGTAAGCTTCAAACAGCGCAAAGAAAATCGGGATCTAACAGGTGATCCTTGGAATGGCCGGACTCTGGAATGGGCCACATCCTCCCCGCCGCCGCATTATAACTTCGCGGTCATACCGACGGTTGAGAGCCGCGATGCATTTTGGAATATGAAACAGAAGGGCCTGACCAAACCGAAAAATTACCAGGATATTACGATGTCCAAAAACACCGGGCTCGGAATTTATCTGTCGGGATTTATATTTCTGTTAGGCTTTGCGTTTGTCTGGCATATTCTCTGGCTTGGAATTTTGGGATTTGCCGGTGCAATCATCTGCGTCATTATCCGCGCGTACGACGATGACACCGAGTACGTTATTACCGCTTCCGAACTGCGACAATTGGAAGAAAAAGAAACATTACACTAAACTTATGGCCGATAACAACATCCAACCCGTAGAACACGAACATAACGACAGAGTCATTTTCGGCTTCTGGGTCTATCTTATGACAGACCTGACGATGTTTGCCGTGTTGTTTGCGGTGTACGCCGTACTTCGCAACAACACATTCGGCGGCCCAACCGCTGGCGAACTTCTGAAATTGCCGCAAGCTCTGGCAGAAACTTTGATTTTGCTTACCAGCAGTTTTACCTGCGGCCTGGCAGTTCTGGCCGCAAATGCCGGCAGCAAAAAGCAAGCCTATCTTTGGTTTGGCATCACATTCTTACTTGGCGCGACTTTCTTGGGCTTAGAGCTGCGCGAATTTTCGCATCTTTTGGCAGACGGCCAAAGCTTTCGCAACAGCGGATTTCTGTCCGCGTTCTTCACGCTCGTTGGCACGCACGGCTTGCATATTACAGTAGGCCTGTTTTGGATTGCAGTGTCTATGGTTATGATGCATGTGCGAGGCTTAACTGCGAGCATCAAAAGCAAACTCGTCCGGCTGGGTCTGTTCTGGCATTTCCTGGATATCGTTTGGATCTTTATCTTTACTATTGTTTACCTTATGGGAGCCGCCCGATGAACCAAAAAACCGTATTTAAATATGTCTTGGGTTTGCTGCTGTCTATCTTTTTAACGCTCTTAGCATACAAGCTGGTAGTGGACCAGACGTTTGCCGGCAATAAACTAATTTTCGCCATTCTGACACTGGCTTTGGTGCAGCTTGTGGTGCAGCTGATATTTTTCCTGCACGTGGGGTCAGAGCCACGTCCACACTGGAACTTGGCAATGTTTGTCTCAACGGTAGGATTAATTTTGATTATCGTCGTCGGCAGTCTTTGGATTATGGCCAATCTTAATTACAATATGACGCCCCAGCAAATTCAGGACTACATCACAAGCCAGGAAGGAGGATTCTAAATGCTTTCGGCTTACTATCGGCTCACCAAACCGGGTATTATTTATGGCAACAGCCTCACGGCAATTGCCGCATTTTTCTTAGCTTCAAAAGACGTCTTTCATCCAGGACTTTTTGTGGCCATGCTGGCAGGAGTAGCATTATCTATTGCTGCAGGCTGTGTTCTAAATAATTTACTGGATCGCGGCATAGACGAACTTATGCCGCGCACTCAAAACCGGCGGCAAATTTTAAACCAAACCGGAACCAGAAACGCCGTTATCTTTGCCGTAATTTTGGCCGCAGTCGGACTGGCTATACTGTTTTGGTTTACCAACACTTTAACTATGCTTGTAGTCTTATCCGGCATACTGCTTTATGTCGGGGTTTACACGCCGCTCAAAGTCCGCACCTTGCATGCGGCCACTATTGGCACTTTGCCAGGCGCGGTTTCTATATTGGCCGGGTTTACCGCAGTCACTGGCCGCATAGGGTGGGAAGGTTTGATTTTATTTTTAATAATGGTCATTTGGCAATTGCCGCATTTTTATGCGATCGCAATATATCGGCTGCGCGATTACCAAGCAGCGCACGTGCCCGTACTGCCGGCAGAGAAGGGCATCCGCTACACGAAACTTTCTATAATCGTGCTTATCGTTCTTTATCTTGTATCTGCGTCCATGCTATATGTCTTCAGATTTGTCGGCTGGCGGTACTTGGCGGTCGTGGGAATTTTGGGACTATATTGGCTGGCAATGGCTTTTCGCGGATTAAATACTCCCGACACGGGGCTTTGGGCCAGACGCATGTATAGATTCTCACTAATTTTGTTATTAGTATTTAGCATTATGATTGGAGTGAGTTAAAATTTTTACGCCAAAAGTAAAAAGCTACTTAAGGATTTCTCTCTTAAGTAGCTTTTTCAATTGAGGCTTCTGCCTAAAGACGATACAGCAGCACTGTGCCAGTGACGAGCATGCCCGCAAACATTGCAAGACACAAGTAAGCCAAGAGCCCGTGGTTTGCACTCTTCAGACCTGTGGCAAACCGGTTGAGTACCACAAGCAGAGCCAGAAATGGCAGAGCAAAGCAAAGGTGGATCTCGAACATCAATCCATAGTTGGCTTTGCTGTGCCAGCGCACCCCGAACTCTATCAGGGCAACTAGTCCAAAAGTCAACCAAAGGCAGAGACGGGCGCTATCTCGGTGGAGTGCAAGCCTGTCCTCATCGTAGAAGACGGTCGCCAATACCCGGCCGGCCAGGACAGTGCGCACCATAAACCACGTCAGCCAGCACACGGCCACAATCACCACCAGCTTGTATGCCATCTTCCCTGCTTTCAGTGTTGCTCAATGTGCGAGAGGCTGTGTTCTGGCCTGACTTCCTTGCGCTTACCACAGCTCGTGCAGACGTAGTACGGATCCTCGTTTGTCTTGTGCACCAGCTTGTGGAGCATCTGACGATGCTGGCAAGAACACATGATTCCCACAAACTTTCGCCGCATAATTCCTCCTTGTTCAAGACAGGAATTTTAGCATATAATATCTGAATTGCCAAGAGCAGACTAAAAAAGAGCCGAGGACCGGCTCTTTTTATCTTACAAATTATCTCCCCGAAGCGGTGTTTCGACCGTTTGTAGCCACGAAGCTCACGCAGTCACCCTGGTTTCTAAAGCTCTGACCTTGCGAATCAGTCAGGTTCTGCCAGTTGCCGTCTTTGCACTGGTCCTTGCTTGTCGGCGCATTCGTCACCTCAAAGTTATAAGTCGTACCGTTGAAACTCACCAGATCCGTCTCAACATTGTATGCGGGGTTATTGGAACCGATATTGACGCCAAATGCGGCTACTACGGAGTCGGGACACGTGGATTCAATCTGGGCCAAAGTATATGAGGAGGGACCGCCGGGCGTGCCCACTATGGTGCCGTTGCTGCAGGTCACAGTCCTAGTGGACCAAAACAATCCATTGCTTACGTCCCACTGCTGCCAGGTACCGGGTACAATGGTTGGGTTGCCATTATTGCCGGGATTTTGGTAAGGCTCAAACACCAAAGTCGTAAAGCCCGAGGTGCCACCATTGAGAAAGGTTATGAGCTGATACGAAGGATCAGCAACAATTCCTGCTGGCGCGTTCTGTTTGGTGGAGTAACTTAAACCCGAAACATCCGCCAATGGCACGTTTGATTCGTGCACGTACTGGGCTTTGGCCGTGGTTGTAGTATCAGTGGCCAACTGAAGCGCGCCACTCGGCGCAGGCGAACTAGTATCAGTTATAAAATTGACCGTACCACCAGCATTGGTGTCCGCCGTGGACCAGCCCTGAGTATTGGCCGGGGTCACGACCACTATCGTATCCGCCGCGGCCGGCGCGACATTGGCAAAAAACGCAAACGATGCCACCAGAAGCCCGGCTGTGGATACCATAGAAATTAATTTCTTCAAAAAACCTCCTCTTCTCCCAATATTTGGGAATTAATTATTCACCTTTGTATACTATAATGCTAAAAAAAATTTATGTCTAAAGGCAAAGTTACAAAATTCCGGAGGATTTTTTGTGCAAGACTTACAAATTTAGATAGAAAAAAGAGACCCACCCGAAATGTATTGCTATTGCGTAACATTTCAGATGGGCCTATCCAATGATCAGTCCTTCCATTCAACTCCCCTCCTGTTACAAGCAAGGGGGATTCTGTCTTCAATTTCAATCCAACCGGAGCCTGTGCTTGGGTTGACATACCCGAAGACGCGCGAATGCGTGCCGGACCCGGTCGGGCTTTTCCCTTTGAATTCGTAGGAACCGCCGCGCGGGACCAATGATTCAATGATGACAGGGAGATCGAAAGCCCCGCACCTGAACCCGCAGACTTCTCTGCTGGCACAAGCGTCGGCAGCGGCCTCATACCCCGGCGGACTGAGCAACGGCCTTCTCATGTATTTTCCTCCTGTTAAATGTTTTCAACTGCCAGAAATACCAATTTATAATATTTTTCTCTGAAGGTCAAGGTTGCCTAAGGCAAAATAAAAAGATCCAGAGTTACCGGCTCTTTTTTTCGAAGAAAATTAATTAATCAGCTGGCCATCTAGATAAGATGATATCGTTGTATTTACCGCGTTGCCACTTTTATAACCCCAGTTGGATAGAGCCGCAGGTGTAGCAAACTGGCGTTTGGCGCCATCGGAGATTATATAATAATTTCCGCCATCTAGCACAAGTGTGCCGTCGCGCAACGGAATCAGATTGCCCGTGGGCAGCTCCAAATCTGAGCTGTCCGCTTTGACCACGCGATTCAGGGAAAATCCGTAGGTATTAAACACAGTCATGCTTTCAAATCCAAGCTTTACGCCATTCAAAATCCACCAGACAGTTTTGCTGTCCAACACGAGCGACCCTTCCGGATGGGCATCTGTTGCTGAGTCAACGGCAGGGCCGGTCGGGTAATCCGACAAATCAATCGTCGGCAGATTTTTAAACGTATACCCCAAATCTTTAAACACTGCAGATGAGACAAACCCACGCTTGGTATAATTTTCTCCAATCATATATACGGTGCGGCCGTCGGACTTGTCCAGCACCAATGTCCCGGGCATGGCTTTCATAATATTTGCAGGATCAAATCCCAATCTGATGTCGGAATCGTTAGCTGGCACCACTTGGCTAAAGTTGTATCCGTAGGATTCGTATTCGCTCGGATCACGGAAGCCATACCGTTTGCCGTCTTTGATGAGGTACACTGTCTGGCCATCCAGCACGAGCGTACCGTCCGGATGCGCTGTGGCTCTTGTTTGATCAATCAAAAATTGCACGGGGACAGCCCCGTTATCATTTACTGTGAACGGACCCACGTCTAGTTGGTTGGAATAACCAGCAATGGATAAAACCTCAAAATTGCATGAATAAGTCTGACCGGGTGTTAAATTGGTGACAATAAATTGCTGGGCCTCCGGATGATCCGTAATCTCCGTCATGCTGGCTTGGGAACTCCCGCCGCATGTTTGAGCTACATATTCCGCTTCTCCGGTTCCGGTAGCGGAAAAAGTATAAGTTGCAGTCGTACCATCCACATGATCCGGGATTGGAGTTATGGCAGTTAAAACATACGGAACCAAATCTTGAGCCGGAATGATTAATTCATACGCTCCCATATCTGCGTGGGTATGTTGGATGCGGCCATTGCCGGTAATATCGTGCCCGGGCAAATTCGGAGCCGTATCCAACCCGCTATCCAAAGCCGGAGAGAATTCCGTCAGCGTGTAGTCGCCATTATCCGCATCTGTGAATTCCGGGTCATCCTTTATATTGCCCCTCCCTAGATCATAAACTCCGTTAACACCCGCATCACCGTTAAAATTTGGTGCCATACCGGTTGAGTCGAAGCAACTGTCTTCGTCAAGAGCTTCAACGTGCAGGCAAAAATCAAATGAATCGTTGTTATAGAACTTTGTCACATCAAAGTTGAAATGATCTATATGCACGTCGTGGGCGGAATTGCTGGTGTTTCCCCAAAAAATATTATTATAAATATTCAAATCGGCGGTTATATTATCCACTCCGAAATTCGCGCCACCGACTTTGTTCCCGGCGATATTGTCGGCAACTGTGTTGTTGATAAAGTCTAAACCCGCGGATGATTGATCGTAGTAATCAAACCCTCCAGACTCCGTACCGGAGGTATTATTCACGAGCAAATTGTTGGTCACAACCACTTGCGAGCTAGACGCAAACTGCTGCAACCGAAAGCCGCCGCCCTCTCCTGTAGTTGCGGTGTTGTTTGTAAAAGTGTTGGCGTCGACAGTTAAATTACCCGCATAACTTACGCTCAGATTTAGGCCACCGCCATCAAAGTGCGCGGTGTTGTTTGTAAAAGTGTTGTTGGCGATAGAATTATCGGAAGTATTGCCGTCGTCTCTGTCAATTAGTACGCCCAAGCCGCCGGCATTGCCTCCCGCGGTATTATCCGTAAAGGTATTGCCAATCAAGGTGAGGCCAGACCCAGCAAAAACCTTACCGCCGCCGCCGAAATCACCGGAACTATTGCCGTGGCCTGTCGTACCGACAGTGTTATTTTCAATGGTGACAGGACTGCCGTCGCCATCAGTATCTATATAAAATCCACCGGCGTCCACGTGGGCTGTATTATCGGTAATCGTGTTGTCATGCCCCAACCCTCCATCGCCTAAAGTAATTCCAGAATTTGTACCGGTAGTGAAAGCATAAACAGCGCCGCCGATATTGGCCGCGGTATTGCCGCTGAAATTATTGCTTCTAATCAATACGGGTGAAGAATTCGAGTTGGAACCAATAGAGATGGCTCCTCCCGAACCACCGGTCGAGGTATTATTCTCGAAATCGGTATCCCAGACCGTGATCGGCATAGCCGCAGTCGTACCGTTGTCAGTAAAGGAAAATGCCGCGCCATCGCCACTGGAACTGTTATTGGTAAATGTGTCGTTGATGATGCTCACGCTGCCGGTATTCGCGAAGTGAGTGTCAATAAGGCCGCCGCCGGCATTACCGGAGAACACGCAGTCGTTTACAGTCAAACTCCCTTCAGAATCAATCGTCAGTCCCCGACCGTCGGCATTATTATCAAATGCGACATCATTAATGCTGATAGTGGATAGCGTCCCAATTTCCATGCCAGTGCTTCCTGTCGGCTCAATTATAGTCACATCATTTCCGGCTCCTGTGAGGGTGAAGACATGGCCAAAGGAAGTATCAAAACTGAAAAAACCGGCATAAGTCCCGGCCGACATCATTACAGTCGAATCAGTCGTGTTATTAAATGCCGCGGTCAGCGCTTGCAACAAATCGCAAGCGTTGCCGGCCGATGAACAATCTCCCAAGCCTTGATCAGCCGGTGAGGCATAATAATTGGTTGCGGCGTGTGCGTGCGGCGCCGCCAACAAAAGATAAGCGAAAGCAAAAACTAGAACCGTCAGGGGCAAACTATAACGTTGAAATTTGTTTATCATTTTATTTCTGAATGATTGATTTTACTAGCCTACTATAACATATTAATTAAATTTTTTCAAGAAAAAACCCGCCCGAATGTACCGCAATTAAGCGATAACTATTCGGTACGGGCGGGTGTTCGCGGAACATTTGAACGTCCAACGCGAACACTCTAATTATTTTCGCTTTCCAACAACTTTCTTCTTAGGCGATTGCTCTTGAAAGATATTCTGGAAACTCTTGAGAGTTATAGGCTGATGCATCGAGACCTCTGCGCTATAGTGATAGCCGGTGCGCCACCCACGGTCTGGATCGCACCCTGACTTCCTCATGATCCCTTTCACTTCATTAGGATCTTCGCAAGCCACGAAGTATGTACTATCCAGGATTCGCTCACCGCCTAGTCCATGCCGGAAAATCTTAGCTAATACCATCTCACTCCTCCTCACTTGCCATTTTCGACTAGACGCATTTCGAAAGGCCTGTTTTTCTGCCTCGTGTGTTTTTTTGCAATCTCTGCCAAATCCTTGGCCCAAGCGTTCCGGGGCAAAGCATTAACCAGATGCTGAATCGTCACGGCGCGCTTCCTTCTTTCTTGCAGGCGTCGCAAGGCAGTCTCAGCCTCCTCAAAATTGAGTTCGAGCCCTTCACGTTGGTGGGTACCAGCCATGCGTTCACTTAGCACAGCTTCCATTGACGCTTCAAAAAACTTCTTCAGAATCCCAGCGTCTAAATTGCTGAGTTGGGCTGCGGTCAACTTGATCCTCGTCATCCTCACTCCTCCTCGGAAGGATCGATGTCTTCCCAGTTCTTCCACCCTGACTTTTGGAGATAATCGAAGACCATCTCTTCCGATGCAAGATTTTGGAATCCAACCCCCAGGCGCAGGTCGACAACGTACAAATTCTTCTGAGGATAGAACTCGATAGTCTCCACCTCAAGACCAACCTGATCTAAGTTGGGAAGGATGTAAACAAACTTGTCCGGAAACGCTGGAAGCTCAAGGCCTAGACTTATAGGATTGACCTTGATGTACTCTGTATCCAAGAATAGAACAACCTCCATAACTCCTCCTACAAAAAAGCCATCGCACAAGGTGACAGATTACTTTAGTTCATTTTCCGGCAAAAGTCAAGCCTGCCCGACGAAGCTTTAGCGTAGTCGGGACAAAAAAAGAGCCTAACCCAGGCTCTTGATTTGTTTAAATTTAAATGATAGCTTGCTATCAGGAGGAATCATGGATAGTCAGGACTTCGACGGATTGCCAACCGATGAACTGGTGGCAGAACTTGCCCGCAAACATAAGTGCAGCAGTGGACTTGCGGAAGCGAAAGCCAGAAGAGCTGCGGAGATTCTGACCCTCGGCTTTGAGGATGGATTGTTTTTTCTTCTCGAAGCCCACGATAACACTGTTTGGACCGAAACCGGCGACTCTCCATAGAGCCGCCGATTTTTTATTTGCGTATACGCATGCGTATACGCAAACTAGATATCAGACCCCACCGATACCGCGAGCAATAAAAGTGCAATTAATTAATGCCCATGATTAATCTGAATTCGTCTTTAATTTCTTTTTGTATCTTTGGGGTCTCTTCTTTTAATCTGATCCAGACTTTATTCCATTTTTCAATTTTTGTTACGGACACGAAATCTTTCATAATAAATTCATTATTAATATTTATTATGTCTGATGTAAAACGGTCTATTTTATTCTCGATTTCCTCTTTAAAATATATGCGTCTCTCATCAAAATATTGGAATAGGTCTTTATATGCATCAGAGGCAATTTTTTTCTTTTCGTCTGGGCTTAATTCACTAAAAAATTGCATTGGGTTAATTAAAGATTCATACGCTCGATATGTTCGAGTTATTTTCTTATAAAGCTGGTGAATGACATCAGCTCGTCTTGCGTGTAGTTCTTTATAAGTAGTAGAATCTCTATTCGCAGCAATAACAAGATCACTTTTAAATTTTTCAATCTCTTTAGTGAACTGATGATCAATAAGCCTTTTGGAAAGGTAAGTGAATGCTGTTATAAGAACGGCACTGCCTCCGACAATACTGCCCACAAATTTTAGAACTTCTGTCCACATAACCCAAGCATAACTCCGGCGCTCGACTTTGTCGAGGTCGCGAGCCCAAATGGCAAAATGGCATGGTACGTACGTGGTACGTACCAATTTAAAAAGCCTGTGACCGTGAGGCCACCAGGCTTTCCATCATAAGAAACCCTTCAGGTTCCAGACAATTTATTGGGAATAAGATTGCGATTCTCTTTCGAAAACCACATAAACGTCAGAGTCTTGATGTGTTCAGAATATCTGCTCTTGCGAGCTTCAATTCTGAATCGACCATCATTACTGCTCCGCAGGATTCATCGAAATGATTCCTGTTTCTGCAGAATTCTCCTTAGAAAGGAGGTGATCCATCGACAGCTTCCGCTACCGATGCCTTGTTACGACTTCACCCCAGTCATGATACTTACCTTCGTTCGCTTGCGCAAATATTGGGTACTTACCACTTCCATGGTGTGACGGGCGGTGTGTACAAAACCCGAGAACGTATTCACCGCAACGAGGCTGATTTGCGGTTACTAGCGATTCCAGCTTCATGAGGGCGAGTTGCAGCCCTCAATCTGAACTGAGGATAGTTTTTGAGAGGATTTGCTCTACCTTACGGTGTTGCGTCCCATTGTTCCTATCCATTGTAGCACGTGTGTCGCCCAAGGCGTAAGAGCCACGCTGATTTGACGTCATCCCCGCCTTCCTCCAGCTTAAACGCCGGCAGTCTGTTATGAAAATCAACATAACATGGGGGTTGCGCTCGTTCTCCCACTTAAGGGAACATCTCACGACACGAGCTGACGACAACCGTGCAGCACCTGTTCTTCACCCTCGAAGGTCACACGTTTCCGTGCGCTTGCAGAAGAATGTCAAGCCTTGGTAAGGTTCCTCGCTTACCGTCGAATTAAACCACATGCTCCACCGCTTGTGCGGGTCCCCGTCAATTCCTTTGAGTTTTAGCCTTGCGGCCGTACTCCCCAGGCGGAGTGCTTAACGCGTTAGCTACGGATCGCACGAGGGTCGATACTCGCGCATTCCTAGCACTCATCGTTTACAGCGTGGACTACTGGGGTATCTAATCCCATTCGCTCCCCACGCTTTCGTCCTAGCAGTGTCAGGTGACACCCAGTTGCCTGCCTTCGCTTTCGGTGTTCCGAACGATATCAACGCATTTCACTACTACACCGTTCGTTCCAGCAACCTCTTTGTCCCTCTAGTATTGCAGTATTTTGAGCAAACGCAGAAGTTGAGCTTCTGGCTTTTACCCAAAACTTGCAAAACCACCTATCGGTACGCTTTACGCCCAATGATTCCGGATAACGCTTGAGGTCTCTGTATTACCGCTGCTGCTGGCACAGAGTTAGCAACCTCTTATTCTCTTGGTACAATCAAAAATTTTTCCCAAGCAAAAGCACTTTACAACCCGAAGGCCTTCTTCGTGCACGCGGCGTCGCTGGATCAGGCTTTCGCCCATTGTCCAAAATTCCAAACTGCTGCCTCCCGTAGGAGTCTGGGCCGTGTCGCAGTCCCAGTGTGGCGGATCAAGCTCTCGCTTCCGCTACCCGTCATAGCCTTGGTAGGCCGTTACCCTACCAACTAGCTGATGGGGCCCGGGCCTCACATCTAGCGCATTGCTGCTTTACCCAGCCCTTTTCTCAGTTTCCAAAACTTCTTGAGATCCTTTTTAGTAATCTCTGTTTGGCGCTTCCGTACTGTTTCAGCTTTCGTTCTCTTTCACGAGCATCTTGCTCTGAACGATAAGCTTCTGTGTATGTTAGTATCCATTGGCCAGACAATCTTCGTGTTGAGGTATTTTGCCCATTGTTATGAGCAGTCAATCTCGCATCAACATTGTCCGAGAATCCAATATAGATATCTCCGGAAGGATCATGTTTGATTATATATACATAATACATAATTAACATTATACAACTAAGAAAAGGGCTGGGCACATCGAGTATTGCTCTCCCTTTCGGGAGGATATCCTCAACTAGAAGAAAGTTCCCAGGTATTACTCACCCGTTCGCCGTGGGTCTAAACCCACTCGACTTGCATGTCTTAGGCACGCCGCCAGCGTTCATCCTGAGCCAGGATCAAACTCTTCAATGAATTATGTGTAGGAGACAACCTAGCGGTTTTCTCCTACATCGCAAATCCGGCAGAGCCGTATTTGCTAACCTCTTTCCCTTTAATAAAAGAGTGAGGTCATAATTTTGTGAGTGTAATCTGAAATCAGATTAAACTGGCGCAATTTATTTTTTTAAAAGGTCAAATTGCAAACCTTTGTTCCCGTAAACGGGAATCTAGAATCAAAGTAATTGACGTCTTTGCCTCCCCTTTAGCTTGACGGCAAAAGGTTCGGCGTCTTATTCCCAATAAATTATCTGCAATTGGTTGTCGATCCCGCACTTTGCGAGACTGATTATCTAATTGATAATTCTTGGGTATGCAATTGTTAAGGTACTTCACAAAACCACTTTAGCAAGTAAAAAACACGAGCCTTTCGTGTTCCTCGATATCCCATACAACAACAGGGATCAAAGAAATTTGCTCAAAAACCGAGTGTTTTTAGTTGCTCCTTAATTTGGTTTTTAATGACTGTACATATAATAGAGGATTTTTATGGCTCTGTCAACACTTTATTTGGGCATAAAATGTGGAGAATGTCAGCATTATTGAGCCAGTACCTCTGTATTGCGGTAGACAAGCTTATAATAATCCGCGTCATAGGTAAATAAAGTAGCCGAGCAGTTGCCTATCTCTTCTGTCCCCACGCGGCGCATAAACTTGTCCTCATCCCAGCTTTCTAGGTTGTAGCGGATGGCTACGATCATCCCCCAATGCGTAACGGCGCAGACATTTTTGCCGGCATAGGCTACGGCAATTTGTGTGAGCCAGACGCGCGCGCGTTCGCAGACATCGGCAAAGCTTTCCCCGCCTGGGAATCGGAAATAAAACTCTCCAACAGATTCATGGTAGCTCGACAAATAGGGAAAGTGTATTTCAACTTCAGCCGCGGTTAGGCCATGCGTGTAGCCGGTATCGCGCTCATTGAGCAAAATATTTTCCAAAAGCCTGCTGTCCGAACCCGTACTTGCCATAAGCGCCTGCGCCGTTTGTTTGGCGCGCATAAATCCGGAATGGTAAATTGCGTCAAACTCGCCAAACAATTCCGGTAATTTTTTGCCCGCGGACAAGGCCTGGCGCAAGCCTTCGCGCGACAACTCAATACGATGGTCGGGCAAGCCCTTAATTTTCTGTTTGGATTCTTGCGTTTCAAAATAGCGGCCGGGCCGCGCTTCCTGCAGCAGCGACTGCCCGTGGCGTATGAGTACTAATTGTTTGGGAGTATGTATGTCCATAAATTTTTGGCAACATAAAAAATCTCCTCCTTGAGGAGATTTTATTATAATTCAGGCAATGACTTACTCAATTGTCAAAAGTTCTAATGCGAAAGGTTTGACAATTCCGTCAAAAATCGGTAACATATACTGTCAGGCGCAAAGGAGGGCTAATGGCATTCCGTAGGATGAAGATTTTGTTCACGAGCGATGATTTGTCGTTCTGGCAATCGGCGATCCTTTACCTCAAACATGAATCGCACATCGTGCATCAGGCCGACAGCCTCAAACTGGCCCAGGCAGAAACCCGCGACAACGATTACGATTGCATCGTTTGCGGGCCGTTCAAGCAGGCTAACGTCGTGAAGTTCGTCAACCAGCTCCATGACAAAAAAGTTCTTGTGTACGGCCACGATCTCCCCAAACCGAGCTTGCAGCAATTTGTGGAAAAAATCCATGAGCTGACGGCTGAATAGCCTTTGTGGCTGAACGCACCTTCGGTGCCGTTCAGCCCTTTTTTATTCTCAAATTAGGATTCTTCAAGCTCCCAAATTTCTTTGGACAGATGCTGCTCAACCTGCTCCAGGTCACGCAGAAGCTGTTGTTCTTTTTCTTGGTCTTGGATTGAGTTGCGTTTACGGGCTCTATGCGCGGCAAGTTCCGATTGGATATCGCGATTGAGCACGGCAAAACCGCGGCGGATAGAAGCTTCCATTTCCAAAACCTGTTTTTCTATAAGTTTTCGTTTCTGCCGAATTCTGCGCAGATGATAAAAAATATAAGACAACAATAACCCCAATATCAACAGGAGTGTGATAATCATAATCAGATACAGCACAGGCAAGCTGATTCGGCTCGAGCCAAACTGGAACGCGCCTTTTTCTACGGTCATTTCAATCTGAGCCGACGGCGGGCTTTCATTGTCCCCCGATTTCGTCTGCCCCCAGAGCATATAATCACCGGGGGACAAAAATGTGTCATGCCGGTAGAACCATTCACCCTGGTCATCGGATGTGGTACTAAATTGCTGTGTTTCTCCGGTTTGTTTATTCTGCAAAAACAGCACTACTTCCGCGCCGGGAATTCCGGTAAACCCGCCCGCATAAAACAACTCGTCATTGGTGATGTTTTTATTGATCGTGGAAATCACAGGCGCCGGCAGAGCAGCGTCGCCATCCGTCGCTTTTACATTTGATCCCATAAATAGACCGAGACACAGCACTAAAATTGTAGCGACGATTTTACCATACCGTTCACGATACTTTTGCAATTCCTGCAGCTGATCCTGGAGGTGATCCGGAACCGGCTTCGCCACAAGCTCGTGATGGACTTTATGATGGCGCCGCCAGATTAGAATGGCGATCCCCAGCAAAATTAAAATCAGTACAACCGCGCCTCCCCAGACTGCAGGCCAGCTTATAATCATGTTGTTGCGAAGCTGCAGTCCGGAACTTCCTATGTTACGAAACAGCACTGATACGATCTCCATGTGTTCGGTTTCTTCTGTAAAATTCTCCGCCTGATCATATGCGCGTACGACCACGTCGTATTTGCCGTTTGCCAGTTCACTTGTCACAAACGGACTTGAAGCCTCCGAAAACGACTGCTGGCCTGCGTTCTGGGCTGTACCCTGAGGATCTAGGGCAATAAGTTTGATTTCATAATGATCTACTCCGGATGCCGCGTCAGTGGTGGAAAACTGGATCACGGGCTGACGATTGGAAGTGCGGTCGTGCGGCACAATTTCTACGGGAAATTTGGCCGGAGGAGTGGCATCCAGATTTACCGCGTAATGCGTCGTGCCGCCCCAGACGCCATTGCGCAGAGCTTTGATATGAAAATAATATCTTCCATCACCGACCTGGCTATATACAACACTGGTTTTGTCGCCTTCGGAAATATCATCAGGTATGTCCACTGCGGTTTTTGACAACATATAACTATACGCCGTAACATTTGCATCCCCGCTCCAAGAAAAAGAAACGTTATCCGATTTAGACCAAGCATTTTGGTCGGGGTTAGTTTCGGAGACTACAACGGGTCCCGCGGGCGGCGGCAAAATAATCTGGTAAATACTGTCGCTTGAGGAGACTGGAATCTCGGTCCCGGAACCGTCATTACCCAAAACTTTACTGTCGCTGATTTTGACCACAGCCGAACCCACAGACTTGGCCCGGAACGTCAACGTTGTTATAAGGCCGTGGCTTGCAGTTATTCCGTCTGGCATGCCGCCGGTAAGGGTAATTTCCCCGGTCTGGTTGTTAAATTTGGGCAATGTCGCCCAAATGCCGATAATCGATTTGCCGGTTGAGGACGAGACCAATTGGAGCCTGTCCGCAGGGAATTTGATATTCAAATCAACTGCATTCACTGACTGACCTGCGGTGTCCAAAAACACCGAGACATCAAATGTGGAATCGACCACGAAACTTCCGGATGTCGGACTCAGCGAGATGATGGCGGAGGAGGCGTGCGCCACTTCTGGCCGTAGAAACGCAAAACTGCCTGAAATGACAAGGATTGCAGTCAGAATAAAAACTTTGCTCAATTTTTTATTCAGGTGTTGACGTCTCATTTTTGGATTTTCTAGAATTTTTTCTGATCCTGGAAATTTTACCGTCAATTTTTTTACGAGTTTTGACAATGCCGCTGCGCAATTCTTTGGCAGCCGCTGTTTCTTTGGCGAACAACTCTTCAGACGACTTGGCAGAAAGCCCAAGAAGTTTCTGGCTAATCTCCGCTTTGAGGTTTTCCAAACTTTCGTCAATGTCAGCCTGAATTTGTTTGATTTCAGGTTCCGGCGATGTCCCCCTCCGGCGCCGGACAAGCGCTAGAATCAAAAATACTAGTAGAATCAATAAACCAAAAACGAAAATTACAATCCAATACACGGGCACAGTTACATTTTTATAAAGCACCGATAAAACTCCCGGCCCGTTTTTCACTCTTATCGGAAGTTGGGATTGTGTGACGTTTCCTGCTTTATCCTTTGCTGAAACCTGTATGACATGGCTGCCGCCCGGGAGCCGGTCAAATGTAAATGGCGAAACCGCATTCTCCCGATACAAATGCCCGTCCAAAAATATAGCGTAACTGTCCAACCCTGAACCGGAATCGCTTGAGGTAAACGAGACAGTGGGAGTTTGGTTTATGAGAGTCGCAGGATCCTCTCCCACAAGCTTCGTGTCAAACGCCTGGGGCGCCATAGTATCTATGTTGATTTGGAAAGTCACAGTCGGTCCAAATGTTGTTTGGTCCTGGCGGCGGGCTTTGATATGGAAATACCATGTGCCGTCCTTAAGGCTGTCATAGGTTTTGCTCGTAGTAACAGTCGTATCCAAAGTATTGTCCGGCACCGTGTTGGCTGTCTGGTCCAATATAAAACTGAAACCGTATGCGCCATCCGGACGCGACCAGGAAAGATTGACGTCGGCATCGTTGTACCAAAGCGTTGGGTCCGGGTCAGTGTCGGACGAAACTACTACCCCGCCGACCGCGGGCGGACCAATCGTGAATTTGGCGCCGGAAGTGGATGTCAAAGCATCCGTGCCCAGACCGTCATTGAGTAAAACTTTGCCGCTGGATATGTTCACGAAGGCGCTGCCTTGGGCTTTTGCAATAAATGTCAAAGTCCCAACTACACCGGCTGTACCGTTGTAGCCCGGGGTCGGTAGGCCGCCGCCAACATAAGCCGTGCCGACACCCTTAGACGGCGAACCTGGGGCTGGCAAATAGAACGTGGAGCCCTGCGAGACTTTGGTCAGATCCAAAGTGTTTGTTGAATAAGTTACATTTGCCTCCGCGGTATTGGCCGCGCTGCCGCTAGTGTTGGCGCGAATGCTAACTGTAATCGTCTGGCCTACTGTGTAACTGCCGCTTGACGGGGATACGGACATTGTCGCGGCGAACGCGTGATGAGCAGTGAGCATTAAACAGAAAACAGAAAATATAAATACTAGACCTGTTTTCAAAATTAGTCTGCTTGCTTTTTCTTGCGTACTTTCTTGTTTTTTATTTTTCATTTTTATCTTTAATTCTTTTGGTCAAAAACCAAAGCAGCCAAATTAGAACCAGAACTGCCAAAGCAAGGATTGCGTACTCAATCCAAGCTGGCAAAATTTTATAGTTTATAGCAACTTGTGCAGAATTGCCCGAATTGTCAATTGCGGTAATATGAATTTCGTTTCCGAAAAAGAATTTTGGTATCTCAACGTATGGTTTATCTGTGGAAATTTGCTTCCTAAACCATCCGAACTTAACATTATAATGCGATATTCCGGAAGTTTTGTCCACTGTGGAAAAACTCACGAATTTATTGCCTGCAAAAATATTCGGATCCGACCCGATCGTTGGAGTAAAATCTTCAGGAGGTGTTGCATCTATCTGCACGCGATACACGGCACCTTCCTGCCATGCATTATTGCTTGTTTGGGAATCCAATTTGAAATAATACACGCCATCCGGCTGGCTTGGGTAATCTATTTCCGCCGGGACCGACGTGGCTACGTTGTCCGGCGCGACTTCAGGATTGGAGGTCAATATGAAACTATAGTTTACCTGAGGTTTGGGAGTAAATTGAATTTTGACGTCGCGGTTTTGGTACCAGGCATTTTGGTCCGGATGGCTTGGCGATGAGACGTCAATTGGTATGAAATCTTTCGGGTAAATATTGAATGTCTCGTTATTAAATGAAAGCGGAGCGGCATTACCTGTGCCGTCATTGAGCAAAATTTTTGAGGAAGGATCAAGCTGAATGAACGCCGACCCAGCAGATTTGGCAAGGAAGGTCGTCCGTAGAATCGGAACCTTGCTTCCGACAATGCCGTTGCTGATGCCACCCGTAAGTGTGATCTTCCCCGCGTCGTTGTCAGCAGAAGGCTGCGCGATCCAAAGATTTATAAGCGACCCGCCGGTGGAAATATTTGCTACTTGCAAAGTTGTGGAAGAAAAATTCAAAGTCAGGCTGATCGTATTGATATCCTGGGAAGTGGTGTCCAAAAACCAGTCCACTTCAAATGTCTGACCTTCATACACGTCCTGATTGGCCGCTTGAGAATAAAGAGTTGCAGCAGACGCTTGGTGAGAAGTAAAAAGGAAAAAAGGAATTACAAAAAGAACCGCTGCCAACTGGCCTGGTGTAACTAAACTTTTAACTTTTAGTTTTTTACTTTTAACTCTCATCATCCTGTCCAATCATAAAGCATAATTGAAAAGTCAGTCAGGTCCACGACTCCGGAGCTATTGATGTCGGCACGGGCATTGGCCGGGTTGGATTGATTCCAATAAAACAGCAGGATCGAAAAATCCGTTATGTTAACCGACCCGTCACAATTGAGGTCTGACCGTTTGCAGTTTTCTACAGGTGTAGGCACCGACTGGTCGCCGACTGTGAATTGTGCGGGGTCGCTGGGAGGCGAAACCAGAGCCGCGGTGGCCGATTGCGACAAGCTCACATGCTGCCCGAGTTCTAATACCGCGGTATTGAACGCCTTGAAGTAGGCGCCGTTGGCAGCGGATTTAACCTGCTCCACAAACTGGTCCGCGGAGTGTATGGTCAGGGTCACGTCTGAATTTGGCGCTGTGAACCCGAATATGCTCAAGGAGTCTCCTTTTTTGATTTCGGTATTGCTCAATCCAATCGTCGGCGCCAAAAACAAATTATTTACAGTGACTGTCACGCCGTCAGTGAGCGTTTCGGGAAAACTCAAAACCGGAGACCTGCGGTTATTTTCGTCCGTGGTGTAAACTCCAATCACGTAAGTGGCTGCCCCCAAATTCCCAAGCGATACATTAAACTGCGCGCCAGGGTCGGCAGTTGTAGAGGCCGCCACTGAGCCATCGCGAAGAATCGTCACGGTCCGGCCAGGATACGCAAGACCTGAGAGCACGATTTTTGCCGTGCCACTTGGCGGCGGCGGATTTATTCCACCTCCACCTCCTCCGCCCCCGCCACCGCCACCTCCTCCGCCCGAGGCAACGGGTTTGGCCGAAGCTTCGTTGGAAAAAGTCAAAATCAGACCACCGGCACTTTTGGCCTTGATCTTAAAAAAATAAGTCGTACCGTTCGTGAGACCGGTTTGATTAAAAGTAGTGACATTGCCAACGTCCGTGAAGGTGTATGATCCGGAAACCGTGCCCAAACCCACTTCATACGATGAAACCCGGATACCCAAAAAAGTTTGGGGTACCGTCCAGTTAAGAGTAACTTTTGCATCTCCAGCCGTGGCAGATAGCGTGTTTGGACTGGCCTGAAAAAAATATTGGAAGCCGCTCCATAATTGGAAATTCGTGGAACTTGATTTTCCTATAGCAGTCTGCGCAAGCGATTGCCCCAAACCGAAATTTGTGGACGATGACGAAGCACTTCCCGCGGTAATTATTGGATTGCTCACTCTGAAATCAGCCGAAGAAAAATCCGCTGCCAGACTTGTTTGCCAGAGAATCAAACTTCCAATTGCCAACAAAATTAAAGTATTTTTTGTTTCTTTTAGGTTCATTTTACATGCAAATTATAACAAAAAACCTGGAAAAAATCCAGGTTTGGTTTTCAATTTCTATCTTTTCACTTTTTACTTTTAACTTCTTACTTGTTTTGGTATTGCTTAATCGCGGCCACAACTTTGGAATCATCTTTCATATCTTCCCAGAACAAAACTTTATCGCGTTCAATATGCATGCTGTCTGTGGGCCCATGAAGTTCGCTGCCTAGCTTAACCAGCTGGATGTTGGTTTGGCTTTGATCAGCCGTACCCGTTGACGAAGGTGTCGCGTTGGCAGTATCGCCGCCTGAAGCATCCTGCAGGTTTTGCGTCACTTGCAAATAATAAATATCGGTGAGATCTACCCAGTCGCCATCCTGGGACAATTTACCGAAATAAACCTGGCCGTTGGTGAGAAACACGGCCTGATAACCTGATGACGAAGTGGACGCACCTAATACCTTACCTAGAGAACCTTTGGAACCGACAACAAACCAGACAACAATAATTATAACCAAGACGGCGGCAAGCGTAATCAGGCTCCATTTGAGCTTGTGGCTCGGTTTGCCGGTCGGCATCTGAGGGGTTGGATTGGCACTGCTGATGTCCATAATTTTCCTTATTTATTTCTTAGATGAATTATATCCAAATCTATTATATAGAAAGAAAATCCGCTAAGCAAATATCCGCGAGAGATTATTGGCTGGCGTCTGTAGTGCCCGATACATTCGGCGCGTTCTGGGCAGAAAGATCGATCGGGGCAACTTCAACAATTTTATCTATGCTCGGGTCGTAGAGAATGGCTTTTTGAGCCTGCGCGTACAAAAGAACTTTATCTCCTACCTTGGCATTGGCGAAAAAACTTTGGTTACCAAGCTTAGAGGGATCTGTGACCGTGGCGACAGTTGGCTGTTCGTTGTCTGGTAAAACTATTAATCGTCCTACCGCGGCAATGGTTTCCTGGGTGTCCGCTGAGGCTTGCTGGCTCGGATTATGATTGAGTTTGGTGTATTGCATATAAAAATACACCGCCGTTCCGGCCGCCACCAAAAACACGATTACTCCCACGGAAATCAAAAAATTGCGCAAAAACTTTCTTGGTTTGCCAGATGTCGTGCCAGTCTCAGGTAAAGTTGTATCCATTCGGTTTCAATCTTAAATTTTATACTGGCCAAATTATACCAAAAAATTTCAGCGAGTACAAAACCACTACCAAGTCTTGAACCAGTTGCTATTTAAGATAGAGTAATCTATGGCATTGACTATGCCATCGTGGTTTAAGTCAGACGCGCTGTCTGCTGTAAACCAATGAGTGTTGAGAATAGAATAATCAATGGAATTAACGATATGATCCTGGTTGATATCGCCGACCACCGCAATGGACGCAGATAAGGTGAACGACTTGGGCGAGCCGGTCAGCAACGTACTCTTTGTGGAGTCGTTGATATCTATGCCGTAGACGTAGACGGAATGGGATTTGCCGTCTCGATAAGAGGTTGGGATAGTGAACTCAAATCCATGATTGCCGGAGATGCCCAGACTTGAATTGACATCTGCGCGCAGTATGCTGGTTGGACCGGAGAAAACTCTTGTCCCTGTTCCCACAGGACCGTTGAAAAATATCTGGACATCGTTGGCAGATGTTGAACTATCCAAATCCACGGTCCAGCCCCGAACCACGCCGTCGGAAGTCCTGATTTCGTCAAACGAACCCTGAGGCAATTGGTTGACAACCGCATTCACCGTCACAGAAATAGAAGCATTGCCGGATCCGCCAGAGCCGGTGCAGGTTAGGGTGTAGGTTGAAGTAGATGCCGGAGACACGCTTTGGGAACCCGATGTAGCTTTGGTTCCACTCCAGGCATTGGATGCTGTACAAGACGTGGCATTGGTAG